>NZ_AKJE01000001.1 GCF_000282495.1 Pseudomonas sp. GM79
GGTCGCCAGCCGCTACGGCGGTAGCAACGTCAGTCACTTTCAGGCCATGGGCTTCAGCTTTGGCAACAGTAGCCGAACCTTTACGCAGACCGACAGTAACGTCAACGCCGGAGTCTTTCAGGTTGCACGCTTGAGCGTGACCCTGGGAACCGTAACCGATGATGGCAACTTTCTTGCCCTGGATGATCGACAGGTCGCAGTCTTTATCGTAGAAAACTTTCATGAATTTCCCCTTTATATCTGGCCCTTCAGGCCATTCGCTAATTTGGTTTAAATGCTCAGTACTTTGTCGCCGCGGGCAATCCCGGTGACGCCACTGCGTACGGTTTCCAGAATCGAGGCAGTCCCGATCGATTGAATGAAGCTGTCGAGCTTGTCGCTGGTACCGGTCAATTGAACGGTATACACGCTAGCGCTGACATCAACGATCTGCCCGCGATAAATATCGGTGGTGCGCTTGATCTCGGCGCGCTGGGCGCCGGTGGCCTTGACCTTGACCAGCATCAGTTCGCGCTCGATATGAGCACTCTCCGACAGGTCGACCAGTTTTACCACTTCGATCAGCTTGTTCAGGTTCTTGGTGATCTGCTCGATGACTTCATCATGGCCGACAGTGGTCAGCGTCAGACGCGACAGAGTCGGGTCTTCGGTGGGTGCCACGGTCAGGCTTTCGATGTTGTAGTTGCGCTGCGAGAACAGGCCGACTACACGAGACAGAGCGCCCGGTTCGTTTTCCAGAAGCAAGGAAATAATGTGCCGCATGATTAAGTACGCTCCGTCTTGCTCAGCCACATATCGCGCATGGAGCCGTCTTTGATCTGCATCGGGTAGACGTGCTCGCTGGTGTCGACCGAAATATCGATAACCACCAGGCGATCTTTCATGGCGAACGCCTCTTCCATCTTCGACTTCAAATCTTTCGATTCGGTGATGCGCACGCCAACATGGCCATAGGCCTCGGCCAGCTTGACGAAGTCAGGCAACGATTCCATGTAGGAGTGCGAGTGGCGGCTGCCA
>NZ_AKJE01000002.1 GCF_000282495.1 Pseudomonas sp. GM79
GTTCCTGCGACGAGAAAGAAAAAGACTTCGGCGGCTGTCGCTGCCAGGCATTCATGCTCACGGGGGACGCGAGCAACGCCGACCCGGTGTGCAGCAAATCGGAACATCACGGCGTGATCCTCAAGGCTCGCGAAGAAGCCGAACACGCGACCCAGACCATTGAACAACTGGCCTTGCGCAATGCGCGTAACTCGCGGCTGATCGCCAAGGTCCGCTGAATGCATGAATCCAGGCTCACCGTGGCCAGGCCAATGAGCCCTCGCCAGCGACTGTAGGCACTGCGCCGGCAGCCGCGGCCCAGACTTGCAACTCAGGGCGACGGCAGGTAGGCCATCGCGCGGGACTCGCCCATCAGCAGCGGATGATTGAGTTCAGCACAGGCGCGCAAATAGTCGGCTACCAAGGTGATCCGCTTGAGCTTGCGCAGGTCCTCGCTGTAGTACATCCAGAACTGTCGAGTGACCTCCACCTGATCCGGTAGCACTTCGCACAGGCGCGGGTCGGGACCGGCGAGGAAGCAAGGCAGGATGGCCAGCGCGCGCCCTTCCAGCGCCGCATGGTACTGGGAAACTACGCTGGTGCTGCGCAGGCGGCTGTGCGCGCCGGGCAGCAGGTCGTTCAGGTAGAGCAGCTTGAAGCTGAAGGCCAGATCCTCGACATAGGTCACGAATGGGTGACCGGCCAGGTCCTCGCGACTGGCAATCGGCGAATGATTGGCCAGGTACTCCGGTGTCGCATACAGACGCAGACGGTAGTCGCACAGCCGCGAGCACACGTACGGACCGCGCTCAGGCCGCTCCAGGGTGATGGCGATGTCTGCCTCGCGCCGTGACAGATTGACGAAGTGCGGGACCGGCAGGATGTCCACGGAGATATGCGGATAGTGGATGATGAAGTGGCTCATCTGCGTGGTGACGAAACAGGAGCCGAAAGCTTCGGTACAGCCTATACGCAGGTGCCCGGCGAGCCCCCCGGTGGTTCCGGAAACCTGCTCGCAGGCTGCCAGCAGCGTACTTTCCAGAGTTTCGGCGTGACTGACCAGGCGCTGCCCCTCGATAGTCATGACGAAACCCGACGCTCGGGACTTCTCGAAAAGCAGTGCGCCAAGGCTTTGCTCAAGGGCGCGGATGCGCCGCGACACCGTGGTGTAGTCCACCCCCAAACGGCGCGCTGCGCCACTCGCGGTGCGTGCACGGGCGACCTCGAGAAAGAAACGCATATCGTCCCAATTCACGTGACTTTGCGTTGTGCTTTTTTGCATATTCATCAGGCTTTTCTGCCAATACATATTGGAAATTAGCCAACATATACTCGCATTCAGCCTGGTTTGACCAGCATCGTTTCTCAACCGGAAAAGCCCCGATTTCAACCAGGGCTAACGGCATGAATGCAGGGTAAAAAACACTGCTTTCAAGCCGAAAACAGGCGGCTGCGCGACAGCGCAATCACTGCCACCATCGCGCCCGCCGAGGGCTAATACGGCGGGTTTCCTGTCGGCGCCACACCTGCCATTTCAACCCTTGCCTCCGGAAGATCGCCAGGGCAGCAACGACTCCAGCAGCATTCAGGTGACGCTCCGCTTCGGGACGTCGCCCGGGTACCCGTACGCCCCTCAAAAGGCCGGAAAACAACAACAATTAAAAGCGGAGCCTCACTATGACGACTGATCATCCGAACCACGCCCTGACCTGCGCCCAGGTCAGGGCCAATCCCAAGTTCCAGCGACTCACCCGCCAGCGCGCGCTCCTGGCTTGGTCACTGAGCGGCGCAGTCCTGGCTGTCTATTACAGCTTCATCATGGTAGTGGCCTTCGCACCTGCCTGGTTGCACCTGCCACTGTACGACGGCAGTCACCTCAGCCTCGGCATGCCGGTCGGCGTGGCAATTATCCTGCTGTCCTGGCTACTTACCGCCTGGTACGTGAACACCGCCAACACCCGTTTCGACGCGCTCAGCGCGCAGATCCTCCAGGAGACCCGCGCATGAAACGCCTACTCGCCCTTCTCGCCCTCAGCCCCCTGCTGGCCAACGCCGCACCCATCACCGCGGAGAAGCAACCGCTCAATGTGCATGCCATCGGCATGTTCTTCATCTTCGTCCTCGCCACTTTGCTGATCACTTGGTGGGCGTCCCGTCGCACGCGCTCCGCTGCCGACTTCTACAGTGCCGGCGGCGGTATCACGGGCTTTCAGAATGGCCTGGCGATCGCCGGTGACTACATGTCGGCGGCCACTTTGCTGGGCCTCTCGAGCCTGGTGTTCGCCAAGGGCTATGACGGCTTCATCTATATCATTGGCTTCTTCGTCGGCTGGCCCATCGTCACCTTCCTGATGGCCGAGCGCCTGCGCAACCTGGGCCGCTATACATTCGCCGACATCGTCTCCTTCCGCCTGGATCAAACTCGCGTGCGCAGCTTCGCCGCCCTCGGTTCGCTGACGGTGGTGTGTTGCTACCTGGTGGTGCAGATGGTCGGTGCTGGCCAGTTGATCAAGCTGCTGTTCGGCCTCGACTATCGCACGGCGGTGGTGGTGGTCGGCCTGCTGATGCTGGTCTACGTGATCTTCGGCGGCATGCTTGCCACCACATGGGTGCAGATCACCAAGGCGGTCCTGCTGCTGGCCGGCGGCACGACCCTGATGCTGATGGCCCTGAGCCGTTTCGGCTTCAGCTTCGAGACGCTGGCCGCCCAAGCCGTGGCGGTGCATGCCAGCGGCGTGCAGATTATGGGCCCGGGCACCTTGCTGGCCGACCCGATCAACGCGGTGTCACTGTCCCTCGGACTGGTCTTCGGCATCGCCGGCCTGCCGCACATTCTGATGCGCTTCTTCACCGTACCCAATGCCAAGGAGGCGCGCAAATCGGTGCTATTCGCCACGGTGTTCATCGGCTTCTTCTTCCTGGTGGTCTGCATCCTGGGCTACACCGCCATCGTCATCGTCGGCACAGACCCGCAGTACTATGTCGACGGCAAGCTCGGCGGCGCCATGATCGGCGGCGGCAACATGGTTGCCATGCATCTGGCTAAAGCGGTGGGCGGCAACCTGTTTCTCGGATTCCTCTCCGCCGTGGCCTTCGCCACCATTCTTGCAGTGGTGGCCGGCCTGGCGCTGGCCGGCGCCTCGGCCATCTCTCACGACCTTTATGCCTCGGTACTGAAGAAGGGCCAGGCCGACGAGAAGCAGGAAATGCGAGTGTCGCGCATCGCCACTGTCGGTCTGGGCATCGTCGCGATTTCCCTCGGCATTCTGTTCGAGGGCCAGAACATCGCCTTCCTGGTCGGCCTGACGTTTGGCATAGCGGCCTCTGCGAATTTCCCGGTATTGATCATGGCCATGTACTGGGGTGGCTTGACCACCCGTGGCGCCCTCTATGGTGGTCTGACTGGCCTGATCAGCGCCCTGGCCCTGGTCATCGGCTCTCCGTCGGTGTGGGTCGGCGTATTGGGCCATGCCCAGGCAATCTTCCCCTACGACCAGCCGGCGCTGTTCTCCATGCCTTTGGCCTTCCTGGTCATCGTGGTGGCGTCCAAACTGGACCGTAGCGAGCGTGCCGACCGCGAGCGTGCTGCCTATGCCGATCAGTTCGTCCGCGCCCAGACTGGCCTGGGCGCTGCTATGGCCAGCAGTCACTAACGCTGCAGCTTCCCGGGGTCTATGCCCCGAGCGCGAGTTCGCCCCTTAGCGTCGCGCTTTTTTACTCCCGCCCTGCGCCACCCGGCGCAGGGCACCTCCAACGAGTCTTCCCTCCACCGGCCCCGGCCAGTGCGGGAACGGCTTGCTTATAACAACAAGAGGCAAGCAATGAAACCCATCCTTTTCACCCTGCTCCTGGCAGGCAGCAGCGTTGCCACCCAGGTCCACGCGGACTTCCTCGCAGACAGCAAGGCCAGCCTGGAACTGCGCAACTTTTACTTCAACCGAGATTATCGTCAGACCAACGCCGCCCAATCCAAACAAGAGGAATGGGCCCAGGGTTTCCTGCTGCGCTATGAGTCGGGCTTCACCGACGGTTTGATCGGTGTCGGTTTCGATGCCATCGGCCTGCTCGGCGTCAAGCTCGACTCCAGCCCTGATCGCGCAGGTTCCGGCCTGCTCAAACGCCACCGTGACACAAGCAAAGGTGCGCAGGACGAGTACGGCGAACTGGGCCTGACCGCCAAAGTGCGCGCCTCGAAAAGCACGCTGAAACTCGGCACGCTGCTGCCGAAACTGCCGACGGTACTGGCCAACGATTCACGGCTGTTGCCACAAACCTTCAAGGGCGGTCAGTTGACGTCGCTGGAACTCGAAGGCCTGACCGTGGATGCCGGACGACTGACGCAGGTCAATCAGCGCGACTCCTCGGATTACGAGGACATGGGCATCACCCGCACCGGCGCCAAGGGCATCACCACACGTCATCTCGACAGCGACAGCTTCGATTTCGCCAGCCTGAACTACAAATGGACCAGCAACCTCGCCACCGGCTACAGCTACGGTCACCTCGACAACTTCTACAGTCAGCACCTGGTCAACCTGACCTACGTGTTGCCGGTCACAACCGGCCAATCGCTGAAGACGGATCTGCGCTTCGCCCGCTCCACGGACGATGGCGGCAGCAATGTCGATAACAACGCCATCGGCGCGATGTTCACCTACAACCTCGGCGGGCATGCGTTGGGCCTGGGTTATCAAGGCATGAGCGGCGACACCGGCTACGCCTACATCAACGGCACCGATGCGTTCCTGGTGAACTTCGTGCAGATCGGCGACTTCGCCAGCAAGGACGAAAAGTCCTGGCAGGCGCGCTACGACTACAACTTCGCGGCCATTGGCGTACCGGGCCTGACCTTCATGACCCGCTACCTCACCGGTGACAACATCGATCTGGGCGGCAATCGCCCGGAAGGCAAGGAATGGGAACGCGATACCGACATTGGCTATGTCGTGCAGAGCGGGCCGTTGAAGAATGTCGGGGTGAAATGGCGCAATGCGACAGTGCGCTCGACCAACTTCGGCAGCGACCTGGATGAAAACCGCCTGATCCTCAGCTATACCCTGGCGCTGTGGTAAATCCCCCCGCCAGACGGGGGCCGCTCGCATTGCCTGAGAGTGCGAGTGCCCCCCAATCCAACGCGCCACCTCTATGATTTTTTTGCACAACGCACCGGTTTTTATGAGCATTTTTAATTGATTTTTGCATGCATATACTGGGCTCAAGCGCCTGGTCATGAACCGCGCCAGACCCAACAAAAACAAACAAGGGCATACACCGTGAAGACATCCATGCTTGCCGCCGTCTCCCCGCTCTCAGGTACCTGCACGCGTCTCGTACGCATTGCTGCCCGCAGCGAAGCCCCCTTCGCCGCCTGACCATCCCGTACCTGTACCCGCGCCGATCGTCACCACGATCGATGGAGACTCCAATGAACAGCAACTGCCAACCGTTCCTCGCCGCTCGAGACTTCCTGCTGGCCCACCGTACCGACTACGCCACTGCCGTGCGTGACTTCCGCTGGCCGCAACTGAACGAGTTCAACTGGGCACTGGATTACTTCGATGCCATGGCCGAGGGCAACCAGGCCAACGCCCTGTGGATCGTCGAAGAAGACGGCAGCGAACAACGCTACAGCTTCCAGCAACTGGCCTCGCGCTCTAATCAGGTGGCCAACCACTTGCGTGCCCTCGGCGTACGCCGCGGCGAGCGCATCCTGCTGATGCTCGGCAATGATGTCGCCTTGTGGGAAACCATGCTGGCCGCCTTCAAGCTTGGTGCCGTCGTTATCCCCGCCACCGCCCTGCTGACCCCCGATGACCTGGGCGACCGCATCGAGCGCGGCCAGGTTCGTCACCTGGTGGTCGGCAGCGCCCATGTCGACAAGTTCGTCGGCCTGGGAGAAGGCTGCAGCCGCATCTGCGTCGGCCCGGCCCCCGCCGGCTGGACCCCGCACAGCGCCGCCAACGACTATTCCGAGCAGTTCGACGTCGAGGACCGCACGCTAGCCACCGACCCGATGCTGCTGTACTTCACCTCCGGCACTACCTCCAAGCCGAAGATGGTGCTGCACAGCCACCAGAGCTACCCGGTCGGCCACCTGTCGACCATGTACTGGATCGGCCTGCAGCCGGGTGACCTGCACTTGAACATTTCGTCACCGGGCTGGGCCAAACATGCCTGGAGCTGCCTCTTCGCACCGTGGAACGCCGGCGCCTGCATCTTCATCCACAACGTCGCGCGCTTCAGCGCCCCGGCCCTGCTTGGCGCGCTGGAGCGCTATGGCGTCACTAGCCTGTGCGCCCCGCCCACCGTGTGGCGCATGCTGATTCAGGAGGACCTGGCCAGTTACAAGCAGCGCCTGAACCTTCGCGAACTGGTGGGCGCCGGTGAGCCACTGAACCCGGAGATCATCGAGCAGATCCTGCATGCCTGGGACTTGCCGCTGCGTGATGGTTTCGGTCAGTCGGAAACCACCGCTCTGGTCGGTAATACACCCGGCCAACTGCTCAAACCCGGCTCCATGGGCCGTCCTCTGCCGGGCTACAGGGTGACCATGCTTGACCCCGACGGCGTACCCGGCAACGAGGGAGAAGTAGCCCTGCCACTGGACGTGCGTCCGCTCGGCCTAATGTTGTGCTACGAGGACAGCCCCGAAAAAACCGCAGAAGTAATGCGCGACGGCTACTACCGCACCGGCGACACCGCGCAGATCGACGAGGATGGCTACATCACCTTTGTCGGCCGTGCCGACGATGTGTTCAAAGCCTCCGACTACCGCATCAGTCCCTTCGAGCTGGAAAGCGCACTGATCGAGCACCCGGCGGTGATGGAAGTGGCCGTGGTTCCAAGCCCGGACCCTCTACGCCTGGCCGTGCCCAAGGCGTTCCTGATCCTGGCCCATGACGAACCCGGCAGTGCCGAACTGGCCGGTAACATCCTCGCCTTCGCCCGCGAGCACCTGGCGCCCTACAAGCGGGTGCGACGTATCGAATTCGTCAGCGAACTGCCCAAGACCATCTCCGGGAAGATCCGGCGGGTGGAACTGCGACAGATGGAAGTGCAGCGCCGCCAGAGCGATGCACGCGGCGCGCAAGAGTACTTCGAAGAAGACTTCCCACAGCTCAAGGGCTAAACCCGGGCCGGTACGCCGGCCCTCCTGAATTCAAACACGACCGCTCGGCCAACCAGGCCGAGGGGCCTTACTCGACTCAAAGAAAGTAGACAGGACCCGAAAATGACCTCCTCCAGCATTCCTAGCGTCAAGCTTCTCATCAACGGCGAATTCGTCGAATCGCGTAGCACTCAGTGGCGCGACGTGGTCAACCCGGCCACCCAGGAAGTCCTGGCCCGCGTGCCCTTCGCCACCGCAGAGGAAATGGACGCCGCCGTGGCCAGCGCCAAGGAAGCCTTCAAGACCTGGCGCAAGACTCCGATCGGCGCCCGCTCCCGGATCTTCTTCAAATACCAGCAACTGATCCGCGAGAACATCAAGGAACTGGCCGCCCTGCTCACCGCTGAACAGGGCAAAACCCTGCCGGATGCCGAAGGTGATGTGTTCCGCGGCCTGGAGGTGGTCGAGCACGCCGCCTCCATCGGCAATCTGCAGATGGGTGAGTTGGCCAACAACGTCGCCAATGGCGTCGACACCTACACCTTGATGCAGCCGCTGGGCGTGTGTGCCGGCATCACCCCGTTCAACTTCCCGGCGATGATCCCGCTGTGGATGTTCCCGATGGCCATCGCCACCGGCAACACCTTCATCCTCAAGCCGTCCGAGCAAGACCCGCTGGTGACCATGCGCCTGGTCGAACTGGCCCTGGAGGCCGGTGTACCCAAGGGCGTGCTCAATGTCATCCACGGCGGCGTCGACGCGGTGAACCTGATCTGTGACCACCCGGACATCAAAGCCGTGTCCTTCGTTGGTTCGACCAAGGTCGGCACCCATGTCTACAACCGCGCTACGCAGAACGGCAAACGCGCACAGTGCATGATGGGCGCGAAGAACCACGCCATCGTCCTGCCCGATGCCAACAAGCAGCAGACGTTGAACAACCTGCTGGGCGCCTCCTTCGGCGCCGCCGGTCAGCGCTGCATGGCCCTGCCGGTGGTCATTCTGGTGGGTGAAGCGCAGACCTGGTTGCCGGACCTGATCGAGCGGACCAAAACCCTCAAGATCAATGGCGGCACCGAACCTGGCACCGACATCGGCCCGGTGATCTCCTGCGCGGCCCTGGATCGCGTCAACAGCCTGATCGCCAGCGGCATCGAAGAAGGCGCCAGGCTCGAACTGGATGGGCGCAACCCAAGCGTGCCTGGCTACCAGGACGGCAACTTCGTCGGCCCGACCATATTCTCCGGCGTCACTGCACAAATGTCCGTGTACCGCGAAGAAATCTTCGGCCCGGTGCTGTGCGTCATGCACGCCGCCAGCTTGAGCGAAGCGATCGAGATCATCAACGCCAACCCGAATGGCAACGGTACCGCCCTGTTCACCCGCTCCGGCGCTGCGGCCCGTCACTTCCAGGAAGAAATCGACGTCGGCCAGGTAGGCATCAACGTGCCGATCCCTGTACCGGTCCCGCTGTTCTCGTTCTCCGGTTCGCGCGCCTCCAAACTCGGTGACCTGGGCCCCTATGGCAAACAAGTGGTGACCTTCTACACCCAGACCAAGACGGTCACCCAGCGCTGGTTCGACGAGGATGACACCGGCGGCTCGGTGAACACCACCATCACCCTTAAATGATCTCTTCCGGCCGGCGCCCAGCGTCGGCCGGCCAGGAGCTGAACGATGGAATACCAGACATTAACGGTTGATGTGCAACAGCGCGTTGGCCTGATTACGCTCAACCGGCCGCAAGCGCTCAACGCGCTGAACAGTCAGTTGATCGCCGAGCTGAACCTGGCTCTGCACCGCCTGGAGGCCGACCCCGAAGTCGGCTGCATGGTCATCACCGGATCGACCAAGGCCTTTGCCGCCGGCGCTGACATCAAAGAGATGGCCGCGCTGGGTTATCCGCAAATCTACCTGGACGATTTCTTCGCCGCCGCCGACCGCATTGGCGCCCGGCGCAAGCCAATGATTGCCGCAGTAGCCGGTTATGCCTTGGGTGGCGGCTGCGAGTTGGCGCTGATGTGCGACTTCATCTACGCCGCCGATAACGCCCGCTTCGGCCTTCCGGAATTGAACCTGGGAGTGATTCCCGGGATCGGTGGCACCCAGCGCCTGAGCCGCGCCGTTGGCAAGTCCAAAGCCATGGAGCTGTGCCTGACTGGCCGCCAGCTCGGCGCCGAGGAAGCTGAGCGCGCCAACCTGGTGGCCCGTGTTTTCCCCGTCGCGGAGTTGCTGGAACGGACCCTGGAAGTCGCCCGCGGCATTGCCGGCAAGTCGCTGCCGGCGGCCATGATGATCAAGGAATGCGTCAACCGCGCTGAAGAAATCAGCCTCAGCGAAGGCATACGTTTCGAGCGTCGGCTGTTCCATTCGCTGTTTGCCGGCCACGACCAAAAGGAAGGCATGCAAGCCTTCGTCGAAAAGCGCGTGCCGAATTTCCTGCACCGCTGATCCCCACTCGCAAAAGGTAGTCATCATGCATATCGGATTTCTCGGCCTCGGCAACATGGGCGGCCCAATGGCCCGCAACCTGCTCAAGGCTGGACACAGCCTGACCGTCTTCGATCCTTTCCCGCAGGCGGTCGCCGCCCTGGTGGAGGCCGGTGCCAGCGCCGCTGACTCGCCCGCCGCCGTGGCCAAAGCCAAGGTTGAGGTGATCATCACCATGTTGCCGACCGCCGACCATGTGAAGCAGGTCTATCGCGGTAAGGAGGGCCTGTTGGCCAATATTGGCCAGGGCGTGCTGTTGATCGACAGTTCAACCATTGACCCGCTCAGTGCCCGCGAAGTGGCCAAATTCGCCCTTGCCCAAGGCAACCCGATGCTCGATGCGCCGGTATCCGGCGGCACCGGTGGCGCGACGGCAGGCACCCTGACCTTTATGGTCGGTGGCCCGGTCAGCGTATTCGACCAGGCCCTGCCAATCCTCTCGGCCATGGGCAGGAACATCGTGCACTGCGGCGCAGCAGGTAACGGCCAGGTGGCCAAGATCGCCAACAACATGCTGCTCGGCATCTCCATGGTCGGCGTCGCCGAGGCCATGGCCCTGGGTGTAGCCCTGGGCATGGACGCCAAGGTGCTGGCCGGTGTCATCGGCACCTCCACCGGTCGCTGCTGGAGCTCGGAGATCAACAATCCGTTCCCGGGCGTGCTGGAAAACGCTCCGGCCTCGCGTGGTTACAGTGGCGGCTTTGGTACCGACCTGATGCTCAAGGACCTCGGCCTCGCCACCGAAGCAGCGAAACATGTGCGTCAGCCGGTGGTGCTCGGTGCTGCCGCCCAGCAGCTGTACCAGACCTTCAGCCTGCAAGGTAATGGCGGTCTGGACTTCTCCGCCATCATCAAACTGTTTCGTGGAGAAGCAAAAGCATGAGCGAGCAGCAAGCCCCGGTGCTGGCCAGTGTGCGCAACCGCATCGGCCACCTGACGCTGAATCGACCGAGCGCGTTGAACACCCTGAACCTATCCATGGTGGGCCTCCTGTACCGGCACCTGTGGGTCTGGGAAAAGGACCCGGAGATTGTCGCCGTGACCATCCGTGGTGCCGGGGAAAAGGCCTTCTGCGCCGGTGGCGACATCCGCATGCTGTACGACAGCCACAAGGCCGGCGACGACCTGCACGAGGTGTTTCTCGAGGAGGAATACGTCCTTGACGAGTACCTGCATGGCTACTCCAAACCGGTGCTGGCGCTGCTGGATGGTTATGTTTTGGGCGGCGGTATGGGGCTCGCTCAGGCCGCCTCGCTGCGGGTGATCACCGAGCGCACGCGGATGGGTATGCCGGAAGTCGGCATCGGCTTTTTCCCCGATGTCGGCGGCAGCTATTTCCTGCCGCGCCTTCCGGGTGAGCTGGGTATCTATCTGGGGGTCACAGGCTGCCAGGTACGTGCCGCCGATGCCCTCTATGCCAACCTGGCTGACTACTGCCTGCCCAGTGAGCAACTGGCCGAACTGGATGCCGCGCTGGATCAGTTGAACTGGACCGGTGCGCCCGATGAAGACCTGCAAAACCTGCTCGCCCGCATGGCCACCGAACGGATTGCGGGATCGGAACTCAAGGCCTATCGCCAGGTGATCGATGAGTATTTCTCCCTGCCCGATGTGCCGGCCATTCGCACCGCCCTGCAGCGCGAGCAACGTCCCGAGCTGCGCGACTGGGCCGAGCAGATGGCCAAACTGCTCGACAGCCGTTCGCCACTGGCGATGGCCGTGACCCTGGAGCTGCTGCGCCGCGGCCGTTACCTGAGCCTGGCCGATTGCTTTGCCCTGGAGTTGCACCTGGACTATCAGTGGTTCGACAAAGGCGACCTGATGGAGGGCGTGCGCGCCTTGATCATCGACAAGGACAAAACTCCGCGCTGGAACCCGCCAACCCTGGCGGAACTGGCACCACCGCGGGTGCAATCCTTTTTCAGCGGCTTCCGTCCGGCCTCCGCCAACCCTCTTCGCACCGCCTGATCGGCAGGAGACACCGCAATGCACGATATCGAATTGACCGAAGAACAACGCATGATCCGCGACATGGCGCGCGACTTTGCCCGCAGCGAAGTCGGCCCGCATGCCCAAGCCTGGGAGAAGGCCGGCTGGATCGATGACGCCGTGGTGGCGCAGATGGGTGAACTGGGCCTGCTGGGCATGGTTGTGCCGGACACTTGGGGTGGCAGCTACACCGACTATGTGGCCTACGCCCTGGCCGTGGAGGAAATCTCGGCCGGCGACGGTGCCCTCGGCGCATTGATGAGCATCCACAATTCAGTGGGCTGCGGCCCCCTGCTGAAATATGGCAGCCCGACTCAGCAAGACGACTGGTTGCCGCTTCTGGCCAGCGGCCAGGCCATAGGCTGCTTCTGCTTGACCGAGCCGCAGGCCGGCACCGAAGCACACAACCTGCGCACTCGAGCCGAGCTGCGCGACGGTCAGTGGGTGCTCAACGGCGCCAAGCAGTTCGTCAGTAACGGCGAGCGCGCCAAGCTGGCCATCGTTTTCGCCGTCACCGATCCGGAACTGGGCAAGAAGGGGCTGTCGGCCTTCCTGGTACCGACCGACAACCCTGGTTTCGTGGTCGACCGCCGTGAGCACAAAATGGGGATCAAGGCCTCGGATACCTGCGCGGTGACCCTGAACAATTGCACGATCCCCGAGGCTAACCTGCTGGGCGAACGCGGCAAGGGCCTGGCCATTGCCCTGTCCAACCTGGAAGGTGGTCGCATTGGTATCGCCGCCCAGGCCCTGGGGATCGCCCGCGCCGCTTTCGAGGCCGCGCTGGGGTATGCCCGCGAGCGCGTCCAATTCGGCAAGCCGATCATCGAACACCAAAGCGTATCCAACTTGCTCGCCGATATGCACACCCGGCTCAATGCCACCCGACTGCTGGTGCTGCATGCCGCACGCCTGAAAAGCGCCGGGCAACCGTGTCTGTCAGAAGCCTCGCAGGCCAAGCTGTTCGCCTCTGAGATGGCCGAGCGCGTGTGCTCCAGCGCCATGCAGATCCATGGCGGCTACGGCTACCTGGAGGATTATCCGGTTGAGCGTTACTACCGCGATGCACGCATCACCCAGATCTACGAAGGCACCAGCGAGGTCCAACGCCTGTTGATCGCCCGCGAGCTGGCCCACTACGCGCTCTGAGTCCCCCGTCCGGATGCGCCCGCCGCGTCCGGCCGCCCACTTTCTGCCCCTCCTTGTGGAGTTGCCCATGCCCCGCTTGCGCAATATTCCCATCAACCGCCGACTGTGGTTGATCCTGCTGACGTCCATCCTGATGCTGCTGATTCTCGCCGGCATGATGCTCAAGCAGAACTCTGACAACCTGTATGCAGCCAAGGAGCTGAAAACCCGTCACGTGGTCGAGACGGCCAGCGGCATCCTGCGCCACTTCCAAAACCTGGAGGAACACGGGCTCAGTCGTGAACAGGCGCAGCAGCAGGCTATCGCGGTAATACGCGATCTGCGCTATGACCACGGGGACTACTTCTGGCTCGAAGACCTCGACACACGCATGATCCTGCATCCCAATGCCAAGCTTGAAGGCAAGCGCATGGCTGGCACCCTCGACCCTGATGGCAAGGCGCTCTTCGACGAGATGGTTGCCGTGGCAAAACGCGACGGCTCTGGCCTGGTGAGTTACCGCTGGCCCAAGCCGGGTTCCGACGCGCCGGTGGAGAAGGTTTCCTACGTCGAACTGTTCAAGCCCTGGGGCTGGATCGTCGGCTCGGGTATCTACATTGACGACGTGCAAGTCGAGTTCCGCCGCCAGCTGGTACACACCTTCGTCATCCTGATAATGATCACCCTGCTCCTCAGCTCGCTGATCCTGCTGATTGCCCGCAGCATCGCCTCGCCACTGGCGCAAGCGGTCGATGCAATGCAGAACATCGCCAGCGGCGATGCCGACCTGACCCGCAATCTGGACAGCCAGTGGCGCGACGAGCTCACTGCCCTCAACGTCCACTTCAACGTGTTCACCAACAAGCTACGCACTGTGATCGGCCAGTCTATGCAGACCGCCGGCAGCCTGGACCAGGCCTCGCAATCACTCGCTGAGATTGCCAGCGATAGCCAGCGCCACAGCCAACAACAGTCCCAGCAGATGGAGCTGGTGGCCACCGCCATTCACGAGGTTTCTTACGCCGTGCAGGAAGTGGCGAAGAACGCCGAACACGCCGCCAACGAAGTACGCCAGGCCGATGAGCAGGCACGCCAGGGCCAGAACAATATTGACAACAGCCTGAGCCAGATCGACCAGTTGTCCGAGACCATCGGCCAGGCTGTCGAGGTGATCCAGAGCCTGGCCCAGGAAAGCACCCAGATCGGCAGTGTGCTGGAAGTCATTCGCGCCATCGCCGAGCAGACCAACCTGTTGGCGCTGAATGCCGCCATTGAGGCGGCGCGCGCTGGCGAACAGGGTCGCGGCTTCGCCGTGGTAGCAGACGAAGTGCGCCTGCTGGCCCAGCGCACTCAGCAGTCCATCGCGCAGATCCAGGGCATGATCGAGCGCCTGCAGGGCAACTCGAAAGCGGCGGTGAAGGTCATCAATACCAGCAGCCAAGCCGCTCAACAAACCGTCGAACAGGCCCGCCGAACCGGTGAAAGCCTGCACCAGATTCTCAGCGCGCTGCGCAATCTCACCGAACTGAACGCCTCGATCGCCAGCGCCACCCTGGAGCAGTCCCATGTGGTCGAAGACATCAACCAGAATGTCACCCGTGCAGCTTCGCTGGCCCACGAAAATGCCCAGGCAGCAGGCCGGTCCAACGAGGCCAGCCAGGAACTGGGCCAACTGGCGGGTCAGCTGAATCGGCTGTTGGGGCAGTTTCGCGTATGAAGGCGAATGAGCAACGATGGAGGTGTTAATTCCATGACCAACGCCCAGTCAGTCGCGCCCCGTTGCGCCAGCCCGAATTCCCTTTTGGCGGTACCTGTCGAACAAGGGCACCATTCGCGCTACCTGGAAACCCGCCATAAGGCGCTCGAGCTGTTCGCCAGGTGTGGTTTCAGCCGGGTCAGCATGCGCGACCTGGCCACTTATCTGGGGATCAAGGTCGGCTCCATTTACAACCACATCGATAGCAAGGAAGCACTGCTGTTCGAGCTGATCGAGGAACTCTACGAACAGTTGCTTCATGGCGCCAGCCTGGTGAATCGTCGCAAATCCGCACCGGCGGTACGACTGCACGGCCTGCTTGAGGCGCACCTCCTGCTACACGAGCGCATGGGAGCGCATTTCCGCCTGGCAGAGTACGACCTCCATTGCCTGAGCAGCGAACAGCATGCCTTGATCCTGACCCTGCGCCGACGCTACGAGGAGCACCTGGTGGAAACTATAGAGCAGCTCACCGGTAAACCGACCAGTGCCACCCGGCGCGCCACCTTGAGCGGCATCGTGTCCCTCCTCAACCAACTGCCGGCCTGGGTTGGGGAGCCGCACGCAAGCAAGGGAGTACGCCGCAAGTTGCTGCATGACATGGTGATGAGTACCCTCCAGGGTGCGTTGCAGGCGACTCATACCTCAGGCTCTGAACTCTCGTCAAAGCCGGGCTAATGGCCAGACGCTGAACATAAATCTCATGCACAAAAAAACGCCACTCATTGAGTGGCGTTTTTTTGTGAATCCTGGAGCCTTTCTCAAGTTCGGCGCAGGAGTGTATGAGGAGCCACACCAAAGGCCTTGCGAAAAGCATGACTGTAATGGGAGAAATCGGAGAATCCGAAATCCAGTGCAGCTTGAGAAATGCTGCGTACCTGACCGCGTTCTATTGCCTCGCGACTCGCGAGCAGGCGCTCTTTCCAGATCTCCGCGACCGGCGTTTTCTGGTAACGGGCGAAAGCGCGCGTGACGGTTCGCGTGGACACATAATGCACTTGAGCGATGCGCTCGATCGAGAGGTCCGGATCGGTCAGATTCTGCTGGATGTAGTTCATGATCCGACCATAAAGATCCAGCTCCTCATGGGTCGTCTTGAGATCCTGGAGTTCCAGGCTGATCGCCAGAAGATCCAGCAAGGTGTTGGAGAAGCGGCTGGAAAGCCCCTCGTCTTGAAAGCTTGCAGGAATGCTCGCCGCTTGGTGCAACATCTCGCGCAACGGAATCACCCCTGGACGGCGATCGTCCAGGACCACGGCTGTGCAGCCTGCAATACCTGGCAACCGCTGGCTGAGCAACTGTCTCGGAATGCGGACCAAGTGGTTTTCGGTACCACCCAGGCTGAATCGGAACGTCTGGGATGCGTCATAAAGAAACAAGTTGTCCGCCGCTAGCGTTGCCCTGCGCCCTCCCTGCTCCAGTTCACCATAGCCTCGCCGGGTGAAACCCAGCCATAGATCTTCATCAGGACCGCTGCGCAAATGCTGGGGCGAACGCTCCCAAAAATGCAGTGGCGAGGACAGCGTGCAGATGTCCAGCGGCCCCATATCGTGCACCTCCAGCGCCCCGTCGAAATCGCTCTGCGTCAACGGTTTGCTGTCCGCCGCCAGGCAGTGACGGCATACCACTTCTTTCCAGTAATCAAAGCGACGTGGAGACGCAACGGCGAGGGTTGAATACTGATTGCGATGACTCATGGCATTCACCTCACGGCGGCGACTGAACAATAAGGGTGACGGTAACGTTGGTTCCCTGCTTAGCAAATAGCAGGCCACTCCCCTTTTGGGCAGCCAACGGTTCAGAGGCTGCATCAGCGAGTCCCGCTGACACCTGACACTGATTACACCTGCCCGATATCGATGCACACACTCGCCTGCTGACGAAGCGTGCGCACCAATTTAACTCATCGTAATCCTGTTTTCAGGGCCTGTCCTTTCTAGCCAAACGGTTGTCCGTACGAGCCAAGCGTACTGCGCCGTCCCCGCCTAACTTCTACCCCACACCGTGCCCTCCAACCACAACTGATGAGGTGTCCCATGCAACTGCCAGAGCAGCAGCGACAGTCCGATTCATCCTGGCTTTTGCAGATGCGCGACCTAGCGCCTGAAGAGTTCGCCACCTACCTGTTAGAGCTGGGGACTCTGGTGCTGCGGCGTCGACTGGTTGCGCCAACCGCCAGCCACCCGCGCCCGTCGAAACGTTGAACAGATAACCCCATACCAAAAAAAATAGAACCAAGGAGCCCCCCATGGAATCTGCGATCGATAAGCACCTCAAATGCCCGCGGACGTTGTCTCGCCGCGTACCTGATGAATATCAACCACCCTTCCCCATGTGGGTTGGGCGCGCCGATGAGCAACTGGAACAGGTGGTGATGGGATATTTGGGAGTGCAGTACCGCGGGGAGGACCAGCGTGCAGCGGCCCTGCACGCCATGCGCCACATCGCCGCGAGCCTGAGTTTGCCCGACGGCCCTCTGAGCCATGACCTGACCCATCACACCGACAACAGCGGTTATGACAACCTGATGATCGTCGGGTACTGGAAAGACCCCGCCGCGTATTGCCGTTGGCTGCGCACGCCCGAGGTAATCCAATGGTGGTCGTCAGAGGATCGCCTGAACGACGGTCTCGGTTACTTCCGGGAAATTGTCGCGCCGCGGGCTGAGCAGTTCGAGACGCTGTATGGCTTTCGCAATGAGTTGCCCGGCGTTGGTGCCGTCATGGACACCATCAGTGACGACATCGAAGAACACGGTTACTGGGGATCGATGCGGGACCGCTTCCCGATTTCCCAAACCGACTGGATGGCTCCTTCCGGCGAACTGACGGTCATCGCCGGTGACCCCACCAAAGGTGGGCGCGTGGTCGTGCAAGGCCACGACAATATCGCGCTGATCCGCTCCGGGCAGGATTGGGCGGATGCCGGCGACGAAGAACGATCGCTCTATCTCAACGAAATTCTGCCGACGCTACAGGCGGGTATGGATTTCCTGCGCGACAGTGGCAAGGACCTGGGTTGCTACAGCAATCGCTTCGTGAATTACATCGACCTGGACGGCAATCTTCTGAACCTGAGCTACAACATTGGCCACTGGCGCTCCCTGGAAAAACTCGAGCGCTGGGCTGAATCCCACCCGACACATCTGCGCATCTTCGTGACCTTCTTTCGGGTCGCCACCAGCCTGTCGAAGCTACGGCTCTACCACGAAGTCTCGGTATCCGACGCCAAGGATCAGGTGTTCGAGTACATCAACTGCCACCCGCAGACCGGCATGTTGCGTGACGCGGTGATCCCGACAACCTGACGTCTGACGCGACCCGGCGTCCACGGGCGGTCTTGATCCGAATTGCGCCCTGACACAGACCTCACCCCCAAACATCTTTTGGCCCCCCATCTCTAGCGCATGGGGTTGGGGGCCCTTTTGTCAGGAAATCGATCATGAAGTTGAGTCACTCTTTACTCGTGCTGTGCATGCTGCCCTTTGTTAAAAGCCAGGCCATTGAGGTAGCTCCCGGCGATTTCGAGCCATTGCCGGCCGGCGCCAACGCCTTGCTGCTCTACTACCAGCATGCCGACCGATCGGATCAGTACCAGAACGGCCGCAAGGTATCCGACGACGCCAGGCTCAGTTCGGACATCGGCATCCTGCGGTATGTGCACGCCATCGGCCTATCAGAAAACCTCTCATGGGAACCGCAGATTCTGTTGCCTTTCGGCCAGATGAACGCCTCGGGAGATATCGGTGCCTTGGGCGATACCCGCGGCATCGGCGACCCGATCATCACCGCGCCGCTGAAGTGGACGCTGCCCACCGCGAACAAGGACATCTTCGCTTTGGCACCCTACCTGTACGTTCCGGTGGGGAGCTACGACAAGAACGATGCCTTGAACCTCGGCGAGAACCGCTGGCGCGCCACGCTACAGGCGGCGTACATCCACCATTTCTCCCCGAAATGGGCGCTGGACACAGTGGCCGAAGCCTCTTGGGTATCGACCAACAATGACTTCGGCTCGACCGGGGCAAAGCTGGAAGAAAACACCCGCTACGAGTACCAGACCGCCGTGCGCTACAACTGGACGCCGAGCACCACCTTCGCCGTGGGCGGCGGCTACATCACCGGCTCGGCGACCACCGTCAACGGTGTAGATCAGCACGACGGAGTCTCCACCTCCTACGGGCGTTTCACCGTCACGCACTTCATCGAGCCCACGCTGCAGATTCAAGCCCAGATCGGCACCGACATCGAGGTCGAACAAGGCTTCAAGGAAGGCGCACGCCTGAACCTGCGCGTCTTGAAAGTGTTCTGAGCGCGCCACGCTTGGCAGGTTGTCCTTTTCAACCAAATGGCTGTCCTTCTCAGCCAAGCAAAGGCTGAGAAGGATGCCTAACTTGAACCCTGTTACTCACATAGATTGATGTCGCTCCAGGTAACCGGCGCGAGGTGTTTTGCGAACACCGTCGAACGCTCCCGTACAGACTGGCCCGTCGTCGACCACAGACAAAAAGAATAGGAAAATCATGGCCATTGTTCGCCCTACCCTCGACCAACTGCAGGACATCGCGGGCCGGCTGAATATGCAGCTGACCCACGAGCAGGCAGCGGAATACCTGGCACTTATGCAACCAAGTTTCGACGCCTATGACCTAGTCGACGAGTTGCCGGATTTCACCCCGCCGGTGCACTACGACCGCAGTTCCGGCTACCGTCCGTCTAACCCGCAAAACCTGCTCAACGCCTGGTATTACAGGACTGAAGTAAATGGCGCCCGTGAGGGCAAGCTGGCTGGCAAGACTGTTGCGCTCAAAGACAACATCTCCTTGGCTGGCGTCCCGATGATGAACGGCGCCTCAATCCTGGAAGGGTTTGTACCGTCGTTTGACGCAACCGTGGTGACCCGTTTGCTAGACGCCGGGACGACCATCCTGGGCAAGGCGACCTGTGAGCACTACTGCCTCTCCGGTGGCAGCCATACCTCTGATCCGGCGCCCGTACACAACCCATACCGGCACGGTTTCGCTGCTGGCGGATCCTCCTCCGGAAGCGCTGCATTGGTGGCAGCCGGCGAGGTGGACCTGGCGGTTGGCGGCGATCAAGGCGGCTCGATCCGCATCCCTTCCGCGTTCTGCGGCACCTATGGCATGAAGCCGACTCACGGTCTGGTGCCCTACACAGGAATCATGGCGATCGAGGCCACCATCGACCATGCCGGTCCCATCACCCGCACTGTGCGTGATAACGCGCTGATGCTGGAAGTCATGGCCGGTGCCGACGGGCTCGATCCTCGCCAGGCCGCCCCTCAAGTCGACGCCTATTGCGACTATCTGGAGCGAGGTGTGAGCGGACTGCGGATCGGCATCCTGCAGGAAGGCTTCCAGCTGGCCAACCAGGATCCACGTGTCGCCGACAAGGTACGCGGCGCCATCGCCCGACTCGAAGCCTTGGGAGCTCGCGTCGAAGAGGTCTCCGTTCCCGAGCACAACCTGGCAGGTTCGCTGTGGCACCCGATCGGCTGCGAAGGCCTGACCATGCAAATGATGCATGGCAATGGCGCAGGCTTTAACTGGAAGGGGCTCTACGACGTCGGCCTGCTGGATAGACAGGCTGGTTGGCGCGAACAAGCGGACGCATTGTCCGCGTCGCTCAAGCTGTGCATGTTCGTCGGCCAGTACGGTCTGGAACGCTACAACGGTCGTTTCTACGCCAAGGCACAGAACATCGCACGCTTTGCCCGAGCCGGTTACGACAAGGCACTGCAGACCTACGACCTTCTGGTGATGCCAACCGTGCCGATCATTGCCCAGCCCCACCCTGAGCCGGGTTGTTCGATCACCGAGTACGTGGCCCGAGCGCTGGAAATGATCGGCAACACCGCGCCGCAGGACATTACCGGCCATCCGGCCATGTCGATCCCGTGCGGTCTGGTGAACGGTCTGCCGGTGGGGCTGATGTTCGTCGGCAAACACTATGCCGAAGGCACGATTTACCAGGCGGCGGCAGCGTTCGAGGCGGATGTCGACTGGAAGACGTTGTAAGGCTGATTCCCCCCAAACCTCCCGGACATCAATAAAAAACCGGGGGCTGTTCTTCACTTTTTTGACCGAGTCAACCGATGAGGAGTTACACCATGAGCGCCAATGTATCGCCAGCATCTACTTCGACGCCCAGCGAGCGGGCCTGGGCCTTGTTCAAGGTTCTGAAAGATAAGGAACTGATTCCAGAGGGCTATATCGAGCAGTTGACCAATTTGATGGAGCACCAATGGAGCCCGGAAAACGGCGCTCGTGTAGTCGCCAAGGCCTGGGTCGATCCGCAGTTCCGGGAAATGTTGCTCAGAGACGGCACCGCAGCGTGCGCGCAGTTCGGCTTCACCGGCCCGCAAGGCGAATACATCGTGGCACTGGAGGATTTGCCCCAGCTTAAAAACGTCATCGTCTGCAGCCTGTGCTCTTGCACCAACTGGCCGGTCCTGGGGTTGCCGCCGGAGTGGTACAAGGGTTTTGAGTTCCGTGCACGCCTGGTTCGTGAAGGACGCACCGTGCTACGTGAGATGGGCACAGAGTTGCCAAGCGATGTGGTCGTCAAAGTCTGGGATACCAGTGCGGAAAGCCGCTACCTGGTCCTGCCCGTAAGGCCCGAAGGCTCCGAGCACATGAGTGAAGAAGAGCTTCAGAAACTGGTGACCAAGGATGTGCTGATCGGGGTTGCCTTGCCCCGCGTACGTTGATCCAAAAGGCTCTCTCATCTTCTAATTTTCGGAGGTTTTATTATGGATGGCTTTCACGATCTCGGCGGTTTTCAAGGCTTTGGCAAGGTTCCCCATGCCATCAATAGCCAGGATTACAAACAAGTATTCAAGCAGGAATGGGAACATCTGGCTTACAGCCTGATGTTTATCGGCGCCGACCAGTTGAAAAAATTCAGCGTCGATGAAATACGTCACGCCGTCGAACGACTTGATGTCCGCCAGCACGTTGGCACGCAATATTACGAACGCTACGTCATCGCTACGGCCACCTTGCTGGTCGAAACCGGCGTCATTACCCAGGACGAACTCGATCTGGCACTGGGCTCACCCTTCAAGTTGGCCAATCCTCCCCACGACAAGGGCCGCCCCGCCATCACCGGCCGCCCGCCATTTGAAGTGGGCGACCGGGTAGTGGTTCGCGACGAATACGTGGCCGGCCACGTGCGCATGCCGGCCTATGTACGCGGCAAGGAAGGCATCGTCCGACACCGCACCTCGGAAAAATGGCCGTTCCCGGATGCCATCGGTCACGGCGATTTGAGCGCGGCGCACCAGCCGACTTATCACGTTGAATTCCGCGTAAAGGATTTGTGGGGCGATGCCGCGGACGAAGGCTTCGTGGTCGTCGACCTGTTCGAAAGCTACCTGGACAAGGCCGTCGATGCGAAAACGGTGGCCGCATGATTGACGGGGCCCTATCGGTTCGATTGCCGGTGACGGTCCTTTCGGGCTTCCTCGGCTCCGGCAAGACGACCCTGCTCAACCACATCCTGCGCAACCGCGCAGGTATGCGGGTGGCGGTCATCGTCAACGACATGAGCGAAGTCAACATCGACGCCGAGGACGTGGCACGCAACGTGTCGCTGCACCGCGGCAGCGATGAACTGGTCGAGATGAGCAACGGCTGCATTTGCTGCACGCTGCGCGCTGACCTGCTTGAGCAGATCAGCCTGCTGGCGCGTCAGCAGCGCTTCGATTACCTGCTGATCGAGTCAACCGGAATCTCCGAGCCGATGCCGGTCGCCGAGACCTTCGCCTTCCTCGACTCGCAAGGTTTCAGTCTGAGCGAACTGGCGCGGCTCGATACCTTGGTCACCGTCGTCGACGGCAGCAACTTCCAGTCTCTGCTGGCCTCGCGGGACACAGTTGGCGACAAGGACGAAACGGGCACGCCATTACGCCACTTGTCCGACCTGCTGATCGAACAGGTGGAATACGCCAACGTCATCCTTGTCAGCCGGCTGGACCTGATTGGCGAGAAAGGCTTTCTGGAACTGAGCGCCGTTCTCGCGGGCCTCAATCCGCAGGCCGAAATCCTGCCCATGACCCACGGTGCCGTCGATCTGTCGAAGATCCTCGACACCGGTCGATTCGATTTGCCGAGTCTGGTGCAGTCACCCGGCTGGATGAAAAGCCTGGAATCGAGTGATGATCGTCCTCCCGAGTCCGACACCTATGGAATCGCTTCGTGGGTGTATCAGGAGCGTGCGCCATTCCATCCGCAACGTCTGCTGGAGTTCCTGCAGCGGCCTTGGCAAAACGGGCGGTTACTGCGTTGCAAAGGCTACTTCTGGGTTGCCAGTCGGCATCTGGACATTGGCATGCTGGTGCAAAGTGGCGGGCAATTTCGTTGGGACTATGTCGGGCGCTGGTGGACATTCATTGCTCAATCGCAATGGCCTCAGGACGACTATCGCCAACAAGGGATTCTGGCCAAATGGAACGAAATCACCGGGGATTGCCGGCAGGAAATCGCCTTCATCGGCCAAGGTATCGACCTGGATACTTTAAAGCAGCAACTGGATGCCTGCCTGCTGACCCCGCAAGAGATCATGGAAGGTCCACAGACGTGGCCAACCTTGCCAGGCGCAACATCCTTCGACCTCAAGGCATTGTCGCCCTGACCGCTCAGCAGTCTGCCTGGCAATGCACCCACTTTAGCGAGGGCCGGCGGTGTTGGCGATACTGATGCTCGGTTACTTCGCTATACCGCTGGCGCCAATCCGGTTTCACCCGAGGATCAATACACCGCTTGGTATCTAGGAGCGCTGACGCTCAGTTGCGCGCATTACATCCAGCGACGCGATCTCGTTGTTGGTGGCGACTGAGTCGAGCAACTTGCGCATGCTTCGTGATGGCCGATTCATCTCTTGCGCCTTTATTCCATTGCCGCGAATTCTATTGTCCGAACATTATGTCCGTGTTTCAGTCGCCAATAGCCAGTTTTACGCCACCATACGCCCTGCCTTCGGTTAGCCGCTGGCAGCAATCGTGTAAATATCACGCACAAAAAAAACGCCACTCATTGAGTGGCGTTTTTTGTGAATCTTGGAGCGGGAAACGAGACTCGAACTCGCGACCCCGACCTTGGCAAGGTCGTGCTCTACCAACTGAGCTATTCCCGCGTCTTGGTGAGGCGCATTCTATAGAATCCACATCCCCCGTCAACCCCTTGATTCAAAAAAAGTTTATTTCTTTTCCACGTCCGTCTTCAGATGCGGCCAGGCAGCCCGCAAATATTGGACCATGGACCACAACGTCAGGCCAGCGGACACCAGCAACAAGGCATACCCCATCAGAACCCAGAAGCTGAAGTCCGAAGGATTGGCCAGCAGGATCACCAGCGCCAGCATCTGCGCGGCGGTTTTCCATTTGCCCAGGTTCGACACTGCTACATGGGCGCGGGCACCGAGTTCGGCCATCCACTCGCGCAGTGCCGAGACAACAATTTCACGACCGATGATAACGGCGGCCGGCAGCGTGAGCCACAGATTGCCATGCTCTTGCACCAGCAGAACCAGAGCAACGGCGACCATCAGCTTGTCTGCAACAGGATCGAGGAAGGCCCCGAACGGTGTGCTTTGTTCCAGACGACGGGCAAGATACCCGTCGAGCCAGTCGGTCGCGGCGGCAAAGGCGAAGACCGAGGCGGACGCCAGATAGCTCCAGTGGTAAGGCAAGTAAAACAGCAAAATGAAGATCGGGATGAGCAGGACGCGTAGAACGGTAATCAGATTAGGGATATTCATCGGCACAACTGGCTACGAGGTGAGTTGGGCATTCTACTCGCTGTGCAGATTTGCATAAATCAACTCTGCGAGCTTTTTGCTGATTCCGGGTGCTTTGGCGATCTCTTCGATGCTGGCACGAGACAGCTCCTGCAATCCACCAAAATGTTTTAACAAATCGCGCCGGCGTGTCGGTCCGACACCGGCAACGCCCTCAAGTGTAGACGTGCGGCGAGTTTTGCCACGACGTGCGCGGTGCCCGGTAATGGCGAAACGGTGGGCTTCGTCGCGTATCTGCTGGATCAGATGCAGCGCGGGGGAATCGCCGCGCAAGGTGAATTCATGGGCTGCGTCGTTGAGGTACAGGGTTTCAAAACCGGCCTTGCGCGTCGCGCCCTTGGCCACACCCAAGAGAATCAGGTCTGGCACAGCCAGCTCGTTAAGCACGTCACGCGCCATGGATAGCTGACCTTTGCCGCCGTCGACCAGCAGGATGTCCGGTAACTTGCCCTCGCCGTCCTTCAATTTACTGAAGCGCCGGGTCAAGGCCTGGTGCATCGCGGCATAGTCATCGCCCGGGGTAACGCCTTCTATGTTATAGCGGCGATAGTCGGACTTGATCGGGCCTTCCGGGCCGAACACCACGCAGGACGCCACAGTGGCCTCGCCGCTGGAATGGCTGATGTCGTAACACTCAAGACGTTGCGGTGGCTCGTCCAGTTTCAGCACTTCGGCCAAGGCATCGAAACGGGCCGCAACGTGTTGCCGGTTAGCCAAACGTGCGCCTAGCGCTTGCTCGGCATTGGTGACCGCCAATTGCTGCCAGCGCGCCCGGGTGCCGCGTACTCGATGGCTGATGGTCAATTCTCGACCGCGCAGCTCTTCGATGGCTGCGATCAGGGTCGGAAAATCTTCGTGAACCACGTTGACGATCAGCTCGCTCGGCAAGTCCCGTTCAGGACTGCTGATGAAGTATTGGCCAAGAAACGCTGCCATGACTTCAGAAACGTCTTCCTCGATACCCACCTGCGGAAAGAAGTTCTTGCTCCCCAACACCCGACCACCGCGCACGCTGATCAAGTGTACGCAGGCGCCACCTGGGTTGACGAACGCCGCAATCACATCGACATCGCCTGTCCCGCCTTCCATGCTTTGCTGGTCCTGGACCCGACGCAGCAATGAGATCTGATCACGCAGCTCGGCGGCGCGCTCGAATTCGAGGTTGACCGCCGCCTCCTCCATGGCCGCAGACAACTCGTCCGCCAGAGCGTTGCTGCGCCCTTCAAGAAACATCACCGAATGGCGTACATCTTCGGCATACACCTCGGGCTCCACCAGCCCCACACACGGCGCCTTGCAGCGTTTGATCTGGTATTGCAGACAAGGTCGAGCGCGGTTCTTGTAAAAGCTGTCTTCACACTGACGAACGAAAAACGCCTTTTGCAGCAGGCTCAGGCTTTCGCGAATCGCCCCGGCGCTGGGATAAGGGCCGAAATATTTGCCCTTGGCTTTTTTCGCCCCGCGATGAATGCTCAAGCGTGGGAACTGGCCATCCGAGAGAAAGACATAAGGGTAGGATTTGTCGTCGCGCAGCAGGATGTTGTACGGCGGACGCCATTCCTTGATGAGCGTCTGCTCAAGTAGCAAGGCCTCGGTTTCATTGGCCGTGATGGTGGTTTCGACCTGGGCGATACGGCCTACCAGCGCGGCGGTCTTGGGAGCAAGACCGGCTTTGCGGAAGTAGCTCGCCAAACGCTTCTTGAGATTTTTCGCTTTGCCGACATAGAGCAGGCGCGCATCACTGTCGAACATGCGATAGACGCCCGGCCGACCACTGACTGTCGACAGAAAAGCACTTGGATCGAAGATTTCAGTCATTTTCAGAGGCTGGCATCAACCATGCCGTGACGAACCGCCAGCAGCGTCAATTCGACATCGCTGCTGATCGAAAGCTTCTCGAAAATACGGTAACGGTAGGTATTCACTGTTTTGGGCGACAGGCACAGTTTGTCGGAAATGATTTGCACCTTCTGACAGCCGACAATCATCAACGCAATCTGGATTTCCCGCTCCGACAAGGCGTCGAAGGGCGAATCATTGGTTGGCTGGAACGACTTGATCGCCAGTTGCTGGGCAATCTGCGGGCTGATATAGCGCTGCCCGGCAAACACCAGGCGGATGGCCTGGACCATTTCCGGCAACCCTGCGCCCTTGGTCAGGTAACCTGCGGCACCGGCCTGTAACAACCGGGTAGGAAACGGATCTTCTTCGCACACGGTGACCGCGACGACTTTGATGTCTGGATGACTGCGCAATAATTTGCGCGTGGCTTCAAGACCGCCGATCCCGGGCATCTTGACGTCCATCAGCACCACATCGGGTTTCAACTCACGCGCTTTAAGCAGGGATTCCTCCCCTGACTCAGCCTGGCCGACTACTTGCAGGCCATCGATGTCAGCCAGCATTCGTGTAATGCCTGTACGAACGAGATCATGGTCATCGACTACTAGCACCCTAATCAAGCAGACACCTCGCGAATTGGTCTTATTGGGTTGTCGGACACCTTAGCAAAAAGCAACTGGCAGACCTAGCGGCAAGCAGCATATAAAAAGTGTCAAATCTTCTTGCGAGGCTTGCCGCCAGTGTGTTTCAGCGATGCAGTCCATTGATATCACGCTGCATTCTCAGGAAACACTGGTCTTTGCCGACCACCTTCAGGCCCTTTCTTTCGTAAAGTATTTTTGCCGGATTATTTTCAAAGACGGTCAGACGCAATGCCGGACGTCGTTCCTTGCTCGCCATGGCGAATACCTGATCGATCACCCAGGAACCGGCGCCCTGCCCCTGGTACGCTGCTGACACATGCAATTCGCGGATATACAAGGCTCTGGCGTCACGGCTCAGGCTGACATAGCCCATCAGCGTGTCATCACGTACGATCAGCCAGTTTTCTCGCCCCTCCCAGGCGACATCGAAGGCCTCGTCCAGCCACAACAGCTCATGTTGAATGTAGTAGCGAAGCATATTTCGACAAGTCAGGTCACGGGCAAAGTCCAGGTCCCGCGAGGTTGCCGGACGCAATTCGAAACCCATTCAAGCCTCCGCCACAGCCACGATTTGCCCTTTCCAGCCGTCAGCATTGCGGCGAGCAACGACCATAAGGTTCCCCGTACCCGGCGCCGCCACAATCAACGTCCCGTCCGCCGCCCAGATTGCACTGCGCCCTGCCGACTCCCAGCCACCCGTTGCGCCACCATGATTGGCCATCAGCACCGCCATCCCATGGGTTCGAGCATAGCCTTGCAATAGAGCGGTATCTGGAGCGTAGCCATTTTCTGTGATTAGTACGCCCGCCGCATAAAGATCAGCACCCTGCCGTGCCGCGGCTGCAGCGTGACTGGCGTGAGAAAAATCGGCGCAGACCGCCGGCGCGACGGTGTCGGTACCGATCTTTAATGTCGAACCGCCCGTTCCCGGAGCAAACGCCACCTCCTCGCCCGGGTGCAGATGCTGCTTGCTGTAAACGCCGAGCGAACCATCGGCGCCCAATATCAGAGCTCCGATCAATACCGGCGAATCGCCCGACAGACGAATCGGCATCCCGACGACACTGGTCACACCGACTTCCCGCGCGAAATTGCGCAGCGGTTTCAGCACCCCGGCGTCTGGCGCTATGGCCAGCTCCGCCGCCAGGCCGCGTTCGTACCCGGTCAGTGACAGTTCCGGAAACACCAGCAATTGCACGCCTTGCTCTGCAGCAACCTGCATGAAGCGCCGATGCCTAGCCATATTGGCGGCAAGATCACCGGCGATGGGGATCGATTGAGCGGCGGCGATGGTCAGTGTCGTCATGGTTCGTCCGTGTGACGTTGTGGTTTGGGCGCAACGCAAAGTGTGTCACAACCCTCGACGTACTCAAGCGATAGAAAAGCCCGTGATGATCGATAGCATTTTCTGATTGAATCCGCGTACCGGCCTCTAGTAAGCTCGGCGCATTCATCGGAGACAGACCATGCTCAACGCCCTCTCACAGCTTCGTACCGCCAGCGCCGCGCGCTCGGTTGCGGCTGCCCGGGTGAATGACGTTTGTACTTCGGTCAGCTTTTATTTTGGGTATTGGTTTAGCCACTGGCGCGCCTGATACCCACACGGCGCCCACTTTAAACGGGTCGCCACCAGAGAATTCTCAACCCCCGGTCGGCCTCCCGACCGGGGGTTTTGTTTTTTCAGCCCTGAACATTTTTAGCGTCACACCAGACAATTTGAGGATTCACGACATGAACTACGCCACTTATTACCGTCACGACAGTTTTACCGCCTGGCGATTTACCAGCCTCCGCTCGGGACAGCCTGCCGCCTCCGATCGGTCACCCACAGGTGGCAAGCACACACACGCAGCCAATCCGGCCAATTGTCGAACACCCCAGTAGGGCCGAGCGCGCGGGAACGAAACCCGCCGCCAGCCCAGGAAGCCCGAATATGAACTCGTCCGTCTCTGCTCTGCCGCTGTCCACCTTGAACCCTGCCAATGAAACGCTGACCTTGCGTCTGCCCAGCTCATTGCAGCTCAAACAGCAGTTACCCCTCAGCAACGCCCTGACCCGGCAAGTCGCCGCCCACCGTCAAGCGGTTCGCGCGATCCTCAACGGTGAAGACTCCCGTCTGCTGGTCATCGTCGGTCCGTGCTCGATTCACGATCCCCGTTCCGCCCTCGAATACGCCACCCACCTTGCCCGCCTGGCTGCCGAAGTCAGCGATGAGATGCTGCTGGTGATGCGCGCCTACGTCGAAAAACCCCGCACCACGGTGGGATGGAAAGGCCTGGCCTACGACCCGCACCTGGATGGCAGCGACGACATGGCCGGCGGTTTGACGCTGTCCCGCGAATTGATGCGCGAAATGCTCCAGCTGGGCTTACCCGTTGCCACCGAGCTGCTGCAACCGATGGCCGCCGGCTACTTCGACGACCTGCTGAGCTGGGTCGCGATTGGCGCCCGTACCACCGAATCACAGATCCACCGGGAAATGGCCAGCGGCCTGAGCATGCCGGTTGGGTTCAAGAATGGCACCGATGGCGGTGTGGCTGTCGCCAGCGATGCCATGCGCTCGGCCGCCCATCCGCATCGCCATTTCGGTGTCGATAGCCAGGGACATCCTGCGATTATCCAGACACCAGGCAACGCCGATACCCACTTGGTATTGCGTGGCGGCCATCGCGGGCCGAACTACGACCGTGCCAGCATCGCTCAAGTGCACAGCGATTTGACCCGGCTCAAGATTCCGGCGCGGATCATGGTCGATTGCAGCCACGCCAACAGCGGTAAAGACCCATTGCGTCAGCCAGCGGTGTTTAACGACGTGCTTGAACAGCGCCTGCAGGGTGATCGATCGTTGATTGGCATGATGATCGAAAGCCATCTGTTCGAAGGTTGCCAAGCGCTGAGCCCGTCGCTGCGTTACGGGGTGTCAGTAACGGATGGCTGCCTTGGCTGGACCGGGACAGAACGGTTGTTGCAGCAGGCAGCCGAGCAACTTCGTGCGCAGCGCTGCACCCAACAGCCGAAGTGACCGGTGTCCGCCTTCCAGTTCTCCAAGCGAAAACTGGAAGGCGGTTGCCTTAAACCGGTTACGACTGCACTTGTACCAACGTGACTTCGGACTGTTGGCTCACATCGTCGAGACGTTCGACCGAATAGGCTACCCGGACCGTCAAATCACGATGTTCGCGCCAAAACCTGTAGGGAACGATAAATACCAGCGGTTGACCGGCCATTTCCCTTGAGATCTCACGATCATCGCGATGATTGAAATGCTCCCCGTCACATTTCAGATAAACCAGCTCACCCTCTTCTGCCTGGGCATTGTCGATCACGACGGTGACACCATCGATCGCATCTTGCAGATCCAGCCAACCCTCATCGGCCTCCAGCACAGAGGGAGGCAACAGCGGTCCTCGCTCCAGAGGGCCGATCAACAACTGTGCAGGCTCCGAGAAGCGAGGCTCTTGGCCTTCTTTCTCGACGCAATAGCTGATCGTAATGGTTGCACCAAGGTTGGGAGCAATAGACTCGGGACTTACCCAGAACGACAGTTCGCCACCCACTGCAAAGGATTCGATTTTCAATGTGTCATTGAAGCTTGATTGTGGCGTACCGCCGACCCAGGACAGCAAGACCCGATCTCCAGCCGCCATCCGGGGATACGGCTTGATCGTAACGCGGGCGCCCTCGGCGACCCTGTCGGGATCAAGTGTGCCACCCACCGCATCGTTCACAATCACAGGCAGCAGATCCGGCCGGACATCACCGACGCTCAACTGTAAACGCCCGGACTCCAAAGGCTCACAATGGAGCGCGCTGTAAAGCGTGTAGTAAACCTCGAGCGACCCGCCGTCCAGTGCGGCGATGTGTACGTCCGACACAGCAAAGACAATCACCCTGTCCACCTGGGCTTCGCTGACGAACCGCGACACTTCATGCCGATACGCCGCACCCTCTGCATCGATACCTGACCAGGACAAGACCAGCTTGTCTCCGCAGGTCATGGCCTGATAAGGCGCAACAGTGACAATGGCCTTTCTTTCGGATGGATCCAACATGGCGTTCTCCGCCTGGTCCAGCCGTGGTGCCGCCATGTATTGCTCTACAACATTCAGGTTTGCCGCTTCATAAATAGTCATTCATACGCTCCAGTCCTTGGAATAAATGCCGCCTTGAGAGTCGGCATCGAACGAAGCCTATTGAACCCCACGAAGCTGATTCGTGATGCAGGGCAAAGGCGTCGGCTTGCGCGGAAAAATGACGTTTCACAAGTAGGTCATTGCGAGAAAGCGTTCAACCATCGTTAAAAAGATGTCCAGATATTCCGACCAAGACCTCAGGTTCATCTGAACTTTCGCACTATTTCTATTCCGTTTTCATCGGGTTATAGCGGCTTTTTCATACATCGCCGAGCAGCTGGTGTGCTTTAGAGTGCCCCCTTGCACACACACCTGACCTACTGCGAAAAAGGAATCTACATGCTACGGAATGCAACCACTCACTATCCGATCCTGCTGGTCCACGGGCTCTTCGGCTTCGATCGCATCGGCAACCTGGAATTGTTCCATGACGTCAAACTGGCCCTCAGAAGCGCCGGCGCCAGGGTCTTCATCCCGCATCTGTCGGCTACCCACAGCAATGAAACCCGCGGCGAGCAACTGTTGGCGCAGATCGATCGGGTACTGCTGGGAACCGGTGCAAGCAAAGTCAATCTGATCGGTCACAGTCAGGGGGCGCTTGCGGCACGGTATGCAGGAGCGCTGGCACCCGAGGTGATCGCCTCGGTGACATCGGTCAGCGGGCCGAATCATGGCTCGGAACTGGCCGACTTCCTGCGTAAGGCGCTGATCCCCGGACGCCTGCCGGAACACGTTGCCGGAGCGGTGGCCACGCTGTTCGCCGATTTCCTGTCATTGCTCAGTGGCAACCGGCATCTGCCGCAAAATGCCATTGCCGCGCTCAATGCACTGACCACCGAAGGCGTCGGCGCCTTTAACGACAAGTACCCGCAAGGGTTGCCAAAAACCTGGGGCGGCAAGGGTCGCGATCAGGTCAATGGCGTGCGCTACTATTCCTGGAGCGGCATTTGGCAGGGCGACATCCTCGATGAGGGACTCCATGCACTCAATCCGCTGCACGGGTTTCTGCGGGCCTTCTCCCACTATTTCACCACCGAAGCCGAGCAGAATGACGGCATGGTCGGTCGATTCAGTTCCCATCTGGGCAAAGTGATCCGTTCGGATTATTCGCTGGATCATCTGGATAGCCTCGGCCAGACAACCGGTCAGGTCCGCCAGGGTATCGATCCGATTGCCCTGTATGTGCAACATGCCGAACGCTTGCGAAATGCCGGCCTTTAAAACGCGGCATGAAAGAGACGGAACTTTGGGGAAGAAATAGCCCACTGAATCCGGTAGGCTCCGCACTTTATTGAACATTGAATGGAGTATTTTCCCATGGCCAAAGCCACTGCCCGTCACATCCTGGTTTCCAGCGAAGAAAAGTGCAACGAACTCAAAGCCCAGATCGAGGCCGGTGCCGACTTCGCCGAAGTCGCCAAAGCCAACTCCAGCTGCCCGTCCAGCCGTCAGGGCGGTGACCTGGGTTCGTTCGGCCCGGGCCAGATGGTCAAGGAATTCGACACCGTGGTCTTCAGCGCACCGATCAACGTGGTGCAAGGCCCGGTCAAGACCCAGTTCGGTTACCACCTGCTGGAAGTGACCAGTCGTCAGGACTGATCAACGCTTGAGTTTGCTACACAACGGCCCGCCTTTTGGTGGGCCGTTGTGTTTTCGTTACGTGATACGGCTGGCGAGGGACGCGCCGCTAGCGTACAAATTGTGGTTATCCACCACCCGGCTCTAAGGCTGACAATGCGACTGGCTTTCCCCACTTTGTTGTTCACTGTCGTGGCGCTGCTATTAAGTGCCGCTGGTGTGAACGCTGCACCGCAACATGCGTTGACCGTGTACGGTGAACCGGCGAAGTATCCCGCTGGCTTCAGCCATTTCGCCTACACCAACCCGCGCGCGCCCAAGGGCGGCACGATGCGTCGCTCGGCGATGGAAATCGGTCATTTCGACCATATGCTGCCGTACATCGACAAGGGCACGGGTGTCACGCAGATCGACGGCTTGATCTACTCGCCCCTGGCCCAGCGTTCGCTGGACGAGCCCTATACCGTTTACGGCCTGGTCGCCCAACGGATGGAGCGTTCCGACGACGGACTGTCCCTGCATTTCTACCTGAATCCGAAGGCCCGCTTCGCCGACGGCAAGCCGATCACCGCCGAAGACGTGCGCTACACCTTCAACCTGCTGATGACTCAGGGCAGCCTGCGCTATCGCACGCAATTCGCCGACGTCAAAGGCGTCGAAGTGGAGTCACCACTCACCGTTCGGTTCGACTTCAAGAGCAACGAAAACCGTACCCTGCCCCTGGACCTCGCGACCTTGCCGGTATTTCCCGAGCACTGGTGGAAAACCCGCGACTTTGCCAGCGGCGGTGGTTACGAGCCACCGCTGGGCAGCGGGCCGTATCGCGTGAGCAAGGTCGACTCTGGGCGCAGCATCACCTTCGAGCGTAACGCCGACTGGTGGGGCAAGGATTTACCGGTCAGCCGTGGCCTCTACAACTTCGATCATTTCAGCATTGAGTACTTCGGCGATACCGACGTGGCCCGTCAGGTTCTGCGTGGCGGCGCCTACGACTACAACCGCGAATTCTCCGCTACCGCCTACTCCATCGGCTACGAAAGCCCGGCCCTGAGCGACGGTCGCCTGCAAAAGGCCCACCTGGCCAAAGAGGCACCGCAATCGGCCCAGGGCTTTGTGTTCAACCTGCAAAACCCGATGTTCCAGGACCGTCGCGTGCGTCAGGCCCTGGCCATGCTCTGGGATTTCGAGTGGAGCAACCGGCAGATGATGCGCGAGATGTACATCCGCCAGCAGAGCTACTTTTCCAACACCGACCTCGCTGCCCGAGAATTGCCCGACACAGGCGAACGGGCGATTCTCGAACCGCTGCGCGGGCAGATCCCCGACGAAGTCTTCACCCAGGTCTTCGAAGCACCGAAAACCGACGGCAGCGGCGTGATTCGCGACAAACAGTTGCAAGCCCTGGGTTTGCTCGAACAAGCCGGGTGGAAACCCGATGGCGATCAACTGGTCAACGCCCAAGGCCAATCGCTGAGCTTCACTTTCCTGGTCAGCCAGAACGGCATGGACCGACTGCTGTTGCCTTATAAACGCACCCTGAAACAAATCGGCATCGACCTGAATATTCGGCGCATCGACGCGTCCCAGTACATCAACCGCCTGATGTCCCGGGACTACGACATGATCGTCACCGGCTACCCGGTCACCACTTCGCCGGGCAACGAGCTGTACAACTACTTTGGCTCGGCGGCGGCCAACGATCCCGGTTCCAACAACTATATGGTGCTGAAGAACCCGGCAGTCGATGCGCTGGTCAACGGCCTGGTTCGCGCCACCACCCAGGCTGACATGCTGCGCTACGCCCATGCCCTGGACCGTGTCCTGCAATGGAACTTCTATTGGATTCCCAATTATTACCCGCCAGGCAGTTCGACCGTGTGGTGGAACCGCTTCGGCATTCCCTCTGTACAGGCGAGCAATGACGAAGCTATCGAGAGTTGGTGGGAAGTGAGCACCACGCCCCTGACTAACGAACAGATGACCGCCGAACTGATCAAACGCGGCCAACCCGGAGGGCCGCGCTGATGTGGGCTTACATACTGCGGCGTTTGCTGCTGATCATTCCGACACTGGTGATCATTCTTCTGGTCAATTTCGTCATCGTCCAGGCCGCGCCCGGTGGCCCGGTGGAACAGGCCATCGCACAATTGCAGGGCATTGGCGGTGCGAGTGTCGGTGGCGGTTCCAGCGAAACCATGCATGGCAGCTCACGGGCCAGTCGAGGGCTCGACCCGCAACTGATCAAGGAGATTGAAAAGCAATATGGCTTCGACAAACCGGCCCCGGAACGTCTGTGGCTGATGCTCAAGAGCTACGCCCGCCTCGACTTCGGCAAGAGCTTTTTCCGTGGTGCCACGGTCACCGACCTGATCCTGGAAAAAATGCCGGTAACCATTTCTCTCGGGCTCTGGGCCACGTTGATCACTTATCTGGTGTCGATTCCTCTGGGCATCCGCAAGGCCGTGCATCATGGCAGCCATTTCGATATCTGGAGCAGCACCGCGATCATCATCGGTTACGCCATGCCGGCGTTCCTGTTTGCGATGTTCCTGATCGTGGTCTTCGCTGGCGGCACCTCGTTGAACTGGTTTCCGGTGCGCGGGCTGGTCTCGGACAATTTCGAGTCGCTGTCGACCCTGGGCAAAATCACTGATTACTTCTGGCACCTGGTGCTGCCAGTGACAGCGCTGGTGGTTGGCGGTTTCGCCACCCTGACCATCCTCACCAAGAACTCCTTCCTCAATGAAATCACTCGCCAATACGTGGTCACCGCCCGAGCCAAGGGCTTGAGCGAACGCCGGGTGCTTTACGGCCATGTGTTTCGCAACGCCATGCTGCTGGTGGTGTCAGGAATTCCGCAGGCCTTCATCAGCGTATTTTTTGCCGGCTCACTGCTGATCGAAGTGATTTTCTCCCTCGATGGCCTGGGTCGCATGAGTTACGAAGCCGCGGTTTCACGGGACTATCCGGTGGTATTCGGTTCGCTGTTCATCTTCACCTTGTTCGGCCTGCTGATAAAACTTATCGGCGACCTGTGCTACACCCTGGTCGACCCACGCATCGACTTCGCCGCGAGGAACGCCTGATGTTCAAGCTCTCGCCGCTGGGCCGTCGCCGTTTCGACCGCTTCAAGAAAAACCGCCGGGGCTGGTGGTCGCTGTGGTTATTTGTCGGCCTGTTCCTGCTGACCCTGGGCGGAGAACTCATCGCCAACGACCAACCGCTGGTGGTCAGTTATCAGGGCTCGCTGTACTTCCCGGCGTTCAAACGCCACACCGAACAGGAGTTTGGTGGGCAACTGCCGTTCCAGGCCGACTACCGCAGCGATTACGTGCAGAAGCTGATTCATAAGGACGGCGGCTGGATGCTGTTTCCTCCGATCCCGTTCAGCGACGACACGCCCAATTACGACCTCAATCAACCCGCACCGAGCCCGCCGTCGAAGGTCAACTGGCTGGGCACTGACGATCAGGCCCGCGACGTGCTGGCCCGGGTGATTTTCGGGGCGCGGGTGTCGATTCTGTTCGCGCTGGCGCTGACCTTCATCAGTGCGTTGATCGGCATCGCCGCCGGTGCGCTGCAAGGCTACTACGGCGGCTGGGTTGACCTGCTCGGCCAGCGCTTGCTGGAAGTCTGGTCGGGGCTGCCGGTGCTGTACCTGCTGATCATTCTGTCGGGCTTCGTCGAGCCGAATTTCTGGTGGCTGCTGGGGATCATGGCGCTGTTTTCCTGGCTGGCCCTGGTGGACGTGGTGCGCGCCGAGTTCCTGCGCGGGCGCAACCTGGAATACGTCAAGGCCGCCCGTGCGCTGGGCCTGACCGACCGCAAGGTGATCGTGCGGCACATTCTGCCCAACGCGATGAACGCCACCCTGAGTTACTTGCCATTCATCCTGACCGGGGCGATTTCCACCCTCACGGCGCTGGATTTTCTCGGCTTCGGCATGCCGGCTGGCAGTGCATCTCTGGGCGAATTGATCGGTCAGGGCAAGCAGAACCTGCAAGCGCCATGGCTGGGGCTGACGGCGTTTTTCACCCTGGCGCTGATTCTTTCTCTACTGGTGTTCATCGGCGAGGCATTGCGTGATGCCTTTGATCCACGCTCTTGATCGACAACCATGACACGGACTGGTGATATGACTGACAACCTGATCGAAATCCGTGACCTCACCGTGGCCTTCAGCGGCCAGACCGTGGTGCGCAACCTGTGCCTGGACATCCGCCCCGGCGAATGCCTTGCGTTGGTCGGCGAATCGGGTTCCGGCAAGTCGGTGACCGCCCACTCGATCCTGCAACTGCTGCCCGAGACCGGCACTGAAACCACCGGCAGCATTCGCTATCGCGGCCAGGAGTTGATCGGCACCGACATCAAGACCTTGCGCGAGCTGCGCGGCAACCGGATCGCGATGATCTTCCAGGAGCCGATGACCTCCCTCAACCCACTGCACAGCGTTGAAAAGCAGATCGGCGAAACGCTGCTGCTGCACCGAGGGTTGGGCGGCAAAGCGGCGCAAGCAAGGATTCTCGAGTTGCTGCAACTGGTAGGCATCCAGAAGCCCGAAGAGCGGCTCAAGGCCTATCCCCATCAACTTTCTGGCGGTCAACGACAACGGGTGATGATCGCCATGGCCCTGGCCTGCGAACCGGAATTGCTGATCGCCGACGAGCCGACCACCGCGCTGGATGTGACGGTGCAGCGCAAGATTCTGCTGCTGCTCAAATCCCTGCAACAGCGGCTCGGCATGTCGCTGCTGTTGATCAGCCACGACCTCAATCTGGTGCGCAGCATCGCCCAGCGGGTATGCGTGATGAAGGCCGGGGAAATCGTCGAACAGGCGCCTTGCGAGACACTGTTCACCGAGCCGAAACATCCTTATAGCTGCGTATTACTGCACGCCGAACCGGAAGGTGAAGCCCTGCCCCGGGACGAGCGTGAAAAAGTGCTGGAAGTGGATAATTTGCAGGTGCATTTCGCCATCGGTGGCGGCCTGTTCCAGCGTAAAACATACCTGCGCGCGGTGGATGGCATCAGCCTGAATGTTCAGCGTGGCAAGACGCTGGGCATCGTCGGTGAGTCCGGTTCGGGCAAGTCCACCCTCGGTCAGGCGATCCTGCGCTTGCTCGATTCCGAAGGCAGTATTCGCTTTCAGGGCGAGGCCCTGGATGGCTTGACGCAAAAGCAGCTGCGACCGTGGCGCAAGAAGATGCAGGTGGTGTTCCAGGACCCCTTCGGCAGTCTCAGCCCGCGAATGTCCGTGGCGCAGATCATCAGTGAAGGCCTTGAGGTTCACAGCCAGTCCACCCCGGACGAATGCGAAGCCCAGGTGATTCGGGTGCTGGAAGAAGTTGGGCTCGACCCGCAAAGCCGTCATCGCTACCCACACGAATTCTCCGGCGGACAACGCCAGCGCATCGCCATTGCCCGCGCACTGGTGCTGAAACCGGCGCTGATCCTGCTCGACGAGCCGACCTCGGCGCTGGATCGCACGGTGCAAAAACAAGTGGTCGCCCTGCTCCGTCAGCTTCAGGAAAAATACGGCCTGACCTACCTGTTCATCAGTCACGACCTGGCGGTGATACGCGCCTTGGCCCACGACATGATCGTGATCAAGGACGGCAAAGTGGTGGAAAGCGGTGCCAGCCACGATGTGTTCGACTCGCCGCAGCATCCCTACACCAAAGAGCTGTTGGCGGCGGCGCATCCGGGGTAGGCATAATCGGCGTCATGTCGTTGGACCGTGTCGCGGCCTTCGCGAGCAAGCCCGCTCCCACATTGGATCGCATTAACACCTCAATTCAAATGTGGGAGCGGGCTTGCTCGCGAAGACGCCCATAACAACACCACACATTCTGGATATGACACCGATGAACACCACCGAAAGCCTCAAGGACTACCAGCGCGTTCGCACCCTGGCGATCCGCTCGCTGTTCGAAATCATCGAGCAATCGAGCGAAGGCACGGTGATTGTCGACCGCGACGCGAACATCGTCTGGATGAACGAGCGTTATGCCCGGCGTTTCGGTCTGGAGTCGGCCGCCGGTGCGATTGGCCGGGCCTGTGAAAGTGTGATCCCCGGCAGCCTGTTGCGCGAGGTGGTGCGCACCGGACGCCCCATCCTGCTGGACATGCAAGACACTCCCAAGGAACCGCTGGTGGTGATGCGTCTGCCGATTCACGACGATGCCGGCGCAGTGATTGGCGCTATCGGCTTTGCCCTGTTCGATGAGTTGCGCAGCCTGTCGCCGATGCTCAAGCGCTACCTGAGCATGCAGGAAGAACTCGCCTCCACCCGCTCGCTGCTGCGGGCACGGCAGACCAAGTACAACTTCGCCCATTTCATCGGCACCAGCGCCGCCAGCCTGGAAGTCAAACGCCGCGCCCGGCGCAGCGCCAGTGCCGAATCACCGGTGTTGCTGCTCGGCGAAACCGGTACCGGCAAGGAGCTGCTGGCCCAAGCGATCCATGGCGCCTCGCCTCGGGCCCACAAAGCTTTCGTCAGCATCAACAGCGCGGCGATCCCCGAGTCGCTGCTGGAAGCCGAGTTCTTTGGCACCGCCCCCGGCGCGTTCACCGGCGCCGATCGCAAGGGCCGCACCGGCAAGTTGCAAATCGCTCAGGGCGGCACGCTGTTTCTCGATGAGATCGGCGACATGCCGCTGCCGCTGCAAAGCAAGTTGCTGCGGGTGTTGCAGGAAAAGGAATTCGAGCCCGTAGGCTCCAACGAAGTGATCCAGAGCGATGTGCGGGTGATCGCGGCCACCTCCACCGATCTGGAAGCGGCAATCAAACGCGGCGAGTTTCGTGCCGATTTGTATTACCGCCTCAACGTGCTACCGATTCAGGTCCCGCCCCTGCGTGATCGCCTCGACGACCTGCCGGCCCTCAGCGAAGCGATTCTCGAAGAGCTGCGCAGTCAGCACGAACTGAATCCCGAAGCCCTGAATTTGTTGGGTCAACACGCCTGGCCGGGGAACATCCGCGAACTGCGCAATGTTCTGGAGCGCGCGGCGTTGCTCAGTGATGATTTGATGCTGAACGTGGGGGATATCCGCGCGGCGATTGGCAGTTTTATCCCGGTGCAACGTGTGGCGCCCTTGGCCATCGAGCCGGTTGCCCATGAGACTTTCAGTGAAGCTCGCGAACGGTTTGATCGGCAGTTGATTGAAACCGCCCTCGCGCAATGCGGTGGGAAGGTTATTGAAGCGGCGGCGCGGTTGGGGCTGGGGCGGTCGACGTTGTACAAGAAGATGGTGGCGTTGGGGATTGCAGAGTCCCCATAAGGAGACACATATCTCATTTGGTAGACATGGCCTCCTGAGCGCTGCGCGCTCTTCGCGAGCAAGCCCGCTCCTACATTCGACCGCATTTTTCCGAGCGACTCGGTCAAACTGTGGGAGCGGGCTTGCTCGCGAAAGGGCCAGACCTGCCAACACAAGTCTCCAAATAGAGACGAATAATTAAAACTAAACGCACAAAATAAAAAATATTCTTTTATTTCAATTACTTACTTGCATGGCACGAAACTCGCTATAGCCCTTCCCACAAAGCTTCACCCTACAAAAATAACAATCGAAGGAGACACACCATGAGTGTGATCATTGCCTTGGCAGCCCTCACGCTGCTGATGGTGGCTGCTTACCGTGGCTACAGCGTTATCCTCTTTGCCCCGATCGCCGCCCTCGGCGCCGTCCTGCTCACCGACCCTTCCGCCGTTGCCCCCGTCTTCACCGGGGTGTTTATGGAAAAAATGGTCGGCTTCGTCAAACTGTATTTCCCGGTGTTCCTGCTCGGTGCCGTGTTCGGCAAGCTGATCGAGTTGTCGGGCTTCTCCCGTTCCATCGTCGCAGCAGCCATTCGCTTGCTCGGCACTCGCCAGGCGATGCTGGTGATCGTGCTGGTCTGCGCCCTGCTCACTTACGGCGGCGTGTCGCTGTTTGTGGTGGTGTTTGCGGTCTACCCGTTTGCCGCCGAAATGTTCCGCCAGAGCAATATCCCCAAGCGCCTGATCCCGGCGACCATCGCCCTCGGCGCGTTCTCGTTCACCATGGACGCCCTGCCCGGCACGCCGCAGATCCAGAACATCATCCCCAGCACCTTCTTCAACACCACCGCCTGGGCCGCGCCGTGGCTGGGTGTGATCGGCACGATTTTCGTGTTCTGCGCCGGCATGCTGTTCCTGCAGAGCCAGCGCAACAAGGCCCAGCGCAGCGGTGAAGGGTATGGTTCAGCGCTGCGCAACGAGCCGGAAACCGCGCCGGACATCAAGCTGCCCAACCCGTGGATCGCGCTCTCGCCGCTGTTGATGGTGGGCTTGATGAACCTGTTGTTCACCCGCTGGATTCCGCTGTGGTATGGCAAGACGCACAGCCTCGCGCTGCCGGGAATGGCAGCACCGGTGACCACCGACATCGCCAAACTGACGGCGATCTGGGCGGTCCAGGCAGCCTTGCTGGTGGGTATCGTCATGGTGCTGGTGTTCGCCTTTCAGACGATTCGCGGCAAGTTGGCCGAAGGCAGTAAAAGTGCGGTCAGCGGCGCGCTGCTGGCGGCGATGAACACCGCGTCGGAATACGGTTTCGGTGCAGTGATCGCGTCGCTACCGGGTTTTCTGGTGCTGTCCGGCTGGCTCAAAAGCATTCCCAATCCGCTGGTCAACGAAGCGATCACCGTGACCCTGCTGGCCGGTATCACCGGCTCGGCGTCGGGCGGCATGAGCATCGCCCTGGCGGCGATGTCCGAGACGTTCATCAGTGCCGCCCACGCCGCCAATATCCCGCTGGAAGTGCTGCACCGGGTCGCCGCGATGGCCAGTGGCGGCATGGACACCCTGCCGCACAACGGCGCGGTGATTACTTTGCTGGCGGTCACCGGTTTGACCCACCGCGAAGCCTACAAAGACATTTTCTGTATTACGCTGATCAAGACACTCGCTGTTTTTGTGGTGATCGGTACTTTCTACGCCACTGGCATTGTGTGAGGTATTCATGACGACTCTTTTGGGCAAGACCGCACTGGTCACCGGTTCCACCAGCGGCATCGGCCTGGGAATCGCCCTGAGCCTGGCCAAGGCTGGCGCCAACCTGATCCTCAACGGTTTCGGCGATGCGTCCAAAGTGATTGCCGAAGTCGAACAATTCGGCGGCAAGGTCGGCCATCACCCCGCCGACGTCAGCGACCCGGCGCAGATCGCCGACATGATCGAGTACGCCGAGCGTGAGTTCGGCGGCGTGGATATCCTGGTCAACAACGCGGGCATCCAGCATGTGGCGTCGGTGGAAGATTTTCCGGTGGAGCGCTGGGACTCGATCATTGCGATCAATCTGTCATCGGTGTTTCACAGTACCCGTTTGAGCTTGCCGGGGATGCGCACCAAGGGCTGGGGTCGGATCATCAACATCGCGTCAGTGCATGGCCAGGTCGGTTCGGTGGGCAAGGCGGCGTACGTTGCGGCCAAGCATGGTGTGATCGGCCTGACCAAGGTGGTCGGTCTGGAAACCGCCACGACGAACGTCACCTGCAATGCCATTTGCCCGGGTTGGGTGCTGACGCCGCTGGTGCAAAAGCAGATTGATGATCGCGCCGCGACCGGGATCGACCCGCAGCAGGCGCAACATGATTTGCTGGCCGAGAAGCAGCCGTCGCTGGAATTCGTGACGCCGCCGCAGCTGGGCGAGTTGGTGCTGTTTTTATGCAGCGAAGCCGGTAGCCAGGTGCGTGGCGCTGCGTGGAATATTGATGGTGGGTGGTTGGCGCAGTGAACTACCGGTAACCCCTGTTGCGAGGGAGCTTGCTCCCGTTCGGCTGCGAAGCAGCCGTAATTAGGTGTTGGGACAGCTGCGCTGTCCAGCGGGAGCAAGCTCCCTCGCCACAAAAGCCTGCGTGTTATGCATAAATAAGAAGAGGTCCAGCCATGTCCGACATCCTCTGGCAACCCGGCACCGAGCGCATCGGTAAGTCCCGCATGGAGGCCTTTCGGCGCTCGATCAATCAGCGACACAACCTCAAGATCGCCGACTACCCTGCCCTGCACCAGTGGAGCATCGATCAACGGGAAGCTTTCTGGCAGGCCATCGTCGATTTCTTCGACATTCGTTTTCACGATCAACCAGACGCGGTACTGATTGAGGGCGCACAAATGCCCAGCGCCCAGTGGTTCCCCGGCGCCACGCTGAATTTCGCCGAGCACTTGCTGCGCCGTCGCGACGATGCCGTGGCGGTGGTGGCCATCGGCGAAAACGGCCAACGGGAACAACTGACCTGGGCCGAACTGGCGAGCCATGTCGCCGGTTTTCAGAACGGCCTGAAAGCCGCCGGCGTCGGCCTCGGCGACCGCGTGGCCGCGTGCATGCCAAACACCTGGCAAACACTAGTGGCCATGCTCGCCACCACCAGTCTGGGCGCGATCTGGTCTTGTTCCTCGCCAGATTTCGGTACTCATGGGGTGATCGACCGCTTCGGCCAGATCGAGCCGAAAGTGCTAATCACCTGCGCCGGTTACCGTTACGCCGGCAAAGAGATCGACCAGACCGCCAAGGTCAACGAAATCCTCGGGCAACTGCCGTCCTTGCAGCAGTTGATCGTTGTGCCTTATGCACGACCCCAAGCGCGTATAGAGGACTTCCGCAGCCAGGCCAACGTGACGCTATGGGACGATTTCTACGACCCGGGCGGCGAGCCGCAATTCATTCCCGTGCCCTTCGCCCATCCGCTGTACATCCTTTACTCCAGCGGCACCACCGGCGTGCCGAAGTGCATTGTGCACAGCACCGGCGGCGTGCTGTTGCAACACGTCAAGGAACATGGCCTGCACACCGATCTCGGCCCCGGCGACCGTTTGTTCTACTACACCACCTGCGGCTGGATGATGTGGAACTGGCTGGTTTCGGCCCTGGCCGTCGACAGCGCCGTGGTGCTGTACGACGGCTCGCCATTTCATCCAGGCCCGGAGCGTTTGATCGACCTGATCGACGACGAACGCATCAACGTCTTCGGCACCAGCCCCAAGTTCCTCACCGCGCTGGAAAGCAATGGCCTGAAGCCCTGCGACAGTCATGACCTGAGCAGCCTGAAAACCGTGCTGTCCACCGGTTCTGCGCTGTCGCCGCAAAGCTTCGATTACGTCTACCGCGCGTTCAAGTCTGACCTGTGCCTGTCCTCGATGTCCGGCGGCACCGACATCGTTTCGTGCTTCGTGATCGGCAACCCGGTCCTTCCGGTGCGTCGTGGCGAAATGCAGTGCAAGGGTCTGGGCATGGCGGTCGAAGTATGGAACGACGCCGGTACGCCTGTGATCGGGGAAAAAGGCGAACTGGTGTGCACCCGGCATTTTCCGGCCATGCCCATCGGTTTGTGGCATGACCCTGATGGGGAGAAGCTACGAAAGTCCTATTTCAGCGTGTTCCCCGGTGTCTGGGCCCAGGGCGATTACGCCGAACAACTGCCCCACGGTGGCATGTTGATCCACGGGCGTTCCGATGCCGTGCTCAACCCCGGCGGCGTGCGCATCGGCACGGCGGAAATCTATCGTCAGGTGGAGAAAGTCCCGCAGGTGCTGGACAGCGTTGCCATCGGTCAGCAATGGCAGGATGACGTGCGGGTGGTGCTGTTCGTGAAGTTGCGTGATGGTGTCGAGCTGGACGAAGCACTGCAACAACAGATTCGCCAGGTGATACGCGCCAACACCACGCCGCGGCATGTGCCGGCGAAGATTGTCGCGGTGACGGATATACCGCGAACCATCAGCGGCAAGGTGGTCGAGCTGGCGGTAAGGAATGTGGTGCATGGCCAGAAGGTGAAAAACACCGATGCACTGGCCAATCCCGAGGCATTGGAGCAGTTTCGCGACCGCCCTGAATTGAATGACTGAAACGAAGATCCACTGTGGGAGCGGGCTTGCTCGCGAAGACGATTTCACATTCAACATTGATGTTGGCTGATAGACCGCTTTCGCGAGCAAGCCCGCTCCCACATTTTGATCGTCGTTGCCCTAGTCCACCAATCCCCATTCACCCGGCGGTGTATGGGGCCCAGGCGTGGCCTCGGCGTGCATTTTCAGACGCAGGCGCAAGTTGTTCACCGAGTCCGCATGTTTCAACGCCTCTGCCTCATCAATCGCGCCCTCGGCAAACAGCCCGAACAGCGCACCATCAAAGGTCTGCATTCCCGCTTCTGACGACTTCTCCATAATCCCCTTGAGCTCGCCAAGCTCATTGCGCCGGATCAGGTCGCCGATGGTTGGCGTTCCCAGCATCACTTCCACCGCCGCCCGGCGCTGCCCATCCCGGGTACGCACCAAACGCTGGGAAACAAAGGCCTTGAGGTTATTGCCCAGGTCATGGAGCAGTTGCGCCCGGCGTTCTTCGGGAAAGAAGTTAATCACGCGGTCCAGTGCCTGATTGGCGTTGTGCGCATGCAAAGTGGAAATGACCAGATGACCGGTATCGGCAAACGCCAGCGCGTGTTCCATAGTCTCGCGGTCGCGGATCTCGCCGATCAGCACCACGTCCGGCGCCTGGCGCAGGGTATTTTTCAACGCCGCATGAAAACTGCGGGTATCGACGCCGACCTCACGCTGGTTGATGATCGACTTCTTGTGCCGATGGATAAACTCGACCGGGTCTTCGATGGTGATGATATGCCCGCTGCTGTGACGGTTGCGGTAATCGATCAGCGCCGCCAGCGAGGTCGACTTGCCGGAACCGGTCGAACCGACGAACAATATCAGCCCCTGTTTGAGCATGATGGTTTCAAGCAGCACCGGTGGCAGTTTGAGGTCTTCGAAGCGTGGAATGTCGAGTTTGATGTTGCGCGCCACGATCGACACATCATTGCGCTGCTTGAAGATATTGAGCCGAAAGCGCCCGACCCCGGCCAGGGAAAGCGCCAGGTTCATTTCCAGTTCGCGATCGAACTCCAGGCGCTGTTCGGCGTCCATGATGGACGCGGCAATGGCTGCGATTTCTCCGGGCTTGAACGGTTGCTCGGCCAGGGCTTTGAGCACACCGTCGAATCGCGCGCTGGGTGGCGCGCCCGTGGACAAGTAAAGATCGGAGCCATTGCGGCTGGCCAGAATTTGCAACAGTGCATCGATTTCCATGGCAAAAAACACCCGCGAAGCATTCAATTGAAAAAATGACCCAAAACGGATCATCCAGCGTCTACCGCCATGCAAGGATAGTAGACGCCGCCACACCGACTGACGCGCAGGACATTGTGATGAACGCACCACTGACCGCCAGCGACGCCCAGGCCTTGATTGCCCGACTGGACTGGACAAACAACCCGCTGGGCGCTGCTGATCACTGGCCGCAGAGCCTGCGCACCGCCGTGGACATTGTGATTCACTCGCCGATGCCGATGCTGTTGCTGTGGGGCCCGCAGCTCACCCAGATCTACAACGACGGCTTCGCCTTCCTCGCCGGCAGTAAACACCCTCACGCTTTCGGACAACCGACGCACCTGATCTGGCCAGAACTTAAAGACTTCACCGACCCGATTTACAGCGCCGTCCTACAGGGGCAGGTGCGGACCTACAGCGAACAGCGCTTCACCTTGCAGCGTGACGGGCGAGATTCCGACTTCTGGCTGGATTTGACCTACAGTCCCATTCGCAATGAAAGCGCCGAGGTCGCCGGGATTCTGGTCACGGCCATCGAAACCAACGAACGCCGCCGCATCGCCCTGGAACTCGAACAACGCTCCGCCGCCAGCCTCAAGGCCCAGCACGAAACCGAACAGCGCCTGCAACTGGCGCTGGCCGCCACCGATGCCGTCGGCACCTGGGACTGGGACATCGGCGAAGACCGTTTCATCGCCGATGCCCACTTCGCGCAATTGCATGGCGTCGATCCGGCCATGGCCAGCCAGTTGCCCATCAGCGAATACCTCCACGGCGTACACCCGGAAGACCGGGCGATGATTGCCCGCAGCATCAAGCACTGCATCACCCATGGCAGCGAGTACGCCGAGGAATATCGCTTGCTGCAGCCCGACGGCCAATTGCGCTGGGTGTTTGCCCGAGGCCGCTGCTACAAGGATCATCACGGTCGGCCGATTCGTTTCCTTGGCGCCGCACTCGACCTGACCGAACGCAAACACATCGAACAGGCCTTGCGCCAGAGCCAGACCGAGCTGCAACTGATCATCAACGCCATGCCGATCCTGATCAGTTACGTCGACAGCGAGGAGCGTTTTCGCCTCAACAATGCCGCCTACCTGGAATGGTACGGCCTGACGCCCCAGGAGCTTTACGGCCGCACCGTCCGTGAAGTGCTGGGCGACGAAGCCTATGCCCTGCGCGCCGAATACATTGCCGAAGCGCTGAAAGGCAAGGCCAGCAGTTTCAGCATCAGCGCCGCGCACCGCGATGGCAGCACCCGCCAGGCCCTGATGAACTACCTGCCGCGTCATGGCGCGGACGGCGCGGTCAATGGTTTTTACATCTTCGTGATCGACGAAACCGAGCGCAAACAGACCGAAGAAGCCCTGCGCAATCTCAACGAAACCCTTGAAGAGCGCGTCAGCGCCCGCACTCAACAACTGGCCGAAGCCAACCAGCGGCTGCAGAACGAGATGTTCGAACGCGAGCGCGCCGAAGACGCCTTGCGGCATGCGCAGAAAATGGAAGCGGTGGGACAGCTCACCGGCGGCATCGCCCATGACTTCAACAACATGCTCACCGGGATCATCGGCAGCCTCGATTTGATGCAGCGCTACATCGCCGACGGGCGTGCCGCCGAGATCGGGCGCTTCACCGAAGCCGCGGTGTCCTCGGCTCACCGCGCCGCTGCCCTGACCCATCGCCTGCTGGCGTTCTCCCGGCGTCAGTCGCTGGATCGCAAGCCGCTGAATGCCAACCAGCTGGTGCACTCCCTGGAAGATTTGTTCCGCCGCACCAAGGGCGACCATATCGAACTCAAAATGCAACTGGCCGATGAAGTATGGCCGGTCAGTACTGACGTCAGCCAATTGGAAAACGCCCTGCTCAACCTCGTGATCAATGCCCGGGATGCGATGCCCGAAGGTGGCGAGCTGCTGATCGAAACCGCCAACGTTCATCTTGACGGTAGCGACATCACCCCCTTGGAACCGGTCACGGCCGGGGATTACCTGATGATTGCCGTCAGCGACAACGGCGCCGGCATGACGCCGTCAGTGTTGGCCAAGGCCTTCGACCCGTTTTTCACCACTAAACCCATCGGTCAGGGCACCGGCCTTGGACTGTCGATGATCTATGGTTTCGCCCAGCAGTCAGGCGGGCACGTCAGCCTTCACAGCCTGCCGGGCCAGGGCACCTGCGTTCGCCTGTATTTGCCACGGCTGCACGTCGCGGTGCCGGAGCACACTCTGGAACCGCTCACCGGCGAAACACCGGCAGCGGTGGCCGGTGAAACGGTGGTGTTGGTGGAAGACGATCCGGCGGTGCGTATGCTGGTGCTCGATCTGCTCAATGAACTGGGTTATCACGCCCATGAAGCCGAAGACGCGAAGGCCGCCCTGCCCTTGCTGGAATCCGATCTGCGGGTCGATCTGCTGGTGACCGATGTCGGGCTGCCGGGCATGAACGGTCGGCAACTGGCGGAAATCGCGCGTCAGCATCGCCCGGATCTGAAGGTGCTGTTCATGACCGGTTATGCGGAGAAAGCCGCCGAACGCCAGGGGTTCCTGGAGGAAGGCATGGACATGGTGGCCAAGCCCTTTTCCATCGATCTGTTGGCCAACAAGATTCGCACGATGATCGGCCAAGCGGACTGAGTTAAGGCATAATCGCGCGCCCCACGCTGGCACCAGCATAGCCACCACCGTTGCAAGGTACTGCCAATGAAAGCCCAAGCCCGCCATATCCTGGTGAAAACCTCGGAAGAAGCCGAGCAGCTCAAACAACGCATCGCCAAGGGCGAAGCCTTCGATGTGCTGGCCAAGAAATACTCCACCTGCCCGTCCGGCAAACGCGGCGGCGACCTGGGCGAAGTACGGCCCGGGCAGATGGTCGGCGTGATCGATGCGGTGATCTTCAAAAAACCACTGCGGGTGGTGCATGGGCCGATCAAGAGCAAGTTCGGTTATCACCTGGTGCAGGTATTTTTCCGGGATTGAGCGGTTGGCTTTAGGGCCCCTTCGCGAGCAAGCCCGCTCCCACATTTGATCGGTGGTGCTCACCCATTTTGTGTTCGCTGAAGATCTAGTGTGGGAGCGGGCTTGCTCGCGAACCGATTGCGCAGCAAGCGGCCATCCTCCGCCTATCTCGGGATCAGTGCCCCAGGCACTTGAATCACCCGACTCGCCAACCGATGCCCGGCCTCGGCAGCCTCGACCGGGCTGCCACCCTTGAGCCGACACGCCAAGTAAGCCGCACTGAACGAATCCCCCGCCGCCGTGGTGTCCACCACCCGTTCGACTACCTGTGCCGGCACTTCGAACGACTCTCCATCGCAGTGAATCAGACACGCCTCGGCCCCGCGCTTGAGCACCACTTCCGGCGTGCCCATTTGCTCGTAAGCGGCAAACACCGCCGCGCAATCGGAAAAATGGAACAGCGCCTGCTCGTCGTCAACCGTCAGCAACGCCAGGTCGACATAGGGCAGAATGCTGCGATAAGCCGCCCGTGCTTCCTCGATCGACGCCCACAAGCGTGGCCGGTAGTTGTTGTCGAACACAATTCGCGCATCCCGCTGCCGGGCTTCGATCAGGGTTTCCAGAAGTTTTTCCCGCCCTTGCACACCGAGCACCGCCAGGGTGATGCCGCTGAAATACAACACGTCATAATCCGGCAGCGCCGCCAGGATCGGCGCGGCCGCCGGGGTGGTGAAGCAATCGCGCACTGCCGCTTCGTTGCGCCAGTAGAGAAAACGTCGCTCGCCGGCCGCATCGGTCTGGATGCAATACAGGCCAGGCAGGCGACCGGGCAAACGCTGGACCATGTCCAGCCCGATATTTTCACTGGCCCAGCTCTGGCACATCGCATCGCTGAAACTGTCATCGCCCAAGGCGGTGACGTAATCCACCGTGCCGCCATCGCCCAGCTCACGGGCCAGGTAGACCGCCGTGTTCAGGGTATCGCCGCCGAAGCTTTGCTGCAGCGTGCCATCGGCGCGCTGCTGTAATTCGATCATGCATTCGCCGATCAGGGCGATGCGCGGGGTGTTGGGGCCGAGGGGGCTGATGCTGTTCATTGATGTGGTGTCTCTGGTGTTTCGGTGGTGTCTGGGCGGACGTCTTCGCGAGCAAGCCCGCTCCCACAGGGGTCTTGTGAGCACTGAAGATCCACTGTGGGAGCGGGCTTGCTCGCGAAGGCCACGACGCGGTCTCAAACCTTAAAAACAGGTTTCCATGGTTTCGATGACATTCAACTGCTCATCCACCAGACACCCGATGCGCCATTTGTCGAACGTCAGGCACGGGTGCGAAGTACCGAACGAAATGATATCGCCCACCCGCAACTCAACCCCCGGCGCCACGGTCATGAACGCGTGCTGGTCCATCACCGCCGTCACCTTGCAGGCACCCACATCCTCGCCGATTGCCGGCACCACGCCGGCCTTGTAACGCAGCAACGGCACCGGCAAACCGGCGTCGTAGGCGACGTCGCGTTTGCCCAGGGCGATCACCGCAAAACCCGGCTCCGGCAACGACTGCACATGCGCCCAGACTTCCAGCGCCGGGCGCAGGCCTTCGTGCAGGTCGCTGCGGCGGTCGAGCACGCAGCATTGCGCTTCTTTGTAGATGCCATGGTCGTGAGCGACGTAGCTGCCAGGACGCAGCACGCTGAGGAAACGCCCGCCGGCGTTCTGCGCTTCGAAGGATTCAGCGATCAAGTCGTACCAGGCCGAACCCGACGCCGTGATGATCGGCTTGGCAATGGCGAACGCGCCGCTGTCCTGCAATTGCACCGCCAGGCGCACCAAAGAATCAGCGAACGCACGGATGCCGCTCACCGCGTGATCGCCGTGAATCACCCCTTCGTAGCCCTCGATGCCGGTCAGCGCCAATGCCGGTTGTGCCGCAATCGCCTTGGCCAGCGCCAGCACTTCGGTTTCGGTGCGGCAACCGCAACGCCCGCCGACCACGCCGTACTCGATCATCACGTTCAAGCGCACCCCGCGCGAGGCGAAATACGCGCCGAGGTCCGCGACGTTATCCGGATGATCGACCATGCAATAGAAGTCGAAGGTCGGGTCTGCCAACAGATCGGCGATCAGCGCCATGTTCGGCGTGCCGACCAATTGGTTGGCCATCAGCACCCGATGCACGCCGTGGGCGTAAGCCGCGCGGGTTTGCGTGGCACTGGCCAGAGTAATGCCCCAGGCACCGGCGTCCAGTTGGCGGCGAAACAGCGCCGGGGTCATGCTGGTTTTACCGTGGGGGGCCAGTTCCGCGCCGCTGTTGCTGACGAAGTCCTGCATCCAGCGAATGTTGTGTTCCAGCGCGTCGCGGTGCAGCACCAGCGCCGGCAGGCTGACGTCGCGCACAAGATTGGCGCCTGTGTGGGCAAAGCCCTTTTCCACGGCGGCAGTATTTTTGGCGGAATACATGGTCGATCTCCTCACACTCGTGGCCGCAGGCAGCCGCTGTTATTCGTTGATACGCCGGGCGAGACTGTTGGCACTGTCGATCAGCACCCGACGATAGTCGTTGTAATTGTTCTTTGCATCGGCCCGTGGGGCGACAATGCACAGGGTCGCGATGGCCACGCCATTCGGGTCTTTGACCGGCGCGGCGAAGCAATGGGTAAACGTGTCAGCGACGCTATCGAAGGAAAAGAACCCGTCGATACCGGCCTGGCGAATTTCCTCGAGAAACCGCTCCAGCGGCAAACGTTCGCCGTCGGGCAGGATGAAGTCGTCCGGGTCGATCAAGTCGACAATCTGCTGATCGCTCAGGTGCGCCAGCAGCAAGCGCCCGGAAGCGGTCCAGGGGATTGGCGCGTTCTCGCCGATGTCCGAGGAAATGCGGAAATGCCGCTCGCCTTCTTTCATCAACGCCACGGTATATTTGCGCCCGTTGAGCAGGCACATCTGCGCGGTTTCACGTGTCTGGCTGACGATCTCTTGCAAGGCAAGATCAGCCTCGCGGGTCAGGTCGAAATGGCGCAAATGCGCCTGCCCGAGGAAGTACAGCTGACGACCGAGGTATACGTGACCGTCCTTGCCCACAGGTTCCAGAATGCGCCGTTCCAACAAGGACGCAACCAGTTCATAGACCGTGGATTTCGGGCTGCCGATGCCGCTGGCGATTTCATTCGGGCGCAGGGGCTGGCCGATTTCCTTGAGGAAATCGAGAATGTCGAACGCCCGGTCCAGACCGCGAGCCCGGCGCTTGATGGTGTCTTCGGTCATGTCATTCGGTTCCCATTCAGAGTGCCGGGAGTTTACCCAGAGTGCGGTGGCGACTGTAAGGCCGCCTATCGCGGGCAAGCCACGCTCCCACAGAGATGGAAGGTGTGTCTGCAATCTGTGGCAGCACATAGAACCCTGTGGGAGCGGGCTTGCCCGCGATAGGCGCGACTCGGTTCAGGCCTTTTTCTTGTACGCGATGCAATCAATCTCGACCTTGCAATCGACCATCATGTTCGCCTGTACGCAGGCCCTCGCCGGTGCGTGTTCGCTTTTGAAGTACTCGGAGAACACCTTGTTGAAACTCCAGAAATCCCGCGGGTCTTCCAGCCATACGCCGGTACGGACCACGTCTTCGAGCCCGTAACCGGCCTCCTCCAGAATCGCGATCAGGTTTTTCATGGTCTGGTGAGTCTGCTCGACAATCCCGCCCACAATGATTTCGCCATCCAGCGCCGGCACCTGGCCGGACACGTGCAGCCAGCCATCGGCTTCGACGGCGCGGGCGAAAGGACGGGGCTGGCCGCCACCGGCCGTACTACCGGTGCCGTAACGAGTAATGCTCATGAGTGTTCCTCCTGATTGAAAACGTTAAAAACGGGTGTTCTTGAGAAATTCCGCCAGACGCGGTGACTGTGGGCGTTCGAACAGTTCCTTGGGCGGCCCCTGCTCTTCGATCCGCCCCTGATTCATGAACACGATCTTGTCCGACACCTCGAAGGCAAAGCGCATTTCGTGGGTCACCAGCAGCATGGTCATGCCGTCCTCGGCCAAGCCCTTGATCACGTTCAGCACTTCACCCACCAGCTCCGGGTCTAGGGCCGAGGTGACTTCATCGAACAGCATCAGGCTCGGGTTCATCGCAATCGCCCGGGCAATCGCCACGCGCTGTTGCTGACCGCCAGACAACTGGCCGGGGTAATGATCGCGACGCTCCAGCAACCCAACCCGCTCCAGCCATTTTTCCGCCAGCGCCACGGCTTCATCCTTGTGCAGCTTTTTGACCTTGAGCAACCCGAGGGTGACGTTCTGCAACGCGGTGAGGTGCGGGAACAGGTTGAATTGCTGAAACGCCATACCGGTCATGGCGCGATGGCGGGCGATGACTTTTTCCGGGTGACGCACGCGCTTGCCGTTGACCTCGTGATAGCCGATGGATTCGCCATCGAGCAGAATCTGCCCGCCCTGGAACTCTTCAAGCATGTTCACGCAGCGCAGCAGCGTGGTCTTGCCCGAGCCGCTAGAGCCGATCAGCGTGACCACGTTGCCGCGCTGCATCGTCAGGTCGACGCCCTTGAGCACTTCGAGCTGGCCGTATTGTTTGTGCAGGCCGCGGATGTTCAGCAGCGCTTGATCCTGTGTCGAAACTTGAGCTTGTGTCATGGCAAAGCCACCCGCTTTTCAATGTGCCGGCCGAGTAGTTCGATGGCGTAGTTGATGACGAAAAACAGCAAACCGGCGAACAGGTAAAACTCCAGGGTCATGAACGTCCGGGCGATGATCTGTTGGGTGCTGAGCAGCAATTCGGCGACACCAATCACCGACAACAGCGTCGAGGCCTTGACGATCTCGGTGGACGAGTTGACCCAGGTCGGCAAGATCTGCCGCAACGCCTGGGGCAACAACACGTAGCCCAGCGCCTGGTAGAACGTCAGGCCGATGGCCTTGCTCGCTTCCATCTGGCCACTGGGCAGCGCTTGCAATGCACCGCGCACAATCTCGGCAACGTGGGAGCCGCAAAACAGCGTCAGCCCCAAGGTACCGGCGCCGAATGCGCTAATTTGCCAGCCCAATGCCGGCGCCATGTAAAAGCAGGCCAACACCAATACAAACACCGGCGTGCCGCGAATGATGTCGACGTAAAACCGGAACGGCGCGCGCATCCAGAACGTGCCGTAGGTGAGCACCAGACCGGCAACGATGCCGACCAGCGTGCCCAGTAAAATCGCCAGCGCCGAGCACTGCACACTGGTCAGAAAGCCTTGCCAAAGGACTTCCCGCGCCACCCATAACTCATGCAACCAACTGGGGGATTCGTACATGGGGGCCTCCTATCGGCGAATCGCCAGACGCTGCTCGAGGTAACGCAGCATCATGGCAATGAGGTAACAGGCCGCAACATAGAGCGCTGTGGTCACCAGCCAGGTTTCAATCACCCGGTAGCTCTCGACATTGATCTTGCGCGCGTAATAGGTCAGCTCCGGCACGGCAATCGCCGCCGCCAGCGAGGTGTCCTTGAACAGCGAAATGAAGTTGTTCGACAGGGCCGGCAGCACATTGCGCAGCATCACCGGCACGGTGATGTACGCCTTGACCTGCCACTCACCGAGCCCGATGGCCAGGCCGGCTTCACGTAGCCCCTTGGGAATGCTCAACAACCCGCCGCGGAACACTTCGGTCAGGTACGCCCCGGCATACAGCGACAGGGTGATGATGAACGAGGGGATCTTGTCCAGCCGAACCCCTAAGCTCGGCAACGCGAAGTAGATCGACAGGATCAACACCAGGATCGGCGTATTACGGATCACCGTCACATACACCGACGCCAGCACCCGCAATGCGCGGTGCTTTGACAGCAATGCAAACGCCATCAGCAGGCCGATCACGCAGCCGATGGCGATCGACACCAGTGCCAGCTCAAGGCCCAGACCGAGCCCCGCCAGCAAGGTGTCGAAGTCGCGCCAGACGGCGGCAAAATTCAACTGATAGTTCATGGTCAGCAGTACCTTGAACGGGGCGATTTAGAAACGCCCCGCTCTCACGGGATCATTTGAATTCGACGGGGAAACCGATGGTTGGGGTCGGCAGGTCGACACCGAACCACTGCTTGAACGACGCCGCATACGTCGGGAACTCAACACCGGTCATGCCTTCATGCAGGACGGTGTTGACGAAGTTCAACCAGTCCTGATCGCCGCGCTTGACTGCACAGGAGTAGGTTTGCGGGCTCCAGGCATAAGCCGGGCTGCGATAGCGACCGGGGTTCTGCACCATCAGGTATTTCACCGACGACTGATCGGTGGCCGCTGCGTCGGCGCGACCGGAATTCACCGCCTGATACATCAAATCCACGCTGTCGTATTGATCGACCTTGGCCTTGGGCAACGCCTGATGCACCAGTTCCTCGGCGTACACATTCTGCAGCACCGCCACGATAACGCCATCGCCGGCAGCCTTCAGGTCGTCGATTTCCTTGTACTTGCTGTTGGCCGGCAACAACAGGCCGACGCCTTCGCGGTAATACGGCAGGGTGAACGCCACTTGCTGTGCACGGCTGGCGGTCACGGTGATGAACTGGCAACTCATGTCGACCTTGTCGGTCAGCAGATTGGGAATCCGCGCATCGGACGACTGCACCACGAACTCGACCTTGCTCGGGTCGTTGAACAACCCTTTGGCCACCATCCGCGCGATATCAATATCAAAACCCTGCAACTTGCCATCCGCGCCCTGGAAGTGCCACGGCGCATTGGTACTGCCCGTGCCCACGATCAATTTCCCACGGGCCAGCACGCTGTCGAGCTTGCTGTCTGCCGCTTGAGCGGCCCCCATGACAGCGGCCGAAGCCGCGAACAGAAAAACACACGCTTTAAACAACGAAGGTCGGCGATGCATGGCAAGCACTCCAGAGTTGTGTTTATTCCGCTATACCGGAACATGGTATGTAACAACGGAATAGACAGCAGAAAGTGTGCCACAGGTTATGGGCAGAATCTCGGGGAGTCTGGAAAGTGTTTTGAATCAGATGGATGCGCGTGAGCGCGAGAAGGCGTTACGAAACGCACAAATAAGAGAACGCTACCGTGGGACACAACGCTCGAGTACTTGCACCACATCTGAAGCCATAGCGATTCAAAATGAAGCAGAGCCCTACCTGTAATTTCTGACAGTAGACCCACCTGCTCGCCTCCTTTAACGTCAACAGGCCTTCGATTGTCTTTGAAAAGGAGATTTCAATGAGTTCGATGATTAACCCATCAACGCTGGCTCCGGCCTATCGCAAAGCCCTGAAAACCTGGCGCCCGGTGATCCTGTATTTCGGCGATAAAAACTGTTACGCCTGCGAGATGGCCGAGCCGGTTTTCCGCACGATTGCCGAGCAATATAAGGATCACGCGCAGGTCTACGTGCTGAGTACGAGTGAGTCCCCCAGGCATCCGGAAGTCACCGGCACACCCACTGTGCTGTTCTACAAGGAGGGGAAACTGCTGAAGAAGCTCAAGGGCATCGGGACTCGGGAAACCCTGGAAGAAAATTTCAAAAAACACATCGGCAAGCTCAGGCCCAAACAGCTTGCCCGCAAACCTCACCATGACTTGCCGTGGTTGCAGAAAACCCTCAGCACTTTATGCACCGCGCCTCGGGCACAGGGGATGTTGAATGTACGTTTCATGAGTCATTTTTGAATCGTCTGGGCGATCGCCTTCGCGAGCAAGCCCGCTCCCACATTTAGACCGTGTCTATCCAGACAACCCGGTCAACTGTGGGAGCGGGCTTGCTCGCGAAGCTTTTGCTCTTGATCCTAGGCAGTCATCAGAACTATTGCTTTAGCGACGCCAGCACCCGCTCGGCATTCGCACCGCACCCCATGCCCTCGGGTCGCGCCTGGATGCTCTCGATCACCTCCAGCAACTGCGCCTTGCTCTGGGCCAGGTGCAGTTGCATCGCTTCGATCTGTTCGACCTTGCGCCCAAGGCTCGCCACCAGTTCGTCGTGATTGACCTCACCCGTCGTGGCATCCGGTAGCAGCAACTTCAGCTCTTCGAGAGTGAAACCGGCCTGCTGGGCGCACTGGATGATTTTCAGCGTTTGCAACACTTGCGGCGGGTAACGCCGATAGCCGTTGGCCTGCCGCTCGACCTGACGGATCAGGCCCTGGGCCTCGTAAAAACGAATGCGCGAGGCGTTCAACCCGCTCTGTTGCGCCAATTCACCAATCTTCATCACGGCCTCGTTTGCACGCTTGACATTAAAGTTAACTTTAAGCTTAGCCTCTACGCTTCACTGATGAGGAGTCAAGCATGTCGCCCTTCCAAGCGTTGAATTTGCCCAACGGCCAGACCATCGGCAATCGTATCGCCAAAGCCGCGATGGAAGAGAACCTCGCCGATACCGGGCAGGCACCTTCCGGCGAGTTGTTTCGGCTGTATCAAGCCTGGGCCAACGGCGAAGCCGGGTTGTTGCTGAGCGGCAACGTGATGATCGACCGCCGCGCCATGACCGGCCCCGGTGGCGTGGTGCTGGAAGACGAGCGAGACCTCGAACGTTTTCGTCAGTGGGCAACCATCGGCCGGGCCGGTGGCGCGCAGTTCTGGGTGCAACTCAATCATCCCGGGCGCCAGACCATGGCCAACCTCGGCCAGCAAGCCTGGGCACCTTCGGCGGTCGCGCTGGATCTGGGCGGGTTTTCGAAGATGTTTGCCGAACCCAAACCCATGAGCGAGAACGACATCGCAGAGGTCATTCAACGCTTCGCCACCAGCGCCGCCCTGGCGGAAAAGGCCGGTTTCACCGGGGTGCAGATTCATGCCGCGCACGGGTATCTGATCAGCCAGTTTCTCTCGCCATTGACCAATCGACGCACCGACCGCTGGGGCGGTTCTCTGGAAAATCGCGCGCGCCTGCTGCTGGAAGTGCTCAGCGCGGTTCGCAAGTCCGTATCGCCGCAGTTTTGCGTGGCGGTGAAGCTCAACTCCGCGGACTTCCAGCGCGGTGGTTTCGACGCCGACGATGCCCGGCAAGTGATCCAGTGGCTCAACGACCAGCAAATCGATCTGCTGGAGCTCTCTGGCGGTAGCTACGAAGCCCCGGCCATGCAAGGCGAGGCGCGCGACGGTCGGACTCTGGCGCGAGAAGCGTACTTTCTGGAAATGGCCGGCGAACTGGCCAGTGTGGCGAGCATGCCGGTGATGGTGACTGGCGGTATACGGCGACTGGCGATCGTCGAACAAGTGCTCGACAGCGGCATCGCCATGGCCGGCATCGGCACGGCAATGGCCATCGAACCGAACCTGGTCAAACGCTGGCGTGAAGGCCAGAACAGTCACCCGCAGTTGCCACCGATTCGCTGGAAACGCAAACCTCTGGCGGCGCTGGCGAATATGGCCGTGGTGAAGTTTCAGCTCCATCGATTGAGCCGCGGGCGCAAGCCTAGACCGCAAGTCTCGGCGGTATGGGCATTGATCCTCGATCAGTTGTACATCGCTCGGCGTACCCGTCAGTACCGCCAGGCGATGGGTAAATAGTCAGTTAGACACAATCCCTGTGGGAGCGGGCTTGCTCGCGAAGACGGCGGCACAGTCACCACTAATGTCGTCTGACACACCGCTTTCGCGAGCAAGCCCGCTCCCACAGGTTCTGTGACCAGCATTAGCCCGCCGGTGTGTTTATCGTCCGGCAAAGCGCAACCGCGACAACATGCGCAGATCGCCCTCGCGGTAATAATCATCGGTCCAGCTGTCATCCGGCGCCAATGGCCGGACCTGTTTGAGTTGCAGTTTTTTTGCGAAGTAGCGGAACCGGTAATGCTCGTAAAAGCGCAGCAGTTCCAGCCCGTAACGATCGGCCAGGTCGGTGTTGCCACGGATGATCAGGAAGTTCTCATCATTGCCGTTACTGGCCGCCTCACTCAGGTTGTGGCTGCCGCTGATGATGGTCGGTGCGTCGGTGGTGAAGTCGACGACGATGGCTTTGGTATGCACCAGCAGTCTGCCCTTCTGGCCTTTCATGTTTTCCTTGAGCCAGCCTTCCAGGCCGGTATTGAGCAGCGCGGTGGCGGCAAATTGAGCGGTGCGGTCGGCGTGGAAACCGGTGATGCTGCTGACGGTGTTTTGCAGGCCGTAACGCAAAATATCGTCGTGGGGCAGGCCGAGCAACGCGTTGAGCACTTCGTCCGGCAAAGCAAACGCGGTGACAAACAGCAGGTCTTTTTTGGCGGCGTTGATGATGTCGACGAACTCACGCAAGTCACCCTGGCCCGAGCGCGGTGAGAAGCCGGCGAACAGCGCCTGCTCCGGCTGCATCGGATTGTTTTCCGTGAGCCATTCCCGGGTGGCGCCGACATCCGTCGGGTCGGCCCAGACCTGCTCGAAGGTTTGCAGATAACTGGCGCCGATCCGGGCGTCGTCCAGCACATGCACGACGTTGGCCTGACGATAAACACCGTTGGGCGTGAAGTTGGTGCTGCCACAGAGCACCGCTTCAGGCTGATGCTGCCCCGCTGCGTCGAGCCGGCTCAGGACCATGAACTTGTTGTGGAAGATGTTGTGAGTGACCCGCCCGCGCTTGTTCGCCGCCGGGATTTTTTCCAGGCTGGCTTCGTTCATCGCCGTGGTGTCTTCGTCGGGTTGGGCGTGGTACAGGACCCGAACCTTTACGCCGCGCTCGAAAGCGGCGTTCACCGCATCGACGATCACCTGCAACTGGTATTCATAGATCGCGATGTCCAGCGCCCACCGGCCATCCTCGGCCCGTTCGATGAACCCCAGCAAGCGTGCGAGCAGACCATTTTCCAGCCATTGCCGTGGAGCGTCGGGCCATTCTTCGATGGGCAGTTTCTTGTTGGCGCTGAGCTGCGCATCGAGGTCGGCGAATTTGCGCTGGAAGGCCTGACTCGCAGCCACCGCCCGGTTGAAGATGACATTCTGGCCCGCTGGAAGGCCATTGTCGGTGGTGAGCGTCACTTCCAGAAACTCACCCAGCTGCGGCGCATCGGCAGTGCCGTAGGCCAGGTGAACCCGATAATGGATCGTCACACCCGGATTGACCGCGTAATCGGCCCAGCGAAATTTCTGCAACGGCGCGGTATCGCTGGGAGTGGCGTGAAACTGGGGGAACGTATGAGCCTTGCCGGGGAAGGTCAGGCTGTTGAACAGAAACAGCCAGGGTTTGTTGCCTTGCTGTTTTTCGATGGCGAAACCCAGCAGACCTTTGCGGCGGGGTTCGGCCAGATCAATCGCCAGCAACACGCCGTTGGTGCCAGCGTAGGCTTTGACGCGGAAATCGTCCTGATCGTTGCGGGCTAGAACGCGCATGGGTCACTCCTGTGATTGGCCTGCTTACAGAGCATAGGGCAGCGATGCGGATTAACCGCAATTATCCGATTCCGAGGTGATGCCTTCGCGAGCAAGCCCGCTCCCACATGGGATTTGTGAACGCCACAGACTAAATGTGGGAGCGGGCTTGCTCGCGAAGGGGCCAGCACTATCAACACCAAACTCAACCTGAAATCAGCTCATCGATATGTCGATAATCAACCTGCAACTGCGCCGCCAACACCTTGGCCCGGCCAAGATGAATCGGCCCGCGCTCGATGTCGATCAGCAGCCCCGGGCAATCCAGCGCCGGCAACGTTGACCATTCCTTCACCCGCCCATCCGTCACCAACAGCAGCCGTTGTTGCTCTGCCGGAAAACGTTTTTGCCGTGCCGCTAGCCAGCGCCCCGCCTCGCCCAGCGCCGCCAGCATCGGCGTACCGCCGCCGGCCCCGAGCCCGTCGAGCCAGTCGCGCAAGCAAGCGGAGGCTTTCAGCCCTTGCACTTGCCACTTCGGCACATGACCACTGGCGGTCAGCAACGCCAGGCGCGCACGCTGTCGATAGGCATCGTCGAACAGTTGCGCCAACAAGCCCTTGGCATCGCTCAACGCTTGATGACGCCGGGTCGAGGCCGAGGCATCGACAATCACCAGCCATAATTCATGAGGGCTGCGGGTGCGCAGATGAAACAGCACATCGTCGCGTTGACGCGGTCGACCATTGAGCAAGGTGCCGGGCCAATTGATCGATCCGCTCAGGGCTGCGTGACGCTTGCCCTGTTTACCGTGATCCAGCCGTCCTGCGCGGGGTCTGGCATTCGCCCCCGCGTCTGATCGAGGGCGAATGCCTAGGGCTTTTTTGGCCAGCTCGGCACTTCACGTCGAGCGCCGACCGGCAGCGCCTGGGCGGGCATTTCGCCCCACTGGCCCTGACCTTCGCTCGGGTTGGCGTTCTGATTGGAGGGCTGTGCTGCGGGTGATTGTTGCGGCGTCGGTGGCAAGTGTTCGCGACGACGATGGCGCAAGGCAAACTCGGCGACCGCGTCGATATCTTCTTCGCCAATGGCAGGCGCTCCACGCCAGGCCGCATGAGCCCGGGCTGCACGTAGCCAGACCAGATCGGCTCGCAGGCCATCGACGCCGGCAGCGAAACAACGCTCGGTGATCTGCGCCAGCGCGGCATCGTCGAGGGGAATGCCCGCCAGTGCCGAGCGCGCCTTTTGGCAACGCTCGCGCAGTGCGTGTTGCTGGCTTTCCCATTCGGCGCAGAACCCTTGCGGGTCGCTGTCGAAATCCAGTCGACGACGGATGATCTGACCGCGCTCGGCGGGTGCGGTGTGCCCACTGAGGGCGACGTTCAAGCCAAAGCGGTCGAGCAATTGCGGACGCAGCTCGCCCTCTTCCGGGTTCATGGTGCCGATCAGCACAAACTTCGCCGAATGCCGATGGGAAATCCCGTCGCGCTCGATCAGGTTGGTGCCGCTGGCGGCCACGTCGAGCAGCAGGTCCACGAGGTGATCGGGCAGCAGATTGACTTCATCGACATACAACACGCCGCCGTCGGCCTTGGCCAGTACGCCGGGGGAAAACTGTGCGCGCCCCTCGCTCAGGGCCGCGTCCAGATCGAGGGTGCCGACCAACCGTTCTTCGGTGGCGCCCAGGGGCAAGGTGACGAATTGACCGCTGGCCAACAGGTCCGCCAAACCCCGGGCCAGGGTGGATTTGGCCATGCCGCGCGGGCCTTCGATCAGTACGCCACCGATTTTCGGATCGATGGCGGTCAGGTACAGCGCGAGCTTCAAGTCATCGGCGCCGACCACGGCGGAGAGCGGGAAATGGGGGGTGTCTGTCATTATTAAATCTCGGTCATGGTCGGTGATCCATCAACAAATGCTACAGGCACCTTTATCCCTGTGGGAGCGGGCTTGCTCGCGAAGGCGGTGTGTCAGCCAACATCAATATTGAATGACCCACCGCATTCGCGAGCAAGCCCGCTCCCACAGGTTTAAGCGCGTTAACTGTCTTCTTCTATATCCAGCAACAAATTCTCCAGCGCCTCGCGGTACTCGCCCGGCTCTTTCCACATCCCCCGCTGCTGCGCCTCGAGCATGCGCTCGGTCATGTCACGCAAGGCATGGGGATTGTGCTCGCGGACAAATTCCCGGGTCGCAGGATCGAGCAAATAGGCATCCGCCAGCAACGCATATTGGTGATCGTCGATCAACTGCGTGGTGGCGTCGAACGCAAACAGGTTATCGACCGTCGCCGCCAGTTCGAACGCGCCTTTATAGCCATGACGCTTGACCCCGTCGATCCATTTCGGATTGGCCGCACGGGAACGGATCACCCGGCTCAGCTCTTCCTTCAACGTGCGAATCTTCGGCAAGTCCGGCTGACTGTGGTCGCCGTGATAACTGGCCGCCGCTTCACCGCTGAGGCTTTCGACGGCCGCCAGCATGCCACCCTGGAACTGGTAATAGTCGTTGGAATCGAGCAAGTCGTGCTCGCGGTTGTCCTGGTTTTGCAGCACCGCCTGCACCTGGCTCAAACGCTGGGCGAATTGTTCTCGGGCGGCGGTGCCTTCATCGGAGCCGCCGTAAGCGTAGCCGCCCCAGTTCAGGTAAACCTCGGCGAGGTCGTCGCGGCTTTGCCACAGACGACCATCGATGGCGCCCTGCACGCCTGCTCCGTAAGCACCCGGTTTGGCCCCGAAGATGCGCCAGCCGGCCTGCCGCCGCGCCGCGTCTTCATCCAGACCGGATTCCAGCAACGCTTCTCTCTCGGCGCGGACCTTGGCCGCCAACGGGTTGAGATCGTCCGGTTCATCCAGCGCGGCGACCGCTTGCACGGCGGCGTCAAACAGCCGGATCAGGTTGGCGAAGGCATCGCGGAAAAATCCGGAGACGCGCAAGGTCACATCCACCCGTGGGCGGTCCAGCAGGCTCAACGGCAGAATTTCGAAATCGTCGACCCGCTGACTGCCCGTCGCCCACACCGGTCGCACGCCCATCAGCGCCATGGCCTGGGCGATGTCATCGCCGCCGGTGCGCATGGTCGCGGTGCCCCAGACCGACAGGCCGAGCTGACGCAGGTGATCGCCGTGGTCCTGCAAGTGACGCTCAAGAATCAGGTTCGCGGACTGAAAACCGATGCGCCACGCGGTGGTGGTTGGCAGGTTGCGCACATCCACCGAATAGAAGTTACGCCCGGTGGGCAGCACGTCCAGACGGCCGCGACTGGGTGCGCCGCTCGGCCCGGCCGGGACGAATCGACCGTTGAGGGCGTCCAGCAGGCCGCGCATTTCCGCTGGGCCGCAGGCGTCCAGACGTGGGGCAACGACTTCGCGCAGGCTGTCGATGATGGCGTTTACTTCCGACCAATCTGCGTCCTGTGGGAGCGGGCTTGCTCGCGAAAGCGGTGTGTCAGGCAAATCAATGTCGACTGGCACTCCGTTTTCGCGAGCAAGCCCGCTCCCACAGGGGCCGGGTTGGGCTTGAGGCTGGTCTAACGTGTGTGAAATCAGTTGAGCGGCGAACAGCTCCAGACGTTCACGGGTATCCCCCGCCGTACGCCACAGTTCATCGCTGACCGACAGCAATGCCTCCGGTCGAGGTCCGCTCCAGGGCTCGGCCAAAACACAATCCAGCGGATCGAAGCCCAGCACGAACGCCTTGGCCAATGCCCGCAGCAAGCTCGATTGCGCCCCTCGTCCATCGCCGCGAGGAATACGCAGCAAGGCCAATAAGGTGTCGATGCGCAACCGCCCCACTGGCGACTCGCCAAACACGTGCAGGCCATCGCGGATCTGCGACTCCTTCAAGTCGCACAGGTACGTGTCCAGACGCGGCAACCAGATCGCCGCATCGGCATCGCTGTCGAGCTTCTCGTCCAGTTGCAGTTCACGGTCGATGTGCGTGTCGCGCACCAGTTGCAGAATATCGCGCTGCAGTTCCCGGGCGCGGCGCGGATCGAGCAATTGCGCTTCGTAATACTCGTCGGCCAGCAGCTCAAGATTGCGCAGCGGGCCATAGGTTTCGGCGCGGGTCAGCGGTGGCATCAGGTGATCGATGATCACCGCTTGGGTGCGGCGTTTGGCCTGGGCGCCCTCGCCCGGGTCGTTGACGATGAACGGATAGATGTTCGGCAGCGGCCCGAGCAACGCATCCGGCCAGCAGTTTTCCGACAGCCCGACGCCCTTGCCCGGCAGCCATTCGAGGTTGCCGTGCTTGCCCACATGGATCACGCCGTGAGCGCCGTAGGTGTTGCGCAACCAGAAGTAGAACGCCAGATAGCCGTGGGGCGGCACCAGGTCCGGGTCGTGATAGACCGCGCTCGGGTCAACCTGATAACCCCGGGCCGGTTGAATGCCGACGAAGGTCAGGCCGAAACGCAAGCCGGCGATCATCATTCGCCCGCCACGGAACATCGGATCGTTTTCGGCCGAGCCCCAACGCTCCAGTACCGCCTGACGGTTGGCGTCGGGCAGCGCGTTGAACATCAGGTTGTAGTCGTCCAGCGGGAGGCTTTGATGACAGGGACGCTGGTCGAGGGTGTCGAGGTCATTGCTGACGCCGCCGAGCAATTGCTGGATCAACGCGGTGCCGCTGTCGGGCAACTCGGCCGGCAGCGGATAACCTTCGGCGTGCAGGGCACGGAGGATGTTCAATGCCGCAGCCGGAGTATCAAGGCCAACGCCGTTGCCGATACGCCCATCGCGAGTCGGGTAGTTGGCGAGGATCAGGGCGATGCGTTTTTCGCCGTTGGGCACTCGCGCCAGATCGATCCAGCGCCGCGCCAGTTCAGCGACAAAGTCCATGCGCTCAGGTTGCGGCCGGTAGCAAACCACGTCGGACTGACTGCGCTCGCTGCGCCAGGCCAGGTCCTTGAAGCTGATCGGCCGGCTGATGATCCGCCCGTCCAGCTCCGGCAGTGCGATGTGCATCGCCAGGTCGCGGGGACCGAGGCCTTGTTCGCTGGCGCGCCAACCGGGTTCATTGTCCTGGGCGCAGATCGCTTGAATCACTGGAATGTTGCGGCGAAACGGCCGCAGATGCGGCGCTTCGGGGCTGGATTGGGCGAAACCGGTGGTGTTGAGAATCACCCCCGCCTCGACTTCATTCAGCAAGTCCTCGACCACCGTCAGGCAGCCGGGTTCTTTCAAACTGGCCAGCGCGATCGGCAACGGGTTCAACCCCGCCGCCTGCAAACGCTGGCAGAAAATATCGATGAAACCAGTGTTCGCCGCCTGCAAATGCGAGCGGTAAAACAGCACCGCCGCCACCGGCTGATCAGCTTGCCAGTCGGCTTGCCAATCGCTCAACTCAGCGGGGCTTTTTTGCGGGTGGTAGATCGCGGTGCGTGGCAGGGTTTGCGGCTCGGACCATGAGTAGTCGCGATCCAGCCAGCGATTGGCGAGGCAGCGAAACAGGTCGAGTGCGTTGGCCATGCCGCCCTGACGCAGGAAGTGCCAGAGCCGATCGCGGTCTTGCGCGGTTACGGTGCTCAGGTCACTGAGTTCCGGGTCCGGGCGATCATCCCCCGGCACCAGAATCAGCTGCACGCCGCGCTCGGACAACTCCACCAGACGCTCAATGCCATAACGCCAATAGGCGAGGCCGCCGTGCAGCGAGATCAGAATCACTTTGGCGTGGCGCAGCACTTCGTCGACGTAGAGATCGACCGAGGCGTGATTCTGCACCTGCATCGGGTTAGCCAGGCGTACGCTCGGGTAATCGTCGGGCAACTGCTGCGCCGCTTCGGCAAGCAACGCCAGGCTGGAATCGCCGCTGCACAGGATCACCAGCTCGGCGGGAGTTTGTCCAAGGTCGGCAATGTTGTCATCCGACACGAAACCGCCGGGCTGGGTCCTGAGCAGGTGCATGGTTTAAACGCTGAGCGCAGCGCGCAATTGCGCTTCGAGCGCAGCGGCGTCCAGATCCTGACCGATCAACACCAGACGCGTGGTGCGGGCTTCTTCAGCGCCCCACTGGCGGTCGAAGTGCTTGTCGAAACGCGTGCCCACGCCCTGGATCAGCAGGCGCATCGGCTTGTTCGGCACCGCCGCAAAACCTTTGACTCGAAGGATGCCGTGCTGGACCACCAACTGAGTCAGTGCATCCATCAGCAGGCTTTCGTCGGCTTGTGGCAGCTCGATCGAGATGGAATCGAACGCGTCGTGGTCATGGTCGTCTTCACCTTCATGGTGATGATCGTGATGGCTGTGGCGGCTGTCGATGTGTTCTTCAGAACCGGCACCGAGGCCGATCAGCACGTCCAGTGGCAGACGACCGCTGCTGGCTTCGATGACTTTCACCGCTGGCGGCAGTTCTTCGGCGACTTCCAGGCGCACGCGGGCCAGGTCTTCAGCGCTGATCAGGTCGGCCTTGTTGAGGATCACCAGGTCGGCGCTGGCCAGTTGGTCGGCGAACAGCTCGTGCAGCGGCGATTCGTGGTCCAGGTTCGGGTCGAGTTTGCGCTGGGCATCGACCTGATCCGGGAACGCCGCGAAGGTGCCAGCAGCGACGGCCGGGCTGTCGACCACGGTGATCACCGCGTCAACCGTGCAGGCGCTGCGGATTTCTGGCCATTGGAAGGCTTGAACCAAAGGCTTTGGCAGGGCCAGGCCCGACGTTTCGATGAGGATGTGGTCGAGGTCGCCGCGCCGCGCGACCAGTTCGCGCATCACCGGGAAGAATTCTTCCTGAACCGTGCAGCACAGGCAGCCGTTGGCCAGTTCGTAGACGCGACCGTTGGCTTCTTCTTCGGTGCAACCGATCGAGCACTGCTTGAGGATTTCGCCGTCGATGCCCAGTTCGCCGAACTCGTTGACGATCACTGCGATGCGACGGCCCTGGGCGTTGTCGAGCATGTGGCGCAGCAAGGTGGTTTTGCCCGAGCCGAGGAAGCCGGTAACGATGGTGACGGGGAGTTTGGCCAGTGTTTTCATCGGATGCCCTTTGGCAAGGTGGCGGGCATACGGGACGACAATCGCAGCGGCAGGTGCACGCGCGCAAGAGTTCCGCCACCGGATCACCCCGCCCGGTTGTAGTGAGAATCTGTGTCGAGGCAGGTCTCCTGGCTGACGGTGTGCCAATCGTACGACTGGCGTTTGCTGCGCCTTCCCGCGAACCTGATGGATCAGGGTTTGCAGTGGCGTGGCAGCGAACATCACCGTTCACAGTTGCGGGGGCAGCCGCGGCATCGACCGCGTTCCCTTCTTAGCTTCGGCAAATGCCGAAGAACCTCGAAAGCGCAAGGCTACGCATCGTGTGGGGGCGGGTCAATGTCCACCTGAGTTCTGTGGCGCCTGAGACGACGCCTTCGCGAGCAAGCCCGCTCCCACATTTGAAATGCGTTCCCCCTGTGGGAGCGGGCTTGCTCGCGAAAGGAGCGACTCGGTATCCAAGTGAGAACCCATGCCAATTGACGCCCAACCCCCGCCCATGCTCTCCTACACGCCTTGTTACGGGTGCCCTTCACAGGGTGAAACGGGAAACCGGTGAATCATGTGCTTTACTCTAAAGCCATGTCAGTCCGGTGCTGCCCCCGCAACGGTAAGCGAGTGAAGCGTCAGATCCACTGTGCCCGTTATACGGCATGGGAAGGTGATGCTTGCAGGTTTGGGCACAAGCCCTGCCCCTCGCGAGCCCGGAGACCGGCCCGCAACACAAAGTGACTTTTACGTTCACTGAATAACAAACCCGCGGTGGGCGGGCGCTGTTCGAAATCTCTGCGTGCCCCGGCGTACGGAGGTTTTCATGCGCTCTATTCACCCGCTGACAGACCAGAGGGAAGCGCCATGTCGATCATCAGCAGCACCGGCAGCAACACCGATAAAAAGAGCACGATCAGCACCACCACTACCCTGAGCCAACGCCTGACCGCCGCTTTTTGTGCGTCGATTCTTGGCGCCAGCCTTGTGTATTTCGCCGGTTTCTCGCACATCGAAGCGGTGCACAACGCCGCGCACGATACCCGTCACAGCGCCGCATTCCCGTGCCATTGAGACCTGCTGACATGATCAAGCGTATTGCGCAAACCGCAGGTTTCACCGGGCTGCTGGCCGCCCTGCTGCTGACCCTGCTGCAAAGCTTCTGGGTGGCTCCGCTGATTCTGCAGGCCGAGACCTACGAAAAATCCGAGCCGGCCGCGGTTGAAATCCACGAGCACGCCGCGGGAGCTGTCACCGCTCACACCCATGATGCCGAAGCCTGGGAGCCTGAAGACGGCTGGCAGCGCGTGCTGTCGACCACCGGCGGCAATCTGGTGGTAGCGGTGGGTTTCGCCCTGATGCTCGCAGGCCTCTACACCTTGCGCGCTCCACGCCGTACCTCTCAGGGCCTGCTTTGGGGCCTGGCGGGTTACGCGACGTTCGTGCTGGCGCCCACCCTAGGCCTGCCACCTGAGCTGCCGGGCACTGCCGCGGCGGATCTGGCGCAACGGCAGATCTGGTGGATTGGCACCGCCGCGTCCACAGCAGTCGGCATCGCGCTGATCGCATTCAGCCGCCACTGGCTGATGAAGATCCTCGGCGTGGCGATCCTGGCCGTGCCTCATGTGATTGGCGCGCCACAACCGGAAGTGCACTCCATGCTGGCTCCAGAAGCCCTGGAAGCGCAGTTCAAAATCGCTTCGCAGCTGACCAACATGGTGTTCTGGCTGGCCCTGGGCCTGATCAGCGCCTGGTTGTTCCGCCGCAAAAGCGATGGCCAATACTCCGCATGACTGACGTCAGCGCAGCGCCGACCCTGGTGGTCGGCCTGGGCTGCCAGCGCGGCTGCCCCGTCAGCACGCTGCGGGCGCTGCTTGATCAGGCGTTACAGGCCCATCAAATCGAGCTTCGTGAGATCAAGGCCCTGGCCAGTATCGACCTGAAGCGCGAAGAACCCGCCCTGATCGAACTGGCCGAACAGCTGGCCTTGCCGTTGATGTATTTCAGCAGCGAACAGTTGGCCGGTTATGAACCGCAACTCAGCCACCACTCGGACATCGCGTTCGAACGCACCGGCTGTTACGGCGTAGCGGAAAGTGCCGCGCTGGCACTGGCCGAACAATTGGCTCAGGCACCGGCAAAGTTGCTGATTCCACGACAAAAATACGCCCAGGCCACCCTGGCATTGGCCAGCGCCGCGTAAAATCCCCGATAATCCCCGCCTTCGATCATGAGCAATTTTCATCTGAAGCGTGCCCATGCCCTTTTTTTGACAGGAAACGACGATGACCGTCTACTTCATTGGCGCAGGCCCCGGCGACCCGGAACTGATCACCGTCAAAGGCCAGCGGCTGATTCGTAGCTGCCCGGTCATCATCTATGCAGGCTCCCTGGTCCCGGCCGCTGTACTGGACGGCCACCGCGCCGAACAGGTGGTCAACAGCGCCGAATTGCATCTGGAACAGATCATCGAGCTGATCAAGACCGCCCATGCCAACGGCCAGGACGTGGCCCGGGTGCATTCCGGTGATCCGAGCCTGTACGGCGCGATTGGCGAGCAGATTCGCTATTTGCGTGAACTCGACATCCCTTTCGAAATCATTCCCGGCGTCACCGCCACCGCCGCCTGCGCGGCGCTTTTGGGTGCTGAACTGACCTTGCCGGACGTGTCACAAAGCGTGATTCTGACCCGCTACGCCGACAAGACCGCGATGCCGGCCGGTGAAGAGCTGGGCAGTCTGGCGCAGCATGGGGCGACCATGGCGATCCACCTCGGGGTCAATCATCTGGAGAAGATCCTTACTGAATTGCTGCCGCACTACGGCGCCGACTGTCCGATCGCGGTGATTCATCGGGCGACCTGGCCGGATCAGGATTGGGTGGTGGGGACGCTGGCGGACATTGCCGGGAAGGTTCAAGCCAAGGGATTTCGCCGCACGGCGCTGATCCTGGTGGGCAGGGTGTTGGGTAGCGATCACTTCAGTGAATCGTCGTTGTACCGCGCGGGGCATGCGCATTTGTATCGCCCATAGGCCCTATTCGCGAGCAAGCCCGCTCCCACAGTGGATCTGCTTCGAACACAAATACTGTGTCCAGTGAAGATCTAATGTGGGAGCGGGCTTGCTCGCGAAGGCGTCAGTGAATTTCACCCATAAAAAACGGCGCTCACGGGGCGCCGTTTTTTATGTTTGCAGCGAACACCTTACTTAGTAGTAGGCGTTTTCTTTCTGCGTGTGGTCGGTCACGTCGCGAACGCCCTTGAGCTCGGGAATACGCTCGAGCAAGGTGCGCTCGATGCCTTCCTTCAAGGTGACATCTGCCTGGCCGCAGCCCTGGCAACCGCCGCCGAATTTCAGCACGGCAATGCCGTCTTCGACCACATCGATCAGGCTGACCTGACCGCCGTGGCTGGCCAGCCCCGGGTTGATTTCAGTTTGCAGGTAGTAGTTGATGCGCTCGTTGACCGGGCTGTCGGCGTTGACCATCGGTACTTTGGCGTTTGGCGCCTTGATGGTCAGTTGGCCGCCCATGCGGTCGGTGGCGTAGTCGACTACCGCATCGTCCAGGAAGGCTTCGCTGAAGTGATCGATGTACGCGGTGAAGCTTTTGAGCCCCAACGCGGTGTCTTCAGGTTTTTCTTCGCCCGGCTTGCAATAGGCAATGCAGGTTTCGGCGTACTGGGTGCCAGGCTGGGTGATAAAGACGCGGATGCCGATACCCGGGGTGTTCTGCTTGGAAAGCAGATCAGCCAGATAATCGTGGGCGGCGTCGGTAATGGTAATAGCGGTCATGGAAACTCCTCGCAGGCTTGGACGCAGTTTACGCCAATCATCGCGCCGGACAAAGTCCTAGTATTTTTGTCGGGAAAGCACAGCTGATCCAATGTGGGAGCGGGCTTGCTCGCGAAGGCGGCGGCACCGTCAACATTGATGTTGCCTGACACACCGCTTTCGCGAGCAAGCCCGCTCCCACACTGGTTCGCAGACACCTCTAAATTCCGTGCATCAAAGATTCTCGTAGCGGTTCATGTCCAGCACGCCCTCTTCCACCGGGTCGGTGTCGTGGATATAGCGACTCAGATCATGGAAATATTGCCAGAACTGCGGATGGCTGCGGCGAATGCCCCAGCGTTCGACGATTTTCTCGAAACTGGCAGCGTCCTTCGCGGTTTCCATCGCATCAACGAAAGCGGGTACTTGGCCGGCTGGAATGTTGAACATGAAGTTCGGGTAGCTGCTGAGTACACCCGGATAAATTGTCAACGTATCGAGCCCCGGCTGATAGCGCCGCGACTCCCCCAGCAGGAACGCCACGTTGCTGTGGGCCCGGTTGCGCAGCAGGCTATAGACCCCGCGCTTGCCGCTTTGAGTCTCGATGCGCAGCATCGTGGCTTCTGGCAATTGATCGATGACCTTCAGCCCCGCAGACGGACGTGAAGTCAGGCGGCTCAAGGCCTGTTCGGCGTTCTGCAATGCCAGATCGATGTTCGGCCGCGAGCAGTAGGCACCGTCGCAGCGGTTGATCGGGTCGGGGTTGGCATTGAGTTCGCCGTACCGGGCCAGCAATTGCAGGGCGAAATCGCGTTTCGGGTCCTTCTCGCTCAGCGTCAGTGCCGTGGGTTTGTCGTTGTCGATGTACTCGTAATCCAGCCACATCTTGAGCTGTCCGCCGTTCTGGTACCAATCGTCGAGGTAGCCGTCCCGTGAATCGGCCGGCATCAGACGCAAAAAGTTCTGCTCGGCACCATTGCGAATCAGGTCGAAGTACAGCCGGGTCTGGGCCTGATGGGATACGTTGCCAAATACATCGAAGTTGACTGCCAACTGGTAATACGTGCGCTCCAGCAACGGGTAATCGAACAGCCAGATGGTTTGCGGAACGTCACCGATCAGGCCTTTGTTCACCGAGGCGCTGTCGAAATGCCGGAAGATGCTCAGCAGCGCGTTGTCATTGCCGGCCCACAGGGTCGACCAGCTCGGTGCCGGCAGGTCGGCGTAGCTGTCCCGGCGCAAGGCTTCGTACTCGTTGCGCTTGTCGCGGTAGTCGTGCCACAGGCTCAGGACACTGCCGACGTCATCGTTCTGTCCCGGCATCGCCAGCAATGGCGTGGCCTGACCGCGATAATTCGGGTCGGTGATATAGAGGTCATGCTCCGGGGCCTGGAACAGCGCCCAGAAGTTGTCGCGAATCACGTCGGTGGCGATCTGGCCGCGGCAGACCGGGCCACGAATAAAGGTGCGCACAAAGTATTCGGCGTTATCGAGCATGAACTGGTAACGCGCCTGAGCCGGGATGGCCTCAAAGGTCGTGAACGGATTGGCCCGTCGTTCCGGCCCATAACCCGGCAGCGCGTTGACCTGCCAGTTGCCGCTGTAGAACAGGCTTTTGATCCGCGCCATCCTCGCCGCGCTCAGCGGGTAGGTGATGTGGGTCTTGTGCACGATCACGCCTTGCACCGGCCATAGACGGTAATAGACCTGAGTGCCCGGATCGTCATTCGGCCGGCGGGTGTTGATCAAATCAATCGGCTGCCCCGTCGGCGTGCGCGAGCGTACCCACTGAAAGAAATGCCCCGGCTCGCCGTCCTTGAAATAGAGATGCGCCAGGAACCAGTGCTCGAACAGCCAGCGCCCGACCAGACTCTCCCGGGCGCCCGGCGCGTTGAGCAGGTTTTCCCACTGCACCACCTGCAAGGCTTCCTTGGCGCTGGGCACCAGGCCCTGCTCATCGATTGGCGCACCGGAGGCCAGCCAGCGTTGCAAGGTCTGGTATTGCTGATCGGTCAGGCCAGTGACCGCCAGCGGCATGCCTTCTTTCGGGTGGGAGCTGGCATAGCCGTCGAACTCAGCCGGCATGGCGCACATGTTCTCCCGGTTTAGACCCAGGACGATGTCTTCCGGCAATTTGGCGTTAGGTTGCAACGGCGTTTTGTGGCCCAGATCAAGCATGCGCGCCATCAGCGCCGCCTGGCTGCCTTGGGCGTCGAGCACCGAATAAAAGCCTTTTTGCTGCCAGGCGCGTTTGCCAGAGGCGTCATAAAACAGTCGGGTCGGCGCTGCGGCCTGTCTGCGTTCGCCATCATAAACGGGCGCCTTGGTTGCACCTCGGGCCGCCCCTTCACCACTGCCCAGATTAAGCTGACAGGCGGAGTCGTAGCAGGCATGGCAGGCCACGCACTTTTCGGTGAAGATCGGTTGAATGTCCCGGACGTAGGAAATATCCGGACCTTGCGCAGCGGCGCCCCCGCTTAAAAACAGCATCAATAGGCTGGTGACGACGCGATACGACATATCCCTGGTCCTGATCATGAGAAAACGCCGCGATTCTACCGGTCTGGCCTGCGCACCAACATGAACGATATTCATGCAAAACCCGTACATGCTCCAAAAGCGCACAGGTTTGTTATTATCCCGCCCCTTCGTCATGGCCTTACCGAGTAGTCCAAATGTCCGATCGCAGCGTTCGCCTTCAAGCTCTCAAGCACGCCCTCAAAGAGCGCATCCTGATTCTCGATGGCGGCATGGGTACGATGATCCAGAGCTACAAGCTCGAGGAGCAGGATTACCGTGGCAAACGCTTCGCCGACTGGCCGAGCGATGTCAAAGGCAACAACGACTTGTTGGTGCTGACACGTCCTGACGTGATTGGCGGCATCGAGAAGGCCTATCTGGACGCCGGCGCCGACATTCTGGAAACCAACACCTTCAACGCCACCCGGATTTCCATGGCCGATTACGGCATGGAAGAACTCGCCTACGAATTGAACGTAGAAGGCGCTCGCCTGGCCCGCAAGATTGCCGATGCGAAAACTCTCGAGACCCCGGACAAGCCGCGTTTCGTCGCTGGCGTACTCGGCCCGACCAGCCGCACCTGCTCACTGTCGCCCGACGTCAACAACCCTGGCTACCGCAACGTGACCTTCGATGAGCTGGTGGAGAACTACACCGAAGCCACCAAAGGCCTGATCGAAGGCGGCGCCGACCTGATCCTGATCGAAACCATCTTCGATACCCTCAACGCCAAAGCGGCGATTTTCGCCGTGCAAGGCGTGTTCGAAGAACTGGGCGTCGAGTTGCCGATCATGATCTCCGGCACCATCACCGATGCCTCTGGCCGCACCCTCTCCGGCCAGACCACCGAAGCGTTCTGGAACTCCGTGGCCCACGCCAAACCGATTTCGGTCGGCCTGAACTGCGCCCTCGGGGCCAGCGAGTTGCGTCCGTACCTGGAAGAACTATCGAACAAGGCCAACACCCACGTTTCCGCGCACCCGAACGCCGGCCTGCCGAACGAATTCGGCGAGTACGACGAGCTGCCGGCCCAAACCGCCAAGGTCATCGAAGAATTCGCCCAAAGCGGCTTCCTGAACATCGTCGGCGGCTGCTGCGGCACCACGCCGGGCCACATCGAAGCCATCGCCAAAGCGGTGGCCGGTTATGCCCCGCGCGAGATTCCGGACATTCCCAAGGCCTGCCGCCTGTCGGGCCTGGAACCGTTCACCATTGAACGCAGCTCGTTGTTCGTCAACGTCGGCGAGCGCACCAACATCACCGGTTCCGCCAAGTTCGCCCGTCTGATCCGTGAGGACAACTACACCGAAGCCCTGGAAGTCGCCCTGCAACAGGTCGAAGCCGGCGCCCAGGTGATCGACATCAACATGGACGAAGGGATGCTCGATTCGAAGAAGGCCATGGTGACCTTCCTCAATCTGATTGCCGGTGAACCGGACATCTCCCGCGTGCCGATCATGATCGACTCCTCCAAGTGGGAAGTGATCGAAGCCGGCCTCAAGTGCATCCAGGGCAAGGGCATCGTCAACTCGATCAGCATGAAAGAAGGCGTCGAGCAGTTCATTCATCACGCCAAACTGTGCAAGCGCTACGGCGCCGCGGTGGTGGTGATGGCCTTTGACGAAGCCGGCCAGGCCGACACCGAAGCGCGCAAGAAAGAAATCTGCAAACGCTCCTACGACATTCTGGTCAACGAAGTCGGCTTCCCGCCGGAAGACATCATCTTCGACCCGAACATCTTCGCTGTGGCCACCGGCATCGAAGAACACAACAACTACGCTGTGGACTTCATCAACGCCTGCGCCTACATCCGCGACGAACTGCCGTACGCCCTGACCTCCGGCGGCGTGTCGAACGTGTCGTTCTCGTTCCGTGGCAACAACCCGGTGCGTGAGGCAATTCACTCGGTGTTCCTGCTGTATGCGATCCGCAACGGCCTGACCATGGGTATCGTCAACGCCGGCCAACTGGAGATCTACGACCAGATTCCGGCCGAGCTGCGCGACGCCGTCGAAGACGTGATCCTCAACCGCACCCCGGAAGGCACCGACGCCCTCCTCGCCATCGCCGACAAGTACAAGGGCGACGGCAGCGTCAAGGAAGCCGAGACCGAAGAGTGGCGCAACTGGGACGTCAACAAGCGTCTGGAACATGCACTGGTCAAAGGCATTACTACCCACATCGTCGAAGACACCGAAGAGTCGCGTCAGTCCTTTGCGCGCCCGATCGAAGTGATCGAAGGCCCGCTGATGTCCGGCATGAACATCGTCGGCGACTTGTTCGGCGCCGGCAAAATGTTCCTGCCGCAGGTGGTGAAGTCCGCCCGCGTGATGAAGCAGGCCGTGGCCCACTTGATCCCGTTCATCGAGCTGGAAAAAGGCGACAAGCCGGAAGCCAAGGGCAAGATCCTGATGGCCACGGTCAAGGGCGACGTGCACGACATCGGCAAGAACATCGTCGGCGTGGTGCTGGGCTGTAACGGCTATGACATCGTCGACCTTGGCGTGATGGTGCCGGCAGAGAAGATCCTGCAAGTCGCCAAAGAACAGAAATGCGACATCATCGGCCTGTCCGGTTTGATCACGCCTTCGCTGGACGAGATGGTTCACGTGGCCCGCGAGATGCAGCGTCAGGACTTCCATCTGCCGTTGATGATCGGTGGCGCGACCACGTCCAAGGCGCACACGGCGGTGAAGATCGAGCCCAAGTACAGCAACGACGCGGTGATCTACGTCACCGATGCCTCCCGCGCCGTGGGCGTGGCGACGCAGTTGCTGTCCAAGGAACTGAAAGCCGGTTTTGTCGAGAAGACTCGCCTGGAATACATCGACGTTCGCGAGCGCACCGCCAACCGCAGCGCCCGTACCGAGCGCCTGAGCTACCCGGTGGCCATCGCCAAGAAGCCGCAGTTCGACTGGGGCAGCTATGAACCGGTCAAACCGACGTTCACCGGCGCCAAGGTGCTGGATAACATCGACCTGAAGGTGCTGGCCGAGTACATCGACTGGACACCGTTCTTCATCTCCTGGGACCTGGCCGGTAAATTCCCGCGCATCCTCAAGGACGAAGTAGTCGGTGAAGCCGCCACCGCGCTGTACGCCGATGCCCAGGAAATGCTCGCCAAGCTGATCGACGAAAAACTCATCAGCGCCCGTGCGGTGTTCGGTTTCTGGCCGGCCAATCAGGTGCGCGACGATGACATCGAAGTCTACGGCGACGACGGCAAGCCATTGGCCAAGCTGCATCACTTGCGCCAGCAGATCATCAAGACTGATGGCAAACCGAACTTCTCCCTGGCTGACTTCGTTGCGCCCAAGGACAGCGGCGTAACCGATTACGTGGGGGGCTTCATCACCACCGCCGGGATCGGCGCCGAAGAAGTGGCCAAGGCCTATCAGGATGCGGGCGACGACTACAACTCGATCATGGTCAAGGCGTTGGCCGACCGTCTGGCCGAGGCCTGTGCCGAGTGGTTGCACCAACAGGTGCGTAAAGACTACTGGGGCTACGCCAAGGACGAGACGCTGGACAACGAGGCGCTAATCAAAGAGCAATACACCGGCATCCGCCCTGCTCCAGGCTACCCGGCGTGCCCGGATCACACCGAGAAAGCCACGCTGTTCAAGCTGCTGGACCCGGAAGCGGAAGAACTCAAGGCCGGCCGCAGCGGCGTGTTCCTCACCGAGCACTACGCCATGTTCCCGGCGGCAGCGGTCAGCGGCTGGTACTTCGCTCACCCGCAGGCGCAGTATTTCGCCGTGGGCAAGATCGACAAGGATCAGGTGCAGAGCTACACCTCGCGCAAGGGTCAGGAGTTGAGCGTGACCGAGCGTTGGCTGGCGCCTAACCTGGGTTACGACAACTAACCCCAGGTCTGTTGGCCACAATAGTGCGGCCAACAACGACTCCCTGTGGGAGCGGGCTTGCTCGCGAAAGCGGACTGACAGTCAATATTGATATCGACTGTTATGACGCTTTCGCGAGCAAGCCCGCTCCCACATTTGATTTTGTGCATGCCGTGGATTGTCTATGCTTACCTTTCACACATGCGTGACGGGGGATTTATGGACGATCCAGTCGACAACAACAAGCCACCGACCTTCTGGCAGATGCTGCACAGCGTGATGGCGGCGGCGTTCGGGGTGCAGAGCGGGAAGAACCGGGCCCGGGATTTCACCCACGGCAAGCCGAGTCATTTCGTGATTTTGGGGATTCTGTTCACGGCAGTGTTCGCGTTGACGCTATTTGGCATCGTCAAACTGGTGGTGTACCTGGCGGGTATCTGAACCGGCTCAGTACATCAGGGCTTGCAAGCTGAACGGGTAGCGATACGAAGTCGGCCGCCCCTTGGCCGAGAGCTTCTGGAAATCCACCCCATAATCCTGAGTCGCACTCAACGCCAGCAACCGCTTAGCTTGTGCGTGACTGATCAGCTGCAACAACGGAATCTGCCGGTCGCGCCCGCCGTACTGACTGACATCCACCCCCAGGTCGTAGTCATGCAGTTGCACCAAGGCCCAACCACCCAGAGTGAAGTGCCCGCCCAACAGCACACTCAACCGCCCTTCCAACAGCGCCTGTAACGCAGTCGGTGAATTATTGACGGCGCTGAACAGCGCGTCCTTGCCGGGTTGGCCGCCCGTTTCGGCGTAGGCCTGCATGGCACCAAAGGCCATTTCATCGTTGGCCGACCAGACCAGCGACGTTTGCGGGTAACGCTTGAACAATAACCTGGCCTGTTCATAGGCGCGCTCGCGGGTCCAGCCGCCATAGACCAACTGGCGTAACCGCACTTCAGGGTGTTCGGCCAATGCCCGCATCATGCCCTTCTCACGCTGTTGCGCGGCTGGCGTGATCTTCAGGCCGGAGAAGGCCACGAGATCAATGACCTGACCGGGCGCGACCGGGCGATGCAGGCGAATCAGCTCCTTGAGCATCAAGTAGCCACCCTCCTCATTGTTGGGCACCAGGCTGCCCAACCAGTCGGGATACTTCTCCGGCTGGGTGCCGAGCAAGCGCATCTGGTCTGCGGTCAGGCCGTTGTTGACCAAAAACAGCTTCACACCGCTGCCTTGAGCCAGGCGCAGGATTTCGGGCGCAACATACAGTTCGTTGACGAACACCAGATAATCCGGTCGATTCGGCCCTTGCAGGGCTTCGCGGGCTTGCTTGAGTGTGGTTTCAGCGTTTCGCTCGGAATACTGGATGCGCAAATCCATGCCCAGGCTCTTGGCCGCGGCTTGCATGAACTGCGAATAACTGACCCAGAAGACCTCTTGGGTGGTTCCCGGATTGAGGAACAATACGGACGCCGCCTGAGCACAGGGTCCCAGGACCGTGCCAAGTATCAGCACTACACCATAGAAGAACTTCAACATTAATCGTCCGAGCCCCCGAAAATCCGCTGCGCATTATAGCCAGCGAACTCCCTTGGAACGGCGCTTATTCCGGCTTCTGTCCGACAATCGTCGGCGCCGGGCCCGGACGGGGTCGTTTATTGATGGCTGACCCAGAACACCGCTGTGCCCACGACCAGGATGATCAGGAACAAAATCGCCCAGGCATCGACCGTGCTATCGCTTTTCCCTGCTTTGGTTGGGTTGCTCATTGCATCGCCTCTTGTCGGTTTTATCGGTGATTGCATAAAGACTCGAGCACAGTTAAGACGATGATTGCCCGCACCACAAATGTGGGTTTTACCACCATGAGTTTCATTAGTCTTTTTGGTTCTTTGCATATACTCAAACATCACTTTTGCGCATAACTGCAAACTGGTATCTTGCGTCGGCTCCGTTGGGAGTGCGCGGCCGTGCGCGCAGAATTGCCGAGGCTGTATCGGATGAAAGCTAGCGAAAACGCAGCTATATCCAACCGGCCCAAGCCTGAGAACAGGACTTATATGTACGTATACGACGAGTACGATCAGCGGATCATCGAGGACCGCGTCAAGCAGTTCCGTGATCAGACCCGACGCTATCTGGCAGGCGAGCTGAGCGAAGAAGAATTCCGCCCCCTGCGCCTGCAAAATGGCCTTTATATCCAGCGCTTCGCGCCGATGCTGCGGGTGGCGGTGCCTTATGGCCAACTGACTTCGCGCCAAACGCGAATGATGGCCAGGATTGCCCGTGACTACGACAAGGGCTACGCCCACATCAGTACCCGGCAGAACGTGCAGTTCAACTGGCCTGCCCTGGAAGATATCCCGGACATCCTGGCTGAACTGGCGACCGTGCAGATGCATGCGATCCAGACCAGCGGCAACTGCCTGCGCAACGTCACCACCGACCAGTTCGCCGGTGTCGCGGCCGACGAATTGATCGACCCGCGTCCATGGTGCGAAATCGTCCGCCAGTGGACCACGTTCCACCCGGAATTCGCCTACCTGCCGCGTAAATTCAAAATCGCCATCAACGGTTCGACGTCTGACCGTGCGGCCATTGAAGTCCATGACATTGGCCTTGAGCCAGTGCATAACGCCGCGGGCGAACTGGGTTTCCGTGTGCTGGTCGGTGGCGGCCTGGGCCGTACGCCGGTGGTGGGCGCGTTCATCAACGAGTTCCTGCCGTGGCAGGACTTGCTGAGCTATCTCGACGCCATCCTGCGGGTTTACAACCGCTACGGCCGTCGCGACAACAAATACAAGGCGCGGATCAAGATTCTGGTCAAGGCCCTGACACCTGAAGTGTTCGCGCAGAAAGTCGATGCGGAAATGGAACACCTTCGTGGTGGCCAGACCACGCTGACCGAGGCCGAAGTGCATCGCGTGGCCAAACACTTTGTCGATCCGCAATACCAGGCTCTGGACAACCAGACGGCCGAACTGACCGAGCTCGACAAACAGCACCCAGGCTTCGCCCGCTGGCGCACCCGCAACACCCTGACCCACAAGAAACCGGGTTACGTAGCCGTGACCCTGTCCCTGAAGCCGACTGGCGTTGCGCCGGGCGACATCACCGACAAGCAGCTCGATGCCGTTGCCGACCTCGCCGATCGTTACAGCTTCGGTCAGCTGCGCACTTCCCACGAGCAGAACATTATCCTGGCCGATGTCGAGCAGAGCCAATTGTTCGCCCTGTGGAGCGAGTTGCGCGAGCAAGGTTTCGCCACACCGAACATTGGCTTGCTGACCGACATCATCTGCTGCCCGGGCGGTGATTTCTGCTCGCTGGCCAACGCCAAATCGATCCCGATCGCCGAGTCGATCCAGCGCCGTTTCGACGACCTGGACTACCTGTTCGACATTGGCGAACTGGACCTGAACATCTCTGGGTGCATGAACGCCTGTGGTCACCACCACGTCGGCCACATCGGCATTCTCGGGGTCGACAAGAAAGGCGAAGAGTTCTACCAGGTGTCCCTGGGTGGCAGCGCCAGTCGCGATGCAAGCCTGGGCAAGATCCTCGGCCCGTCCTTCGCACAGGAAGCCATGCCTGACGTGATCGAGAAGCTGATCGACGTGTACATCGAACAACGTACCGAAGACGAACGCTTCATCGACACCTATCAGCGTATCGGCATCGACCTCTTCAAGGAGCGCGTCTATGCAGCGAATAATTAAGAACAACGAAGTCGTCGACGAAACCTGGCACTTGCTGCCGAAAGATTTCAACATCGACGAGATCAGCAACTGCGACGACCTGATCGTCCCGCTGCAACTGTGGCGCGAACACAGCCGTATGCTCAAGGCTCGCGATGGCGGCCTGGGTGTATGGCTGGATGCCGATGAAGAAGCCGAAGAAATCGGTGAAGACGTGGATAATTTCCAGGTCATCGCCTTGAATTTCCCGGCCTTCACTGACGGCCGTAACTACTCCAATGCTCGCTTGCTGCGTGACCGTTACGGTTTCAAAGGCGAACTGCGGGCGATTGGCGATGTGCTGCGCGACCAGTTGTTCTACCTGCACCGCTGCGGCTTTGACGCGTTTGCGATTCGCGCCGACAAAGACCCGTACGAAGCCCTTGAAAGCCTCAAGGACTTCTCTGTGACCTATCAGGCCGCCACCGACGAACCGCTGCCGCTGTTCCGTCGCCGTTGATGTCCTGGCCTTGAACCCTTTGCGGGGTTCAAGGCCATCCTCTTCTAGGCCTGCTCGGTGATCACCGGAAAGGGCCGCCCCATCGCTACCCAATCGCGGTAGAGCCTGGCCCGATCCTCCAGCGACATGAAAATCCCCAGCGGATTTTCAGCATCGACCTCTGTGGCCTCGACCACCCGGTTCAGCCAGCTCCACAACTCGTCCGATGCCTGCGCCTCGCTCAACAGTTGCCAGACCCTCGCTTGCAACGCCATATACTCGACCTGAAAGTCCGCCGTCAGGCTGAGCCCATCGATGAGCCTCAGGAAACGACTGCCTGACGGCTTGACCGCCAGTTGCTGCCAGATTGTTCGCCTGGCTTGCTGCAGCGCTTCATCCCCCTCTTGTAACCACGCCTCTGGATTGCCATAACCGGGACCCGGCGCGCTCAACCACAGGTTGATCCCTGTGCGCTGTCGATGGCTGATCAGGCGCCGCAATGTGTCTTCGTCCGTTAACGGATTGCCCCAAAGCTGCACTCGCCCCCGAACCATGGCCTGGCTCAACACCGCCGACGGAACCCGGGTGATCCGGTTGTCACGCAGGTCCAGCGACGTCAGGTAGGGCTCGCCCCTAATCCCGATCGGGCACGTACTGATCCCTGCTTTCCTCAAATTCACCTCGCGCAGGTTGTCCATCCCTAACAACACAGGCGAAACACTCAGGGGGTTTTCACTCAGGTCCAGTGATTGCAAGTTAATCAAGTCACTCAGTTGCGACGCCGTGTTCTCCCTGAATTTGAGAAACGTGTCTTTCAGATTCAGCGTTGTGAGATGGCTCATTCGCGGGATTGCAGGCGGCAAAACACTCTCCAGCGCCCCCATGGCGTCAGATAGCCGCAGATCGACTTTCTCCAGATTCAATACCCGCAGATTGGGGAAAGACTCCAGGAACCCGTTCAAGCTCTCACGCTCTGTCAGGTGAAATCCGCGCATCGACAACTCGATCACCTCGTTGAACTTGATGTTCATGATCGGCAAGCGGTGGTAGTCCTCGAACTCCAGATCCAGTTTGTATCCCGCTAACGCTTCGCCGGAATAAAGGCGGTTGGCCTGCGGCGGACACTTTTGCCAGATTGAGATCAGCTCGTCAGCCAGTTCTATCCGGGTCTCGCGCTCGAGTTCCATCGCGTGCTGCACCAACGCGACGTTATGCGCCGCGATTTGCGCATGAGTCATGCCCACAGCGTCCTCGTCGCCAGCGGCCAGAAAGTCGATGCCCATGTCATCGACATCCTGCAGGGACCGGTCGATCCAACTGGTCAAATCCGTACTCAATTGCTCAGACTGTTGCTTCAGACCATCGAGGCGTGACTGAGCGCTTGCTCCGGCATGTTGCAGCCATTCATCGGCCTGCGCGTTGCCGAAGTCGGGATAGAGGTCCCTGACTTGCAGTCTCATCGTCTCGTGGCTCAACGCCGCAGCCTGGAGGGTCGTCGGAAAGCCGCCGCCCCTCAAGCCCTGCATTTCAAAAGGCAATCCTCCGTCCATTCTGCCCAGGCCCAGGCCGAACTCGGCGCGCGATAGCGTCCGGTCGCGAAGGTTGAGCTTCAGTTCGTTGGCCGGGTTCAGCGACTGCAATTGCAGCGCCGCCCGCTCATCCGCGGACAACACACCGATGACGGCCCCGTAAAAGTCCGTGCGCGCGATGGCCTGGGCGACCACATCAACGTATTGATAGTGGTCGCCGATTTTGATCAAGCGACGACAATCAGCCGCATCAAGCGAACCGCAACGATCCAGCACCCGACCTTGCAACGAGCCGTCTAGCACCTCGATTCGCAGGCCTTTTGGCCATCCGGGCAAGTTTTTCAGCGAATGCAAGGCCAGCGTGTCCGAATCGGAATGGGCCACGGATCGCAGATAAAGGCCTTCGTAAGCACGGGTCAGCCTCACATGCTGCTGATACTGGCGGGCCTTGCCATCCAGTTGCCTGAATACCCCCTTGATCTCGATCGCATCCGGCGTCTCTGTGAACGCTATGCCACAGCGATCAAGCATCTGCTCCACCGCACTTTTCGGCAGGCCGGGATATTGTTGTTGAAACAATCGGACCCATTCATGCTCCGAGTGCTGGAGCGCCTGATAGCGAGCGTTGAATAACTCCACTCGCCGGGCCTGCAATGCCTCGTTCCCGTCAGCCTGCGCTTTGTCGATGACCTCCACGACGTCCTGATCGATTTTGAAGCGGCTGATAGTGTCGGCCAACACAGGCGTGGGTTGACGACCGGCCTGCATCATTCGCAGCAGATCGTCATCAACGGCGCTGACCTTGCCGATTTGCGCCAGCACTTCGTCGCTGAAGGCGTCCACCGGAGCGCCGATCCCTCGCAGCAGGCTCAGACGGGTCGGCATCTGTGCGGCCGACTCCAGAGGGGCGACATGAACGGGTGGAGCGTCCACCGGCATACCATCGAGCCGCACAGCGGGCTCCTCGGCCCCGTGCTCGGCCCTGGCCAGCGCGGTGGCCTCGGCGCCTTCGCCTTTTAACGAAGCGGCAGCCCCGGCCAGCGGCAGAGCATTGAGCAAGCCGAACACGGTTCGCGTCACGCCTTCAGAACGCTCACTGGCCGTTTTCCCCTCGATGGCCTCATCCAGGCCGTAACCGGCGTCAATAAGCCCGGCCAGCACCAACAATCCCTCACCTCCGGGCACAAACAACGCCAGTGGCCCGAACCGGTTGACCCATTGCACGATCGGCTCGACGAAAGCGCTCAGATTGTCACGGTTGACCTGGGCATCGTCGCGGATGGTCTTGACGCTGTCCTGGGCGGCCTGCTTCATGGAACTCACCAACTGCGCAAAAGGGTCGGATGCGCTGGGTGAGCGATCAAAATTGATGTAGTCGTCCGGATCCCAATGGCCATCATCGTTGAAGAACCCGGCATTCTTCGTCAGCCTGTGCATCCTGGGATAAACCGCCATGCCCTCCAGTGCGGTCAGTACCCCCGCATGAAAGGTGCCGTCCTCGCGATCCTCTTCGCAAAAGTGAGCCGCCAGTGCCTGTTTCGTATCGGCCTCCCTGCCCTGAGCCACGATCCATTGACGCAACTGCCGGCTATCGTTGAATTCATGCAACGGTGAAGAATTGCCGGGAATGTACAGCAGCACCCTGGCGCCTGATCGCGCTCGAAAACACCAGATATCGGTTGCCGTATAACGGTACAGTTTCAGCCGACTCGCCTCGACGCTCGAAGGCATCCTTGTAGGCGCTTGCAGTTGCTCGATTGTCAGCGTTTCCCAGCTCTGCGCGGCGGGCAACCCGGCGGCTTGCATGGCGAGTTCCAGCCCCTCTCGGGACAGGCACCGTTCTTGATATTGCAGCCGGGCCGCCATGACAAAAGCCGCCTTGACTGATGTCCTCAGGGCATAAGGACCGGGAGCGGCAATGACCGCGTCCGACGGCCAGGCCTGATCAAGATAAGTCTGGTATCGACGGGAAAAAAACAACCCCCAGACCCACTGTTTGAAATCGGCAGGCCGCAGATTGATTTGCGTGTGCGGGCCATAGGATTGCGGAACCGTGGCGCGGTAAATGCCTTCATAGGTGTCGTGGTTGCCATTGCCCACATAGGCAAACTCATCGACTTTCTCGACAATGCGCACCGACGGCCCGATGTCGGGCGGTGTGTACAGCCCAAACGCGGTTTCGCCGAAGCGCCCGTCGCCCACCGTCTGATAATTGCCAAGCAGCGCCTGGATCAGGGTGCGAGAACTTCCCACCCGCCCCTGGTGGACGCCGTTCTCAGGAGGATGCCCATGGTAGTTATAGTCGAGCGTTACCAGCAGGGCTGTCTGCGGATCAATGTCGGCTCCCCACTTCTCCTTGATCAAGCGCTCACCAAACTGAGCGGGAGTTTGCGCAAGTGCGGTCTCCACCGCAGCTTTCAGTTCGTTACGCATCAGGACATTGCGCGTTGGGGCGTCGCCATGGGCGTGATCATTCATGTGCATTCCATTGCAAACTATTGGGAGCCACCAGAATATCCAGCCCCAACTCAAGCGTAAGTCGGAATGATCGGCAGGCCAGTTAGGACGTTTCGCAGAGTCCGCAGGAAAGTGAACAGTCTCAAACGCCGGACGAAAAAAAACCGCGGAAATCCGCGGTTTGATTTTTTCCGGAGACGCCTGCCAGAGGCTTACCAGAAGCGTTGCTGAGTCAAGCGACTCCACCAGCCCAGCAATACGCGATCGACCGAACCGCTGGCCGCGATGCCGATGCGCTCCTGCAGGCTTTTGCGTTCGGCGTAATGCAAGTGGTAGAGCTCAGACTGCTTGGCGCGTTCGGCAAGGTATTCATCGCTGGTCTTGAGTTCATCCACCAGTTGCTTGTCGAGCGCCGCAATGCCCAGCCAGATTTCACCGGTGGCCACTTCGTCGATGGCCAATTGCGGGCGATAGCGGGAAACGAAGTTCTTGAACAGCTGATGGGTGATGTCCAGGTCTTCCTGGAATTTCTCCCGGCCCTTCTCGGTGTTTTCGCCAAACACTGTCAGGGTGCGCTTGTACTCGCCAGCCGTCAGTACTTCGAAGTCGATGTCGTGTTTTTTCAGCAGGCGATTGACGTTGGGCAACTGCGCCACAACACCGATCGAGCCGAGGATCGCGAATGGCGCACTGATAATCTTCTCGCCGATGCACGCCATCATGTAGCCGCCGCTGGCCGCGACCTTGTCGATGCACACGGTCAACGGCACGCCGGCTTCACGAATCCGCGCCAGTTGCGAAGACGCCAGGCCATAGCTGTGGACCATGCCGCCGCCGCTTTCCAGGCGCAGCACCACTTCATCCTTGGGCGTGGCGAGGGTCAGCAGCGCGGTGATTTCGTGACGCAGGCTCTCAGTGGCCGACGCCCTGATGTCACCATCAAAATCCAGCACGAACACCCGTGGTTTGACCTCGGGTTTCTTCTTTTGCTTTTTATCGGTTTTAGCCTGGGACTTGCGCAAGGCCTTGAGCTGATCCTTGTCGAGCAAGGTTTGCTCCAGGCGTTCGCGCAGCCCTTTGTAGAAATCATTGAGTTTGCTGACCTGCAGCTGACCGGCCGATTTGCGCCGACCTTTGCTGCGCAACGCCGCAAAACTGGCCAGGACCACCAGAATGGCGATCACCAGAGTCACGGTCTTGGCCAGAAAAATGGCGTACTCGAACAAAAGCTCCACAGGGACTCCTTCAATCAATGCGCGGGGTAAACACGCGCGGGATACCTCCAGCATACCCATCCGCCGGCCCGACGGCCAGCCGTGAAACCTCTGGCAACAGGCCTGTAACGGGCATTTCAAACAAGCGTATGTTTTTTCATTGACAGCTCACCGCCATCCTCATAACCTCGCCAAACCTTCAACGTACCGGGATGACGCGGACGTGGGCAGCATCTACTTGATTCGACATGGCCAGGCCTCCTTTGGTGCAGACGACTATGACGTCCTGTCGCCGACCGGTATTCGCCAGGCAGAACTCCTCGGTCAGCACCTGGCCGAACTTGGTGTCAGCTTCGATCGCTGCCTGTCGGGCGACCTGCGCCGCCAACAACACACCGCCAACAGTGCGCTGGAACAGTTTGCGGCCGTCGGTATGCCGGTGCCTACCCTGGAAATCGATTCCGCTTTCAATGAATTCGATGCCGACGCAGTGATCCGCGCCCTGCTGCCGGCCATGCTGGAGGACGAGCCTCATGCGCTGGATATCCTGCGCAATGCCGCACAAAACCGTGCTGAATTCCAACGCATCTTTGCCTTGATCATCGAGCGCTGGCTCGCCGGCACCTACGACACACCGGGACTGGAAAGCTGGCTGGGCTTCGTCGAACGCGTACAGAGCGGTCTGCATCGATTGCTCGAACAAGCCGACAATACCCAGAAAATCGCTGTGTTCACCTCCGGCGGCACTATCACTGCCCTGCTCCACCTCATTACGCAAATGCCCGCAAAGCAGGCCTTTGAACTGAACTGGCAAATCGTCAACACCTCGCTCAACCTGCTTAAGTTTCGCGGGCGCGAGGTGGCCCTGGCTTCCTTCAACAGTCATGCACACCTGCAACTGTTGAAGGCCCCGGAACTCATCACGTTTCGCTGAGTCCGGATTATTGTGACCCTGGCTGTAATCACCCAGCTCTTATTACCCAAGAAAGGATCGAACCATGACCTCCGTAGCTGATGCCGTACAAGCAATGAAAGCCAAGTTCAACCCAGCCGCTGCTGCCGGTCTGGACCTGGTATTCGGTTTCCGCATCGACGACACCAAGCACTTCTCGCTGATCGTCAAAGACAGCACCTGCGAACTGCAAGAAGGCGAGAACCCGGACGCCCAGGTCACTCTGGTAATGGACGGCGAAACCCTGGAAGGCATCGTCGACGGTTCGACCGACGGCATGCAAGCGTTCATGGGCGGCAAACTGCGCGCTGAAGGCGACATGATGCTGGCCATGAAACTGTCCGAGCTGTTCCCGGCCTAAGCGCGCCGCTCCCGTCTTTCGGGAGCACGTCTGGCTGCAAACGAATCCCGCCCCTTGTGGCGGGATTCGTCGTTTTTCGCCCTCGCAAACGGCTATCTGTGGATTTGCCGACTATATTCCTTCTGGCCGCATGCGTCAGACATCGGCTGTTGATCCCCGCTTCTTTGTGAAGAACTTTGTGGAGAGCGCTGCCATGAGCCCACCTGACGAGCACAACGACTTCAGTCGTCGCCGTGTACTGCAAGGCCTCTCGGCAGGCGCCGTCGGTGCCTGGGTCAGCCCACTATTCGCAGGGAGTAAAGCCATGCCCGATACCCCAGCCGACCTGATTTTGTACAACGGACGCCTGCACACCGTTGACCGCAAGAAACCCCAGGCCAGTGCCGTCGCGATCAAGGACGGGCGCTTCGTGGTGGTCGGCAGCGACGCCCAGGCAATGGCCCTGCAAGGCCCCGGCAGCCAAATCATCGACCTGCATGGCCGCACGGTGATTCCCGGTCTCAACGACTCTCACCTGCACTTGATCCGTGGCGGCCTGAACTACAACCTTGAGCTGCGCTGGGAAGGCGTGCCATCTCTGGCCGATGCCTTGCGCATGCTCAAGGATCAAGCCGATCGCACACCGACGCCGCAATGGGTGCGGGTGGTCGGTGGCTGGAACGAGTTCCAGTTCGCCGAGAAGCGCCTGCCGACGATTGAAGAACTGAACAAGGCCGCGCCAGACACCCCAGTGTTCGTTCTGCATCTTTATGATCGCGCCCTGCTCAATCGCGCGGCGTTGAAAGTGGTCGGCTATACCCGCGACACGCCGAACCCGCCGGGCGGCGAAATCCAGCGCGATGCCAATGGCGACCCCACCGGCATGCTGATCGCCCGACCCAACGCAATGATCCTCTACTCGACCCTGGCCAAGGGACCGAAATTACCGCTGGAGTATCAAGTCAACTCGACCCGCCAGTTCATGCGTGAACTCAATCGGCTGGGCGTCACCAGCGCCATCGATGCCGGCGGCGGTTATCAGAATTACCCGGACGATTATCAAGTTATCCAGCAACTGGCCAAAGACCAACAGCTCACGGTGCGCATTGCCTACAACCTGTTCACCCAAAAACCCAAGGAAGAGCTGACCGATTTCAAAAACTGGACCAGCACCTCCCATTACGGTCAGGGCGATGACTTCCTGCGGCACAACGGCGCCGGGGAAATGCTGGTGTTCTCGGCAGCCGATTTCGAAGACTTCCTCGAACCTCGCCCCGACCTGCCGCAGACCATGGAGCAGGAGCTGGAGCCGGTGGTGCGGCATCTGGTGGAACAGCGTTGGCCCTTCCGTCTGCATGCCACCTACAATGAATCCATCAGCCGCATGCTCGACGTGTTCGAGAAGGTCAACCGGGATATTCCGTTCGACGGTTTGCCATGGTTCTTCGATCACGCCGAAACCATCAGCCCACGGAACATTGAGCGGGTCAAAGCGCTCGGTGGCGGCATCGCCATCCAGGACCGCATGGCGTTCCAGGGCGAGTACTTTGTCGACCGTTACGGCGCGAAGGCTGCCGAAGCGACACCACCGATCGCACGCATGCTGGCCGAGGGTGTGCCGGTGGGCGCCGGCACCGATGCCACGCGAGTCTCCAGCTACAACCCCTGGACTTCCCTGTACTGGCTGGTCAGTGGCCGCACCGTCGGCGGGCTGGCGCTGTACCCGCAAGGTTTGAGCCGTGATACGGCGCTGGAACTGTTCACCCACGGCAGCGCCTGGTTTTCCTCCGAACAAGGCAAGAAAGGCCAGATCAAAGTCGGGCAACTGGCGGACCTGATTGCGCTGTCGGCGGACTACTTCCACATCGAAGACGAAGCCATCAAATGGATCGAGTCGGTGCTGACCATTGTCGACGGCAAGATCGTCTACGGCAGCGTCGAGTTCGAAAAACTGGGGCCTGCGCCTATCCCGGTAGTGCCTGAGTGGTCACCGGTGGTGAACGTACCGGGGCATTGGAAACCACTGGCGCCACTGACGGCTCAGGTTCATCAATGCGTGGGCGCTTGCGCGGTACATGCCCACAGCCATGAGCGGGCGCGGTTGTCGTCGGCGCCAGTCAGTGACTTCCAAGGGTTCTGGGGGGCGTTTGGCTGTTCGTGTTTTGCGTTTTGAAAAAGAGAAAAGATCGCAGCCTGCGGCAGCTCCAGGATTTGTGTTCGCCCGATATTTCACGGCGTGCGCGATTCCAATGTGTGAGCTGCCGAAGGCTGCGATCTTTTGATCTTGATTTCTATCCGCTGGCAGCGCCTGCTCTTACAATGCCCGCACCTCCCGCATCGGCCTGCCCATGGACATCGACCTCGCCCGCACCTTTCTGGAAATCGTCCGCCACGGCAGCCTGGCCGCGGCGGCTGAAAAGCTGCACGTCACCCAGACCGCGATCACCGCCCGCGTGCAAAAGCTCGAAAGTCAGCTCGGCAGCACGCTGTTCGTGCGCAACCGCGCCGGGGCGCGCCTGACGCCGAACGGTGAGGCCTTCGTGGTGTACGCCAATCAACTGGTGCAAACCTGGGAAGCGGCACGTCGTGACTTGCCGCTGCCCGAGGGCTACCGCGACGTGCTGCACATCGGTGGCGAGGTCAGTCTGTGCAACCCTTTAATGCTCAGCTGGGCCGGCGAGTTGCGCGAGAAGATTCCCAGCCATGCCCTGCGCATGGAAATCCGCGACGGCGAAAACCTGCTGCGGCAACTGGAGCTGGGGGTGCTGGATGCGGCGCTGGTCTATCAGCCCGAGTACTGGCCACGCCTGCAAGTCGAGCAGGTGCTGGAAGAAAAACTCATCCTGGTACGCCTGGCCGGCCAGCCCGAGCCTTACGTGTATATCGACTGGGGCCCGGACTTCCGTCGTCAGCACGATGCCGCACTGCCGGAAAAGGCCAAGGCAGCCCTGAGCTTCAACCTCGGACCGCTGGCTTTGCAATACATCCTGGAAAACGGCGGCAGCGGCTATTTCCGTACCCGCGTGGTCCAGAGCTACCTGGAAAGCGGCGTGCTGGAGCCAGTGCCCAAGGCTCCGGAGTTCAGCTATCCGACCTACCTGGTTTACTCCCGGGACCGCGACTCGGCGACCTTGCAACGAGCCTTCGATTTGCTGCGCGAAGTGATCAAGACGGACGACGACTGGTCCCAGCGCTGGAACCCCTTGACCTGACGCCAGGCGCCTTGCACCTGAGCATGGCGCTTGTGCCCTCAAGGTTCAGCCAGCCTCGGCGGCGGGATCGGCTAATCTGCTGGTTATAACAATAACCACAGGTGCACTCAGTGAGGCAGACCACCGAAGCATTCCGCACGCGCTACCGTGCCGACATTCATCCGCTCTACAACCCTTGGCTGCATGGCGCCTTCGTGTTGCTGTTCGGGTTGCTGGCCATCGGCGCGTTCTGGAGCACCGTGCATCAGGTACATCCCTTGGAATGGCTGGCGGTGCCGCTGACCCTGTTGTTCTTCAACTTCGGCGTCTACGTCGTGCATCGGCATCTGGGGCACCACAAAAAGCGTCTGGCGCGAATGTTCTACGCCCGTCACGCCGGTGACCATCACAGCTTTTTCACCCCAGGCCACATGACCTACGACAGCGCCCGGGACTGGCGGGTGATTCTGTTTCCAGCCTGGCTGATTGTGTTGCACACCCTCGTTATCACCGCGCCCGCGTGGTGGCTGTTGGCTCAGCTCAATGCCAACGTCGCGGGGTTGTTCGGCGGCTGCATGGTCCTCGGTTACCTGACTTATGAAGTGTTCCACGCCTGCGAACATCTACCGCCCGGCAACCCGCTGACACGGCTGCCGTGGATCCGCCAGATGCGCCGTCTGCACGAACTGCACCATCGCCGTGAGCTGATGCAGGAGCGCAATTTCAATATCGTGTTCCCCCTGATGGACTACCTGTTCGGCACTCTGTACTGGGAACCGGAACAAGCGCCTCCACACCTGACGAGAACGCCCACCCGCCTGCAGCACGTGGTCGACATCGCAGGAGATCCGCTCGCCGTGCTCGCCTACGCCAGCACGGCGACACGTTGGCCGGAGTGGCATCCGTCCTCCCTCAAAGTCGACGGCCAGAGCGGCCCGTTGTATGCCGGGGCGCGGTTCGAGGAAGACATTCGGGCCGGCGGACGCGAGGGGCATTTGCGTTGGGAGGTCAGCGAATACCTGCCCGGTCGCCGCTGGAGCGCTCGGGCCCGGGGCGATCATGGACTGTCGCTGGTGGTGACTTACGAGTGCGAGGCTTTTGGCGACGGCACGCGTTTTGTCCGCACCCTGGAATATTGTTTTAGCGGTGTACTGATGCGCATCGCCAATCGATTGTTGCTCAAACGGCGCATTGAGCATGAATCGGCGCAATCGATGCTGGCGTTACGCGAGATGGCGCAAAAACATCTGGCCTCGACAGGAGTCACCGCGTGAAAAGAGCCTTCAGGTTTCGGCATTTACTGTTGCTGCTAATCATCGTGATTGGCGGCTTCCTGTTGTTATTACCCACCAAGGTCCAGCCGATCGCCTGGACACCGTCACCAGCGCCCTCCCTCATCGATGGCATCTACACAGACAATCAGCGCCTCAAAGGCGTGGAACGTGTCGGTGCCGCTGACATCGACGGCCCGGAAGCATTGCTTCTGGAAGACAACATCCTCATCACCGGCCTGCATGACGGCCGGTTGATTAGCACCAGCCTCGACGGCAATACCACCAGGGTGCTGGCCGATACCGGTGGCAGGCCATTGGGCCTGGCGCGCCATCCCAATGGTTTGCTGGTGATCGCCGACGGGGTCAAGGGTTTGCTATCGCTCGATGCTCAAGGCCGGTTGATTGCATTGAGCACCACGGCCAACAACGTGCCCTTCGGTTTTACCGATGACGTGGCCATCGACAAGCCCGGGCATTACGCCTATTTCAGCGATGCATCCAGCCGTTGGGGTTACGGCAAGGATGGCGAGGCAATCATCGAGCACGGCGGGGACGGCCGATTGCTGCGTTATGACTTCCAGACCGGCAAAACGACGGTTCTGCTGGACAAACTGGAGTTCGCCAACGGAGTGACCCTGGGGCCTGATGATGCGTTTGTGCTGGTCAACGAAACTGGCGCCTATCGCATCAGCCGCTATTGGCTGACCGGGCCGAAAGCCGGGACCCACGATCTGTTCATCGACAATTTGCCGGGGCTGCCGGACAACCTGGCATTCAATGGTCGCGATCGTTTCTGGGTGGCGCTGTATGCCCCGCGCAATGCGCTGCTCGACGCCACGGCGCCCTACCCTCTGATACGCAAAATGATCGTGCGCGCGATGACGGTCCTGCCCAAACCGGTGGAGAAACGCGCCTTCGCCCTCGGCCTGGACCTCGACGGTAAAGTGATTGCCAATCTGCAGGACGCCAGCAGCGGCAACTACTCCCCCATCACCACCGTGCGCGAGTACGGGGACTGGTTGTATCTGGGATCGCTGAAAGCACGGCACATGGCGCGGTTGCCTTTGAGTACGGCGTTGCAGTAGTAACGGTGATCGAACTGTGGGAGCGGGCTTGCTCGCGAAGGCGGACTGACATTCAACATTGATGTCGACTGGCGTGGCCTCATTCGCGAGCAAGCCCGCTCCCACAGTTGATTGGGGTTGCCGCGAGGTTTGTGATCAACCCTCGTGGACTCAACGCGTTTCTATCTCATCATCGCGTACCGAATTGTCTGTCTCTTCGCGCACTCGCTCCGGGTCGATGTCAGTGACGTCATCCTGCTCCAGAGGCGTTATGTCCTCATTGTCCGGCAATTCATCAATGCCCGGTTCATCCTCGGGGTTGACGGTGGTGCGTCCCGGGCTCAGGGGTTCGGGATAAGTCGGGATCGGGTCGTAACCGCCCTGCTCTTCGCTGGGGTACTTTTCTTTATGGGGAAAGGCTGAATGGGACATGGGGCACCTCGCATGGGCCGCAAAGTCGGCTCTGATCGTTCGAGGTGCCGGTATTTATCCCCGTTCCAATTTTTCAGTCACCGGTCGTCGGTGACTCGACGTAGCGCCTCAGGACCGTGCCTGGAGTTGTTGGACGATCTTGTCCTTGACCTGCAAGCGCTTCTCCTTGAGCTTCTTCAGTGCATCATCGCTGGGCGCATCCGATTGTGCGGACTCGGCCTTCAACACTTCGGCGTCCGCCTGGGAGTACTTGTTGAGCAGTGAATCCAGTAACGGATCCTTGGTGCGTTTTTGCTGGATCTCTTCCTTCGTGCAGCGCAAGTCCTGATAAAGGTCATGAGTCACCGGCATGGAACACCTCCGTTTGTTAATCGGTAGCGAACGCGATCGATTGCGCTCACCAGCTATCAGAATGGCCTTGCTTACCCGGTTCTGTCGACCGTCTATCAGACCAGCGGTGTCCGTTCGTCGTCCTGTCGCAAACGCGATAAAACCTTTACCCGAGCGCCCGCCTCCATTGAATAACGATCACCCGGATCGCCCATAGAAACCTGTGTGGAGAATGATCAATGGACGGCTTCAATCTGCGTCACCTAGCCCTGGCCGTTGCCTTGAGCACCAGCATGGGCACAGCTTTTGCCGCCGATTCCAACGACTTCGTCGATGACGCGGTCGCGGGCGGCATCGCGGAAGTCGAGACCAGCAAACTGGCCCTGGAAAAAAGCTCATCGGCCGACGTCAAGGCGTTCGCCAACATGATGGTCACCGATCATTCCAAAGCCAATGAAGAACTGGCGGCGCTGGCGAAAAAGCATGACATCGAAGTGCCGGACACGACGACGATGGTTAAACAGGCCAAGGAAAAAATTCTCGACCTGCGCGATGAATCCTTCGACACGGCCTATGCCAACAATCAGGTGAAGGCTCATGAAGAAGCCATTGAACGGTTCAAGAAAGAAGCCAATACGGTGACGGACGACAAGACCAAAGGCGCCACTGACCTCAAGGCCTTTGCACAAAAAATGCTGCCGGCGCTGGAAAAACACCTGGATATGGCGAAAAAACTCCAGGCGGCTCATCCCGACAAATAACCCCACGCGCTGATGACAGTCAGTCAAGGCGCGGAACCTGTGGGAGCGGGCTTGCTCGCGAAGGCGACGGCACAGTCAACATTGATGTTGCCTGTCACACCGCTTTCGCGAGCAAGCCCGCTCCCACATGGATTGCGCAATCAATGAAAATCCAGACTCAACCACCCAGCACGCTGCGGATCATGTTCAACAGCGCTTCAGGGCCATAAGGTTTGCTCAGCAGATAAGTGTCGGGGCTGAGTTGATGATTGCGCGAAATAATGTCCCGGGTGTGGCCGGAGGTAAACAGCACCGCCACCGGTGGATTCTGCACCTTGGCCCAGGCGGCCAGGTCCGCGCTTTTGATCAGACCGGGCATAACCACATCGGTGAAGATCAGATCCACTGTCACGCCATCGAGCAACATCTGCATGGCCAGGTCACCGTTGGCCGCGGTCAGAACCTGATAGCCCTCTTCACGCAACAAATCCACCGCCGAGCCACGCACCGCTTCGTTGTCCTCGACCACCAGAATGGTTTCGTGCCCGCCACGGTGCTGCGGATCATGGCGCGTTGTTTCACCGGGCAACGGGCGCAAGCTGCGCGGGAAATACAGCTGCACCCGAGTGCCCTGCCCGACGACGCTGGAAATCTCGATATGCCCGTCGCTCTGTTTGACGAAACCGAACACCATGCTCAAACCCAGGCCGGTGCCCTGGCCGTCGGCCTTGGTGGTGAAAAACGGTTCAAAGGCCTGTGCGAGCACTTGAGGCGACATGCCGACACCCGTGTCAGCCACCGCGACGCAAACATAGTCGCCGGCGACGATGCCCTTGCCTGCGCAAAATTTGCGGTCGAGGACAATGTTCTCGGCGCTCAGGGCAATGGTCCCCTCGCCGTTCATGGCGTCTCGAGCGTTGATCGCAAGGTTGAGAATGGCGTTTTCCAGTTGATTGCGGTCCACGTAGAGATGCCATGGATCGTCAGGCGCCGTCACCTTGATCTGGATAGTTTCCCCCAGCGCCCGCTGCAACAATTCCCCCAAGCCTTCGAAGATCTGCCGTGGATCGCAAACCGCCGGCGATAAAGGCTGGCGGCGGGCGAATGCGAGCAATTGCGACGACAATTTGGCACCGCGCTCGACCGCGGCAATCGACGCACTGACCCGGCGTTGCACGTTGGCGTTGTCCGGCTCGTGACGCGCCAGCAAATGCAGGTTGCCGGCGATCACCTGCAACAGGTTGTTGAAGTCATGGGCCACGCCGCCGGTGAGACCACCGATGGCTTCGAGTTTCTGTGACTGGCGCAACTGCTCTTCGGCCGCCAGCCGCGCTTCGACTTCGTCGGCGACTCGTTGCTCCAGGTTGCGGGTGAATTTGAGCAAGGATTCTTCGGCGGTCTTGCGTTCGTGGATGTCGATCAACACCCCGGGAAAGCGGAACGCCTCGCCTTTTTCATCGAACTCGCAACACCCGCTGGCCAGCACCCACAGGTAACTGCCATCGGGCCGCAGAACCCGGTATTCGGCGTTATAGGGTATGCCGCTTTCCACCGACTGATTGAGCCGCTCCTGAACCCAGCTGCGGTCGTCGGGATGAATCTGCATTTCGGCGATGAGCGGTGGCAGATTGGCCAGGTCCTGATCGGGCGGATAGGAAAACGTGCGGGCGAAGCGTTCGTCGGCAGACAGCACATTAGCCTTGATGTCCCAGACGAACGAGCCGAGCAAAGCCCCGGCATTAAGAGCCAGGCGAACTCTTTCGTTGTCGGCGCGATAAGCGCTTTCGGCTTCCTGGCGGCGGCGCTCGGAAATCACATGATCAGTGGTGTCGACCACCATTGCCATGACCCCGGCGGGGTGCCCGTCATCATCGGCGACGGGGCTGTAGTAAAGATCCATCCAGACGTCTTCGGGTACGCCATCACGCAACAGCACCAAAGCTTTGTTGTGATAGGACAAGGTGCCGCCCGCAAGACAGGTGTCCACCACATGCCGATTGAATTCGGCGACCTCTGGCCAGCCCAACTCCACCGGGGAACCCAGCAGGTAAGGATGGCGCCCACCGGCAAATCTCGAGTAGGCATCGTTATAGATCATGTAACCGGGCCGGCCCCACAGCATCACCATCGGCAGGGGTGAGGCGAGCAATAATTGCACCGCGCTGCACAGGCTCCCGGGCCAGGTATCGATGCTCCCGAGCTCGGTCAGGCTCCAGTCGAACGCGCGAATGCGTCCGGCCATTTCGCCGCTCCAGCCGGTACATCCGTGGCTATTGTCAAGAAACTGCATCGACTGGCCTATGTCCTGTGGATGACATGTTTTCAGGCAGTGCAACGGCGTGAGGAGACGGTGCGTGCCCGTTTGTTTCGAGCACCGCCGACGCCAATGGTTTCATTGAGGTATAGCTGAATGTCGCCGGTTCAGCGGAAATCCCGGCTGCGCACATGGATACCGTCGAGCAATGAACTCAGGTCGCTCAAGCGCCCGGCAATCAGATGCCGCACCTCGCCTTCCTTTTCCCAGCGTCCATCGACCTTGAGCAATTGCGAGCCGACCAGTACCTGCCGTTGCCGTTCGGCCAGGTCGCGCCAGACCACCACGTTGACGTTGCCGAACTCGTCTTCAAGCGTCACGAAGGTCACGCCGCTGGCGGTGCCCGGGCGTTGCCGACCGGTCACCAACCCGGCGACGCTGACCGGTCGGCCGTGCTCGACATCCATAAGTTCTTTCGAACTGCGGCAACGCCGGGCTTTCAATTCACCCCGTAGCAATGCCAGCGGATGCGGGCCGAGGGTGGTGCCGACACTGTTGTAATCGGCTTGCAGGTCCTCGCCCACGGTGGGTTTGGGCAGAGACACCGTCGGCTCTTCCTGGCTCGGCAAACCGGCAAACAAGCCGAGCTGCTTCTGCACCCCCGCCACTTCCCAGCGCGCCCGATGCCGGTCACCGGCCAGCCCGCGCAATGCACCGGCATCGGCCAGTTGCTCCTGGGCACGGGCATCGAGTCGCGCCCGTTCGCCAAGGTCGGCGATGTCGGCAAACGCCCCTTTCGACCGTGCAACTTCAATGCGCCTGGCATCGTCCTCGCGAAAGCCTTTGATCATCCGCAATCCCATGCGAATGGCCGGCTGCGCGCCGATGATCGGTTCCAGGCTGCAATCCCAGTCACTGGCCCGCACTTCCACCGGGCGAATCTGCAAATGATGCCGGCGGGCGTCCTGAAGAATCTGGTCCGGGCTGTAGAAACCCATGGGCCAGCTGTTGATCAGCGCACAGGCGAAGGCTGCCGGCTCGTGGCATTTCAACCAGCAACTGGCATAGGTCAGCAAGGCGAAACTGGCGGCGTGGGATTCGGGAAAGCCGTAATTACCAAAGCCTTTGATCTGCTCGAAGATCTGCGCGGCGAACTCCGCCGTGTAGCCGTTTTTCTTCATTCCGTCCGCCAAACGCTCCTTGTGCGGTTCCAGTCCGCCGTGGCGTTTCCAGGCGGCCATGGAGCGGCGCAATTGATCGGCCTCGCCGGGGCTGTAGTCGGCGGCGACAATCGCGATCTGCATCACCTGTTCCTGGAACAGCGGCACGCCCAACGTACGTTTCAGCACTGTTTCAAGTTCTTTCGACGGGTAGATCACCTCTTCTTCGCCCTTACGCCGCCGCAGATAGGGATGCACCATCCCGCCCTGAATCGGCCCCGGACGAACGATCGCCACCTCGATCACCAGATCGTAGAAATTCTTGGGCTTGAGCCTCGGCAACATCGACATCTGTGCCCGGGATTCGATCTGGAACACCCCGATGGTGTCCGCGTGGCCAATCATCTCGTAGGTTTGCGGATCTTCGGCCGGCACCGTCGCCAGACTCAGGTCGCGGCCACGGTACCGACGCAGCAGGTCGAAACAACGACGAATCGCACTGAGCATGCCCAGCGCGAGGATATCGACCTTGAGCAGCCCGACCGCATCCAGATCGTCCTTGTCCCACTGGATGATGGTGCGCTCGGCCATGGCGGCGTTTTCCACCGGCACCAGGCTGTCCAGGGGCTGCTCGGAAATCACGAAACCGCCAGGGTGCTGGGACAGGTGCCGGGGGAAACCGATCAACTGCCCCGTCAGGCTCAGCACCCGGCGCAACACCGGGCTGTCGGGATCGAAACCACCTTCACGCAGGCGCTCGACGGGAGGCGCCTGATCACTCCAGTGGCCGCAGCAGTCGGCCAGGGCGTTGACCTGATCGGGCGGCAAACCCAGTGCCTTGGCCACGTCGCGGACTGCGCCGGCACCATGGTAAGTGCTGACCACCGCCGTCAGCGCCGCACGGGCGCGGCCATAACGCTGGAACACGTATTGCAGGACTTCTTCACGCCGCTCGTGCTCGAAATCGACGTCGATGTCCGGCGGTTCATTGCGCTCTTTGGAGAGAAAACGCTCGAACAGCAACGTGCTCCGCTCCGGGTCGATCTCCGTGATCCCCAGCACGTAGCACACCGCCGAGTTGGCGGCAGAACCGCGCCCCTGACACAGAATGTGTTGCTTGCGGGCGAAATTCACAATGTCGTGAACCGTCAGGAAATAACTTTCGTACCCCAACTCGGCAATCAGCTGCAGTTCCTTGTCGATCTGCGCCAACACCTCGGCTTTAGGGCCTTTTTCCCAGCGCCACCGAACACCCTTTTCGGCCAACTCCCGCAGCCAGGACGTGGCCGTGCGCCCCTCAGGCACCAGCTCCCGGGGATATTGATAACGCAACTGACCGAGGTCGAAGGTGCAGCGCCGGGCGATGCTCAGCGTTTCGTCGAGCAGTGCCTGCGGGTAGAGATCGCGCAAGGCGTCGAGGCTGCGCAAATGCCGTTCGCCGTTAGGGTGCAGACGCAACCCGGCCTCGGCCACCGGCAAGTGATGACGAATCGCGGTCATGGTGTCCTGCAAGGCGCGACGGCCACGGGCGTGCATGTGCACATCGCCGCTGGCCACCGCCGGGATCCGCAGTTCCCGCGCCAGGGTCAGCAGCGCCGCCAGTCGCCGGATGTCGTCCTGCCCGCGATGTAACTGAACGCTCAGCCACAGGCGCTCGGCGAAGGTCTGCTTCAGCCAGTGACCCTGCTCAACGTCATCGACGGCGTCCGGCACCCACAACGCCAACAGCCCCGGCAACGGCTCGCCGAAATCCTCCCGCAGCACCTGATACTGGCCTTTCTGCGTACGGCGTCTGGCGCGGGTAATCAGGCGGCACAGGGTTTGGTAACCCTCGAGGCTTTCCACCAGCAGCACCAGTTTCGGGCCATCTTCGATGCGTATTTCACTGCCGATGATCAGCGGCAATTCCACGGCCTTGGCCGCCTGCCAGGCGCGGACGATGCCCGCCAGGGTGCATTCGTCGGTGATCGCCAACGCTCGATAGCCCTGCTTTTTCGCCCGTTGAAAAAGCTCGAGCGCACTGGAAGCACCGCGCTGGAAACTGAAGTTCGACAGGCAGTGCAGCTCGGCATAATCGACACTCATGCGAACCAGCCTTGCAGCCACAACGGACCGTCTTCACCCACCGCCCGATAGGCCCACCCCTGCTGGCCGGAACGGGTTTCGATCAGGTAATAATCGCGGCGCACGTCGTCGCCGTCCCACCAGCCCGACTCGATACGTTCCGGCCCCATGAGGATGCGCGTCGAACCTTCGTGTACGGCCTGCGGCTCCGTCAGCAACCAGCCCGGACGTTGCACGGCAGGCAATACTTCACAGGTCTGGCTGTCGACACTGGTCTGCCACGCGCATTCCGGCCGGTGATCGGCCTGGAACCGCAAGCCTTGCACCGCGTCATCCCCCAGCCGTGCGCGCAAGCGTTCGCGCAGTTGCTCCCAGGGCAAGGATTGCTGCGGACGATCATCGAACAGTTCCTGGTACTGGGGCACAAAGGCCGGCAAGTCTTCGGCGCGCAGACGAAAACCGCGCACCGGCGCCTCGACCTGAACCTGCTCCAGCCTCCCCCGGGCCAGTTCGAACAGCATCGCCGGATCGCGCTCGGCACTGAGCAGGCCGACCTTGATCAGCGTGTCTGGCAACCCGGCGTGCTCCAGATGCAGGTCGAAACGCTGCACACCGCTGTCCCGCCCACAGAGGAACGCCGCCAGATCGCCGGTCAGCCTGCGCAATGGAAACAGCAATGCCTGATGGGATTGCACATCGAAATTGAGCTCGATGCGTACATCGAAACGGTCCGGCGGCAGGTAAAACGCCAGCGCCAGGTGCCGTAAGCCGAACAGGGTGTCCAGATGCTTGAGCACCTGGGCCTCGAAACGCCGGGCCAGGCTATGTCGTGGCAGCGCCTGCACTTGACTCAACGTTCGCAGCCCCATGCGCGACAGTGCCGTGGCAACGCTTGGCTCCAGGGCGATCCGGTCGACGGGCAACTGCCCGAGATGATGCTGCAAAGCGTCATTGTCCGGCACCACCAGACCGTCATAAACGTTGGCCAGCACCCGCGCCGCCACCGGGTTGGGCGCGGCGACAATCCGGTGACGAAACCCCAGTTCGCCAAGTTCCGCCCGCAACCGCGCCTCGAACTGCGGCCAAGGCCCGAACAAGCCCAGGCTGGATTCGATTTCAAACACCACGGCGCGCGGGTAATGCACGCTGACCTGGGAACTGAACCGATAGGCCCAGGCGGCCAGGAATTGCTGCCAGTGCTCGATCTCGGCGGCGTCGTATTCGGCGGTGACAAACCCTTTGCTCAAGGCCTGAGCGGCGGTCATCGACTGGCCGGGACGCAAGCCCAGCGCCCGCGCCGAACCGTTGACCGCTTGCAGCACCCGGCGCTGGGCCGGGCCGGTCAGCAGCGCCAGCGGTTCGTCGGGGTCGGGGCGCTGACGCAGTACCGCGTCCAGCGCCAATTGCGGGAAGAGAATGCAAACCCAGCGCATGGCAACCTCAATGCCCGACGGCAAAGGCAATCGGCGCCGAACGGGCCAGCCCACCCCGGCACTTGAGCACTCGCAATTGCGCAGGTTTGGCGTCGATGGCGATGCGCAGGGCCGCCGGCGACGGGTTGATGGCCTCACTGAGCGAGCGGTAGGCGAACGCCAGGGTCTGACCGGTTTCCGCCGCCACCTGCAAACGTCGCAACGCTCGATCGTCGGCTTTGTGCGGCCAGCACAACACCGCCCCGCAACTGCCCGAACGCAGGCATTGTTCCGCCGCCCACAGCGCATCGCGCTCGCTGGCCTGGATGATCGACAGTTGCCGCAGATCGACCCCGGCGTTCTGCCAGGCCTGGGGATACGGCACGTAAGGCGGCGCCACCAGCACAATGCGCTCACCTGCCGCCGACAGCCGCGCCAGCGCCGGCCACACCAGTTGCAACTCACCCACGCCCTGCCCGGCCAGCAGGATTTCAGTCAGTGCCGCTTCCGGCCAGCCGCCAGTGGGCAATGCCGCGTCCAGCGCCGCATGCCCCGTGGGTTGCGGGCTGACGGCCGGTGGCGCAGGCCGGCCCTTCCAGACCTGGCCGCCATTGAACAGCGTATCCAACGCAACGACGGCGCCCATTACCCTTGCCTCACCAGACCGCAGAACACGCCTTCGATGGCCAGATCCTGATCGGCTCGAACAATGATCGGCTTGTAAGCCGGATTGCGCGGTAACAGGCGAACAGAATCGCCGACCCGCTCGAAACGCTTGATGGTGACTTCGCCGTCGAGCCGCGCCACGACGATCTGGCCGTTGAGCGCTTCGGGATTGCGCCGCACGCCCACCAGATCGCCGTCGAGAATGCCGTCCTCGATCATCGAATCGCCCTGCACCCGCAGCATGTAATCGGGCACCCGCGAGAAGATCGACGGATCAAGCAGCAAACGGCTGTGGACCTCGGCATCGGCACCGATCGGCGCACCGGCCGCCACTCGACCGAGTACCGGAACGTCCAGCAGCTCGGGCCGCGGCGGTTGATTCAGCAGCCGGATACCTCGCGCCTGATGCGCATTGACCTCGATAAAACCGGCCTCGGTCAGCGCCAGCACGTGCTTGCGCGCCACGCTACGGGAGGCGAAGCCAAAGGCCTCGCTGATTTCAGCGAGGCTCGGGGGCTGACCATGTTCGGCGATTCGATCGCGGATAAAGGTCAGGATGGCGGTACGGCGGGGAGTTAAAGTCGTCATGGAGTACATTTGTACTCTTTTGGGCTTTTCCTAGCAAGGACTTGTAGAAGCTGTGTAGGAGCTGTGTAGGAGCTGTCGAGTGAAACGAGGCTGCGATCTTTTGATCTTGCTCTTTAAAAACAACATCAAAAGATCGCAGCCTCGTTTCACTCGTCAGCTCCTACAGGTTTCAGGTGAGTCCTGAGAGGTAGGGCCATGGGTAGATGCCGCGTTCGTGACCGTCGCTGAAGATCAGTTGCAGGCCGTAGCCCTGGGCGTTGAGTTCGATCACGCGGATGCGCTCATCCACTTTCACCGTCAGACCTTGCAGTCGAAACGCCCGGCACTGCGAGCAGGGACATTGGCGGCGTAGCTCGGCGTGATCGAACCGTTGCTCGCGCCCATCCGGCCAATTCAATCGCAGCTGTTGTTTACCCTGGGAATTACCAATCGCCACCGGGTTCATTGCAATTGACTCAACGCAATGCGCACGGCTTTGCGCACTTCCGGGTCGCCGTCATCTTGCGCCGCCTGCAATGCGGCAATGGCGCCTTTATCGTTCAATTCGCCGAGGGCCAGGGCAGCTTCCTTGCGCAAATTGCTGATGCGATGGCCGAGGGTTTCGATCAACACTTCGAGGGCCGGAGCGTAACGCAAACGGCCAAGGCTGCGAGTGGCGCGCAGGCGGACTTGCCAGTAATCATCGCTCAAGGCTTCGACCAAGGCAGAACCAGCGTCGACGTGTCCGACCTTGCCCAATGTGGTGGCGGCTTCTTCGCGCACTTGCCAGGCTTGGTCCTGCAACGCCTGACGCAACGCCGGCAGCACTTGCGCGTCGGACGCCAGGCCAAGGGCGCCGGTGGCGGCGCGGCGGACTTCGGTGTCAGGGTCGTGGCTGGCGAGTCGGGCCAAAGCAGGCAAAGCATCGAGCTGCTTGAGCCAGCCGAGTACACCGACTGCTTCACGCCGGACATTGGCGTCCCTATCGTCCAACGCGGACAATGCCGCGCAAGCCGCCTGGGGGAAACGCAACTCGCGCAAGGCCCTGAAAGCCGCGATGCGTACGCTGATGTCGGCATGCCCGGTCCACGGCAAAATCACCCGCCCCGCTGCTTCACTCTTAAGCAGGCTGAGGCTTTGCGCGGCGGCAGACTGTACCGCCAGCGATGGGTCGGTCAGCGCCTGGCATAGCGCTTCGACCACCGGTTCATCCTCCCAGGCTTCCAGCAATCGCGCCGCTTCGGCGCGCACTTCTTCGGTGGGGTCTTCAGCCAGTCGATTGACCAGCCACAGCAAGCCATCTGGCTCTTCGAGGTCAGCCAGCTCGATCAAAGCGATGCGGCGCACGCCTGGGTCGTCATCGGTCAGGCGCGGCTGCAAGGCAAGGATGTCGTCGTTATCGGTTACATCGAATAGAGAGGTCATAGGGCAAATCGCGGCAGTGGGTTTTCAGGGGGAAGTCCTAGAGGGTTCAGGCGCGGTAACTGCCGACCGTCTTCGTGACGCAGCAACTCGAGGCAATGACGCTTCAAGCGGGAAAATTCATGGCTGGTCACCAGCTCGGTGGTGCGTGGCCGGGGGAAGTCCAGGCGCAGGTCTTCGATAATTCTGCCCGGACGCGAACTCATGACCAGCAGGCGATCGGCGAGGAACAGCGCTTCGTCGATGTCATGGGTGACGAACACCACGGTGGTGCGAATTCGCGTCCAGATGTCCAGCAGCAGTTCCTGCATGTTCAACCGGGTCAGCGCATCGAGGGCGCCGAAGGGTTCGTCCATCAGCAACAGGCGCGGACGATTGATCAGCACCCGGGCGATTTCCACCCGTTGCTGCATGCCGCCGGAGAGCTGATTCGGCCAACGCTCGGCAAAGCCTTCGAGGCCCACCAGGGCCAGTATTTCATCAGCCGCTGTATGGCGTTCGGTTTTGCCAATGCCGCGCATTTTCAGGCCGAAAGCCACGTTGTCGCGCACGGTGCGCCAAGGGAATAGCGTGTGGTGCTGGAACACCATGCCACGCTGCGGCGATGGCCCCGAGACCTGCGCACCGTCGACACTCAGCGTACCGCTGCGCGGCTGCAGGTGTCCGGCCAGCGCGCCAAGCAAGGTCGATTTGCCGCAACCGGACGGCCCGAGAATGCATACGAATTGCCCTGGTTTAATCTGGCAGTCGAGGCCTTGCACGGCTTCGAACGCCTGCTGGCCTTCACCGAGGACGATGGACAATTGGCGGATGTCGATCCGCCCTTCAGGAGTTTGCATCACGCTCATCAAGCTTTTCCTCGTGGTCGGTGCCAGGGCGTGAACAGCCCGCCCAAGCGTTTGATCAGCAAACTGCTGCCCATCCCGAGCACGCCGATCAGCAACATGCCGACCACGATGTCGGCGTAGTTCTGGATGGTGTAGGACTCCCAGGTGTAGTAGCCGATGCCGTACTGGCCGGAGATCATTTCTGCGGTCACCAGGCAGAACCACGAGGTGCCCATGCCGATGGCGAGGCCGGTGATGATGCTCGGCGCGGCGCCCGGCAGAATCACCTCCAGCAGAATCGCCCGACGCCCTGCCCCCAGGCTTTTCGCCGAGGCTATCAATCGCGGGTCGACGCCTTCGACGCCATGCACGGTGTTGAGCAGAATCGGGAACAACGCGCCGGTGAAGGTGATGAAAACCATGGACAGTTCCGACGACGGGAACATCAGGATCGCCAGGGGAATCCAGGCCACGGCCGGGATCGGGCGCAGGACTTCCAGAGGTGGCAGCAATAAATCTTCGGCCCATTTCGAACGACCGATGGCCAGGCCCAAAGCGATGCCGATGATCAGCGCCGTGAGGTAACCGGCGAAGACCCGGCCGAGGCTGCTGCTCAGGTGCTGGGCGAGCTTGCCGGAGTCGCCTAGACCGAGGGCGGCTTGAATGACCGCCACGGGTGTCGGGACGTTGGCGAAGGTCACCAGGCCAAGGTTCCAGTGGCCACTCGCGGCGAGTTGCCAGAACAGCAGGCAGAGCAGCAATGAGGCTGATCTTGGAATCCAGCGCGTTATAGATCGGGACATACATCTTCCTCTCAACCGAAAACCCTGTGGGAGCGGGCTTGCTCGCGAAGGCGATTCAACATTCAACATCGATGTCGACCGACCCACCGCTTTCGCGAGCAAGCCCGCTCCCACAGTTGATCGGTGGTGAACTCAGTATTTGCGTACGACTTCTATCCCTGTGGGAGCGGGCTTGCTCGCGAAGGCGGTTCAACATTCAATATCGATGTCGACTGAACCACCGCTTTCGCGAGCAAGCCCGCTCCCACAGTTGACCGAGTTGTTTGGGGGTTAGCGAACGGCAACGGCCTGGGTAGTGGCGTCGGTGAAGTCGAAGACTTTGCCGCCCTGGGCCGTGGCGAATTGTTGGGCCTGGCCTTTGAGCAGGAATGCGCTGAGGCGCCCTTTCGCATCGCTGGCAAACCACGCCTGATCCGCCAGCAGTTTGATCCCGCTGTCACTGGCCTGGGCATACACCGCGCGGATGTTTTTGCCTTCCTGCTTCAGGCTGGCTAACGCGGTGAAAGCCGATTCCGCCGAAGCGTATTGGCGGACTTTCGGCTCGCCACGCACCCAGATTTCCGCCACGTGGCTGAAATCGGTAATGGCCTTGCCGTCCAGCGCATCCACCGCCTTCAGAGGTGTTTGTGCGTAGTTGGCCAGTTGCGCGGTGTAGTCCAGTTTCGAGGCCTTGAACGCGGCGCGGATGTATTGGTCGTCGATGAAGGTATTCAGATCGAGCCCACGATCAGCCTTCTTCAACAATTTGAGGGTATCGATGGCTGTGCCCACCGCCTGACGGTATTCCGGCTTCCAGCTCAGGTCCCGGGTTTGTACGCCCAGCGGGCCGTGGAACAGGTAGTTGACCTCGGCATCGACGCCGGTGACCTTGGCGATCAGCTCGCTGTATTTCTCCGGTTCCGCCGCCAGCAATTGATTGGCCTCAATGCTCGCGCGCAGATAGGCGACGACGATCTCCGGGTACTTTTTCGCATAGCTCTTATCGACCAAGGCACCGTGGAAGGTCGGTGTATTGGCCTGGGAACCGTCATAAATCTTGCGAGCGAAACCGCGGCTGGTGAACAGTTCGGCGAACGGCACAAAATCGGCGTGAGCTTCGATCTTGCCGGCCTGCAACGCGGAACCGGCGACTTCCGGCGCCTGGGCGATGATATTCACATCCTTGAGCGGGTCCCAGCCTTGAGCCGCGACGGCGCGCAACAACATGCCATGGGCGGTGGATGCGAACGGCACGGAAATGGTCTTGCCTTTGAGTTCGGCCAACGACTGCACACCCGAAGCGCTCGGCACGACGATGCCGTTGCCGCTGCCCTTGATACTGCCCGACAGCACGCTGATGAACAGGCTGTGCTTGCCCGCCGTTTCGAACGCCACGCCATTGAACGAGCCGGGGAAATCGGCCATGGCGCCGAAGTCGAGTTTGCCGGCGACCATCTCATTGGTCAGCGGCGCGCCGCTGGTGAAGTTCTTCCACTGCACCTCGTATTGGGCGTCCTTGTAGGGGCCGTCGTGGGGCAGGTATTTGTCCAGCAGGCCAAGCTCGCGGATCAGCAGGCCGCCAGCGGCGCAGTTGATGGTGGTGTCCTGGGTGCCGATGGCGATGCGGATGGTTTCCGCTTGAGCCGAGAAGGTGAATGAAGCCAGTACCAGACCGGCAAATGCTGCACGCAACATAGGTGTATCCCCTCGAATCATTTATAGGATGTTCGTCTCCGCCACGATCAGGGCGTGGTGGGAAACGAGGGGTGTTTTGAATCGAGCGTCCGGGGGTTACCGGATGGCTTTTTGGTTGTCTGGGCTGGCCTCTTCGCGAGCAAGCCCGCTCCCACAGTGATTTGTACTGAATCCAGAATCTTGCAGACACCAAAGAAACCTGTGGGGGCCGGGCTTGCCCGCGATGGCGTCCGATCAATCAATGGAGGTGCCAGCTCTGCCCACACTCAGCGCAGCAGATACGGGATCTCAACTTTCACTGCGCCCGTCGGGCAGTCCTTCTCACACGGCATGCAGTACCAGCATTCGTCGAACGCCATGTAGGCCTTTTGCGTGGCCGGGTTGATCGCCAGCAGGTCCATCGGGCAGACATCGACACACACGGTGCAGCCTTTGTGGGCGATGCATTTGTCCTCGTCGACCGTGACGGGGGCGTTGGAGCGGAAGAAGATTTCCTGGGGTTGATAGGCCATTGGCGGTTTCTCTCTTGGGTGATGCTCAGGCAGCAAAGGCACCGACCCGCAGCCGGTCGTAGGCCTGCATTTCTTCGGCGTCCAGCGGGATGATGTAAGGCTCGACGGCTTTCTTGAAACTGGTCATCGCGCCGTCATCGCCCTTCTTCAGGTGACAATGACAGAACCATTCATTGTCGTTGCGTTGCGGGTGGTCAACCCGATAGTGGTAAAGCCCCCAGCGACTTTCGGCGCGAAACAGCGAAGCGCGGGCGGCCATTTCGGCGCAGTCGCGGATCATGCTGACTTCCATGGCGCGCATCAGTTCGTGGGCGTTGTGGGCCTTGATCTGATCCAGATCACGCTGGATATCGCTGAAGCGTTGCAGGCCGATTTGCATCTTCCTGGTCACTTTCGGCGGTTGCAGGTAGTCGTTCACAAAACGCCGCAGCTTGTACTCGACTTGAGCCGGCGGCAGCCCGTGTTCGCGCTCCAGCGGTGCGTAAACCCGAACCTTTTCTGTTTCGATCTGATCCGCATCCAGCGCCGAAAACTCGCGCTCGGCAACAAAGTCCGCCGCGTTGGTGCCGGCAAACCAGCCATAGGTGAACGCGCCGAGCATGTAGTTATGTGGCACCGCCGCCATGTCACCCGCCGAGTACAAACCCTTCACCGATGTCTCGGCCTTCTCGTTGACCCACACGCCGGACGCCGAATGGCCACTGCAAAAGCCGATTTCGGAGATGTGCATCTCGACCATCTGCGTGCGGTAATCGGTGCCGCGATTGGCGTGAAACTGGCCGCGACTCGGACGTTCGTTGCTGTGCAAAATCTCCTCGATGTTCTGGATAGTTTCCTCGGCCAGGTGATCGAGCTTGAGGAACACCGGGCCATTGCCGCTTTCGAGTTCCTGGTGGAACTCCCACATCATCTGCCCGCTCCAGTAGTCGCACTCGATGAAGCGTTCGCCCTTGTTGTTGGCCGTGTAGCCCCCCAGCGGGCCGGTGACGTAGGCGCAGGCCGGGCCGTTGTAATCCTTGATCAGCGGGTTGATCTGAAAGCATTCCAGATTCGCCAGCTCGGCCCCGGCGTGATAAGCCATGGCGTAACCGTCGCCGGCATTGGTGGGGTTTTCGTAAGTGCCCATCAGATAACCCGAGGACGGCAACCCCAGACGTCCGGCGGCGCCGCAGCATAAAATCACCGCTTTGGCCTTGATCACATGGAAGTCGGCCGTGCGGCAATCGAAGCCCATCACACCGTTGACCGCGCCCTCTTCGTCCGTCAGCAACCGGGTGCAGACCAGCCGATTGGTGATGCTCACCCGCGCCCGTTTCAACTGGCGGTACAGGACTTTTTTGATGTCATGCCCTTCCGGCATCGGCAGCACGTAGGCGCCCATATGGTGGACTTTCTTGACCGCGTAATCGCCGGTCTCGTCCTTCTCGAATTTCACGCCCCAGCGGTCCAGTTGCTCGATCGTTTCGAAACTGTGGGTCGCGTAGGCATACACCGCCGCCTGATTGACGATGCCGTCGTTGGCGATGGTGATTTCCTTGGTGTACTGCTCCGGTGTCGAGTGGCCGGGAATGATCGCGTTGTTCAATCCGTCCATGCCCATGCTGATCGCGCCGCTGCGTTTGACGTTGGCTTTGTCGATCAATAGCACGCGCAGATCGCGATTGCGCTCCTTGGCCTTGATCGCCGCCATCGGCCCGGCAGTGCCGCCGCCGATCACGACGATGTCGTATTCCTGTTCGAGCGTCTTTCTAATCATGGAGCTGCGACTCATACCTGATCCCCTTTTTGCCGGTCGATCCGCAAGCGGTACTGGAACGCGTCGCCGCGGTAGTAAAGGTGTTCAAAGTCCAGGGGCTGGCCATCGGCGCTATGGGTCAGACGCTCGATGCGCATGATCGGCGAGCCGGGTTCGACGTTCAGCGCCTGGGTCAGGTCGCTGTCGGCCAGCACTGCGTCGATGGCCAGATCGGCGTGCCCGAGTGCCAGGCCGCAATCGTTTTCCAGAATCAGGAAAATGTCGCGCGTCACCAGGTCGGCCTTCTCCAGCCGCTCGCCGATGGCTTTGGGCAGATACGTAATTTCCAGCGAGATCGGCTCGCGATTGATCAGCCGCACGCGTTTGATCTGCGCCACGGTCTCGCCTTCAGTCACCTGTAAACGTTCGGCGACGAGCTTATCGGCGGCAATGTATTTGAAGCTGTGCAGGCGGTTGATCACCTCGTAACCGCGACCCGTCATGGACTCGGCCAAGCCTTGCAGGGTGCTGACGTTCTGGAAGGTTTTCGGTTTGGCCACGAACGTGCCCTTGCCGTGAATCTTGAAGATCAGCCCTTCTTTTTGCAGATCGCCGAGGGCCTGGCGCACGGTGATGCGACTGACTTTGAACAACGTGCCGAGCTCGCTTTCGGAGGGCATCTGGCTGTCTTGCGGGTATTCGCCGTCTAGAATCCGGGCGCGCAGCACATCGCGCAGTTGGGTGTGCAGCGGGATGCTGCTCAGGGGAAGAACGTTATCGGTCATGGAAGATCACTTGTTATAACGAGTTATGACGTGATCTTAGAGAGGCCGTGCGAGGGTTGAGAAATATTGTTTGGGCATAAGGTTAGATTCGCCTGCCAATAGCGAAAGATCGCAGCCTTCGGCAGCTCAGGTGTATACGATCCCCTGTAGGAGCTGTCGAAGCCTGCGATCTTGCTTTCTGCGCTGTTCAGCCGATGCGCAATGCGCGCAGGTCAAGGCGACCGTCCTTGAGCGGTGGGCACCAGTAGTAGCCGCCGGTGATCGGTCGGCTGATGCGATACAGACCGTCGGTGATGCCGTCTTCCAGACCGCTCATGCGCCGCAACTGGGATTCGAACGCGTCGAGGGAAAAACCGAAGGCCAGGAACATCAGGCCGGCGCGATCGCCTTCGATCCAAGGCATCGAGCGACGGACCACGAAGGCTTCGGGTGTGAAGCTTTCCTGGGCGGTGCGCTTGACGTGGGCAGAGATCGGCGCGTCATCGAGTTCTTCGTTGTCGCTCAAGCGACGGCCCATGATGTTGTCTTTCTCATGGGGCGGCATCGCGTGGAAGCCTTTCAAATCATGCTGCCACTGCTGGATCGCGGCGAAGCTGCCACCGACCAGACCGTCCGCGCCGTCGCTCAACAATGCAGCGGCCACAGCGGCTTCATCGTGAGGGTTTTCGGTGCCGTCTTCGTAACCGGTCAAGTCGTGCCCGGTCATGTGGCGGAAGGTTTCGTTCATCTGCACCAGACGCAGGGCCGGTGCCAGAGCGGCTTCGATCGCGTTGCTGCGATTGAGCAGTTCGCCACGGTCAACACCGTGCAGCCAGCACCAGAGCGCGTGTTGGGTCGAGGGGTTGTCGACACCGACACCGACCAGCGCAGGAAAAGCGCGCAGCCCATCGATCTGCGCGTGCAGCGCCTTGACCAGGGATTCACCGAAACCAACGACCGCCGACTTTCCGTCCACCAGGCGCATCAGGTTATCCAGCGCAGCCGGCAATGCCTCGGCGGATTCAAGGGCGAAGAACATATGACGAGCTTGAGGCGGAACAGGGGTGGCGAGAATGCCCGGCTGGTAATAACTCATATGAACTCCTTTGAGAAAGAGCGTGAAGTTTAACCGGGGGATCGTTACTTGTGTGTTTTCAGGGCAAAAGATCGACCCGTAGCAGCTGCCGACAGATTCGCGATCCATAACGCCGAGCAAAAAAATCATAAGATGAGCCATGACAAGCGAGTCCGAGGTCTGCTAAAACGATTCATCAGTGCATCACCCAATCCAGACGGGGTAGCGATATGACCACAGCACAAATCCTTGGCAACCTGTTTCCCACTGCCGACAACGTCCCGGAAAAGTACCGCCTCAACGGCCCGACCGAGCAGCGCGAGTATCTGGTCGATGGCGAACTGAAAACCTGGTCCGGGCCCCTCGCTCAAGTCCGCAGCCCGGTGTACCTGAGCGGTGCGAATGGTGATGAACAGGTGATCCTCGGCAGCACGCCGCTGCTTGATGCCGATACTGCACTGACCGCGCTCGACGCCGCCGTGCGCGCCTACGACCGCGGCCAGGGCTTGTGGCCGACCATGCGCGTGGCCGAGCGCATCCAGCACGTCGAAACCTTCCTGGCTCGCATGCGCGAACAGCGCGAGGCGGTGGTCAAGTTGCTGATGTGGGAGATCGGTAAAAACCTCAAGGACTCGGAAAAAGAGTTCGACCGCACCTGCGATTACATCGTCGACACCATCAATGCCCTTAAGGAACTCGACCGCCGGTCCAGCCGCTTCGAACTGGAGCAGGACACTCTCGGCCAGATCCGCCGCGTGCCGTTGGGCGTGGCGTTGTGCATGGGGCCTTACAATTACCCGCTGAACGAAACCTTCACCACGCTGATTCCCGCGCTGATCATGGGCAACACCGTGGTGTTCAAACCGGCCAAGCTTGGGGTGCTGTTGATTCGCCCGTTGCTGGAAGCCTTTCGCGACAGCTTCCCGGCCGGTGTCATCAACGTTATCTACGGCAGCGGCCGCGAGACCGTCAGTGCGCTGATGGCCAGCGGCAAGATCGATATCTTTGCGTTCATCGGCACCAACAAGGCCGCCAGCGACCTGAAAAAACTCCACCCAAGGCCTCACCGCTTGCGCGCGGCGCTGGGCCTGGATGCGAAGAACCCTGGCATCGTTCTGCCTGAGGTCGATCTGGACAATGCCGTGAACGAAGCCGTCACCGGTTCCCTGTCGTTCAACGGCCAACGTTGCACTGCGCTGAAAATCCTCTTCGTCCACGAAGACGTGGTCGAGGCGTTCATCGAGAAATTCAACGCCAAACTCGCCAGCCTCAAACCCGGCATGCCGTGGGACAGCGGCGTGGCCCTGACGCCTTTGCCGGAATCAGGCAAGGTCGATTATCTGCACACCCTGGTGGCGGACGCGGTCAGCAAAGGCGCAGCCGTGGTCAACCCCAACGGCGGTGAAGCCCGCGCATCGTTCTTCTACCCGGCCGTGTTGTACCCGGTGACACCGCAGATGCGCGTCTACCAGGAAGAACAGTTCGGCCCGGTCGTGCCGATCGTGCCTTACCGTCATCTGGACACCGTGATCGATTACGTCCTGGAATCCGACTTCGGCCAGCAACTGAGCATCTTCGGCACCAACCCGGTGGCGGTCGGCAGGCTGGTGGACACGTTCGCCAACCAGGTCGGCCGGATCAACCTCAACGCCCAGTGCCAACGCGGTCCGGACACCTATCCGTTCAACGGCCGCAAGAACTCCGCCGAAGGCACGTTGTCGGTGCACGATGCGCTGCGGGTGTTTTCGATTCGGACCCTGGTGGCGACCAAGTTCCAGGAGAGCAGCAAAGAGCTTCTCAGCGAGATCATCAGCGGACGCAACTCGAGCTTCCTGACCACTGACTACATTTTCTGAGGCCTGTTCACTGCGCCGCCACCCGCCGAAGCTTCAGGCTCCAACCCTGTTGCATCCCGGCGGCGGCCAACAGAATCGCGGCGACACCGATCCATTGCAGCGGCTCCAGCCGATGGCCGAAGGCGAACCAGTCAACGAAAATCGCCGCAATCGGATAGATGAACGACAACGCGCCGGTCAGCGCTGTCGGCAGTTTTTGAATCGCGCCGTAAAGCAGCACATACATCAAACCGGTATGCACGATGCCCAGGGTCACCAGACTGGCCCAGGCATCGGGCGTTTGCGGTATCGCAGAGAAATGCGCGAAGGGCGCGAGCAACAGCACGCCAGTGCAAACCTGGATCAACGCGATCAGATGCGGTGGCGTACCGGTCAGGCGCTTGATGATCAACGCGGCAATCGCGTACAGAAAGGCCGCCCCCAGCGCCAGAGCAATCCCCATCAGGTAATCGTTGCCACCCTCGCCCTGCCCGCCATGTGCGCTGACAATCGCCAGCATTCCGAGAAACGAAATGCCCAGCCAGAACAGTTTTTGCAGGGTGATCTTCTCCCCCAGGAACAACGCGGCCAGCCCCACCAGCATGAATGGTTGAACGTTATAAACCGCCGTGCCAATGGCAATCGAGGCGCGGGAGTAGGACGCGAACAACAGCACCCAGTTGCCGACAATCGCCACACCGCTCAGTACGGCCAGCAAAAAAGTGGTGGACGTCAAAATGCCAGGGCGCAGAAAGCCGAACGCCGCGCAGATCAGCAATAAGGTGGCGGCACCGAACACGCAGCGCCAGAACACCACGTCCAGCACCGGTTGCCCGGACACCAGCACGAACCAGCCGATGGTCCCGGAAATCAGCATGGCGGCGGTCATTTCGAATGAGCCACGACGTAATGTTTTGTCCATCATCCACCTCCTGTATTTGAGCCCAAAGTATGCCAATCCATTTGGGGGCTTCTCCAGCGCAAAAAGCAGGCTAAACTCGGCTTTTACCTTTTTTATCAAGGCTTATTCAACCGATTGCCTAACAGGGGATTCGCCATGACCGATGACATCGACCAAGTGCTGATCAGCGCGCTGATGGAAGACTCACGCCGCTCGCTCAAAGCCCTGGCACAGATCAGCGGCCTGTCCTCGCCCAGTGTCGCCGAGCGCCTGCGCCGCCTCGAAGAACGTGGCGTGCTCAAGGGCTACACCGTCGAGATCGACCCCAAATGCTTTGGCTACCAACTCCAGGCCATCGTCCGCATTCGCCCATTGCCGGGCCAGTTACAGGAAGTGGAGCGACAGATTCAGGCCATCCCCGAATTCACCGAGTGCGACAAAGTCACCGGCGATGACTGCTTTATCGCCCGCCTGCACGTGCGCTCGATGGAACAACTGGACACCCTCCTCGATCGCCTCAACAGCCACGCCGAAACCAACACCGCCATTGTCAAGAAGACCCCGGTCAAGCGCCGGCTGCCACCGATGGCTTGAGTGCTGTTTTGTTCACAAAGAGGTAGATTGGGGTTTTTCCGGCGAAGGATTGACGGTATGAAAACTCAAGTCATGTTACTGGCGGCCATGATACTCACTGGTTGCGGCACGTTTCAGACCGTGGTGCGCAGTGACGAGGCAGCGGCGAAGAGTCTCAAGGAACAGAAAACCTACTGCGGTGCGGTTCCACGGATCTATAGCGGCGTGACGTATGACTTTTGCAGCCTGCATGCGCCTCCAGGCCCGGGCATCGATGAGTACAAATACAACAACGGCACGCCCTTTGTACTGATCGACGTAGTGATTTCCGGCGTTCTCGACACCATGCTGCTGCCCTACACCATTTATCGGCAACAGGCTGATGGCAGCATCATTGTGGCCGAATAAGGAGGAGGTGAATGTTGTCTCACGTTTTTATCGGCATCACCGATTTCGATCGTGCATTAGCGTTCTACCAACCGATCATGGATGCACTGCAGCTGCAGATGAAATTTTGCGATCCCGGCAAACCCTGGGCTGCGTGGATGAGCAAGAATGCACCGCGTCCGCTGTTCGTCATTGGCACTGCGTTCGACGAACAGCCGGCCACACCGGGGAATGGGCAGATGATCGCCCTGCTTGCGCCGAGTCACGAGATCGTCAACCGCTGTCACGCACTGGCCATGGCTCATGGTGGATCCTGCGAGGGGCCGCCGGGCCTGCGTCCGCACTACCATCCCGATTACTTCGGCGCCTATATGCGCGACCCGGACGGCAACAAACTCTGCGTGTGTTGCCACGAACCTGATTGAAACCAACACTGAGCCAAATCACAGACAATAAAAAACCCGCCGAAGCGGGTTTTTTACTCAAGGCTGGCGATCAATCATCGCGGCTCATGATGCCGAACAGTTGCAGCAAGCTGACGAACAGGTTGTAGATCGATACATACAGGCTGATGGTCGCCATGATGTAGTTGCGCTCGCCACCGTGAATGATGGCACTGGTCTGGAACAGAATGCACACCGAGGAGAACAGCACGAAACCTGCGCTGATCGCCAGCTGCAGACCGCTGATCTGGAAGAACAAGCTCGCCAGTGTCGCGCCCAGCAGCACAAAGAAACCGGCGGTGATGAAACCACCGAGGAAACTCATGTCCTTACGGGTGATCAGCACATAAGCCGACAGGCCGCCAAACACCAGCGCGGTCATCGCGAAGGCCGAGCTGACGACTTCCGCGCCGCCCTGCATACCCAGGTAACGGTTGAGAATCGGGCCGAGCAGGAAACCCATGAAACCGGTCAGCGCGAACGCAGAAACCAGGCCCCATGCCGAATCACGGAGTTTGTTGGTGAGAAAGAAAAGGCCGTAGAAGCCGATCAGCACCACGAAGATATTCGGGTAGCCGACACGCATCTGCTGCGCAACAAAGGCCATCACGCCGCTGAATGCGAGGGTGAGGGCGAGTAAACCGTAAGTGTTGCGCAGGACGCGGCTAACCTCTAGCTGCTCAGCCTGCACGCTGTTATTAACTGCGTAATCCTGTTCGCGCATGGCGACACTCCTGTTGGGTTTGAAACGTTCAGTCGCAAAGATCATAACAGACGCTCTGTAACAAGCCATGCAGAGAGTTTGACAGTGTGTTTCATTCAGGTATTATGGCGCCCGCAACGCAAACGGAGGTGTGGCCGAGTGGTTTAAGGCAACGGTCTTGAAAACCGTCGACTGTAACAGGTCCATGAGTTCGAATCCCATCGCCTCCGCCATCTTTATACGACAAAGCCCTGATTATTCAGGGCTTTGTCGTTTCTGGGGTTTGACAAATAGCTCCAGTCCACACTTCAGCCCACACCTTGGATGGAGTAAGGCTTTTCGACCAGCGGTTTGTTTTTTGAACTTGAGCCAGGTCAGCCTGTAGCTCACCGGTTCAAATCTGAACTTCGGGGTTGTCGACGGCCGTTTGCAACAGTGCATCAACCACTAATCGGGGTAACGCCTTGGTTTGCATCTTTGCTCCGATCAATGAAGAGAACGGCCGCAAACATGTGTGCCGGAAGAACATCCGGTCATTACTCGCAGTAGATATCGAAGTCGAAATACTTCTGGCAAACCTTGTCGTAGGTACCGTTGGCACGAATCGTCGCAAGGCCTGATTGAAGCGACCGGCCAGCGGATCGTTCTTGCGCGCGGCAATGCCGATGCCGGCGCCAAAGAATTGCTCTTCGGTAACACTCGGGCCGACGTAAGCTGCTGCGCTTTCCGTCGCCGTGATAAATCAAAGCGCCCCGGCTTTTTGGCGCAACAGATCGATGAACACCTCCAACTCCCGACTGATGTGCTCGCCCTTGCGCAGCAGCAATCCGAATGGCGCCAGTTGCACATCCAGCTCCACCGGCAGCGCCACCACCAGACCCATTTTCAGGTAGTCGCGCAAAGCGGTTTCCGAGAGCACCATGATCGCGTCGGTCAATTGAATCAGTTGCTGCATGGAGTACACCGAACTGCACTCAATGATGTCTGCTGGTGTCGGCAAGGCCAGGCGCTGCAAGGCTTGATCGAGACCGATCCGCGCCGGGCTGGTTTCCGGTTGCAGGATCCACGGCCAACTGCTGACCAGTTCCGCCAGTTCCAGTTTTTTGCGCTGGGCCAAAGGATGACCGGCGTGCACCACCACCAGCAGGCGTTCGTTACCCAGTTGTTCGAAGGCGTAGTGCTCGCTGTCGGTGGCAGCATTGCGCCGTGCGATGGCCAAGTCGATGCGGCCCTGCTCCAGCAACTGGATCACCTGGTCGCTGGTGTCGCCCATGATGCGAATTCGCAGTTGCGGGTTGAGCGCCTTGATCTCGGCAATCGAATCCATCACCAGATCCGGCGCCGCGCCCATGATGGTACCGATGGAAAGGTAACCGTAACCACCCTGCTGCCGCGCGATCAGATCTTCGGCGCAGCGATCGAGGCCACTGATGGCGGATTCGGCGAAGCGAATCAACTCACTGCCCAGCGCCGTTGGCCGCATCCCGCGGGGCAGGCGCTCGAACAGATCGCAGCCGAACATGTCTTCAATCTCATGCAGCATCCGGGTTGCCGCCGGCTGCGACATGTTCAGGCTTTGCGAGGCGCGGTGCAGGTTCTGACTGCTGCTGAGCGTCACCAGCATGTGCAAATGCTTGTAGCGCAGTCGATTGAGCAGGCTGCGGGAGATGGTTGGCGTGGTCATGAGGGGGCCTTCGCGTTCGATACCTTCAGGGTATCAGTTGTGAGCTAGATTCGATTTGTAACGCATCGCTCCACGGCCGTACAGTCTTTCCCATAAGAACAAATGCCCTACCAAAGGAAAACTGCGATGAAGACTCTACCCGCGCCTCTGCTCGCCAAAATTTCCTGGCGGCTGCTCCCCTTCCTGCTGTTGATGTACATCATGGCCTTCCTCGACCGCGCCAACGTCGGGTTCGCCAAGCAAGCCTTTCAAGCCGACACCAATATCAGTGACGCCGCCTTCGCCTTCGGCGCCGGGGTGTTTTTCGTCGGTTACGCGCTGCTCGAGGTCCCGAGCAATCTGATCCTGCACCGTGTCGGCGCCCGCCTGTGGATGTGCCGGATCATGGTCACCTGGGGCCTTGTCTCCGCCGCCATGGTCTTCGCCCACACCGAAACCAGCTTCTACATCCTGCGTTTTTTGCTGGGCGTGGCCGAAGCCGGATTCTTCCCCGGGGTCATCCTCTACCTCACCTACTGGTTCCCCAGCGCTGCGCGCGGCAAAGCCATGGGCTTCTTCTACTTCGGTGCGCCGCTGGCGTTCATCTTCGGCAGCCCGCTGTCCGGCCTGTTGCTGGAGCTGGACGGATTTGCCGGTGTCCACGGCTGGCAGTGGCTGTTCGCGGTTGAAGGCCTGATGGCCACGGCGGTGGGCGTCTGGGCCTATTGGTATCTGGACAATCGCCCGGCCGATGCCAAATGGCTGACGGTTGAAGAACGCCAACAAGTGCAAGGCATCCTCGATCAAGAAGACAGCCATAAACAGAACCACGGCCGCAGCCTGCTCAACGTCCTGTGCCAGCCGTCGGTACTGTACCTGTGCCTGATTTATCTGCTGATTCAGGCCAGTGTCTACGGCGTGGTGTTCTATCTGCCCACCCAGGTTGGCGGATTGTTGGGCACCAAGGTCGGGCTGATGGTCGGACTGGTCACGGCGATTCCGTGGATCTGCGCGATAGTCGCAGCGTACCTGATCCCCGGCTACAGCGACCGCACCGGCGAACGGCGCCGCACCGCCTGCCTGACCTTGCTGATGTCGGCAGCCGGGATCGCTTGCTCGGTGACCTTTAGCAGCCCCTTCCTGGGCATCGTCGCCCTGTGCTTTGCCGCTTCCGGTTTCATCGCCGTGCAACCGGTGTTCTGGACCTTCCCCTCCAGTTATCTCGCCGGCAGCGCCGCTGCGGCCGGGATTGCCTTGATCAACTCGTTCGGCGCCCTCGGCGGCTTCATCGCCCCGGTGCTGAAGAACTGGGCCGAAGGCGCCTTCCATTCACCGGCCGCCGGTTTGTACGTGCTGGCTGGCACCACTGTCATCGCCGCGTTGCTGGTCCTGGGCATCCGCTCACCCGTCCAGAAGCCTTCCAGCAAACCGGCCACCGTTTAAACCTGAGGAGTCACACATGGGCATTCCAACCATCAAACACGTACGCGCCTTCACCCTGCGAGGCGGCGGCGCGGATTATCACGATCAGGCGGACGGCCACTGGATCGACGATCACATCGCCACGCCGATGAGCAAATACCCCGAGTACCGCCAGAGCCGCCGCACCTTCGGCATCAACGTCCTCGGGACCCTGGTGGTCGAGATCGAAGCCAGCGACGGTACGGTCGGTTTCGCCGTGACCACTGGTGGCGAGCCTGCCGCCTACATCGTAGAGAAACACTTGGCGCGTTTCCTCGAAGGTGCACGGGTCACCGACATCGAAAAAATCTGGGACCAGATGTACCAATCGACGCTGTATTACGGCCGCAAAGGCATCGTCATCAACACGATTTCCGGTGTCGACCTGGCGCTGTGGGACTTGCTCGGCAAGATCCGCCAGGAGCCGGTGCACCAGTTGCTCGGCGGTGCGGTGCGTGACGAATTGCAGTTCTACGCCACCGGCGCCCGTCCGGACCTGGCGCAGAAAATGGGTTTCATCGGCGGCAAGATGCCGTTGCACCACGGCCCGGCCGAAGGTGAGGAAGGCCTGCGCAAGAACCTCGAAGAGCTGGCAACCATGCGCGAGCGGGTCGGCCCGGACTTCTGGCTGATGCTCGATTGCTGGATGAGCCTGGACCTCAACTATGCAACCAAACTTGCGGTCGGCGCCCACGAGTATGGGCTGAAGTGGATTGAGGAAGCCTTGCCGCCTGACGATTACTGGGGCTACGCAGCGCTGCGCAACAACGTACCCAAAGGCATGTTGGTCACCACCGGCGAACACGAAGCGACCCGCTGGGGTTTCCGCATGCTGCTGGAGATGGGTTGCTGCGACATCATCCAGCCGGACGTCGGCTGGTGCGGCGGGATCACCGAACTGGTGAAGATTTCGGCGTTGGCCGACGCCCACAACGCGCTGGTCATTCCCCACGGTTCTTCGGTCTACAGCTATCACTTTGTCGCCACCCGGCATAACAGCCCGTTCGCCGAGTTCCTGATGATGGCGCCCAAAGCCGATGAAGTGGTGCCGATGTTCCACCCGCAATTGCTCGGTGAACCGGTGCCGGTGAACGGCCGCATGCGCCTGTCGGCACTCGACCAGCCTGGTTTCGGTGTCACCCTCAACCCGGAATGCCAACTGCATCGGCCGTATAACCGCTGAGAAGGACCCCGTCATGAACATGCCGCACAACGCTTTCAAGGCTGCGCTGAACAACAGCGCGACCCAATATGGAATCTGGGCCGGATTCGCTACCGGCTACGCCGCCGAGATCGTCGCCACCACCGGTTACGACTGGATGCTGATCGACGGCGAGCACGCGCCGAACACCGTGCCCGGTGTGCTGACCCAGTTGCAGGCTGTCGCGCCCTACCCCACTTCACCGATCGTGCGCGCGGTAAATGGCGACGCCAACCTGATCAAGCAACTGCTGGATATCGGTGCACAGACGCTGATGATCCCGATGGTCGAAACCGCCGAGCAAGCGGCGGCGCTGGTACGCGCCATGCGTTACCCGCCCTACGGCATTCGTGGCGTCGGCGGCGGCCTGACCCGCGCCACGCGTTGGGACGGCGTGCCCGATTACCTCGACACCGCCCATGAACAGCTGTGCCTGATCGTTCAGGTGGAATCGCGCCTGGGCGTTGAAAATGTCGAAGCGATTGCCGCCGTCGAAGGCGTGGATGCGGTGTTTATCGGCCCGGCGGATTTGTCCATTGGCCTCGGTCATGCCGGCAACCCTGGCCACCCCGAGGTTCAAGAACGCATTCAACATGCCGTCAAAGCCACCCTCGCGGCGGGCAAGGCCTGCGGAATCCTCGCACCGAACGAAGAAGACGCGCGCCGCTATCAGAGCTGGGGCTGCCAGTTCATTGCGGTGGCTATCGACATCAGCCTGCTACGCCAAAGCGCCACGGCCACCCTCGCGCGCTACCGCACACCGGCCACCGAGCAAGCGCCGTCGCGCACCTATTGATCAGCCAAGGAGTCGCCCCAATGTCGTCCGTGCCTGTTTACCAAAACTTCATCAACGGCCAATTCGTGGCCAGCGCTGCCCATCTCGATGTGATCAACCCGGCCACCGGTGCCGTGTTGTCGAAAGTCCCGGCATCGACTGCCGACGACGTCGACCGCGCCCTCGCCGCTGCTCGCGCTGCGCAAAAAGACTGGTCGCGTAAACCGGCGATTGAACGCGCCGGGCATCTGCGCCGGATCGCCACGAAGCTGCGGGAAAACGTCGCCCATCTGGCGCGCACCATCACGCTGGAACAAGGCAAGGTCAGCGGCCTCGCCGAAGTCGAAGTCAACTTTACCGCCGACTACCTCGACTACATGGCCGAATGGGCGCGGCGCATCGAAGGCGAAATCATCACCAGCGACCGGCAGAACGAAAACATCTTCCTGTTCCGCAAACCCTTGGGTGTGGTGGCTGGAATCCTGCCGTGGAATTTCCCGTTCTTCCTGATCGCCCGCAAGATGGCCCCGGCTCTGCTGACCGGCAACACCATTGTGATCAAACCCAGCGAAGAAACCCCGAACAACTGCTTTGAATTCGCCCGACTGGTGGCCGAAACCGATCTGCCAGCCGGCGTGTTCAATGTGGTCTGCGGCGACGGCCGGGTGGGCGCGGCCTTGAGCGCGCACAAGGGCGTGGACATGATCAGCTTCACCGGCAGCGTCGACACCGGCTCGCGGATCATGGCCGCCGCTGCGCCGAACATCACCAAACTGAATCTGGAACTGGGTGGCAAGGCGCCGGCCATCGTCCTGGCGGATGCCGATCTGGATCTTGCGGTCAAAGCCATCCGTGACTCGCGCATCATCAACAGCGGCCAAGTGTGCAACTGTGCCGAGCGGGTCTACGTCGAGCGCAAGGTAGCCGATCAGTTCATCGAGCGCATCGCCGCGGCCATGAGCGCCACCCGTTATGGCGACCCGATTGCCCAGCCTGATGTGGAGATGGGCCCGCTGATCAACCGTCAGGGCCTGGACAGCGTCAACCAGAAAGTTCGCACCGCGCTGAGCCAGGGCGCGAGTCTGATCAGCGGTGGACAGGTTGCCGATCTGCCCAACGGCTACCACTTCCAACCCACAGTGCTAGCAGGTTGCCGCGCCGACATGGAGATCATGCGCGAAGAGATTTTCGGCCCGGTGCTGCCGATCCAGATCGTCGATGACCTCGACGAAGCCATCGCCATGGCCAACGACTGCGACTATGGCCTGACGTCATCGATCTACACCCGCGACCTGAGCAAAACCATGCACGCGATGCGCGAGCTGGATTTTGGCGAAACCTACGTCAATCGCGAGAACTTCGAAGCCATGCAGGGTTTCCACGCTGGTGTGCGCAAGTCAGGCATTGGCGGCGCGGATGGCAAGCACGGCTTGTACGAATACACCCATACCCATGCGGTGTATCTGCAAGGCTGAGCCACGCACTTGCAGTGAGGGTCACGCACCATGCCGTTCCGCAGGCGCCTGACCCATCCCCTGACATAGACATCACTATGACGGTTACCCCGCTCTATAACAGCACGATCATCGACAGCCATATTCGCCTGTTCGATCCGCACCGCCCTCAAGGCGCTCCATGGCCCGAACCGGGGGGCACATTCCATGCGGCTCATCTGCCCGAACATTACTGGAAGCTCGCCGCCGAACATCACGTTATCGGCGCCATCACAGCCAAAGCCTGCCCCTGGCGCGGCGTCAACGTGTAGCTGCTGCAAACTCTGCGCGGCGATCCGCGAATGTTCGGCTTCGGCGGACACCTCACCGCAGGTCCCAAGCGGACTGCGATTTTGCCCGCCATACTGGAAAAACCGCGGTGATCGGTCCACTCTCGGATATCGAAGCGATTGTCCAGGGCAAGGCTGGCACGCGTGTGAGCACTGCGGCACCGGGTATCAGTTACCAATAAGGCAAAAATCCCGGGCAGGTTCATCGCCTGCACCGGGATCAGGTTTCCAAAAGGAGAAATCAGAATGGCTACCTTCCAGCCTGGTCATCTAAACGTCGAACGGCATGGCTATTGGGATACCTGGATTCGTTCTGTCAACCATCTATGGAACAGCAGCCCCATGAAACCAATCCGCGCCATTGCCCTCGCGTCACTCCTCTCAACCGCCGGCGTGACGGCCCATGCCGCCGACATACCGTTGGGCAGCAATGCCATGGAAGGTCACATCGTTTCACGCGTACTGGCCGTTGATCCCGCCAACTACCAGGTCACCATCGAAGGTCACGACAAAAGTCCAGTGCCTATCCAGCTCACCGAGCAGGCCAAGAACCTGCACAATTTGAAAGTCGGCGACACGGTCGATATTCATGTGATTCGCTCGGTCGCTTATAAGCTTGATACCGATGTTGGCGGTGCACCGGGCGTCACTGATGAATCCATGTCCATCCGCGCCACCAAGGATAATCCCAATCCCGGAGGTGAAGCGGTTCGCCAGGTCAAGGTCACGTCCAAGATCACTCGCATTGACTTGAAACAGCATGAGGTGACTTTGCTTCCGCCGGAGGGAAAAGCGACGGTCCTGAAAGTCGAAGACCCGAAGCTTCAGGAAAGAATGAAGAAACTCCAGGTGGGTCAGACGGTCGATGCCATTTATACCGAAGTCCTGAAGGTCAAAACTTCACGCTAACGACGTTCGCCGACACACGTGGCCTAGAACAACAGGACTTGAGTTCGACATGACAGATCTGTTCAATGCAATCGGACTTGGGTTACTGGCGCTGCTGCCGTTGACTAACCCTCCCACCACAGTTGCGCTGTTTCTCGCCTTGAGTAAGGGGCTGAGTCACAAGGAAAAAAAGTCACAGGCTTTTCTGACGTCATTCTATGTCTTTCTGATCATGACGTTCACTTACTATGTAGGCGCGTTTGTTATGGATGCATTTAGCATCTCCATACCGGGCTTGCGTATGGCCGGTGGCGGAATTCTCATCATCATGGGCTTGAAGATGCTGTTTCCGCCGCCTCCTCAACACTCTGCTTCCAGCAATGGCGCAACCGAACAACCGAACTTTGCGTTCATCCCGCTGGCCATGCCCAGCACGGCCGGGCCTGGCACCATTGCGATGATCATAAGTTCCGCCGCCACTATCAAACACAGTACGTTATTTCCTGCCTGGGTCTTATTAGTAGCCCCTCCGTTAATTTTCCTGATTACCGCTCTTATCCTTTGGGTATGCCTGCTTGGCTCAGGAATAATCATGAGAATAATGGGACAGTCAGGCATTGATGCCATATCACGGCTGATGGGTTTCCTTCTGGTATGCATGGGTGCGCAATTCGCCATTAATGGCTCGGTGGAAATAATCCAAACCATCATCGACAGTAATGCTCACCTGCTCCGCCCTCAGTAATTTCAAGAGCGTTTTCCATGAGTACCACCTGGCTGGTTCCCGGCCGGCATCCAGAATGAGAAACCTGAGGTTCTGCTGCCGCGAATGCCAACCGCATGCGAGCCCAGCTTTGGCCCGCACCGATAGCTCCCCTCGGTGACAGATCGCTATTTTTCAATAGGCCCTTCGCGCAACGACCGCCTGACCTCAGCCTGTATGGCATAAGCCGGCGCCTCTACAGCATTGAAATCCTGTGTATACCGCTGGGCAAATCCTTCTACCCCCCACTCCTGATACTGCTGCACATGTTTTAACTCGTGAGCCCAGAGCGCGATGTTCTGTTCGGCGGTTTGAGCGTCCCGGAAGAGGATGATGTCGATCAGCGTCACGGCTCCGACATCGGGATTTTGCAGCATGGCAGTCGCGGCGTTGAATTGGCCGTCGTCGCCAGCTTTGTAGCGAGCGGAATCGAGGACGCTGGGGTCGTACCAGCGCAGCAGTTGCTGCCGGATGTGCGATGGAATGGGTTGGATGCCGGTGTTGGCTGCATCAGCGCGGGCTTGGGTCAGCCATAGCGCCAGGGCAGGTGCCGCGACCTGGTGGACGTCATCAGGCAGGGAGCCGAGCATCGGCTCCAGGTCTGGCAGGCAGATGCAGCCGTTCAGGCACACTTCTTTTTCGCCAGCTGGGCAAGCGTTGGTCTGGGCTGGCACTTCAAGCGTCAGGCAAAGCACAAACAGCGCCACCAGGCGCGCGGTGATGGGTGGCATTGGGCGCTCCAGGGACGGACGCAGCGCGAACAGGTCACAATTGATCGAGGATCAGCATAGCTTTAGCGTAGTCCCGAACCAGGTGTCCCCAAGACAATTGCAGGGCAGACCATTTTTTCCGTGAATCCCTCGATAGGCGACTTTACGTACAACCGCTGGAGCGTGTTCAAGCCAGCAGCTCGGTGATCCACCGGGCTTGCCGGGCGATCTCTTGTACCTTTTCCTCGGGCACGACCTGCCGAGCCCGGGCGAAGCTGGTCAGCGTCTGTTGCTTGTGGCGCAGAATGCGCTGCCACTTGATCAGGAACGCCGGGCTGCGTGCCTGCATCTGCAGTGGGCCGAAGTACAGCTCTTCGGCGGTATACAGCACCGGCCCGACGCGCTCGGCGACGATGATCTCGTAGTAGAAGCGGTTTTCCCGCAGCACTTCCTCGCAGAGGATACGGTAGCCATTCTCCATCAGCCATTGGCGCAATGGCTGCTCGCCGCCGTTGGGCTGCAGGATCAGTCGCTCACGGCCACTCAGGCGCGCCTTGCCGTTGTCGAGGATGTCGCGGATCGTCTCGCCGCCCATGCCACAGATGCTGATCGCCGTGATCCCGTCTTCTGGCTCGATCGCCGCCAGGCCATTGGCCAGGCGCACGGTGATCCACTGGTCCAGGCCGTTCTCGCGCACAGTACGTTCGGCCGAGCGCAACGGCGTCAATGCCACCTCGCCCGCCACCGCCGCCGCGATGGCGCCACGGCGCATTAACGCCACCGGCAGATAGCCGTGATCCGAGCCGATATCGGCCAGGCGCGCATCTGCTGGTACATGCGCCGCGACGCGTTCCAGGCGCATGGACAATGTGTGTTCGTTCAACCGCAGCCCCTTTTAATCACGAACATCCGACAACTTTGGCCGGATCGGGGCGCGATTCTGTCGAGTCACGCCATGCATTTCAAATTTATGCGACCAGGGCCATGGCTCGCCCCGACCACCGCACACGTATCGACCCAAAATGTCTGGATCAGCTCTCAGGCGAAATAATTGAGTCCAGACCGGATTCAGCAGCCAGTTTCAATCGGTCAGCTTTACTGATGTATTTAGACTTACTGGCCGGTGCCAATTTGGCGCTGGCCTTTTTGGCGTGAGCCTTTAATAGCTGCTTTATTTTTTTACGACGGTTCATATTTCTTGCTCGGCGTGTGAGTTCCTGAATGATGGCAGAGGTTCGGGTAACGGGACAATGATTGTGGCTTCCACATGGTTCGCGACAACGCTGCCGCGACCTGCCGGAAGTCGGGCCCCAGCGCCAAACGGATCCGCTGCACCAGCACTTGTCCTATCCTTCCATCTAACCCATGACGCCGGACATCGAAATGCCCACCACCGAGTCCACCCTCCTCCAGAGCTGGCACCACAACGCCCAATCCTGGATCGAAGCCATCCGCACCGGCACCATCGATAGCCGCCTGCAAGTCACCGACCAGGCCATCCTGCTGGCGGTACTCGGCCGCCAACCCGAGCGCGTGCTCGACCTGGGCTGCGGCGAGGGCTGGCTGTTGCGTGCCCTGGCTGACCGGGCCATCCAGGCGGTTGGTGTGGATGGCGATGCAGCGCTGGTCGAGGCGGCGCGGGCGGCGGGCTCTTCGCGGGTGCATTTAGCGAGCTATGAAGAGCTGGTGGAGGCGAAGGTAGACATTGGCAGCCACTACGACCTGATCTGCGCCAACTTTGCCCTGTTGCACCAGGACATCATTCCCCTGCTCGCGGCCATGAACGCCCTGCTCGTCCCTGGTGGCACGCTGGTGATCCAGACTCTGCATCCGTGGACCGCGGCGGCGGGCGACTATCAAGATGGTTGGCGGGAGGAGACCTTCGCTGGGTTCAAGGGGCAGTGGCAACCCATGCCGTGGTACTTCCGAACGCTGTCCAGTTGGCTCAATGCCCTGGACATGGCCGGTTTTCGGCTGGCCGGCTTGCAGGAACCGCAGCACCCGCAAAGCCCTATGCCACAGTCATTGCTGCTGGTGGCTGAGCAAACCCCACCCACTGCCGCAAAAGTAGTCGCGGCAATGGGTGCTGACTGACAGGCAGAACTGCATCACGCCCCGTCGGGATAGTTGCTTTTCGATTAAAGGTGCAAGACTTGCAAAAATGGAGTCGTGTCGATCAGTACCGATAGGTCGCCTGCACTGAAATTCCATTCGCACTATTTTTGTAGTTGGCACTGTATGCCGGTTGAAGTCCGGAGTCGTTCGAATGCTGTACTGAGGCTTTTGAATCCCAGAGATAGCCATAAGCAAAGTCTAATGTCAGATCGGCGTTCGGCGAATAAGCGCCGCCCAAGGTCACGGCCTGGCGATTCCCGACCGGAACGCGCACGCTGCGGTCGGCATTTCCAACGGGCGTCTGATCATAGGCATAGCCCGCACGAATCAGCCATTGCGGGTTCAATTGATAGGATGCGCCAACCGCGGTGGACCAAGTGTCGTGCCAGTTCATCTCTTCGGCCACACGCCCCAGGCCAGCAGCCTGGCCCATAGCGGAAACACCGCTGTTGATTGCTTCGATCTTCTGAATCCGGCTCCAGCGTGTCCAGGTGGTCCCCAGATAGCCGGTCCAGCGACTATTGAATCGATGGGTGATGGACGTATCCACTGATTCGGGCATCGTAAGATCTATCTTGGTGTCATACTTTCCGTCCAGCGGGATAATGCTCGGGGAGCCGGAAACTTCAGTGTGCCCTTCGAGCTGATAGTTCACCTTCGAGTGATAGGTAATCCCCCAACGGGTTGCCTCGTTAAAGTCGACCAAGAGCCCGACGTTGTAGCCAATCGCCGTGTCATCGCCTTTGATGGTAACCAGTGTGTCCTGGCCGTTGTTCAGGGCGCCGGTTGCCATGTAATTCTGAAGCTTTGCATTGAAACGGTTCAGGGTCGGTCCACCCCCAATCGACACGTAATCATTGATCCGATAGGCAACGGTAGGCTGCAGGGTTATCTCCTTGGTCGTGCTGTAGGAGCCGTGGTAGCGACCCTGAAAAGAGCCCTCATAATCATTGATCAGACCACTCGGGGCATAGAGGCCCAGCCCCACCGAAAGACGCTCATCTAGCGGTGTCGACATATAGGCGAAGGGCACGACGCCCAAAGGCACCGAATCCCCCTTGTTCGTTCCCGCGGCACTACTCTGCGCATCACTGATGTCGTCGCTCACCGAAACGATCGCGGCACCGCCGGAAATTTCACTGCGCTTCAACTTGGTCAGGCCAGCAGGATTTCCATAGATGGTGCTGGCGTCCAGCGCCGAAGATGACCTTCCCGCATAAGCAGTTCCCGCACTGCTTGCACTTTGTTCGTTTAGAGCAATGCCATTGGCACTTGCAATAGAAGAGGCGCTGAGCAGGGCCATGGCACTGGTGAACTTGATCCAGACAGCATACTTTCGCTGAGTAAAGAAACACGGGATCACACGGCTATTCAGTTTCATTGTCCACCTCTTGTTTATTGTTTTTGTTGATTGCACGCAGGCAAGGCTTCGCCTTCCTGTGCACTTTTCAGTGCCGGTTGGAATTGATCGAAGTTGTGTTAAACGCCCTGGCCGAACAGCGCCAGGGCATGACTGCTGGACTTACAGATGTGAATCAGAGACTCAATTAAGCCACTCGACTTGAAAGCTATAGCGCCCCAAGAGCGGAGCCAGAACTTCTTGGCCAGTTCCGGCCTTGATGCAGGCGACATGCCCACGGCGATTGTCCTGCACGACCTCAACAGCAACATCCGAAAGCCCCAGGCGTTCCACTTCCTCCTGGACTACTTTGGCAATCTCCCGCTGTAGCAAAGCGGGCTTGAATATCTTGCCCACGGCAGTCAGTGGCAACGCCTCGAGGATTTCAATGCGCTTGGGGACTGCTGCCCGCTCGCTGATATGGAGATGAGCGAATGCCTCAAGCTCTTCGGCGTTGCAAACTTGTCCGGGGCGCAGTTGAACGTAGGCGACTGGCACCTCGCCCGAGTAGGCATTGGGGCTGCCGATTGCAGCGGCCAAGGCGACGGCGGGATGCGCCTGCAGAGCTTCCTCGATTTGCTTGGGATCGATGTTGTGGCCGCCGCGAATGATCAACTCCTTCTTGCGTCCGGTCAGCCAGAAATAACCCTGCGCATCCTGGCGCCCCAGATCGCCTGTATTCAGCCAGCGCTGACCGTCGATATCGATCCAAAAGCCCTGGTTATGACGCTCTTCCAGATAGCCGTCGAAGAGGTTCGGACCACTGATCGTGATGAGGCCGATCTCATCCACATTGGCGTCGCGCAGATACTCTCCAGCATCATCGAGCACGACCGCGCGCATATTCTGGTAAGCAATCCGCATCCCGATGGAGCCGATACGGCGCTCGCCATGGGGCGGATTGATTGAGGAAACGCAGGTGCCCTCCGTCAGACCGTAGCCTTCAAGGATCTTTAGCCCGGTCCGGCGCTCGAACTCCCGGAAAAGCTCAGCCGGCATGGGTGCAGCGCCACACATTGCATAGCGAAGACTGGACAGGTCGCAGCCCTGCCATTCATTTTGCAGAAGTGCGGCATAGACAGTTGGCACGCCGGAAAAGAGGTTGATACCGAAGTGCTCGACCATCTCCCAGAATCGTGGGATCACCCCCTCGCCACGATAGCCATGAGGCGTGCCGAGGATCACATGGTCGCCCTGCGTCCAAGGCACCAGCCCCGTCACCAGTTGTCCATTGACATGAAACAGCGGCAGGCCACAAAAGATGACCTGGCCACCACTGCGTGGCTGCAAATGAGCGGCTACGGCCCATGCATTGAACACTTCAGAGCCATGGCTACGCGCGGCGATCTTGGGGAGCCCGGTGGTGCCGCCCGTACAGATGTAGGAGGAGCACTCATCCTGGCGGATTTGCCGACCACTCTTCAGGTGTGTGTGCGGCTGAGTACTCATCAGCGATTGCCAATCGTGGATCGCGATATCTCGGTGTAAGTCGCGTTCCTTCAGTGCCGCTGCTTTCAGGGCCCCACGCACGGGTTCGGCGACATAGGGCTCCATGCTGACCCACACGACAGACCTGACCGTGGGTAACTGATCCAGTTGCGAAGCCAGTTTGGGCCACAGATCGCTGCCCGCCGTCGGCGCGAGCGTCACTACCACGGATGCCTTCGCGGCATTCAGCAAGCCAGCTATCTGTTTGGCCTCGAGCAGCGGATTGATCGCCATGACGATGCCCGCCGCCTCCCCGCCCCATATCGTGAAATGGGTTTCCGGCAGATTGGGCAAGATAAAGGCAAGCACCTCGCCCGGCTTTATACCCAAGTCATGGAAAGCATTCGCCGCGCGGGTGATATCGGCAAAGAGCTGGGAGTAGCTCCATTTGTAGGTGCGCTTGAAGTCGGCGGCATCGGCGAAGAAGCTAAGCGCCGGTGCCTGGGGGGAGCACCGGGCTGCCTGTCGCAGCGCTTCATAAGTGCTGGATGCCAGGCCACGTTCCGACAGGGGGACTTGTTCGAGGCTTTCGATGTCACTCAGGGTCTGCACAACCATCAGGCTTGCTCCACGACTCGGTTGCGTTGCACGCCGAGGTCGATCACACCATCGGCGCTGCGAATGCGCGCCTCAACCACGTCACCTGGCTTGAGATATTGCGTCCGACCTTCCTGCGCCTTGAGGAACAGCTTCCACTTGGTCGCTTCCGGCATTAGCGCCGCAATACGCTGTTTGGCAGGCGAAGGCACCGTGAGCGCACAGCCGGCAGGCGTACCGGTGGCGATCAGGTCCCCAGCGGCGAAATCTTGCAGGGCGGAAAGTTCGGTAAGGGTTTCAGCGGGGCCGTAAACCAGGTTGGCCGTGCTGTCGTTCTGTCGCACCTGGTCGTTGACCGTCAGGCGCAGCTGCAGTGCTTTGAGGTAATGAATATTCGTGGCATCCAGAAGGCAGAGGTACGGGCCGACCGGACCGAAAGTGCGGAAACTCTTGCCCTTGTAGAACTGCATCTGAGGAATCTGAATGTCACGAGCCGAGTAGTCGTTGACGATGACGACGCCTGCAATGAACTCATGCAGATTGGCGTCGGTGACAGCAACAGCGCCGTTGATCGCGCGCTTCATCACCAGCCCCAGTTCGATCTCGTAGTCGAGGAAGCGCACGGTGCGCGGCTTGATCAGGTCGCTGTCAGCCGCCACCAGGCAACTCGTCGCCTTGGTGAAGATCATGTTGAATTTCTTCGCATCCGGGTCCATGCCCGACTCGATCATGTGCTGACGGTAATTGGCGCCCTGGCAGACGAACTGCTGGTTGCGGGTCACCGGCGACAGCAGTTTCACTTCGCCCTCCGCAAGCTCCGTACCTTTCAACTGAGCGAGGTCGTCGATACTGTTCTCGCGAATGAAATCACCGGTGGTTTCAAAAGCACCGGGGACAACCGTGATACGGCCCTGGCGTAGCACGCCCCAGTGGATACCGTTCTGAAATTCGAAGCGGACTACGTGTACAGCAGACATTGAAGGTACTCCTGGAGCGGCGTTTGTCCCGTGCTCGGCGGCGCGAGAACTGTGGTGTTGTTCTGAGGGGGGGCTGGCAACGCTGTAGACCAACGAGCCGCCGACGATCAAGGCGCCGGCTTTGAGCACATCCCGACGGCCATATCTGGTTGCATTGCCCGACATGGCGGCTCTACCCGAACATCCGCATGAGTGTTATCAACTTGCGAATGCTCAAGTCCGGACTGCGCCGCAGGTTGCGCAACAGCGCACGCAGATTGGCCAGACTCATCTTCGGTTTTGTAAAACGCTTGGGCATGCGCTGCCCCCACTGCGCCATTGCCTCGGGGCTCACGGGATGAATGCCCGTAGGCTGTGCAGCCGTGAAAATATCCCCGTCGCAGTAATGCTCGTGCTTATCGCCCCAAGGGTCTTGCCAGTAATCGAAGATCTGACTGCCCAGGATGTGTCGGCCGATGCCCCACGAGTGCACCCAACCGCGCTCGCGCAGGACGCGCTGCCCCATGCCCACAGCGTCTGCATCGACGACCTCATAGGCGCTATGGCTATAGGTCGCCATGAACCCTTGCGCTATCGCGAGCGTATGGTGATCCGCAGGAGTGTCACCAAGGTCAAGGCGCATAAAGGTGACAATAGGTGTGCCATCGGGGAGTACTTGCACATCGCTGGGAATAAACCCGAAGTGCTTCGTATACCAGGCACAGGTCGCCTGGTAGTCGGCCACTTCGATGACGATGTGGCCCAGTTTGAGGACTTCAGCCGGAGCGATCGGAGGGCGCTGCGTGGCGTTGATTCGCGGTTGCTCTTGCGCCAGATTCCAGGAAAGAGGAGCCCGGTGTCCCAGCGTTATACCTGCCGTCTGATCGCAAACAGCTTCCACGATGAATCCGGAAGGATCGGTGAGTTTGACGCAATACCCACCACCAGGATGTTCTGATTTTTCTACCAATGACGCGCCTGGGATACGCGTCAGTTTCTCCAGATCCTTGAGCGACTGGACTGCCAGTCCGAACCCGATAAAACGTGCATGTTCTGCACGATGGACACGGTAACAGTAAGCAGTGGGGGCGGTGGCGCGCAGGTAAAGCGTATCGGCGTCCTGCTGACTCACCGACAGGCCGAAGTCGGTCAGGAACCGCGCTGCCTCGTTCAAATCCGGTCGTTGAAAGATCAGATGCGTCAGATCCTGGGCCTTCACCGTCGGCTTCGGATGCCGGGCAGGTTGTGGTGTCGCTAACCGGGGCATTTCATTTTTGTGGGTCATTGTTCTTGTTTTCCGGGTTTTCAGGGTAAAGCCGTCCCCGCACCCCTGAAAATCCAGGGGTGTCTGGTTGACTCGGTTAATGAATCAGTCGAGGGAAGGCAGTGCTGGCAACTCGGTGATCGCCAGCGCTCTAGCCTCTTCGGGCGGTACGCCCAATGCCCGCAACACCAGCTCGGCCGTGTCAGAGCCCGATTCGCGCCAGGTTTTGTGGCCTTCCAGTACCAGGAAAATAGAACCCAGGACGCTGCTCGATATCAGCGTCATTACCGAAAGCAATTGCCCTTTTTCAAACGTGTACCGCCCACTGGACAGTCCGCTCAGAAGATCCGTCGTCGCTTGGCTGCTGAACATTTCGCGCAACGAAGCATTGCTCATGGCGAATTTATGGATGAACGCCCCCCACTGAGAGTCTTCGTGCGCTCGACGGATGAACAATCGAATGCCATTGGCAAGGCGCGGAGCCGGATCAGAAAGGGAATTGAAGCTCTTGTTGACGCGCTCATGCATCTCTTTGGCGAGATGGCTGGCGACTGCCTCGAACAGGCTTTCCATGTTGTCGATGTTGCTATAGACCGTTCCGCGCGCCACGCCTGCCTCTTGTGCGAGGTCAAGAATGTTCACTTGTGAGGTGCCTCTTTCAGCGAACAGGCGAAAGGCGGCTTGATGAATACGGCGCTGTGTTGGATTCAGGGATTCCACGGTTCTCTCTCCAGGATTACCTTATGGCTCGATTGAACACTTGTGTTCAGTTCACGTCAACAACGTTTTTTGAATTAAATACGTTTTTCTCAATGACATCCTTTCTATGACGTAAAAAACCAGATGGATAGATTGGATATGGCAGGATCGTTGCGGGGTTCTACACATTGACACAACTGAACACGCGTGTTCAGCTATATCGTGTTTCTGGCTCGCCGTCCCGGCAGGTCATCAAACCGGCCCATCGATGCAAACCAGGAGTTCAAGAACCTGAGCAAGCACTGTACAGACGGTGCTCAAACGGTATGACCCTTAGCGATGGCTGGCCGAATTCTCATCAGCTGAAGGACAGAACATGACCGGCTCAAAGCTCTTCAAACCGCTTCGTTTGCCTAACGGCACGGTGATTCCAAACCGGATCGCCAAGGCTGCCATGGAGGAGAATCTTGCCAATGAGGATCACGCTCCAGGGGATGCGCTGGTCAAGCTCTACCGGCGTTGGGCGGACGGTGGGGCCGGCCTGATCATCACTGGCAACGTCATGGTTGACCGGCACGCCTTGACCGGACCCGCTGGTGTGGTACTTGAGGACGATCGGAACCTGGCCAAATTCAGGCTCTGGGCCGATGCTTGCCGCAGTCGCGGAGCCCAGGCCTGGATGCAAATCAATCATCCCGGACGGCAACTATTGGCCTCCATGGGGCAGTCGGCACGGGGCCCCTCCGCGGTGGCTGTCGACATTCCCGGACTATCAAAGGCCTTTGTGCCACCCAGGGCTTTGAATGAGCGGGAGATCGAAGAGCTGATTGAGCGCTATACACAGGCCGCAGTGCTGGCTGAGCGTGCCGGATTCACCGGCGTGGAGATTCATGCAGCGCATGGTTACCTGTTCAGCCAATTCCTCTCCCCCTTGACCAACCGGCGTAGCGACCGTTGGGGTGGGAGCCTGGAAAATCGCGCGCAAATTCTCCTGCAAACCATCGATGCAATACGCCTGCGAGTGGCACCGATCTTTTGCGTCGCTGTGAAGCTCAATTCCGCAGACTTTCAACGCGGTGGTTTCGATGCCGAGGATGCGGCTCGTGTGGTGGAAATGCTCAACGCCAAAGCGGTCGACCTGGTCGAATTGTCCGGTGGCAGCTACGAAAGCCCGGCGATGCAAGGGCAAACCCGCGATGGCAGCCGCCTGGCTCGAGAAGCGTATTTTCTCGAGTGCGCGGAAAGAATAGGAGAAATCGCGCGCATGCCGCTGATGGTCACCGGCGGCGTGCGCAGAAAGGAGGTCGCGGAGCGAGTGGTGAGCGGCTCGGTGTCGATGGTGGGGCTTGCCACTGCGTTGGCAATCGAGCCAGCCCTGCCAAGCCAGTGGATGGCAGGTCAGGACACTGAAGTGGAGCCCATCGTCGTCCCCTGGAAGAACAAGGCGCTGGCGTCGCTTGCAGTGGCGTCGGTGGTCAAGAAGCAACTCGGCTTGCTGAGCCAAGGCAAACAGACAAAACCCAGGACGTCGCCACTCATGGCATTGATCGGCAATCAGCTGAAATCTCGTCGCCAGGCGAAGAACTATCGGCAATGGATTGGCCGGGCTTAGCCGGCCAAGGATGACTTCAGGACTAGGGTAGTGGCTTACCGGCGATTTTCTTGGCTCTGGCAGGTGTTACGCCCAGCGCCTTGAGAATCATTTCCGCAACCAACAGATCGTGATCCGCCACTACACGCCCTTCGACAACCGAACGCATGGCTCCGGTTGTGCACGATACGACCATGTCCAGGGCAATCCCTTCGTCCTCATAAGCGAAAGTCCCTGCGCTCAGACCGTCACGCAGGTCGCCCAGCACATGGGCGGCCAAGCGCGAGCGCATGGTCTGATCGGAATGAATGATGCGCAGCAGTGCGTTAGCCCATTGATGGTCGTACGCGGCCCGGCAGATGAACATGCGCACGCCAATCGACAGCCGCTGCGCACCGCAGTGCACGTCCGAGCTCAGGGCGGAAATGGCATCGGAGAACTCGCTCGCCATGGCGATGCCAACCGCCTCGAGAACTTCGTCACGCGTTCGAAAATAGTTGTAGATGGTGCCGTTGGAGACCGCGGCCTCCGCGGCGACATCGAGCAGTGCAATCTCCCCCACTTCCTTGCGTGCGACCAGACGCAACGCCGCGTCCACCAAGCCGCGACGGGTGCGTTCCCGCTTCTTGTGGCCTCGAGTGAGAGGCTCTTGCTCAGTTGCTTCTGAAGGAAAAATGGGGGAAGGCATCTTTACGCTCTTAATCGAGGAGGCTCGTTGATGGTAATGGAAACGTTGTCGGCCGTGGAGTCGGCGCTACCCATCAGGATCTGGCAGTCTCGAACCAGGCTGCCTGCCTGTGCGCCGGGAGCGTGGTGCATGATGATACGGTCGGGGCGGATCGCGACGAGTGTGCCTTTGGCAGCCAGCGGCAGGATGACATGGTTCAGGTCTTCGATGAAGTCGCAAGCGCTGTCGGAGCGCTGACCGCAGGCTCCGATCTGCAAGAAGTGACCTCCCATCTGTATCCAGGAAAAGACCTCGGCAGCGCTCAGCAGCGACAACGGGTCGACACCGAATCCGACCAGGGTCAGGTTGTGTCCAAGCGCATCGTCGCTCAGCTGGATCTGCTGTTGCGTGTTGCGAACCCAGGCCTGGGGAAACAGGCTACCGCGCACCAGTTTGTCGCCACGACGATGATGCATGAACAGACCGTTTTTGAAGATGTTCTTCGGTTTGATGTCCAGTTGTTCGAAGTACTTTCTGGTAGCGGGAGTCAACGCCAATGTGCGCATCAGGCCATGGATGAAGAAAGCGGCGATCTTGTTTCTTGGCATCACCAGACGGCCCATGAGTTTTGCCAGATTAATCATCGCTTGGGCATGGGGGCGGCGCTCTACGTCATAGGTATCAAGTACTGAAGGCGCGGCTTGGCCGTGAAGGACCCAGGCCAGTTTCCAGGCAAGGTTGGCACCATCTCGAAGCCCCGCGACGAGACCTTGCCCGACAAAGGGGGGAGTAATGTGGGCGGCATCCCCCACAAGGAAAACTTTCCCCCTGCTGAACCTGTTGCAGCAGCGTGCGTGGAATCGATACACCGCCTTGCGCTCGATTTCCAGCTCCTGAGGATTGATCCATGGCGCAATCAGCCGGGCGATGCTTTCCGGGCTTTCCAGCTCTTCCCGGGATTCGCCTGGGTGCAGCATGAACTCCCAACGCTCTCTTCCGCCAGGAGCGGGCATGTGCGGCGTTGGGCGCTTTGGATCACAGAGAAACTCAACGTGATCAATGGCGGACTTATGCCGGTTTTTTACATCGACAATCAGCCAATCCTCTGCATAGGTTTGTCCTTCGAACTCCTGGCCGATCAAGGCCCTGACCCTGGAGCTGGCACCATCCGCACCGATCAGGTATCGGGCGCGAATGAAATGCAGATGGCCGTCCTGGTCCCGAACGGAGGCGACGACACAATCCGGCTCCTCGACCAGATTCTCGAGCTCGAAGCCACCCAGGCTGGTCACTGTCTTGAGCCCGCAGACCTGTTTACGCATCGCGTGTTCGAGGTCGGGTTGATAGAAGGTCACCAGTTTGGGGTGGCCGTCGATGCACCCGGCGGTGTTGGCTCGACTGAATTGCCCGAGGACCGGGGAATGCATCTTCACTTCAGGGATGACGATCTTCTCGAAAGCATCTTCCGACAATCCGGCGAGTTGCAGGATGCGCAGCGCCTCGTTGTCCAGAGCGATGGCACGGGGCATTAGCAGGACCTCATGGGTCTTGTCCACTACCAGTGTCTTTACTCCATAGCGGCCGAGCAGCGCCGCGATTGTCGCCCCTACCGGGCCGTTACCGACGACCAGCACATCGACGGCGGCGGGAGGCAGTTGCGAAGCTTTTTTGTTGTTGTTCATCTCGAGCCCTTGTTGTGATTGAAGTGGTGAGACGCGTCGGTCTCATCGTCAGGCAAGGTGAAGGTATGTAAAATTGAGACATATTTCAATATTGAAATTTTCGTCATTAGCATTTCAAGATCATTACCACCTCGGAATGAGGCCATATGTGCTGTGCCAAAGGTGTCAGGGGGCCTTGCGCCGTCGCAACGTCTCATCGAATTGTCCCGCGATGGAGAGCGGGAAGCGTCTGCATCAATTTCCGACCGGCGAGGCTTGGCTTATGAGCCGATCAGCGTTGTTATTGGAGTAATGGCCCAGTGCTAGAAACTATGTTTTTGTCTTCAGGAATCCAACGTGGCGCGTGCGCAGCCTCATCCGAACCCAGTCCAGCTCTGCTTCGTCGAGTTCGAGCTCGACGAAGCCAACGCCTGCTTGTTACGTAACGGAGAAGCCGTGGCGTTGGCGCCAACGCCCTTCACTCTGCTGTGCGTACTTGCGCGCCAGCCTGGGTCGCTGGTGACCAAAGATGCGTTGCTTGATGCCGTGTGGGGGCATCGGTTCGTCAGCGATTCAGTGCTGAAGACGGCCATCAGCGATCTGCGCAAGGTGCTGGGCGATGACCCCAGGCAGCCCCGCTTCATCGAGACTGTGTCGCGGCGCGGCTATCGCTTCATCGCCGCGCCATCCCCTACCCCTTCGATGCCCCCGGCATCCGCGACGGTGCCGGCGGCCGGTGCGTATCCGTCGCCGCCATTCATTGGTCGCACCGACAAACTTTCAAGGCTGCAGCGCGCGTGGGAGCGGGCTTACGGTGGGCAACGCGCAGTGGTCTGGCTTGCCGGAGAACCAGGCATTGGCAAGACCACGTTGATCGAGCATTTCCTCTCCAGCCTTGGCGACATCGCCTGCGCACGTGGCCATTGCGTGGAGCACTACGGCACCGGCGAGCCGTACCTGCCTGTGCTGGAAGCGTTGGCCGATCTGTGCCGCAGTGACCCCGCCCTGCCGACGCTGATGCGCGCCGTGGCGCCGACCTGGTTGCTGCAACTGCCGTGGCTGAGCACCGCGCAAGAGCGAGACGCGTTGCGGCGCGAGCTTGCCGGCATCGGTCCGGATCGCATGCTGCGGGAAATGGGTGAACTGCTGGACCGCTACACCGAGCAGCGTCCGCTGTTGCTGGTGACCGAAGACCTGCATTGGAGTGATCGGGCGACGGTCCAGCTCATCGACTATGTGGCGCGGCGACGGGGCCGCACTCGGCTTATGTGGCTGGCGAGCTTCCGCGTCGCCGAGGTGGTGGCGCTTGATCATCCGCTCAACTCGTTGCGTCACGAACTGCGCCTGCAACGTCTGTGCGAGGAAGTGGTGCTCGACCCGTTCTCGGAAACCGAGGTCGCTGACTATGTCGCATTGCGTTCGGCCTCGCTGGCGCGCGATGAAACCTTCGTGCGTGCCCTGCATGAGCGCACCGACGGTGTGCCGCTGTTCGTCTCGTCAGTCATCAGTGAAGTGATGGACACAACGGGCGACGACGCCACCATCGAGGCCCGGCTGGTGGGGATGGCGGTTCCCGAGAACCTCGCGGCCATCATTGATCACTACATCACCAAGCTCGGGCAGGAGCAGCTCGCGCTGCTCTCGGCGGCAGCGGTATGCGGAGTCGAGTTCCGGGTCGAGACGGTTTCGCTGGCCCTCGAACGCGACCTCGCTTCGGTGGCCCACGCCTGCGAGGAACTGGTGCGCGAGCAGGTGTGGCTCACGCGGTCGCGAGCCGCCGAACGTGAAGAGACGGTGGAGCTACCCTACTCGTTCCGCCATGCCCTCTTCCGCCAGGTACTGTACGACCGCACGCCGCGCTCATTGCGTACCCACCTTCATCGCCAGGTTGGCACTGCGCTCGAACGCGAGCGTATGGCCGGCATGCCGGTTGCTGCCTCGGAGCTGGCGACGCACTTCGACCGGGCCCGGCAGCCGATGATCGCGCTGCACTACTACGCCGAGGCCGCGGAAGCCGCGCTGCTGCACTTCAGCCCAGCCTTGTGCTTCGGTCTCACTGAGCGCGCGATGGTCCTGCTGTGGCAGGCGCCGGAAGGGATGGAGCGCGATACACTCGAAATTACCTTGGCCACGCTGCAAGGCGTGTCGGCTTTCCATACGCTCGGTGTCGGCAGCGAAGCCAGGAACGCGTTCGAACGCGCGTATACGCGGCTAACGGATGTACCCGAGCATCCGATGCGCGGTCGCCTGCTGCACGGATTCGGCTATCTGCTCGGTCTGCGCGGCGACTATACGTTGGCGCTGGCGGTCGCGGAACGCGCCGAAGCCCTATCGATCGACACGAACGATCCAGCACTCATGCTGGTGGCGTGCATCGTGCAAGGCGAGGTTCATCATCTCCAGGGGTGCACGCAGGCGACCCGCCGATGGCTGGAGCGCGCACTCGCAATCGCCGAGCCGTTGGACATCAGGGCGAACGAGATTTTTGCGGCCGATCCTCAGGTCATGCTGCACGGCATGCTGGCCATAGAACTCGTGCGTTCTGGCCTGGTTGAGCAAGGCCGGGCTCATATGCAACTGGCGCGGAACCGCGCACAAACGCTTCGCCAGCCTATGACCTGGCTGGTCGCCACCTGGCAGGAGGTGTTGATCGAAGTGCGAATGGGAAACCCTGTGCGTGTGGCAGCGCTGGCTGACGACATGCAGACATTGGTCGACGAGTATTCGCTCGCACTGGGGCGCACGGCTTGCCGCTGGTGGCGCGGCTGGGCTTACGCGCGCAACGGCGCACCGCGCGACGGCTACCGCAGCATCCGCGAGGCCTACGAAGAACACACCGGGCTTGGCATGCGCTCCGGTGCCAGCGAGGTGCTCGGCTACGCCGCCGAAGCGTTGCTGCTGGCGGGTGATTGCGACGCCGCGCGAGTCGAGCTACAGGAAGCCCTACACGTTGGGGAAGAACTGGGCGAGCGCGTCTACCTGCCGCAATTGTTGCTGTTGGAGGCATCGATTGCGCGGACGCAGGGCCGGCTCGATGCCGGCAGCATCGCCGCGCGGCATGCGATTGAGGAGGCGCGTGCCCAAGAAGCACCGTGGCTGGAGCTGCAGGCGTTAGTAGAACTGTGTGAGCACCACGACGCCACGACCGAGGACCGCCAGGCCTTGGCGGTGCTGCTTGACCAGTTGCCCGAAACGGAGGGAACCGAGCTGGTTAAACGTGCGCGCTCGCTGCTTCAGGGCGCAGAGTCGGCTTGATGAGTTAAGGGCTTCGGTGTTCAAGCCGACCGAAATCTGACCTTTCGCTTACGACTTGCCCCAGGGGACGGCCTACGCTGTCGTCGAACTTTCTTGCCCCTGGTCCGCAATGAGCCTGAACCCTGAATCCAAGTACCCGAACCGCCGCTCATACGTCGTGAAGCTGCGTAGCGATGCCACACCAGGAGCCCTCGCGGGCCGCCTCGAAAACCTGGTCACCGGGCGTCAGCGCGAGTTTTCGTCCGCCGATGAGTTACTGGAGTCGATTGACTCGGACCTCGCATCGGCGGCCGGCGAGCACGCGGCAGATACCGACGGCGAGTGACGCCTCCAACATGAATGAGCGCTCGATATGGCGACCGAACGGCGACGCTTCGCTGACGACTTCGCACACACCGGGCCCTACGCTGACGCCATCTCGAATCTACACGAGTCCAATCCGATGCCGCGACTTCCAACCTCCCCTCCGCTGATCCGCTACACCGGGCGGACGCCCCTGCAACATGCCGAACGCCTGCTCGGCGTCGTCGTGGGTGCGGCGCTCGCCGCGTCTTTCGCTCTGGTCTTGACCGGTTGTTCCACAGAGGTCGCCAAGCCGTCGGTAGACTTGCCGGCCAAGTTCGCCGCAAGCACGGCCTCCGAAATGGAACCCGAAGCCGCGTGGTGGGAGGCGTTCAACGACCCGGTGTTGACGGATCTGGTGCGCCGCGCAATGCGCGAGAACCGTGACATCAAGATCGCCGCCGAGCGTGTGCGCACCGCTCGCGCCGGTGAGACGATCAGTCGCTCCTGGCTCTTTCCGAGTGTCGGAATGTCCGCCTTCGGCTCCGACCGTAGCAGCGGCTACAGCACGGCCAAGAAGCAGGGTTATCCAGATACCAAGACCGTGGGCGCAGGCCTGGACGTCTCGTGGGAACTTGACCTGAGTGGACGCCTGCGCGCTGGCGCGCAAGCGGCCGATGCCGAAGCACTGGCCGCGGAAGATGGCGTGCGCGGCGTGCGCCTGCTGGTGATGAGCGACGTCGCCAGCAACTACTTCACGCTGGTCGGCGCACTGCGCCAGGCCGAAACATTAGGCGCGATCGCCAAGGCGCAGGACGAGACACTGCGCCTGGTTAACGCGCGCCACCGTGTAGGGCTGGCAACCTCCTTCGACGTCGAGCGCGCACAGACCGATGCCGCATCGGCGCGCGCACAGATCCCACCGCTGGAGACGCTGGCAGCCGTATCGCGACACCGCATCGCGGTACTGATCGGTGACCAGGCCTTTAATGCCACGAGTATCCAGCCCTCCCCTGGCAACGTGGTAGCGCCCGAAGCCCGCCAGGGGCAGCCCGCCACCCTGCTACAGCGTCGGCCTGACGTATTGGCGCTGATGGCGCAGCTCGACGCCGCCAATGCACGCCGTAAACAAGCCGCGGCTGAGTGGTTCCCGCGGCTGTTCCTCGGTGCATCCTACGGCCGCCAAGGCCTTGAGCTGAACGGTCTGGATCTGGGCGCCGCGCGCTTCACCAATGTGGCCGGTCTGCTTGCGATGCCGATCTTCAACGCCGGGCGTACGCGCGCGATCAACGAGGTCGCCGAGAGCGGCCAGCGTGAGGCGCTACTGCGCGCCGAGGACGGCATTGTGCGCGCGCTTGAAGACGTGGAGAACGCCCTCGTCACGCAGACGCAAGAGCGTCAGCGCGCCCAGTCATTGCAGTCGGCCACCGAGTCCGCTGAGGCGGCGCTGAGCCACGCGCAATCGCTTTACGACAGGGGGCAGATCGACCTGTTGCCGCTGCTGGACGCGCAACGGGCACGCCTGGCAGTGCGCCTGAATGCCAACGACAGCAACACCCGCCTGCTGCTCGATAGCGTGCAGCTCTATAAGGCACTGGGCGGGGGCTGGCAGGTGTTCGAACAATCCGTCACTCCCACCGCAGCCACCCAAGCCGACCGGCCACCACTTTCTTAAGAAACTGCCGTTTTTCAAAGAGGAACCGCCTTGAAAACCTCCCTTACTGCGGCCGGCGCTTTGGCCGTAGCCGTCATGCTGTCCGCGTGCAGCCCGGACCAGCCAACCGTGCAGGCGCCACGACCGGTACGCACCGTTGAAATCAGCTACGACAATGCCCGCGACATCAGTCGCTACGTGGGCACCGTACAGTCGCGACATGAAGTCGACCAGGCCTTCCGCGTGGGCGGCAAAGTCGCCCAGCGCAACGTCGATGTAGGCCAGTTTGTACGCGAAGGCAGCATATTGGCTGTGCTGGATGACAGCGACTACCGCCTCGCTGAAGAAGCGTCTCGACAACAGTGGGCGGTTGCCGCCGAGCAGACGCGTCAGGCCGATTCGGACCGCCAGCGCTTGACTGCGCTGAAGGCTGACGGCTCGGTCAGCGCGGCCGACGACGAGCGTGCACATACAAATGCCCAGACCGCGCATGCGACCGCCGAGGCCGAGGCGCGAAAGCTTGAGCTCGCACGCAACCGGCTCAAATACACCGTGCTGCGCGCCTCGCGTAGCGGCGTCGTCACGGCTGTTCGCGTTGAGGCCGGGCAAGTCGTGGCTGAGGGCCAACCGGTTGTCTCGATCGCGAATCCGGATGAATCCGAGATCGTTGTTGATGTACCCGAGGATCAGCTGTCCGTCTTCAAGGAGGCGCGTTTCAAGGCCTCGCTGGCAAGTGCGCCGAACGAGATCTTCGATGTCACGCTGCGTGAGCTGTCGCCGCAGGCTGCGGCGCAAACGCGCACCTATCGCGCGCGGCTCAAGCCAATGCAGGTGCTGCCGCTGGGCGCCACTGCCACGGTAACGGCCGAGCGCGTGATGACCAGTGTCTCGGTGGCAGCGGTACCAGCCACGGCACTGACGCAAAGCGGCGGCCAGCCTGCGCTGTGGGTGGTCACGCCCGAGGGCAAGAATCCGGTAGGCGTCGTCGAACTGGTGCAGGTGGCGGTGTTGGGCTACCGCAACGACGAGGTGCTCGTCTCCGGGCCGCAGGCCGGCGCATTGGTCGTTACCGCCGGGGTGCAGAAGATGGCCTCGGGACTGAAGGTCGCGCTTCCCGATGCGGCGATTGTTGACGCGAACATCACGCAGCAGGCCGCCCGATGAACAACCTGAACCTCACCGACTGGGCGCTGCGCCATCGCGCCATCGTCCTGTTCATGCTCCTCATTGTCGCGATGGCCGGCGCCTTCAGCTTCACCAGGCTCGGTCAGCTCGAGGATCCGAACTTTTCCGTGCCCTCCATGACCACAATGGTCATCTGGCCGGGCGCCACCGCCCAGCAGATGCAGGACCAGGTTCTCAACCGCATGGAGAAGAAATTCGAGCAGATCGACAACTTCGAGAAGGTGGTCACCTATGCGCGGCAAGGCTACGCGGGCATGACGCTCACCGTGCGCGGCGGCACCTCCAAGGCTGACCAGCGCGAGGCCTGGTACCAGGCGCGCAAGAAACTCAACGACCTGAGCCGCGAGTTGCCTGACGGCGTGATCGGCCCGATCGTAAACGACGAGTACGGCGACGTGTATGGCCTGATGTACGCGGTCAAGGGCGACGGCGTCGGTCACGCCGACCTGTCGGACGCGGCCGAGGACATCAAGCGCCGCATGCTGAAGGTGCCGATGGTCAAGAAGATCGATGTCATCGGCAAGCAGGCCAAGCGTGTCTACGTCGAGTTCTCGCACGAGCGCCTGGCAGCGCTGGGCATTACACCGCTGGCCATCGCCGAAAGCCTCAAGAGCCAGAACGCCATGTTGCCCGCAGGCCAGATCGACACCCGCGGCGATCGTGTCATGGTGCGTGTGAGCGGCCAGTTCGCCAGCGAAGAAGCTATCCGCAACGTGCCCATCTCCGCAGGCGGCCGACTGATCAAGCTCGGCGACATTGCGACCGTTACACGTGGCTTCGAAGATCCGCCGACCTATACGGTGCGTCACAACGGCCAGCCAGTGCTGATGCTCGGCATCACGATGACCAGCGACGGCAACATCGTGGACCTTGGCAAGGCGATGGACACGGCAGTCGCCAAGATCCAGTCGGAGCTTCCACATGGCGTGGAGCTTGAGCTTGTGGCCGACCAACCCACCACGGTGAAGGACGCTATCCACGACTTCGCGCACGCGCTGGCCGAGGCGCTGATCATCGTGATCGCGGTGAGCCTCGCCAGCCTGGGCTGGCGCGCCGGCCTCGTGGTCGCGACCACGGTGCCGCTGGTGCTGGGCGGCGTGGCGCTGGTGATGCTGGCGATGGGCTGGAACCTGGAGCGTATCTCGCTCGGTTCGCTGATCATCGCGCTGGGATTGCTGGTGGATGACGCCATCATCGCCATCGAGATGATGGTGGCGAAGATGGAAACCGGCATGGACCGCGTAAAGGCGGCCGCCTTCTCTTATCAGTCCACCGCCATGCCGCGCCTGACCGGCGCACTCATCACCGTCGTGGGCTTCCTGCCGATCGGCCTCTCGAAGTCCACCACCGGCGAGTACGCGGGTGGCATTTTCTGGATCGTCGGCGCCGCGGTGCTGTTCTCGTGGATCTGTTCCGGCATCTTCACGCCGTACCTGGCGGTCAAGATGCTGCCCAACGACTTGGGCAAGCACCAGCATGGTGATATGTATGACACGAAGTTCTACCGTACCCTGCGCCGCCTGATCGACACCGCCATCGAGCGTCGCTGGGTGGTCATCGGTGCGACGTTTGGCGCTTTGGTGCTTGCTCTGGCCTGTATCAAACTGGTGCCGCAGCAATTCTTCCCCAACAGTTCGCGCCCTGAACTGGTCATTGACCTGCGCGTCAAGGAAGGCGCCTCGTTCGCCGCGACGACCGAGCAGGTCAAGCATATGGAGGAGATCCTGGCGAAGGACGAGGACGTGCGTTTCTATACCGCCTACACCGGCGCCGGCGCACCGCGCTTCTATCTCTCGCTCAACCCCGAGCTGCCGAATCCAGGATTCGCCCAGTTCGTTGTAATGACCAAGGACCTGGATGCGCGCGAGCGGGTACGTGAGCGGCTGGTGACCTCGGCCGACCAACAATTCCCGCAGGCGTGGGTGCGCGTGACCCGGCTCGAGTTGGGGCCGCCTGTCGGCTACCCGGTGCAGTTTCGCGTCGTCGGCCCCGATACCCAAGTGGTGCGCCGGATCGCCCGTGAGGTGGAGAACGTAGTTGCATCCAACCCGAAGGTACGCGACCTCCAGCTCGACTGGAACGACCCGGTGCGCACGCTGAAGGTCGAGCTTGATCAGGACAAGGCGAGCGCGCTGGGCCTCACGCCGGCCGATGTGTCGCTGGCGACCCAAACCGTGATGAACGGCGCCACCCTGTCGCAACTGCGTGAGCACGAGGACCTGATCGACATCGTGGCCCGTGCCGTGCCTGAGGAACGCTTGAGCCTCGACACACTGAAAGACATCAACCTTTACACGCGCCAGGGCACGGTGGTGCCACTGTCGCAAGTCGCACAGGTGCGCTCTGGGCTGGAAGAGCCAGTGTTGTGGCGCCGCAACCGCGACATGGCGATCACGGTGCGTGCCGACGTGAAGGATGGCGAACAAGGTGTATCGGTAACGCAGGAGATCCAGCCGTTGCTCAAGGATATCGAAGCGAAGCTGCCGTCGGGCTACCGCATCGACGTGGGCGGCGCGGTGGAGGAAAGTGACAAAGCCAACAAGGCACTGCTGGCGGTGGCCCCGCTGATGCTGATCAGCATCCTGCTGTTGCTTATGTTGCAACTGCAGAGCTTCTCTCGCATGTGGATGGTGGTGCTGACCGCACCGCTGGGCCTGATCGGTGTGGTGCCGGCGCTGCTGGTGTTCCAGTCGCCGCTGGGCTTCGTCGCAATCCTGGGCATCATCGCATTGGGTGGCATGATCATGCGCAACTCGGTGATCCTGATCGATCAGGTACAAACCGAGATCGCCGAAGGGCGCGACCCATGGAATGCTGTGCTGGATGCCGCCATTCACCGGGCCCGCCCAGTGATGCTGACAGCGCTGGCCACCGTGCTGGCAATGATCCCGCTGACGCGCAGTGTGTTCTGGGGGCCGATGGCAATTGCGATCATGGGCGGCCTTACCGTGGCGACGCTATTGACGATCTTCTTCGTCCCGGCGTTATACGCTGCATGGTTCAAGGTGGGTCGCCAGCCGGCCGCTGACAGCCAACAGGTACGGGGGGATGCCGCACTCGCTTCTGAGTGATGAGTGATGAGTGCCGTGGCACTGTGTTCCCGACCTCACCACTATTAGAAGGGCTTGCTCAGCATCGTTGTTGAAAACAACCAAGGTCAGCCGCGAGGTTCTGCAACAAAAACGCCGCTCAGTGAGCGGCTTTTTTTTGTGCGGAAGGCGCGACTGAGAATGGGGCTATCGATTTTCGCCACATGGGAAGAACAGGATGTCGAGAATCCAGTGCGGCTTATGTGCAATGCCAACGACATCAAAGATGAGCGTTGATGGTTTCAAGATGCCCGGATAATCCTGCAGCCACACCGGGGATCATCACGATCGGCCACGCAGAGCAGCGGAGTTGCTTTTATCAGTCGAAAACTACTAGCAGCGCTGCTTGCAGAAATATCAGTTCTGCTAATACCCTTGTCACCATGAAAACACGCCGCCCCCTTACCCCTGAAGAAGTCGTCGAGAGCTCCAGGCTCAAGGCTATTTACGACCAGCGAAAGTCTGCTGCCAAAGCGGCTGGATCAAATCTCACTCAAGCGGATGTGGCCGATGCCTGCGGATGGTCTGGCCAAAGCGCTTTCAGTCAGTACGCAACCGGCAAGGTTCCACTGAACGTCGAGGCACTCCTGAAACTGGCAAAAGCCTTGCGCTTCGATGCCAGCGAAGTCAGCCCACGCCTGATGTCGACGGTTGCAAGCGTCCAGTCTTTCGAACGCATTCAGCCAAGCGTATTGATGTCGGACATCCAGCCTTGGGATGACGACACTCCCCTGGAAGACGATGAGGTCTACGTTCCCTTCCTGCGCGAAGTGGAACTGGCGGCCGGATCAGGCCGTTTCGTGATCGAGGAAAGCGACAGTGCCCGGCTGCGCTTTTTCAAGAAAGACCTTCGCCATAACAGCGTTCAGTTCAGCAACGCGAAGTGCGTGGTTGTCAGCGGCAACAGCATGCTGCCAGTGCTGCGTGACGGCGCAACTGTAGGCATCAACGTCGGCAAGAGCTCACTGGGCGATATCGTTGACGGCGACATGTACGCCATCAACCACAACGGTCAGCTACGGGTGAAGCAGGTTTACCGCCTACCGACGGGCATCCGCCTGCGCAGCTTCAATCGCGACGAGCATCCGGATGAGGACTACACCTTTGCAGAAGTTCAGGAACAGCAAATCGTGATCCTGGGCCACGTGTTCTGGTGGGGAATGTTTGCCAGATAGTTGTCAGCCTATTTTTTGTCATGAATTGACACCTGGTGCCAACCGGGCGTGCCTTAAGGAATCAAAACAAGGATGTGCGGGGCAGGCCGGAATAGATGGCGCGGCGGGAATTTTTAGGGAAGTCCTCCCCTACACAAACGCCAGAAACGGCGCAAAGACAGAATGAATAAAATAGCCTCCGTTTGTTGTTGAAGACTACAGAATGCTCGGCATCCGCCTACAGTACAGGAAGGAGCCGCGGTGTTTGCGGACTGCACCAAAAATGAACGGAGTCCAATATGACCTTCTCAGCATCGAACCCAGCTACGCGCAAGTTATCGGTAGCTCTCGCTTTCGTGTTGTCAGCAACCCTCGCTGGTTGCGCCACTAACAAGGACTTTTACGCCAAAGGGGGAAGCCGAGCTGATGGCGTCGTTGATATGGCGTATGACTTCCAGCAGTTTGAGACCCCTGTGGTTCGAATCGAGCAAGCCCAGAGTATCGCTAAATCAAAATGCGCGATGTGGGGTTACACGGATGCAGAGGCATTTGGAGGAAAAACCCAGCACTGCAACCAGATGAATGGTTACGGTACCTGCATTGCAGGTCAGATGGTTGTCCAATACCAATGCTTGGGCAACATCAACACCTCCAGCCCTTCCACTACACCGGCCGCGACCGCACCCGTTGCCGATGCAGCAGCAACTTCTGCTTCAGGCGGGCCGCTCAGCAAGGATCAGTGGAAGCTGCAGCAAATTCAGCAATTGAACAAATCTGCACCGTCGTATGAGGAGTACCAAAAGCGGTACCGGGCCATCATGGAGCAATAATAAACCTTCCCCTTCAGCGCGCATTTGAAATGTCGGCGACCCGACTTCAGACGCAGCTCGACACTCTGTAGAACGCGTTCATCGATTAGAAACCCGCCAAAGCGCGGGTTTTTTGTGCCTTTCAAAAACATTATTAGCAGCGCTATTTACTTTAAATAGCAGCACTGCTACTTTTATTTGCAAGTCAAGACTACACCGGCCCAGCAGCGAAGCATCACCTCTGCCCATTCATCGAGTGGGCAGTGGGATGTAGGCCTACATCAACAGCGAAAGGCTCAACGGAGCAAAAGGTGACATCAAAATGAATTAAGGAAAATGACCATGACCGTAGACATCAGCAACTACACAATCGCTACACCGCTTCCTATCTCCGACACCAACCCCATCGCACTTGAGCTCATCGGCTGGCGGGCACTGCTTGAATGCCCGGAAGTCATTTCGATGCTTCCAGATGGTTCGCTGCAAATGACGGCGCCGACGCTCGGCGCTTCGAGCAAAAGCACGCACCGGACTCGCTGCGAGTGGAAAGAGCCGGGTTATTGGCTGTTCGCCAGCGCTGCTGACCACTGGAATCGACAAGAAATGCGTCTGACGAAGGTCAACTCGCTGCAGAAGGTCGTGATCGGCCAGATTCATGTGCAGGGTTCAGAGCGACCACCGGTGAAAGTGTTTTGGAACAAAGGCCGAATCACCATGGGGTTCCGGTCGAGTTATCTTCAAGAAGACCCGGTGAACACGACGGTTCTTGAAGACGTGCCGCTCGGGGCACTGTTCAAAATCAACATTCACGCCAATTCGAGCGGCGCGGTCTCCGTTTCGGCGAGCTGTAACGGGGTCAAATCGACCTCCGCAATCATGCGTCTCGACAACACCTGGGACACGAAAACGCTGGCCTTCCACGGCGGTGTGTACAACCAGATCGATTACTCCGACACCACCGACCCCGAAGACGGTTCGGTGTGCATCATCAGCGACCTTTCCATCACCCACGCTTGATATCCTGCAGCCTATAGGAGCCAGCGGTGTGGCGATCGACGCACCGCTGGCTCCTACGAAAAGCGGATCAACGCTTTGCGTGCAGCGCATCAGGCAGTGATTGAAAGTCATCCACCACCTTGTCTGTAGTAATGACCGCATCAAGGCCCCAGTTGCCAGGCAGATGCCAATCCTCTCCAAACATCTCCGCCGGATGCATCGTCCGTTCGGAACCATTGCCGCACGCCAGGGACTTCGCCGGACAATACAGGTCGCATCCCCAGCAGATCCGTTCGGGGTGCTTGGGGTTGACGGGGAAGTTCTTGGCCATGCCGATCTCCGATCATTGAGTGGCGCTTTTCCAACCTACAGCCCTTGCGCAATGCCAGCCTTGATACATATCAAGAATCGACATCAAGCGACTTCCCTCCCCCATCGCGATCCTGCAGCTAAGCTTCTAACGGCTGAACAGACTAGGAGTCGCCGCTCATGCTCAATAAGAATCCTTTCCCAAGCGTTGGGGCCCCGGACCATCCAACCCTGTCGACATGGGACGATCAAAACGCCGCAACATCCATCGATGGCGAGGCGTTTACCGCCCCGCCCGCCTTGACCAACGCCGAGCTGGTTCACTTGCGTGTCCGGGTGATTGCCCTGGAAAACCTGGTCATCGCGCTGCTGGCAGAAGGTTCGGAACGTCAGCTCGCCATTGCCCGGGACATGGCCGACTACATTTCCCCCAGACCCGGTTTTACCCAGCATCCCATGACCGTTCATGCGGCGGCACAGATGACCCACTGCGTCGATCGCGCCCAGCGATTTCGCCAACGTGACGAGCCAACCGTTTAATTGCTCAAAACTTGATAACAATCATTATTGTTCGCAGCAAAGCTTCCTAGACTCGGGCTCCTACTCGTCAGTGTTCAGGAAGCTATTATGCGTACCCCTTTTTCGCTATCACTCGCCCTGCTCTTGCTATCGCCGCTGGCTCACGCCAAGGAATACCCGATCGGGGAACCACAGTTGTGTCCCGGGCTGGAAGTCGGGGCGGTGTATTTGCAGCCGATAGAAATGGCACCTGCGGGGATGATGCGCGCCACGGCGGATTCTGACGTCCACCTGGAAGCCGATATTCGCGCCACTGCGGACAATCGCCAGGGCTTTCAGGAAGGCAGTTTCGTCCCCTACCTGAACGTCTCTTTCAACCTGAAAAAACACGGCAGCGACCCCGAGATCAAAGGCGATTTCCACGCCATGGTGGCCAACGACGGCCCGCACTATGGCGACAATGTAAAGCTGCTTGGCCCCGGTAAATATCAGCTGACGTTCACCGTCCTGCCACCCGGCGGTCATGGCTCCCTCGGGCGCCACACCGATAAGGAAACCGGTGTCGCTCCCTGGTTTGAACGCTGCGAACTGCACTACGAATTCATCTACGCCGGCATCGGTAAAAAAGGCGGCTATTGAATGAAGCGCCTGCGCATTGCCTGGCTGATCCTCGCCGGAGCCGTTGTGCCAGTGACGGCTTATGCCCAGTTACCCAGCTTTGAGCTGAGCCTTCGCGATGGCCACTTCACCCCTGCCTTGCTGGAGGTGCCGGCCGGACAGCGCTTCAAGATCGTTCTGAAGAACGTCGGCCAAGGTCCGGCCGAGTTCGAGAGCACGCCGTTGCGGGTTGAAAAAGTCTTGTCGCCGGGCGTGACAACCTTCGTGGTCATTCACCCCCTGAGGCCCGGTCACTACCCCTTTTTTGACGAGTTCAATCCGCAATTGCCCGAGGGCGGCATCCTCGCGAAATAACCTGTTAGCGCACGGAGCTTCCATGAATCAATCAATGTTCATCGTCTGGCGCGAAAGCGTCGAGGCGTTGCTGGTGATCGGTATTCTCCAGGCTTGGGCCAGCCAGCAAGGCCAATGTAATCGGCTAGTCAAATTCCTCTGGGCAGGTGTGGTGCTGGGGTTGATGCTCTCGGGCCTGCTGGCGGTGTTGATTCTGTTTGCCGGTGAGGCCATGAGCGGGTCGGCCAGCGAATGGTTCCAGGCCGCACTCGCACTGGTTGCAAGCCTGTTGATGGTGCAGATGGTGGGCTGGATGCATCGCCACGGACGCAGCCTCAACCATGATTTGCGACGACACGCCGATAGCCACCTGGCTCGGCAAGGGGGCGCAGGTCTATTACTGCTGGCCATGCTCGCGATCAGCCGCGAAGGCAGCGAAACGGTGGTCTTTCTCTATGGCGCCGGCGCCCGGTTGCGAGGTCCGCAGCTCGGTTTGTTTGCCGTCGGCGGCGTGTTGGGACTGGTGCTGTCGGCGCTGACCATCACGCTGCTGCACAGGAGTCGCCGATTCATTTCATGGCAGCGATTCTTTGCCATCAGCGAAGTCATCCTGCTCATGCTCGGCGCAGCGTTGCTGGTCAGCGGCACCGAACGAATCGGCGGCCAACTGCTCGCCCTGGATTTGCCGGACGTGGTTTACAGCCTCGTTGGCGAAGCACTTTGGGACAGCAGCACGTTGCTGAGCGACAGCCATGGATTGGGTGGCTTTGTTGCAGGTGGAGCCGGTTATCGGGCAAGCCCCAGTGGCCTGACCTTGTTGGTGTGGATCGGTTATTGGCTGGCCGTCGGCGTCTGGCTACGGCAGCGGACTGCGGAAAACCTGCCATGCCCGACCTGAGCTGGCGCAATCGATGGCTCCAACGACTGGGCGACGGGATGCGTCGTCATGCGCCCGTCATCCGTGCGGTGCAGTGGGCTGTTGTAGTGTTTTATGCGGTGCTGTTGGTGACCCCGGCGCTGTTGCCGCTGCCAGACAGCCAGGCACGGATACTCGACAACCTGACCTTGCTCGCGCAGTTTCTATTCTGGGGGATCTGGTGGCCGTTCGTGTTGCTGTCGATGGTGTTCTTCGGCCGACTCTGGTGTGGCGTTTTGTGCCCGGAAGGCTCGCTCAGCGAATGGGCCAGCCATTACGGTAAAGGCCTGGGTGTGCCGCGCTGGTTGCGTTGGGGCGGCTGGCCAACCTTGGCGTTCTGCCTGACGACCCTCTACGGCCAATTGATCAGCGTTTATGACTACGCCCAGGCCGCGCTGTTGATTCTGGGCGGTTCGACCGTCGCAGCGGTCATCGTCGGGTTGTTGTTCGCCCGGGGCAAGCGAGTCTGGTGCCGTTACCTGTGCCCGGTCAGCGGTGTCTTCGCCCTGCTCGCAAGGCTGGCCCCCGTGCACTTTCAGGTCGACGAACAACGCTGGCTAGAAAATTCCGCACCACGCCTGCCGCCGCCCAACTGCGCTCCCCTGCTCGATATCCGCCGCCTGCAAGGCGCCAGTGATTGCCACGCCTGTGGACGCTGCAGCGGGCAACGCGGTGCCGTTCAACTGATCGCCCGCTCCAGCAATCAGGAGATTCTTCACGCGACAGCACGGACCCTTTCCCCTTGGGATACACGCTTGCTGCTGTTCGGCGTGATTGGCTTGGCCATGGGCGCGTTTCAGTGGACGGTCAGCCCATGGTTTGTCGCCCTCAAACAATCCCTGGCCCAGTGGCTGGTCGAACACAACCAGTTCTGGGCCTTGCAGGATAACGCCCCTTGGTGGCTGCTGACCCATTACCCGCAGCTCAACGACAGCTTCAGCTGGCTCGACGGTTTCAGCATCGTCGCTTACCTGAGTTTGAGTTCGATCGTGCTCGGCACGGCGTTGATGCTGCTTCTGCGCCTGACGGCCCGACTGGCGCGGGATCGCACACTGTATTGGCCCCTGGCGCTGACACTCACGCCCTTGGGGGGTGCCGGATTGTTTCTCGGGCTGTCGGCCACCACCGTCAAATTACTGCGTTATGAAGGCCTGCTGCTGGAGTGGGTACAACCGGCCAGGGCCTGTCTGTTATTGGCCGCGATGGGCTGGAGCCTGCTACTGGGTTGGAATCGGCTGAGTCGCGAAGGTCTTTCCCAGGTGCGACGCGGGTCCGCCATCGCTTGCCTGCTCCTGGCCGAAGGCATGGTGGGATTTGGCTGGTGGTTGCAATTCTGGGGCTGGGCTTGAGTTCCCCAGCCCCCGTTATCCCCGCAACACGAAGGCTGGAAACAACTCGCGCATGGCCTCCCACAACTCTGGCAGCAACGCTTGAGCCGAAACACTCGGCAACAGCGGATCGAACATCCGCTCGGTGCGAACCAGTTGCACGGCGAAGCGTTTGACGCCAAGCGCATTCAAGCGTTTTGCCAGGATCAGCAGACGCGCCGGCTCGAACAGATGCCAATGCACCGTGGTGCGACATTCGTAGTCGACACCACTGGCCAACAGATGCTCGAGGCTGCGCCAGTTGGCGGTCCCGCTGCCCTCGACCCGAGTGATGGCCTGGCAATCCTCGGGCAATGCCTTGACATCGAAACCGACCCAATCCGCGCCGGTCAGTGCCTTGGCGAACGCAGCCGGCTTGATGCCGGCGCTGTGCAAGCCGATGCGAAATCCCATGTCCCGCACTTCATCCATGGCGTCGAGCAAACCGTCCTGCAAGGTTGGCTCACCGCCGCTGAACACCACGGCATCGAGCAGGTCCTGACGACGTTGCAGAAATGCCAACACCCGCCGCCAATCCACTTCCTCACTGCCACGAGGGGGAATCAGCTGCGGGTTATGACAATAACGACAACGCCAGGCGCAACCCTGGCAAAACAGCACGCAGGCGAGCTGTCCCGGATAGTCGATAGTGGTCAGGGGCACCATGCCCCCGACCCGAAGCATTCGACTCATTGGCGCCCGGCCAGTGCCGCGCTTTCAGTGAAGTGCACCCGCTCACGGTGCTCCGACTGTTTGCCCGGATTGAACGCCGACACAGGACGGTGATAGCCCATCACCCGGGTCCAGACTTCGCAGCGTTGACGTTGAGTCTGGGGCAGTGTTTGCGATGCAGTCATGGTGAAGCTCCTTGCGGTTGAGTGGATCGAAATCAATGAACGGCGCCGGCTTTCTGCTCTTGCAGCAGCAGGACCTCGTCGCATTTGGGGCAGAACTCATGTTCGCCATCGAGGTAGCCGTGCACCGGGCAGATGGAGAAGGTCGGGGTCACGGTCAGGTACGGCAGGCGGAAGCGGCCAAGGGCTTTTCGCACCAGTTGCTTGCAGGCCTGGGTCGATGAAATCCGCTCGGCCATGTACAGGTGCAGGACCGTGCCGCCGGTGTATTTGCATTGCAGTTCGTCTTGAAGTTCCAGGGCCTCGAAGGGGTCTTCGGTGTAGCCCACGGGCAGTTGCGAGGAGTTGGTGTAATACGGCGCCTGCACACTGCCGGCCTGGAGAATGTCCGGATAGCGCTTGAGGTCTTCCTTGGCGAAGCGGTAAGTGGTGCCTTCTGCCGGTGTCGCTTCCAGGTTGTAGAGATGACCGGTTTCTTCCTGGAAACGCAGCAACGTGGCGCGCACGTGGTCGAGCATCTTCAGGGCAAACTGCCGGCCGTGCTCGGTGTGCATACCCTCCTCGTCGCCGCTGAAATTGCGCAGCATTTCATGCAGGCCGTTGAGGCCGATGGTGGAGAAATGGTTGCGCAAGGTACCCAGGTAACGCTTGGTGTAAGGGTACAAACCGGCGTCCATGTGGTGCTGAATGACTTTGCGCTTGACCTCCAGGCTCTCCATCGCCAGTTCCATCAATGCGTCCAGGCGCTGCAACAAACCACTGGTGTTGCCCTTGAACACATAGCCCAGACGGGCGCAGTTGATGGTGACGACACCCAGCGATCCGGTCTGCTCCGCCGAGCCGAACAGGCCGCCGCCACGCTTGAGCAACTCGCGAACATCCAGCTGCAAACGGCAGCACATCGAACGCACCTGATTGGGCTGCAGATCCGAATTGAGGAAGTTCTGGAAGTACGGCAGGCCATAACGCGCGGTCATCTCGAACAAGCGGTCGGCGTTTTCACTGTCCCACGGGAAATCATGAGTGATGTTGTAGGTCGGGATCGGAAAGGTGAACACTCGCCCTTTCGCATCGCCAGCCTGCATCACCTCGATGTAGGCGCGGTTGAGCAGGTCCATTTCGACTTGCAGGTCGCCATAGGCAAACGGCATTTCCTCCCCGCCGATGACGGGTATCTGCTCGCGTAAATCCTGCGGGCACACCCAGTCGAAAGTCAGGTTGGTGAACGGCGTCTGGGTGCCCCAACGCGACGGCACGTTGAGGTTGTAGATGAACTCCTGGATCGCCTGGCGCACCTCTTGATAACTCAGCTGGTCCTTGCGCACATAAGGCGCCAGGTAGGTGTCGAACGAGCTGAATGCCTGAGCACCGGCCCATTCGTTTTGCAGGGTGCCGAGGAAGTTCACCATCTGCCCCAAAGCGCTGCTCAAGTGCTTCGGCGGACCGGCTTCGACACGCCCTGGCACACCGTTGAGCCCTTCGTGCAACAGGGTGCGCAGCGACCACCCGGCGCAGTAACCGGCGAGCATGTCGAGGTCGTGCACATGCAAGTCCGCCTCGCGGTGGGCCTGGCCAATGGCCTCGCTGTACACCTCGTCCAGCCAGTAGTTGGCAGTGACCTTGCCCGATACGTTCAACACCAGCCCACCCAGGGAATACCCCTGATTGGCGTTGGCCTGGACCCGCCAGTCTTCACGGTCCAGGTACTCGTTCATCGAGGTCGCCACTTCGACCATGGTCCGGCGGTCACGACGCAAACGCCCGTGTTGTTCGCGGTAGACGATGTAGGCCCGCATGGCGAAGAAAAAACCGGCGTCCATCAATACCCGTTCGACACGATCCTGGATCTGCTCGACATGCAGCCTTGGCAGTCCGTCCAGCCGAGCGAGTACCGCCTGAAGCAAACCTTCAACCTCAACCTCGGTGTACTCCCCCGTTGCCTTGCCGGCGGCGATCAACGCCTGACGGATCTTGTCCGCATCGAAGGCAACCAGACTGCCATCACGCTTGTGCAAGCGGTTACATCCAACTGAGATCAGCGTGCTCTGCATTCGGCCTCCAGATACTACATATAGATGTTTATAGACAAACAAACACAACATGCAGTGAAGACTACGGACAAAGGGCTGATCTGCAATTGATCGATATCAAGATTTGGCGGTGAAAAAAACCGCCCGATGACGACACAGATCCTGTGGCAAGCGAGGAGCCAAATGTGGGAGCGGGCTTGCTCGCGAAGAGGCCATCACATTCAACATCATCGTTGACTGAAAGACCGCTTTCGCGAGCAAGTCGAATCGTCGCACCGCCGCTCCCACATTGGATTTGCTGTGTTTTAAAGATCAGCTCAACCCCCACTCATGTTCATGAACCGCACAATCTGCACCTCCCCTTCAGGACTGAAATCGTGGCGCAACGGCTTGCCGCGCAAGGCCTTCTGCACGGCATTGATCAACGGCTGGTCATCCAGCGGATAACGCCGCAGCAATCCTCTTAAATCCAGGGCATCGTCCTGCCCCAGACAAAGCAACAGCTTCCCTTCAACCGTCATCCGCACCCGATTACAGCTGCCACAGAAGTTGTGACTGTTGGGTGAAATGAACCCGATCCGGGTATCGGGATGGCGCTCCAGGCGCACGTAGCGCGCCGGTCCGCCGCTGTTTTCAGTGCTATCGAGTAAGCGATGCTGGCTGGCGATCAGCGCCCGCACTTCGTCGCTGGAACAAAACGATTCGCCCCGGGAACGCCCGACGTCGCCCAAGGGCATTTCTTCGATAAAACTGATATCGATGCGCTGATCGATGGCGTATTGCACCAACGCCGGGACTTCATCGAAGTTGCGGCCCTTCATCACCACGCAGTTGAGTTTGATCCGCTCAAACCCCGCGTCCCGCGCCGCTTCGATGCCGTTGAGCACCTGATCGAGATCGCCGATGCGGGTGATCGCACGAAACTTCTGCCCGTCCAGGCTATCGAGGCTGATGTTCATCCGCTTGACCCCCGCCTCCACCAATGGCCGGGCCAGGCGGCTCAGTTGCGAGCCGTTGCTGGTCATTACCAGTTCGCGCAAACCGGGCAGCGCGGCGATGTTGCGGCACAGTTCGACAATGCCCGGACGAATCAGCGGTTCGCCACCGGTCAGGCGGATTTTGCGTACGCCCAACCCGACGAACAGCGTTGCCAGACGTTGCAACTCTTCCAGCGTGAGCACCTGCTGACGCGGCAGGAAGGTCATGTTTTTCGCCATGCAATACACACAGCGAAAATCACACCGGTCCGTCACCGACATCCGCAGATAATCGATCTGCCGTCCAAAGCCATCCTGCATTACAGCGTTCATCACATCTCCCGGTTTGCCACGATGCTCACTGCACCAGCGGTGAGTCGGCGCCCTGCAAGTGGATGCCGCGAATATCCGCCGCACCGATCAGGGTTTGCAGGTACTGCACCAGGGCTTTTTGCCAGACGCCTTGCTGCAACTGCGTGCGGATCGCTGTCGACACCACTTCATAGGGCAACGGCATGCCTTCGATCCGCTGATCGACACTGACCACATGCCAGCCGTAGCGACTTTCCAGCGGTTTGCTGGCCAGGCCCGGCGCCAGAGTGAACAACTGACGTTCCAGTTCAGGCACGGTCTGGCCCTTGCTGATTTGCCCCAGAGAACCGCCCTGAGCCTTCGACGGGCAGGCCGAATACTTCACGGCCAGCTCGGCGAAACTGCCGGGAAAGTCTTCCAGACGTTGCAGCAGAACTTCCGCCTGATCATGCGCAACGGCGCGCGCCTCGACATCATCCGGCGCACACTCGAGGAGGATGTGCCGAACCGCCAGCAACGGTGCGCTGTGAAAGCGCCCGCGATTGTTTTCGTAGTAACGCAGGCTGGTTTCCTCATCGCACTGCGGTACGTGCACCTCGCGTTCGAGCAACAAGCGCGTGGCCGCTTCTTCTTCGTTCTCGCCGGCACCGATCTCCATCGACACGCCGAGTTCGGCAATGCGCTGCTGCAACAACTCGCGAATCACCAACGCCCGGGCGGCCAGGTACACCGCTTCCTCGCGGCTTTCGGCCGGGTGATATTGCAGCTCCTGGGCCATTGCCTCCGGGGTGATCGACACCTCGTTGACGCTGATGATCGGCCACTCCTGTTCGCTGCTGGCGATCAACTGCGCCGGGGCGTCATCGGCAGCCGCCGGCTCAACCGGGAGTGCTTCAAACTGCGCCTCTGCGACCGGCGCGATGTCGAGAACGTCCTCGGCTTTTTTGGAAGACCCGCAGCCACCGCTGCCGCCGTTACCACCACCACATCCACATCCACCTGACATGATTGTCTCCTCAGTACTTCTGACGAACGATTTGATAACGACGCCCCAGGTACCAGATCGGTGCGCTGATCATGTGTACGAGACGGGTGAAGGGGAACAGCACAAACAGGGTCAAACCGAGAAACACGTGCAGCTTGTAGGTCAGCCCGACCGGCGCGATGGCCGCCGCCGCTTCCATCGGCCGCAACAGCACGGTGTTCTGCGCCCAATTGGCGAGCATCACCATCACCGAGCCGTCCATATGCGCGGTGGACGCGGCAATCGTCAGCAGACCAAGCAGCAACTGCGCCAGCAGTACCAGCAGAATCAGGATGTCCGAAGGGCTGGAGGTGGCACGTACCCGAGGATCGGTGAGCCGCCGATTGACCAGCATCAACAAGCCGATCAGGCACAACAGGCCAAAAAACCCACCGGACACCATGGCCAGCAACTGCTTGTTCTCGGTGCTGATCACGTGGTGATAAACCGACGCTGGCGTCAGCAGGCCGACGAAATGCCCGACCAGCACGAACAACACACCGACGTGAAAGAGGTTGCTCGCCACGCGCATCCCGCGCTGATTGAGCATCTGGCTCGAGCCTGCCTTCCAGCTGTATTGCGACAGGTCGAAGCGTGCCCAACTGCCGATCAGGCAGATCGCCAAAGCGACGTAGGGATAGATCCCGAACAACAACAGATTCCATTTAGACATTACCGACCTCCTGGGCTGGCGCGGCGGCCAACCCTTCATGCTGAAAATCCACCCAGTGCAACGGCACCGCGCTTTCTTCCCGAGCCTTGCCCGGTGCGCTTGGCAGCCCACTGCAACGGTCCTGCTGTTCGGCCTGGAGAAAGTCCACGGCCTCCTCTTCCCAGATCTTGTCGAGGGCTTCGAGGGAGTCGTCACGCGGTTCCGCAGCCACCTGCGCTCGCAAGTCGGCGACCGCCTGATGCGGTTCGGCACCGGCGATTTGCAGCAGCGCCCGGAAGCAGCTGGCATAGGCGCTTTCGCGCTCTTCCAGGCGCGCCGCGAGCAAGGCCAGCAAGTGCGAAACATCTGCCAGACCCTCGCGAGCCTCGATGTCTTCGCGGGTGGAGAGGAACTCCAGGTACAGCGGGATATAGTCCGGCAGCTCTTTGACGCCGATGGCAAAACCGGCTTCTTCGTATTGCGCCATCATGTCGACCATGGCCTGGCCACGGTCGCGGGATTCGCCATGCACATGCTCAAACAACAGCAACGACAGCGAACGACCCCGGCCGAACAGCGCACCGTAGTGCTCCTGCCCATCCATCAGGTCATTGGCGCAGATCAGCTCGAGCAATTCGAACAACGCACCGCGTTGCTTGGGGCTGATTTCCCGTGACTGGATAATCGCCTGCTCCAGTTCGTCGCGACCGCCAATCAGCGTCTCGGTCGGGTAATCGAGCAGCAGCGAAATCACTTTGAGAATTTGCATGCTCATTCCTCCCACAACTGGACGGTTTTCAGGATGTCGCGGCGGTTGGCTTTCTTCGCACCGAACATGTTGGTGTCAGAGCTACCGCTGCAGCCGCTGCCGAAACTGAAGCCGCAACCGGAGCGTTCGGCAAAGGCGTCACTCATGGCGTCTTCACGGTGCGCGCTCGGTACCACAAAGCGGTCTTCATAGTTGGCGATCGCCAGGTAGCGATACATCTCCTCGACCTGGGCCACGCTCAGGCCGACGTCCTTCAACACTTGCAGGTCCTGAACGCCATCGACTTGCTCGGAACGTTTGTAGGCGCGCATCGCCAGCAAGCGTTTAAGCGCACGCTTGACCGGTTTTTCATCGCCGGCGGTCAGCAGGTTGGCCAAGTACTTGAGTGGAATACGCAGGCTGTCGACGTCAGGGATCACCCCGTTCATACCGACGGTGCCGGCAGTGGCGGCGTTCTGGATCGGTGACAGCGGCGGCACGTACCAAACCATCGGCAAGGTGCGGTATTCCGGGTGCAGCGGCAGTGCGAGTTTCCAGTCCACGGCCATTTTGTAGACCGGCGAACGTTGGGCTGAATCGATCACCGACTGCGGTACGCCATCGGCCAGGGCCTGACGAATCACTGCCGGGTCGTTCGGATCGAGGAAGATTTCCAGCTGTTTCTCGTACAGGTCCTGCTCATTGGCGGTGCTCGCCACTTCGCTGATGCGGTCGGCGTCATACAGCAGCACCCCGAGATAACGAATGCGACCGACGCAGGTTTCCGCGCAAACAGTCGGCATCCCGGCTTCGATCCGCGGGTAGCAGAAGATGCATTTCTCGGACTTGCCGCTTTTCCAGTTGAAATAGATCTTCTTGTACGGGCAGCCGCTGATGCACATCCGCCAGCCACGGCATTTCTCCTGGTCGATCAGGACGATGCCATCTTCTTCACGCTTGTAGATCGCCCCGCTCGGGCACGACGCCGCGCACGTCGGGTTGAGGCAGTGCTCGCACAGGCGCGGCAAATACATCATGAACGTGTTTTCGTATTCGCCGTAAATGTCCGCCTGGATCTTGTCGAAGTTCTTGTCCTTGCGACGTTTGGCGAATTCGGTACCGAGGATCTCTTCCCAGTTCGGGCCCCACTCGATTTTTTCCATGCGCTTGCCGGAGATCAGCGAGCGCGGGCGCGCAGTGGGCTGATGCTCGCCCAGCGGCGCGGTGTGCAGGTGCTGGTAATCGAAGTCGAACGGTTCGTAGTAATCGTCGAGGCTCGGCAGATCCGGGTTGGCGAAAATGCTCGCCAACACGCGGAACTTACCGCCGATGCGCGGGTTGATCGTGCCGTTGGCGTTGCGGATCCAGCCGCCCTTCCACTTGTCCTGGTTTTCCCATTCTTTCGGGTAGCCGATCCCGGGTTTCGATTCGACGTTGTTGAACCAGGCGTATTCCATGCCTTCACGGCTGGTCCAGACGTTTTTGCAGGTGATCGAACAGGTGTGGCAACCGATGCACTTGTCCAGGTTCAGAACCATGCCGATTTGTGAGCGAATCTTCATCTCAGTTCTCCTCGATATCGGTCGGCAGCGGACGTGGCAGGTCATCGCCACTTGAACCATCGAGCCAGTCGACTTTGGACATTTTGCGCACCACGACGAATTCGTCGCGGTTGCAACCGACCGTGCCGTAATAGTTGAAACCGTAGGCTTGCTGGGCATAGCCGCCGATCATGTGGGTCGGTTTGAGCACCACCCGGGTGACCGAGTTGTGGTGGCCGCCACGGGTCTTGGTGGTTTCCGAACCGGGCACGTTCACGATCCGTTCCTGTGCGTGATACATCATCACCATGCCGTCCTTGACGCGCTGGCTGACCACCGCCCGGGCGGTCAGTGCGCCGTTGGCGTTGAAGCACTCGATCCAGTCGTTGTCCTCGATGCCAGCGCTTTTCGCGTCGTTCTCCGAGAGCCAGACAATCGGCCCGCCACGGCTGAGGGTGAGCATCAGCAGGTTGTCGCTGTAGGTGCTGTGAATGCCCCACTTCTGGTGCGGGGTGATCCAGTTCAGGACGATTTCCTTGTGGCCGTTACTGCGCTTGCCTTTTACCCCTTCGATGGTGCGGGTGTTGACGGGCGGGCGATAACTCATCAGTTGCTCGCCGAACGCCTGCATCCACGGGTGATCCTGGTAGAACTGCTGGCGACCGGTGATGGTGCGCCATGGGATCCCTTCGTGAACGTTGGTGTAGCCGGCGTTGTAGCTGACGTGATCGTCTTCGAGACCCGACCAGGTCGGGCTGGAAATGATCTTGCGCGGCTGTGCCTGAATGTCGCGGAAACGAATCGCCTCGTGTTCCTTGGACAGCGCCAGGTGGCTGTGATCGATGCCGGTAAATTCCGACAGCGCGGCCCAGGCCTTGACGGCGACATGGCCATTGGTTTCCGGCGCCAGGGACAGAATCACTTCAGCAGCATCGATCGCTGAGTCGATTTTCGGCCGACCCTGGCTGATCCCGGCAGCCCCTTCTTTGTGATTGAGCGCACCGAGGAATTTCACTTCGGCGTCGGTGTTCCAGTTGATGCCCTTGCCACCGTTGCCGTGTTTTTCCAGCAATGGCCCAAGCGACGAGAACTGTTTGTAGATGTTCGGGTAGTCACGCTCCACCACATGCAGGTTCGGCGCGTTCTTGCCCGGCTCCGGTGCCACGCCAGCGCTTTTCCAGTCGGTGCCGCCAAACGGTTGGGCCAGTTCGCCGACGCTGTCGTGCATCAGCGGGATGGTCACCAGGTCCTTTTCAACGCCCAGATGCCCTTCGGCCATGCTGGAAAACGCCTTGGCGATACCTTTGTAGATTTCCCAGTCGGAACGCGATTCCCACGCCGGGTCGATGGCGGCCGACAACGGGTGAATGAACGGGTGCATGTCCGAGGTGTTCATGTCGTCTTTTTCGTACCAGGTCGCGGTCGGCAAGACGATGTCGGAATAGACGCAGGTCGAAGACATGCGGAAGTCCAGCGTGGTGACCAGATCGAGCTTGCCGATGGCGCCCTCGTCCACCCATTCGGCCTCTTCGGGTTTGCAATCGCCGACCTGGCCGATGTCTTCGTTCATCACCCCGTTTTTGGTGCCCAGCAGGTACTTGAGCATGTACTCGTGGCCCTTGCCCGAGGAGCCCAGCAGGTTGGAACGCCAGATGAACATGTTGCGCGGGAAGTTCACCGGGCTGTCCGGCTGTTCGCAGGAGAAGCGCAGCGAACCGTCCTGCAGCGACTTGACCACGTAGTCTTTCGGCTCCATGCCGGCAGCAGCGGCGTCGCGGCAAATGTGCAAAGGGTTAGTGTTGAGTTGCGGTGCGCTGGGCAACCAGCCGGCGCGTTCGGCGCGGATGTTGTAGTCCAGGGCATGCTCGGGAAATTGTGATTTATCGGCCAATGGCGAGAGCACGTCGTGCATGCTCATCTTCTCGTGGCGCCATTGCGAACTGTGGGCGTAGAAGAAGCTGGTGCCGTTCATTTGGCGAGGCGGACGGTTCCAGTCCAGGCCGAACGCCAGGGGCAGCCAGCCGCATTGCGGACGGAGTTTTTCCTGGCCGACGTAGTGCGCCCAACCGCCACCGGTCTGGCCAACACACCCGCAGAGCATGAGCATGTTGATCAGCCCGCGGTAGTTCATGTCCATGTGGTACCAGTGGTTCATCGCCGCGCCGACGATGATCATCGAGCGGCCCTTGGTCTTGTCGGCGTTGTCGGCGAACTCACGGGCGATCTGGATGGCTTTCTCGCGGCTGACGCCGGTGATCTGCTCCTGCCAGGCCGGGGTGCCGGGTACCGAGGCGTCGTTGTAATCCTTGGCCACGTTTTCGCCGCCGAGGCCGCGATCGATCGCCAGGTTGGCGGCCGACAGGTCGAACACGGTGGCGACCTTGGCCACGCTGCCGTCCGCCAGCACCACGTTATGCACCGGCACGCGGCGGTATTGCACGGCATCGCCGGCCACATGCTGGAAGTGCTCGTGGGACTCGCCGGCAAAATACGGGAACGCCACTTCGGCCACGTCATCACCGATCAGGCTCAGCTTCAGATCGATCTCACGGCCTTCGCCGCCTTCACGAGGCAGGATGTTCCACTTGCCCTTCTCGCCCCAGCGATAACCGATGGAGCCCTGAGGGGACACCAGTTCGCCGTTGACATCGAGGGCGATGGTTTTCCATTCCGGGTTGTTTTCCTGGCCGAGGTTGTCGGTCAGGTCGCTGGCGCGCAGGAAGCGGTCCGGCTGGTAACCGGCGCCCGGTGCCTTGTCGACCATTTGCTTGAGCAGCACCAGCACCGGCAAATCAGTGAAGCGCTTGGCGTAATCGGTGAAATAGGCGCTCGGTTTGTCCAGGTGGAACTCTTTGAAGATCACATGGTTGAACGCCTGGGCCAGCGCCGCATCGGTGCCCTGTTTAGGGTTCAGCCACAGGTCGGTGAGCTTGGCGACTTCCGAGTAGTCCGGGGTGATCGCGACCGTCTTGGTGCCCTTGTAGCGGACTTCGGTAAAGAAGTGCGCGTCCGGGGTACGGGTCTGCGGAACGTTGGAGCCCCAGGCGATGATGTAGTTGGAGTTGTACCAGTCGGCCGATTCCGGCACGTCGGTCTGCTCGCCCCAGACCATCGGCGAGGCCGGTGGCAAGTCGCAGTACCAGTCGTAGAAACTCAGGCAGGCACCGCCGATCAGCGACAGGTAACGCGAACCGGCCGCATAGCTGACCATCGACATGGCCGGAATCGGCGAGAAGCCGACGATCCGGTCCGGGCCGTATTGCTTGATGGTATAGACGTTGGCCGCCGCGATGATCTCGTTGACTTCTTCCCAATTGGAACGAATGAAGCCACCCATGCCGCGCTTACTTTTATAGGAGTCGGCCTTGGCCTTGTCCTCGACAATGCTGGCCCAGGCTTCGACCGGCGCCATGGTCTGCCGCGCATCGCGCCAGAGCTTGAGCAACGGCTTACGGATTTTCGGGTACTTGAGGCGGTTGGCGCTGTAGATGTACCAGCTGTAACTGGCACCACGGGGGCAGCCACGGGGCTCATGGTTCGGCAGGTCGTTACGGGTACGCGGGTAGTCGGTCTGCTGGGTTTCCCAGGTGATCAGGCCGTTCTTGACGTAGATTTTCCACGAGCAGGAGCCGGTGCAGTTCACCCCATGGGTAGAACGCACGATCTTGTCGTACTGCCAGCGCGAACGGTAGACGTTCTCCCAGTCGCGAGACTCTTTGCGGGTCTCTCCATGACCGTCGGAAAACTCGGTTTGCTTACGGTTGAAAAACCGCAATTGATCCAGTAAATGACTCACGGTGTAGTCCTCTCAGGCTTTGTCGCGGAGTCTGTGCCCCGCCCACGCAATGATTGAATTCGGGTCGTCTCAGCAGGGTGTCGCGGCGCCTTTGCGCGCGTACCACCACCAGGTCACCACGATGCAGCTCAGGTAAAAGCCGACGAACATGTAGAAGGCCATCTCCGGGCCGCCGGTCAGGGCCATCGAAGAGCCGAAGGATTTGGGAATGAAGAACGCACCGAAGGCGCCCATGGCCGAACTGAAGCCCAGGACGGCGGCCGATTCTTTACCGGCATCCTTGAGCGCTTGTTCGCGTACGGCTGGCGGTTTTCCGGCCGAGGCTTTTTCATGCTGGGTGCGGAAGATCACCGGGATCATCCGGAAGGTGGAGCCGTTGCCGACGCCAGTGGTGATGAACAGCAGCATGAACAGGCCGAGGAAGCCGTAGAAGTTGCCGCCGGTACCGTTCTGCGGCAGGAAGTGCATCACCCCGAAGACCATCGCGATCATCGCCACGAAGTTCCACAAGGTCACTTTCGCGCCACCGAGCTTGTCCGCCAGCCAGCCGCCCAATGGCCGCACCAGAGCGCCGACCAACGGGCCGAGGAAGGCGAATTTCAAGGCTATGACGTCAGGGAACGAGGTTTTGATCAGCAGCGGAAACGCGGCGGAAAAACCGATGAACGAGCCGAAGGTCGCCAGGTACAACCAGCACATCAACCAGTTGTGTTTGCGCTTGAAGATCACCGCCTGTTCGCTGAACGAAGCGCGGGCACTGGACAGGTCATTCATGCCGAACCAGGCCAGCACCGTCACCAGGACAATAAAAGGCACCCAGATGAACCCGGCGTTCTGCAGCCACAACTGGCCACCGTCCGGCAGTGCTTGCGGCGAGCCGCCCATGAAGCCGAACACACCGAAGGTAATCACCAGCGGTACACAGAACTGCATCACCGAAACGCCCAGGTTACCCAACCCTGCGTTGAGGCCCAGGGCTGTGCCCTGCTGCGACTTGGGATAGAAGAAGCTGATGTTGGACATGCTCGAGGCAAAGTTGCCGCCCCCAAAACCGCAGAGCAAGGCAATCAACACGAACACGCTGTAGGAGGTGCTCGGGTCCTGCACGGCGAAGCCCATCCAGATCGATGGCAACAACAGCGACGCGGTGCTCAGGGCGGTCCAGCGACGGCCACCGAAGATCGGCACCATAAAGGAATAGAAGACGCGCAAGGTCGCCCCGGATAACCCCGGCAACGCCGCCAGCCAGAACAGCTGGTCAGTGGTGAAGGTGAAGCCGATGGCGTTCAAACGCACGATCACCGTGCTCCAGACCATCCACACCGCGAAGGCCAACAACAGCGCAGGAATGGAAATCCACAAGTTGCGCGTGGCGGTCTGTTTGCCGCTACTTCCCCAGAACGCGGGGTCCTCGGGGCGCCAGTCATGAATGACCGGGCCTTTGTCAGGCTTTTGCAGAACGGACATGTTCTTCTCCTAGGGCAATGCTGGAAATCGGGGACGGGGTCAGCAGCGGCGCTTTACCCAGCACCGGGCTTTTGCGTATTTCGCTGAAGTACATCCAGGTGAGGGAGACCCAGACCACGCCGTACATCAACATGAAGCAGGAAGAGCGCACGCCGGTGAGGTCCACCAGGGCGCCGAACAGGATCGGCAGCACGAAACCACCCAGGCCACCGGCGAGGCCGACGATGCCGGACACCGCGCCCATGTTTTTCGGGTAGTCGTTGGCGATGTATTTGAAAACCGAGGCCTTGCCGAACGCGAAGGCGATGCCCATGACGAACAGCAGCACGGTGAACAACGCCGGGCTCAGGCCGATGTGGAAATCCACCGGGCCGTCGATGGTCTGCACTTGCAGTTGGGTCTGGGGATACGAGAGCAGGAACAGGCAGATCCAGCTGACCCACAACACCCACCAGGTCACGCTTTGCGCCCCCCAGCGATCCGACATCCAGCCGCCGACGGCGCGCAGCACGCCACCGGGCAGGGAAAAACAGGCCGCCAGCAGCGCCGCGCTTTGCAGGCTGAAACCGTATTCCTGCACGTAGTACTTGGTCATCCACAGTGCCAGGGCAACGTAGCCACCGAATACGATCGAGTAGTACTGGCAGTAGCGCCACACCGCAGGGTCTTTCAACGAGCGCAGTTGCTCACGCAAGGTAGCGCCGGATGCACTGCGGTGGTCCTTGTTTTCGGCACTGAGAAACCAGAACAGCAGCGCGGTAATAAAGAGGATCGCGCTGAAGACTTTCGGCACCAGTTGCCAGCTGCCGGCGGCGATCAGTGCCGGGGCGAGAAACTTGGTCACCGCGGCTCCGGCGTTACCGGCGCCGAAGATGCCCATGGCGAAGCCTTGATTCTCCTTGTCGAACCATTTGGCGACGTAGGCAATCCCGACCGAGAACGAGCCGCCGGCCAGGCCGACGAACAAGCCCAGCACCAGGAACTGCCAGTAGGCGGTGGCATGACTGATCAAATACAGCGGCGCGACGCAGGCCAGCATCAGCAGGAAGAACACGCTGCGCCCGCCAAAGCGGTCGGTCAGCAGGCCCAGCGGCAAACGCACCAGCGAGCCGGTCAGGACCGGGGTCGCGGCCAGCAGGCCGAACTGGGTTTCGTTGAGCTGGAGAAGGTCCTTGATCGGTACACCGAGCACGGCAAACATCATCCAGACCATGAAGCACACAGTGAAGGCCAGCGTGCTCATGCCCAGCACCAAGCCTTGTCTTACACGCGGTTGGGTCACAATGCTCTCCAGTCAGTTAGCCATGGCGGCAGACTAGAGAGGCCAACCCCGCAAAAACTTGACCCACGTCAACGAAGCCCAAGGGGGCATAGGCCTATGCTTGTGCGGTCTACCTCTAAGGAGGTAGTCCTGAAAAGCCTTAAAACCCTTTATTTATCAGCTTGTTAAGAGTTTTAAGCCACGATTTTGCTGACAAGGACCTGTCGACAACTCTTTAGAGGTAGCGCGTCAGGGAACGGCGGCAAAACCCACTCTGGTGCTGCACATGCTCTGTTTTCCTGATTTCTTCCGGGACCTGCGCCGATGATCCGCTGGTTGCGCAGCTCCCTGCCCGCTCGCGCCGGGCTGGCGGTGATCCTGATCGCCGTGCTGGCGCTCGCCAGTTCGCTGAGCGCCGGGCTGATCGCCTGGTTCAGCCAGGGCGATGCCGCCGCCATCAACACCGCAGGCTCGGTGCGCATGGAGACTTATCACCTGAGCTGGAAACTCGCCGCGGGTGCAACGCCCTCAGAAATCGCCACCATCACCGACAGCCTGCAAACCCGTCTCACCAGCCAGTCACTCAAGGCCGTGCTGGAAGATGGCCCGACCGCCGCCCTGCAAATCAGCTATGGGCAAATCCAGCAACAATGGAACGAGGATTTACTCCCGGCACTGCTGCGCGGCGATGCGGCCTATTTTCAGGTCCAGGCCCTGTCCTTCGTTGAACAACTGAACCAGTTCGTCAACCTGTTGCAGCGTCAAAGCGAACAAAAGCAAGGCTGGCAACAGGTGATCCAGGGCCTGGCCTTGTTCACCACCATGATTGTCCTGCTGATCGGGTTGTACGAGTTACAGTACGGTGTCGTCACGCCCCTCAAGGAGTTGGTGGACGCCACCCAGCGCTTTCGTCGAGGCGACTTCAAGGTGCGGGTCAACCATCAGTCCCAGGACGAACTGGGCCAGTTGGCCACGAGTTTCAACACCATGGCCGAGACGATTGAAGAGTCGCATCGCACCCTGGAAAGTCAGGTCCGGCAAAAAACCCTGAACCTGCAACAAGCCAATGCCGCTCTGGAGCTGCTGTATCAAAGCAGCCGAAGCCTGGCCACACGCCTGGCCAATGCCGAAGGCCTGGATGAGTTGATTCGACGCTTCCAGCAACGCCTGCCCGGCTTGCGCCTGTCGCTGTGCTTGCAAGGCCAACTGCAGGCACCGGCCCAACAGTTACTGGCCCTGCATGGCGCGAACATCCGCGAAGTCTGCGCCAGTAGCGACTGCGCCACTTGCCAGAAGCACCACAAAGCCAATCCGCAAGCCTTCAGCATCAGCAACCAGGGCAGTGAACTGGGTGAGCTGAAGGCGCACTTTGTCGACGGGCATCCCATGCAAGCCTGGGAAACCCAACTGATCCAGGCCCTGGCCAACCTGATCGGCACCTCGCTCTCGCTCAAGCGCCAACGGGAACAGGATCATCGCCTGCTACTGCTCGAAGAACGCACGATCATCGCCCGCGAGCTGCACGATTCACTGGCCCAGGCCCTGTCCTACATGAAGCTGCAAGTCAGCCGCATGCAGACCCTGATGCGCCGGGGCGAACCGGTCCAGACCCTGGAAACCGTCACCGCCGAGTTGCGCGAGGGACTGAACAATGCCTATCGCCAGTTACGCGAGTTGCTGACGACTTTTCGTTTGCAGATTCACGACGCGGGACTGGTGCAGGAACTCAAGGACACCGCCGAGGAATTTTCCCGTCGCGGGGAGTTTCAGGTGCATCTGCACGTCGACACGCTGGCCTTCCAGCTATCGGCCAGCGAACAAATCCATATTCTGCAGATCACCCGCGAGGCGCTTTCCAACTGCTTGCGCCACGCCCATGCACAAAACGCCTGGCTACAACTGCGCCAAGACGGCGAGACGGTCAGGTTGTCGGTCGAAGACGACGGTCGCGGCTTCAGCGGCAACGTCGACCAACGCGAACACCACGGCCTGAACATCATGGATGAGCGGGCTCGCAGCTTGCACGGCCAGCTGCAGATCATCTCCAGGGAACCCCAAGGCACCCGTGTCCAACTGGAATTCCACCCGGAATTTCTCGGGCAGCAAACAGAAGGCAGCACCCTATGACCCCGTCCCCGCAACACAGAATCCTGCTGGTAGACGACCACCCGATGATGCGTCACGGCATTCGCCAGATGCTCGAACTCGAAGATGATTTCCTGATCGTCGGCGAAGCCAGCCAGGGTGAAGAAGCACTCGGTCTGATTGAGCCGCTTCGACCGGATCTGGTCCTGCTCGACAACAACATGCCGCAAATGAATGGCATCGAAACCCTGCGCCGATTACGGGCGATGCACTACACCGGCAAAGTGCTGCTGTTTACGGTGTCGGATGCAGAAGACGATATTCGCGATGCACTGCGCTTGGATGCCGACGGTTATCTGCTCAAGGACATGGAGCCGGAACTGTTGATCCAGTACATCCGCGATGCCTTGAACGGCGCCTTGGTCATCAGCCCGGGGCTGACTCAAGTCATGGCCCAGGCACTGCGCGCTCCTGCACGCCAGGCCGTGGTGGAACTGACCGAGCGTGAGCGTCAGGTGTTGAAAACCATCGCCAGCGGCTTCAGCAACAAGGTCATCGGGCACAAGCTGGGCATCACCGAAGGGACGGTCAAGGTCCATGTGAAAAACCTGCTGCACAAACTCGGCTTGCGCTCGCGGGTAGAAGCAGCGGTGTGGGCCATGGAGCATCTGCGCAGTGCAGGCTGACAGGCATCCCTCCTTGGAGGTAGGCCTGCAGAGGCATAGGTCAATTGGCTTGCGCTCTCTACTATGACGGTCAGCGGAGGTACGCCATGCTGACCCACCCTTCCATCGTTTTAACGTTGCGCCGTCATCATCTGTTCAGCCAACTGCCGGAGAAAGTCTTCGAGCAAGTCTGCAGCCTGGCCATGCTCAAGCGCCTGAGTTGTCACAGCACGCTCATGCATCAAGGGGATCCGGCCAGGCGTTTTTTCCTGCTGGTCAGCGGCCAGGTCAAGTTGTACCGGCTCACCGGCGAAGGCCAGGAAAATCTGGTGGAGATCATCCAGCCCGGCCAGACCTTTGCCGAAGCCTTGCTGTTCAGCCAGGCCCGGCTCTACCCGGTGAGCGCCACCGCGCTGAAGGACAGCGTGCTGGTAAGTATCGAGGGCAACCATTACCGCAATGCCTTGGAGGATCAGCCGAAAGTCTGTCTGGCGATCCTGGCGAGCATGAGTGTTCACCTGCACCTGCGTCTGCGCGACATCGATACCTTGACCATGGCCAGTGCGACTCGTCGGGTGATCAATTTTCTGTTCCAGGAACGCCACCCGGTTACCGGCCAGATTGTCTTGCAAGTGTCCAAACGCCTGGTGGCGTCGAAGCTTGGGATTCAGCCGGAAACCTTCTCGCGGATTTTGCATCGTCTGGTGGAGTGCGGCCTGATCGCCATGGAGCGTCGCCATATCAGCATCCTCGCTGAAGAGGAGCTGGCGGCTTTCCAATAGCCGGAATTGACCGTCATCAAGGCGCAATGCCAGGCGCCTTGCACACTGGCAGCGTCCATCCACGGAGAGTGCAAATGCCCCGTTCAACCCTGCCTTTGGTTTACTCCTGCTCAGGTTGCTCCAATGTCGCCCAACTGGCCAATACCCTGGCCGTGCGACTGGACCGCAGTGGCCTGGCTGAAATGTCCTGCATCGTTGGTGTCGGCGGGCATGTGGCGGCGCTGGTCAACAAAGCGCGCTCGGGGCGCCGGATCTTCGCGCTGGATGGCTGTCCGTTGCAATGTGTTGAAAACTGCCTCAAGCAACATGGGCTGCATGCTGATGTGCATCTGATTCTCAGCCATTACGGGCTGCGTAAACGCCATGGTGAGGACTGCACGCAGGCGCAGAGTGATGAGTTGTTTGAAGGGATCAGGCAGTTGATTGCCAGTGATGCTCGCCAGCATGTATGCCGCCAGGAAACGACGGTCTGAAGGACAGCAAAGACCCTGTGGGAGCGGGCTTGCCCGCGATGGCGGACTGACTGCTGACCTATAATTTTGGTCGGGGTACATATCCATTTCTGCGGTA
>NZ_AKJE01000003.1 GCF_000282495.1 Pseudomonas sp. GM79
GTCAGACCGGCAAGATCGTTGCGCCACAGCTGTACATCGCCGTCGGTATCTCCGGCGCGATCCAGCACCTGGCCGGCATGAAGGACTCCAAGGTGATCGTTGCGATCAACAAGGATGAAGAAGCGCCGATCTTCCAGGTGGCCGATTACGGCCTGGTGGCGGATTTGTTCGAAGCGATTCCAGAAATGGCCGCCCTGGCCTGATCACCGACCGACAGGAGCGAAATGTATGAGCGATATCGATTTTTCAGCGTGGATCGGACGTCGTCAGGAAAGCCAGGACCGGATCAGCTTCAACCTGGTCAAACGCATTGCCGCAACCTTGAGCGAAGTGGCACCGCTGCCTGGCGAAGCGCTGCCGCCGCTGTGGCACTGGGCGTTCTTTCAAGAGCCGGTCGCAGCCAGCGAACTGGGCCCGGACGGTCATCCGGCGCTGGGTGGTTTCTTGCCTCCGGCGCACAACCGCAATCGCATGTGGGCCGGCAGCCGAATCGAGTTCTACCAGCCTCTGAAGGTGGAGGCGGATGTGACCTGTGTTTCGACCATCCTCAACGTCGAAGAGAAGCTCGGCCGCACCGGTTCACTACTGTTTGTCACGGTGCGCCATGAGTATTTCCAGGACGGCCAACGCACCCTGCAAGATGAGCAGGACATCGTCTACCGCGAACCGACTCCACCCAAACTGAGCGGCACCGAAGCGCTCCCCGAGGGCCAATGGCAGGAACCGGTCGAGCCGTCCTCGACCCTGCTGTTCCGCTATTCCGCGGTCACCTTCAATGGCCACCGGATTCACTATGACTGGCCTTACGTCACAGAGACCGAAGGCTATCCGGGACTGGTGGTGCATGGTCCATTGATTGCCACGTTGAACCTGCGTGCCTTTACCAAAGCGCACCCGTCCGCGCGCTTGAAGCGCTTCACCTTCCGAGGGGTCCGACCGCTGATTTCGCCGCAACCTTTCGAGGTCGGCGGACGCGTGATTGACAGTGGCAAGGCGCAGGTCTGGGCAGGCAATCAGGACGGCACCGCGCAGATCGGTGAAGTCGAGTTCAGCCAGGGAGAAACACCATGAGTCCATCGATTGTTCGCTCCGCCTTGTTTGTGCCGGCCACCCGTCCAGAGCGCATCCCCAAAGCCATCGCCAGCGGCGCGGACCGAGTCATTGTCGACCTGGAAGATGCCGTGCAGGAAAACCTCAAAGAGCAGGCCCGGGATAACCTTGAGCGCTTCTTGAGTGAACACCCCGAAGCTCAGGTGTTGGTTCGGGTGAATGCCGCGGAGCACTGGGCGCACGCCGCGGACCTGGATCTTTGCCGTCGGCATGCCGGCGTGACCGCCATTCTGCTGCCCAAAGCAGAAAGTGCGGCGCAGGTGTCCACCGCCTTTAGCACCGGCAAACCGGTCTGGCCGATCATCGAGAGCGCCAAAGGCTTGGCGGCACTCAGCTCGATTGCCGGTGCGAAAGGCGCTGAACGCTTGTCGTTCGGCAGCCTCGATCTGGGCCTGGACCTGAACCTGACCGCCGGCAGCCGTGCTGCCGAAGAGATTCTCAGCCACGCCCGCTACGCCGTGTTGCTCTGCACACGGGTTGCTGGACTGGCCCCGGCGCTGGACGGCGTCTTCCCCTCAATCCAGGACACCACTGGCCTGCACAACACCGTTCAATTTGCCCGCGACATGGGCTTTGGCGGCGCGTTGTGCATCCATCCGAGCCAGGTGGCGATCATCCATCAGGCGTTAAAACCCAGCCCTGAAGAACTTCTCTGGGCGCAACGCATCATCGAAGCTGCCAGCTCAGGTGACGGCGTCTTCGTGCTGGATGGGCAAATGGTCGATGCACCAGTCATTGGTCGCGCGTACTCCATCCTGGCGCGCGCGACCTGACTCAACGGCGGCGCTTCTGCTTTGAAGCTGCGTATTCATTCCTACCTCATAGGACGGTGTCATGATTAACGTTTCTGGCCTTACCCATGCCATTTCGATCAACCCTGCCAATGGCGAGCAGATCGGCTACTACCCTTTCGAATCGGCCTCGACACTGGACGCCGCCCTTACCCGCGCCGCTGCCGGGTTCCGCGTCTGGCGCAGCAAACCCGTTGATCAACGCTCGCAATTGTTGATCGCCTTGGCACAGGCATTGCGCGACAACGCCGCAGCGATGGCAAATATGATCACCCTGGAAATGGGTAAGCCCACCACTCAGGCGCGCGGTGAAATCGAAAAGTGCGCGCAGCTCTGCGAGTGGTACGCCGAACACGGCCCCGCCATGCTGAGCGGTGAACCGACACTGGTTGAAGGTGGAAAAGCGCGTATTGAATACCGCCCGCTCGGCCCGATACTTGCCGTCATGCCGTGGAATTTTCCGATCTGGCAGGTGCTTCGCGGCGCCGTTCCAGCGTTGATCGCCGGCAATACCTACGTCCTCAAGCATGCGCCAAACGTAATGGGCTGCGCCTATCTGTTGCGGGAGGCCTTCAAGCAAGCCGACTTCCCAGAAGGTGTCTTCGAGGTCATCAATGTCACGCCGGACGGCGTCTCCACCGCGATCGCCGACCCACGCATTGCTGCGGTGACACTCACCGGCAGCGTGCGAGCCGGCATGGCCATCGGCGCTCAAGCCGGAGCGGCGTTGAAGAAGTGTGTATTGGAATTGGGCGGCTCCGATCCGTTCATTGTGCTCAACGATGCCGACCTCGACGAAGCGGTCAAAGCGGCCGTCATCGGCCGCTATCAGAATACCGGGCAAGTCTGCGCGGCCGCCAAACGCCTGATTGTCGAGCAAGGCATTGTCGAGGCGTTCACCCGCAAGTTCGTCGAAGCCACTCGCGAGTTGGTCGTCGGCGATCCATTGGCTGCAGACACCTACATCGGCCCCATGGCTCGCTTCGATCTTCGTGATGAGCTGGATCGTCAGGTCCAGCAGACGCTGGAAGAAGGCGCGACATTGTTAATGGGCGGCAAGAAGGCTGAAGGCCCTGGCAACTTTTTTGAGCCCACCGTATTCGCAGATGTCACCGACCGGATGACCTCGTTCAAACAGGAGTTGTTTGGGCCGGTGGCCTCGATCATCACCGCGCGCGATGCAGCCCACGCGCTAGAGCTGGCCAATGACAGTGAGTTCGGACTTGCCTCAACCATTTACACTCGCGATGTCGAGCTTGCCCATAAGCTGGCGGGCGAACTGGAAACCGGCGGTGTGTTCATCAATGGCTATTGCGCAACCGACCCACGTGTCACCTTCGGCGGCGTGAAGAAAAGCGGGTTCGGCCGGGAGCTGTCACATTTCGGGGTCCGTGAGTTCTGCAATGCGCAGACGGTGTGGCTGGATCGCCGCTGATTGCATCGACGATCAATGTTTTGCGACTCAATCAATATCCCAACGACTCTATCTGGCTTAGCTCCGAGCCGATGGGGATTCGCGCCGGCGCCGACACCCCGCTTACGCGGGTCGTGGCGGTGTTCGGTACGGCGCTTATCTGAAGGGCACCAGTGCCGTCAGAGAACGTAGTCATCAGAAATTCACACTCGTTGGAACTAACAGGTCGCCCTGATTCGCACCTTTCGTGTTAACGAAAAAGCGAGGGCCGTCGATGCCAAGGAAGATGCAGGCTTGGGATTTTCTTTGACGCAAAAAAAAATGGACCTCTTTTCAGAGGACACGCATTCATTGGTAGCGAACGAGGCAAGCAGCTTCAGTCTCTGATGCACCGCGTAGAACTTGTCGCGGGGCGTCGCCTCCCTAGAGTTGGGCTGTCAGCCACACTCGGCGATATGAAGATGGCGTCGGAGTTTTTGCGTCCGGGAAATGCCGATGGGGTTACCGTCATTGAGTCCAAAAACTCCAACCAGACACTTCAGGTGCAAGTTCGCGGTTACATCCAGCCGCCAATGAGCGAGCTCAAAAAAGAAGCCCGTCGAGCGCTCTGATCAGGAGGGAAATGATGACGAGACGGAAAACGAGGCGAGCCCTGACTTCGCGATTGCTGATCATCTCTACAAGGTTTTGCGCGGCAGTAATAACCTGATTTTCCCGAACAGTCGGTCTCAGGTTGAATGGTACGCAGACCAACTGCGTCGCCGCTGCGAGAAAGATGGCGTGCCCAACGAGTTCTGGCCTCATCACGGCAGTCTTTCAAAGGATCTGCGGGAGCAGGCTGAACATGCTCTCAAGGCAGGTGACCAGGCGGCATCGGCGATTTGCACCACGACGCTTGAACTTGGAATAGACATCGGCAGCACCAAAACAGTAGTGCAGATTGGTGCCCCACCATCGGTGGCGAGTCTGCGCCAGCGTTTAGGGCGCTCGGGCAGACGCCCGGGAGAAAAAGCGACACTGCGCGTTTACTGCAAAGAGTCGCCACTCACAGATGGATCGAGCCTCTCAGATCAGCTGCGCCAAGGCCTGGTTCAGACCATTGCCATGGTCAGACTGTTAGCCAGAGGATGGTTTGAACCTCCCAAGGCTCAGGGCATTCACGCGTCCACCCTTGTTCAGCAATGCCTTTCCATCATTGCCCAGTGTGGCGGCGCATCTGCAGCAGACCTCTGGAAAGTCTTGATTGCAGAGGGGGTATTTCCGAAGGTCGAGAAGTCAGACTTCGTGAAGCTGCTCAAGTCCCTGGGTGAGCATGAACTCATTGTTCAAGACAGTTCGGGGTTATTGTTTCCTGGGACAGTTGGAGAGCGACTGATCAACCACTATGAGTTCTACAGCGCATTCACCAGCGATGAAGAATTCCGCTTGGTGTGTGATGGAAAAGCACTCGGATCAGTCCCCGTAAGCCGCCCGTTGACCAAGGATCAACGCATCATCTTTGGAGGCCGGAGATGGCGGGTGCGTGATGTTGATCTCCAGGCCAAGGTCATTATTGTTTCAGCCGCACGCGGTGGTGCCCCTCCTCATTTCGATGGTTTGGGCGCTATGGTGCATGACACTGTGCGCGAAGAGATGCGCGCAGTCCTGGCAGACACGGCCGCTTGCCCGTTTATCGATCGCGACGCTCAAGCGTTACTCGATGAAGCTCGAAAGACATTTGTCTCATTGGGTCTTGGCGAGCGTTACCTCATCGAGTCGAGCGGAAAATGTTATTTGATCAGTTGGCTAGGTGATTACGCCAATGATGCGCTACGCCTGCTGCTCAATCATGTGCGCCTTTCTTGTAATAACGCGGGTCTTGCTATCGAGATTGACACGAACATCGATCAAGCAAACGCTGCACTCAATGCGGTCGGTGGCCTGGACCCAGGCGATCTCGATTCGACTCTCGCTGATGTGGAAAACATGCTGCGCGAAAAATGGGATTGGGCGCTGCCGGAGTCATTGCTGATGAAGTCGTTTGCTTCGATATCGCTGAATATCGAGACTGCGATTGTTTTTGCACACAAACAAGCAGGTGCAGATCAGAAATAAGATTTGTCGAAAAGTACGGAGCGCGCGAGCTCGTCATTTTCCATCTTCCCAATCGTACCCCCTCGGACTCATTTGACGGTATTGTGAGTTATCTACTCAGGGACCATCCATGGCCACTTACATCCCCAATCACACGCAAAAACATTTAGCAGTACTCATTGATGCCGACAATGCTCCCGCTGCGATTGTTGAAGGCTTGTTTGAGGAGATCGCCAAATACGGTGTTGCCAGCGTCAAGCGCATTTATGGCGACTGGACGGGCCCGCAGTTGGGTGGCTGGAAGAAAGTCCTCCTCGATCATTCGATTCAGCCCATCCAACAGTTCGCTTACACCAAAGGTAAAAATGCCACGGACAGTTCACTGATCATCGATGCTATGGACTTGCTGTACACCCGGCGCTTTGACGGATTTTGCCTGGTCATTCCGCCGATGCCATGCAAGCCAAACACGTCGAGGCTGTCGTCATAGCCGAAGCGGCGTTTCAGCTGTCCGAACCGCCACTCGTGTCTAGTACTGCATCACGATAGCGGGATAGCTGAGTGAGCTCCGCAGAATATTGTTCCGCTAATATTTGAGCTTCGGCCAATTGCGCGCTTGCCTGCGCCAGGCCCTCTTCCAGTCGCTTAGATTCGGCGCGCGACACACTGAGCTGTTCTTGAAACGCTTCCTTCGCTCCGTCCGCCTTGGCAACCGCTGTCTTCATTGCAGTAATCTCACCGGCCAATCGAAACGCCGAGTCTTCCTGCGTCGCGACCGCTTTGCTCTGCTGGCGAGCCTCACTCAGTAGGCGCTCGTTATCTCTGTTTACTCGTCGCCCACCTGCGCAGTACTTAAATAAGTGCCTGATTCCGACACCCCTTGCCGGCAGACGACAGACGCTCCGAACTTGTTTTCTTAGTCTCCCCTGGACCGACGTTCAACACTTCACGTCGGCCTAACCAGTCTTGCCACTGCACATCCCGCCATAGGCTCTAGCCGAGCGCACCAGGGATGGGTTCAAGGAGAATAAGAATAATGAATCCGGGTTTCACTTCATCAATCAATAACCTGCTCGATGCCGTCACTGCGGGACAACAGCGCGTGCCAGGCGTAGTTGCAGCAATAACGGGGCGAGATGGTTTGCTCTACGAGGGTGCTTCAGGTCAACGGACGCTCGGTCAAGCCGGTGCAATGACGACCGACAGTGTTTTCGCCATGTTTTCCACGACTAAAGCGATAACCGCCACGGCGGTGCTTCAGTTGGTCGAGGACGGCCTACTGGATCTCGATGCGCCTGCCAGGGACTATGTGCCGATGATCGGCGAACTGAAGGTGCTCGAAGGGTTTGATACCGACGGCACCCCGCGGCTTCGCGCGCCCAAAAAACACATCACCACGCGGATGCTTCTGCTTCATACAGCAGGCCTGGGTTATGAATTCTTTAACGAAAACTACAACAGGCTAGTCCAGGAAGGACACCAACCCAGCATCATCAGTGGATCGTTGGCGGCACTTATGACGCCCTTGCTGTTTGAGCCTGGTGAACAGTGGGAATATGGTTCCAGCATGGATTGGGCCGGTCTGGTGGTCGAGGCCATTACCGGCAAACGTCTGGGTGAAGTCATGCAACAGCGTATTTTTGAGCCGCTGGGCATGACCGATACCGCCTTTAGCATGACCGCATCGATGCTCCAGCGACGGGCTGGAATGCATCAGCGTGAAGAAGATGGATCGCTGACCGCAGTCGAGGGCTCCCTCCTTCCAGAGGAACCAGAAGTGCACATGGGAGGCCATGGTCTGTTCTCGACCGTGAAGGATTATTGCCTGTTCATCCGGGCCTGGCTAAACGATGGACAAGGTGATCACGGACGAATTCTGAAGCCTGAGACGATTCGTTTCGCTGAAAAAAACGGGCTCGACAACCTGAAAATAAAAGCCCTTCCCTGCGTGATTCCGAGTATTTCCCACACTGCGGAATTTTTCCCCGGCATGCCAAAGTCATGGGCGTTGAGTTTCATGATCAACGAACAAGACGCACCCACCGGTCGTCCTGCGGGCTCTTTGGCGTGGGCTGGATTGGCCAATCTTTTCTATTGGATCGATCGCAAGAATGGCATCGGTGGTTTTTGGGCCACTCAGATATTGCCATTCGTAGACCCTGTTTCAACCAATGGATATCTGGATTTCGAAACGGCGGCGTACCGCAATCTGACCATCTGAATCCGGACCTGATTCGATTCGCATGAGAGCCCTCCAAGGGCTCCAGGCGATGGCGCAAGAAAACTATCCCTTTCTCCGAAAACAACAAAAACAAAACAGGTGACTCATGGAGATCTCCACACGTACCCCTGCGCGCGCTCGATCCACAGAATGCGCATTTGGCACGTCAACAATCAGTGCCGGCCTCCTGCTGGCGACTCTGGCGGGCAACGCCGAAGCCGTCGATGTGGACGCCGGCGAATACGCCGCTGCGCTTCCAGCCGGCAGCAATATCGGCTTGCTTTACCTCCAGCATGCCGAACGGCGGTCGCTTTACGGTAATGGTCACAAGGTTGCGATCAAAGCGGGACTCGACTCGGATATCGGCATATTGCGCGTCGCGAATTACCAGCAGTTGGGTGACTACACGATCAATACGCAGTTCCTGTTGCCATTCGGGCGCCTGGAAGGAACACGCGATAACGACTCGTTGGGACAAACCAATGGCGTGGGCGACTTGATCCTGGCGTCCACCCTGTGGCTCGTGAATGATCCGGCGAAGAACCGATATTGGGGCATTGCGCCCTACCTGTTCGTGCCGACCGGTAACTATGATCGAAACGATGCACTCAACCTTGGCGAAAATCGTTGGAAGATGACGTTGCAGACAGGCTATGTGACCGGCCTCACTGAAAAGTTGTCTCTGGACCTCACAGCCGATGTAACCCTGTTTGGCAAAAATGACGACCTCACGAGTCAAGGCCTGACGTTGCGACAGAAGCCTCTATGGCAAGCCCAGACCTACCTGAGATACGCCGTGACACCCAAGCTGTCGGTGCATGTCGGTGCGTCTCGACTCTGGGGTGGTGAGACGCGCGTTGACGGTCAGGATCAAAACGATGAACCCAACACCAGCAAGTACCGTGTCGGGGGATCGTACTGGATGACCCCTACGTTCCAGGCCCTGCTCAATTACGGCCAGGACGTATCGGTCGACAACGGTTTCAAGGAAAAGCAGCGGGTTAACCTACGGCTGTTGTGGGTGTTCTGACCCATAGCAAGTGGTTGGCTTCCTGGGCACCGAGAGTGGGTTAGACGTCACTCTCGGTGCCCTTTCCTGCCTCGCATCGCTAACGCAGTCGGCGCTGCAAGGTTTGGGAGGGTAATTCACTGAAACGCTTGCGATAGATTCCCGCAAATTCACCCAGGTTTAGATAACCCCACCGAAAGGCGATGGTGGAAACAGTCGTACCCGACTCCGGATCCGTTGCCAATAAATCGCGGCGCACACCCTGCAACCGCTGCTCGCGCAAGAACGCACCGGGCGTCATGCCGCGAAAACGCGAGAAGGCTCCGCTCAATGCCCGCACACTGGTCCCGACGGCACTGGCAACCTCTGCCATCGTCGGCAGGCTCGCTGCGTTGGCACTCATGAACTCTTCAGCGGCCCTGACATAACGCGGTGCAATCCGGTTCATTGGACTATTGAAATCAAGCCCTGCTTGCTCGGCGCGGCCAGCCCACTCTCGCAATAAATGAACGCAAAGACTTTGCTCCAGGTGAGCTCCCATACGTCCTTCAGCCATGTGTTCGGAAGCCTCGGCAACACAACGAACCGTGTACTCCAGCAGGCTTAGCCAGCTAGAACCGATTCCGCCGATAATGCATTTATGTCTCCAGAACCGATCATCGGGCACGAACCCAAACCACTGCTGCGCCACCCGTTCCAAAACTGCATGAGGAATAGTCAGATTCAGTTGCAGGTGATCCGGGTCGAGGTCGATCCGGTAATCGACACGACTGCAATTGGCAATGAAGGATTCACCTACTGCCGTATCCTCAGTGACCGAACGTTGAGCCCAGTGCCGGGCATTGCCGCGAATGGTCGTAAGCAGTAATGCATTCCCCGCCTCGGGCGAAAATTCATCGACGCTCACGGCGACTCCATAGGCAAAACGAGTCAGCGTCAACTCGCCAATCCTGGACGAATGCATGGTTGCTTGCGGCTTGATGGCATGCCCGATGGGGGCCACACGATAGGGCATGTAAACGCGATCCGACCAGTCGCTGATTTCATCCCACTCGGTTGAAAAGATTTTGTGTTGCTGGCGTAGCGGCTTGCCGCTGACATCGGTTAACAACGCATGCTCAAGAAGCATAGAGACACCTGTTTTTATTTTTTTAGGGTCGGGTTGCAGGTTCGAGATCATCCAGCGCCTGTACTCCTTCGTAAAGGGCTTTTTGATAGCGCGACGGACCGTTGGCGGCGTCTTCACTTTGCGCTGGTCTGGTCGACTCAGTGCGGGGCGCCGTTGTCCCATTCCGAGACAGTTGTACGAGTTCGATACAGTCCTTGCTTTGCCGTTCCTGTCTGGGTTGCCTCCTAAGTAAGGCCGGGAGCCCAGCCCCCGCGGCGCTTTCGGTGGGGCTGGCACAGGCGTTGCTCCAGGGTCCGGTACAAGACCCACAACAACGAGGCGCCACCCATGGAAAACCTACTGCATCCCAAGACCGTCGAATTCCTCTCCAGGCAACCGCGCATGCTGATCGGCGCCGGATGGATGGACGCCGCCAGCGGCGCGACCATGGCCGTGCGCAACCCGGCCACCGGCAACCTTCTGCTGGAAGTGCCGTCCGCCGACCATGTCGACGTGGACCGTGCGGTGCAGGCCGCGCGCCGCGCCTTCGACGATTCTGCCTGGAGCCGCATGCGTCCGCGCGAGCGGCAGAACCTGCTGTGGCGCCTGGCCGACCTGATCGAGCGTGACGCCCAGGTGATCGCCGAGTTGGAATGTCTGAACAACGGCAAGAGCGTGCAGATGGCCCGCCTGGTGGACGTGCAGTTGTCCATCGACTCCTTGCGCTACATGGCCGGCTGGGCCACCAAGCTCTCGGGCACTACAGTAGATCCGTCCCTGCCACTGATGCCGGACAGCGAATTCCACGCCTTCATCCGCCGCGAGGCGGTAGGTGTGGTCGGTGCCATCGTCGCCTGGAACTTCCCCTTCATGCTGGCTTGCTGGAAACTCGGCCCGGCCCTGGCCACCGGTTGCAGCCTGGTACTCAAGCCGGCCGACGAGACACCGCTGAGTGCCCTCAAGCTGGCCGAACTGGTGCTGGAAGCCGGCTACCCCACCGGCGTATTCAACGTGGTCACCGGCACCGGCCTCAGCGCTGGCGCGGCGCTGACCCGCCACCCGGGAGTAGACAAGCTGACCTTCACCGGCTCCACCGAAGTGGGCAAGCAGATCGGCAAAGCGGCCATGGACAACATGACCCGCGTTACCCTGGAGCTAGGCGGCAAGTCGCCCACCATCGTCCTGGCCGACGCCGACCTGCAGGTGGCCGCCGCCGGTGCCGCCAGCGCCATCTTCTTCAACCAGGGCCAGGTGTGTTGCGCCGGCTCGCGCCTGTACGTGCACCGCAAACACTTCGACCGGGTGGTGGGCGACATCGTCGATATCGCCAATGGCATGAAACTCGGTAGCGGCCTCGATCCCAGCGCGGCCATGGGTCCCCTGATCTCCGCCAAGCAACAGGATCGGGTGCATAACTACATCGAGATGGGCCGCGAACTGGGCGCCACCATCGCCTGCGGCGGCGAGAAGTTCGGTCCCGGCTACTTCGTCCAACCCACGGTGATCGTCGACGTCGACCAGAAGCATCGCCTGGTGCAGGAGGAGATCTTCGGCCCGGTGCTGGTGGCCATGCCCTTCGACGACCTCGACGAAGCCGTGCGCCTGGCCAACGACAATCCCTACGGCCTCGGCGCCAGCATCTGGTCCAACGACATGAGCGCGGTGCACCGCATGATCCCGCGCATCAAGTCCGGCTCGATCTGGGTCAACTGCCACAGCGCCCTCGACCCGGTACTGCCCTTTGGCGGCTACAAGCTCTCCGGTGTCGGCCGCGAATTGGGTGCGGCGGCTATCGACCACTACACCGAGCTGAAGACGGTGATGATCAAGCTGTAACCCTTTTTCAGCCGGAGGGTGGTTACCGCCCCCGGCTGCTTTTTCTTCTCAGCATCACGCCAGCACCTACCCACAACTCAACTATCAAGGAATCTGTCATGCCCAAATATGTCATCGAGCGGGAAATTCCGGGCGCGGGAAAACTCTCGGCCGAAGAACTCCAGGCCATTTCGCAGAAGTCTTGTTCCGTGCTCAGCACCATGGGACCGCAGATCCAATGGCTGCAGAGCTATGTGACTGACGACAAGGTCTACTGTCTGTACATCGCGGCGAACGAACAGTTGATCCGCGAACACGCCGCGCAAGGCGGCTTCCCGGCCAACAGCGTCGCCGAAGTGCTCGAAATCATCGGCCCAAACACCGCCGGATAGTACCGCCACCCCTTGCGCAAGGCCGCCGTTCCTGTCGGAGCGCGGCCTTGCCTCCAGCGTTAACCCTCCTCCATTCCCTTGAGCTTCCGGTACAGGGTCGCTCGCCCGATTCCCAGGCTGCGCGCGGCGGCCGAGAGGTTGCCGCCGCTCGCTTCCACCGCCGCCTTGATCGCACGCAGCTCTGAAACCTGCAGGGTATCCCCCGCCTGCAGATGCGGCTGCGGTGTCCCTGCCGTTGACCCGACCTGAACTTCACAACCCTCCAATACGTCATCCGGCAGATGCTGCAGGTCGATTTCCCTGTCGCTCTCGGCCAGGGCAGCGGCCAGGCGCAGGGTCTGGTTAAGCTGGCGAACATTGCCCGGCCAACGGTAAGCCAACAGCGCCTGCAGTGCCGCTTTGCTCAGGCTGAGCGGTTGGTGTGGGGTGGTTGCGGCGCACAGCAAGTGCTGGATCAGCGCTTCGAGGTCGCGGCGCTCGCGTAGGGCCGGCAGGAATACGCGCAGGCCATTGATGCGGTAGTAAAGATCCTCGCGAAAGCCCTGGTTGGCGCTGAGCAGCTTGAGATCTCGGTGGGTGGCGCAGATCAGCGCGCAGTCCACCTTGATCACCTGGCTGCTGCCAAGACGGCTCAGGCTGCGCTCCTGCAGCACGCGCAGCAGGCGACCTTGCAGTTCCAGGGGCATGTCCCCGATCTCGTCAAGAAACAGAGTGCCCTTGTGCGCCTGTTCGATCTTGCCACTGGCACCACCCTTGCGGCTGCCGGTAAAGGCACCTTCGACGTGACCAAACAGTTCCGACTCGATCAGGCTGGCCGGGATGGACGAACAGTTGATCGCGACGAAGGCCTCACCCGCTCGGCGACTGCCTTCATGCAGCAGACGGGCAAAAACCTCCTTGCCCGTGCCGGTTTCGCCGTTGATCAGCACCGGAATGTCATGGGAGAAGGCCTTGCGTGCCCGGGCCAGAGCGTCCTGCAAGGCCGAATCCTGCAGGCAGGGGCCGGCCTCGGACGAGGGCAACTGCTCGACGGTAGTTGCAGGCAAAGATGTCGAACGCGGCACCCGCGTCATTTTCTGATCAGGACTCAGAGTGATGCAAGCATGCAGTTCGCCGCTGTGGTGGCTGCGCAAGCGCAGCGGCGCACTGAGGTCGTGGCGGCAATAGCAGGTGGCATGGACGAAAGGCATGTCGAACAGCTCGGCGAAGTCCAGGCCGGACCGAATCTCGCCGAGATTCAACAACTGTCCGGCGATGCGGTTGACACAGCGCAGCTTACCGGCCGGGTCGAAGGCCATCAGGCCTTCCAGTGGCGTACCGAGAATGTCCAGGCGGTGGTGCAGGTGCACCAGCAGCACATCACCTAGCTGGGCGAACATGCGGTTTTCGATGGCACGAGCGGCGAACACCAGGGAATCCAGGGTGTAGACCGAGGGCACACCGTGTTTGCTGCTGGCGTCCAGTACTCCGACTATGCCGCCGTCCAGGCCGAAGATCGGCGTGGCCAGACAGGAGAAACGGCGAGCCTCCTCGAGGTAATGCTCCTCGCCGACAAAAAACACCGAGTCGCGCTCGGTCAGGGCGCAACTCGGCGCGGTGGTACCCACGTTCTGCTCGGAAATTTGCGCGCCGACACGGAACACCTGGTTCAACTCGCGGTTGTCGGAGCTGCGGTGGCCCAGGGTGCTGAGCACTACACCTTCCAGATCGATGCAGGCCAGCACCCAGTCCTTCGGCGACAGAGCGGCGTGCAGCTGCTCCATCTCCGGGGTGGCGCAGTTAAGCAGCAGGCGATTGCTCTCGGCGATCTGCGAGCCGCTGGCGACCACCGGAGCGTCGAACAACAGACTGTCGCGCTGGCACAGGCCGTAATTCTGCGAGCGCTGCCAGGATCTCTCGATCACTTGGGAATCGACGAAACGCTTGCGCGAAGGGAGGGGCGCGGGGCTGTTGAGTTTGTGCATGGCATGCGTCTCGCGGGCGAATGTCTCGAAGTGGGCCAGCTCGACCCCAAGCCACTGTCTCAATTTGAGCCAGTGATACAGCGGGACAATTCCCGAGCTTCGTTCGACAACTCTTATTGTTATTTAAGCCATTGATTTAAAAGCGATTTTTACACAATAGAAAAAGCTGGCACAAGCTCTGCTCAATGACTTCACGTTAGTCCGGATAAGCGCTCCGGCACTAAGTTCGATCATAAACAAAAACAATAAAGGTGATGTTATGAAAATGAGCACAGAGCCGGCTCGCCTCAGCCCTGCGGGGTTGCCACGCGAGCGCCGTCCAGCGCATCTGTTGCATGCTTCGCTATTGAGCCTGCTCGCCGGTTTCTCCTGCAGCGCCTCGGCTGTGGACGTCGATGCTGGCGATTACACCGCCCTTCCGGAAGGCACCAACCTGGGGTTGCTCTATTACCAGCACACCGAACGCAACGCCCTATACGCCGACAGCCACAAGGTACCCATCAATGCCGGTCTGGATTCCGACATCGGTATCCTGCGTGGCGTGCACTTCACCAAGATCGGCGATTACATCGTCGACCCTCAGTTCCTCCTGCCGTTCGGCAACGTGCGAGCCAAGGATGACCTGCAAGACCTGGGCAACGACAGCGGCACTGGCGACTTGATCCTCGCCGCCACCGTCTGGCTGCTGAATGAACCGGAAAAGCGCCGTTACTTTGGCATCACCCCCTTCCTCTTTGTGCCCACCGGCAGCTACGACAAGGATCAGGCGATCAACCTCGGCGAGAACCGCTGGAAGTTCGCCCTGCAAGCCGGCTATATCACCGGTCTGACCGAAAAGCTGACCCTCGATCTGGTCGGTGACGTGACCTTCTTCGGCGACAACGATGACTACGGTAGCGCCAGCGTCACCCAGAAGCAGGACCCGCTGTATCAAGGCCAGGCTTTTCTGCGCTACAACTTCACCGAGCGTTTTGATGTGCGCGCTGGCATTTCGAAACTCTGGGGCGGCGAAAGCAACATCAGTGACCTGGACATGGACGACAAGCCCGGCACCAGCAAATTCACTGTCGGCACGTCGTACTTCGTCACCCCAAGCACCCAGTTGATGGTCAATTACGGTCAAGACATAGAAGTGGACAACGGGTTCAAGGAGGACAGCCGCATCAACTTGCGCATCCTCCAGCTGTTCTAGCCACCGCCGCTCGCCAGGGTCTCATTCCAATCAAATAACAGGAGTCCTGCGTCTATGAACACGCAGTCTGCATCCCAAATTCTCGCTGGCCTGGCCTTCGCCTTGCTGGCACCGTTGGTCGTCGCTACACAGGTCGACCAGGCCGCCATCATTGCCAGCAAGCAAGACGGTAGCCAATGGCTCAGCCATGGCCGTACCTATGACGAACAGCGCTTCAGTCCACTGGACCAGATCACCGCGCAGAACGCCGGCAAGCTGGGTCTGGCCTGGTCCCTTGACCTCGATAACCACCGCGGCCTGGAAGCAACGCCGCTGTTCGCCGACGGCGTGCTCTACACCTCGCTGTCCTGGAGCCGCGCGATGGCGGTGGATGCGCGTACCGGCAAGACGCTCTGGACCTTCGATCCGCAGATCGCCCGCGACAAGGGCCGTGACGCATGCTGTGACGCGGTCAACCGCGGTGTCGCACTGTGGAACGGCAAGGTCTTCATTGGCACCCTGGACGGCCGACTGATTGCCCTCGACGCAAAAACCGGCAAGCAGGTGTGGAGTCAGCAGACCACCGATAACAGCAAACCCTACACCATCACCGGCGCGCCGCGTGTGGTGAAGGGCAAGGTGATCATCGGCAACGGCGGCGCCGAGTACGGCGTGCGTGGCTACTTCTCCGCCTATGATGCCGAGAGCGGCAAGATGGCTTGGCGCTTCTACACTGTGCCCGGCGACCCGAACAAGCCCTACGAACACCCTGAGCTGGCCGATGCGGCCAAGACCTGGAAGGGTGACGAGTACTGGAAGCTCGGCGGCGGCGGCACGGTGTGGGACGGCATGGCCTATGACCCTGAACTGGACCTGTTGTACGTCGGCACCGGCAACGGTTCGCCGTGGAACCGCGAGCTGCGCAGCCCCGGTGGCGGCGACAATCTCTACCTGTCCTCGATCCTCGCGCTCAACCCGGACAGCGGCCGACTGGCCTGGCACTATCAGGTGACCCCGGGCGACTCCTGGGACTTCACCGCCACCCAACAGATCACCCTGGCTACCCTGGAGATCGGCGGCAAGCCACGCAAGGTGCTGATGCAAGCGCCGAAGAACGGCTTCTTCTATGTCATCGACCGCCAGACCGGCGGGCTGCTCTCTGCCGAAAAGTTCGGCAAGGTAACCTGGGCCGAGAAGATCGATCTGGCCACTGGCAAGCCGGTGGAGGCGCCCGGCGTGCGCTACGAGAAAGAGCCCATCGTCATGTGGCCGAGCCCCTTCGGCGCGCACGGCTGGCATTCGATGTCGTTCAACCCGCAAACCGGCCTGGTTTATATCCCCTATCAGGAGATTCCAGGTGTCTACCGCAACGAAGGCAAGGACTTCGTCAAGCGTAAGGGCTTCAACACCGGTGCGGGCTTCTCCGACACCACCGCGATTCCCCGCGAGGCCGTTTCCGGCGCACTGTTGGCCTGGGACCCGGTCAAGCAGAAGGAAGCCTGGCGCGTACCCTACTCTCACTACTGGAACGGCGGCACCCTGAGCACCGCCGGCAACCTGGTGTTCCAGGGTACGGCCGACGGAAACTTCATCGCCTACTCTGCAGACAAGGGCAAGAAGCTCTGGTCGTTCGGCGCACAGACCGGCATCGTCGCCGCCCCCATGACCTACAGCCTGGAGGGTGAGCAGTACATCGCCGTGATGGCCGGCTGGGGTGGTGTCGCCCCGCTGATCGGAGGCGATGCCGCCTTGGCGCCGGGGGCCGGTAATCTCAGCCGCCTGCTGGTGTTCAAACTCGACGGCAAGGCATCCCTGCCGCCGCTGCCAGAGAAAACAGTGGTGGCCGTAAACCGCACGCCAAAACCGGTCGACGCTTCCGCCGCGGATATCGCCGCCGGCCAACAGTTGTACGGCGGCTACTGTTCCGTCTGCCACGGCGTGGGCGCAGTCAGTGGGGGATTGATCCCCGATCTGCGCAAGTCCGACGAGCCGCGCCGCGACCTGTTCCAGCAGATCGTCCTGGATGGCGTGCTGCGACCTCTCGGTATGCCCTCCTTCAAGGACAGCCTGGAGCCCGCCGATGTCGAGAAGATCAAGCACTACGTGATGAGTCGGGAGTACGCCGATTACCTCAAGGCACAACAACCGACCGCGGCCAAGGCCACGCCATGATTACGGAGCGGTAGCGCAACGGCGGCGAGTCAGGATGACTGGACTCGCCACCATGCCAAGCAAGGATGCACAACAGGCTTTTGATCAAACCATCCAACAACAATGAGGAACTCATCATGTGGACCAAACCTGCCTACACCGACCTGCGCATTGGTTTTGAAGTCACCATGTACTTCGCTAACCGCTGACCCTTGAGCGTGGTGCTGCGCCTCCGTCCGCTCCACGAACGTCGCGCCACGCGAACCTTGCCCCAGCTCGCTGGGGACCTTTTTCCGCAGTCGCGCTCCCGTGTGACTGCCTGTCGGAACCACTCATGCACATCCAGATTCTTGGCTCCGCCGCAGGTGGCGGTTTCCCCCAGTGGAACTGCAACTGCGTGAACTGCGCCGGTTTTCGCGATGGCAGCCTGAACGCCAAGGCGCGCACCCAGTCGTCCATCGCCATTTCCGATAACGGCGTGAACTGGGTGTTGTGCAACGCATCGCCGGACATCCGCGCCCAACTCCAGAGCTTCGCCCCGATGCAACCGGGCCGTGCCCTGCGTGATACCGGCATCAGCGCAATCATCC
>NZ_AKJE01000004.1 GCF_000282495.1 Pseudomonas sp. GM79
TGGCATCCCGGGGGGGGGGGGGCGCGGCGACGGAAGCATCTTTGGCCGCGGGTGAGTTGTGGGGACTGGTTGACCTTTTCGCGGGAAAGTCGGATCGCCGCACTGCTCGCTCCTACAGGGGATGTGGACTGGCCTAAGATTTACCAAACCCCAGATGCAACAAAGCCCGCACTTGGCGGGCTTTGTCGTTTTCGGATTGGTGGAGCCGGGGGGATTTGAACCCCCGTCCGCCAGTACTCCGCTGTCGGTACTACATGCGTAGCCGTGTCTATTAAGTTAACCCTCAGCGACCCGACGGGCAGGGTGCTTTGGGCGAGTTGTGTAAGTTTTAGCCGCTTCGTCCACAACGTACTGCACGGCGATTCTGTTCTATATGACAATCACTTTGGGTTTACAGACATCCCCTGATGATTGCTGGACCCGAAGGTACCAGGAGGGAAGGGCTAAGGCTGCTTACGCAGCGAGAGCGTATTCCCCGTAGGTTTCGTCATTGGCAACTATAGAAAGTTGCAACAGTGGATTTACGAGTTCTGTTACCAACTCGGCATGCACCTAAAGTTTCGCAACCGGCGTCGAATCCTAAACGGCCCCGAACCTGCAGTGTGTAACCAGCAGGCAAGCGCAGTGTACGCCAATGCGCGCGGCGAGTCGACCTTCTGTCCGTGCTTGCGTGTCAGGGCCTCTGGTCAGGCCCTACTGACCGTGCGCGTGGCTTTGAATGTCCTGAAGCGCCTGCTGCGTCAGGGATACACACTCTCTGTCATTGTTCGCAGCGTGAGCCGCCTTGGCTTGTTCGGCTTTGGTGATGACGACACCTTTGGTGGCTGCGTCCAGCGTGGCTGTGCTGGACAGCTTGCTGTTGACTTCCTGCAGCTTCATTACGCATTGATCGCTATCGTTTGAGGCGTATGCGGAGGAGGCCAGCATTGTTGCAGCGATGAGCAGTCCAGCCAGGGCGGAACGCTTCATGGGTATCTCCTGGAACGGGGGTGGGGATTGGGCCACGCTGATTGGGGCTTAACAAATGGACTGTGATGGCGTGCAAGGGTTCTGTTTTTGCTGGCGATGGGGTGAAAGATTTTTCCGGGAGGCGGGTGCGAAAAAGGGACAAGAAACGCCTGATGTTCCGCAAGCTTAGGGATCTGAAGGCCAACCCGAAGGTTGGCCCTCAGTGGTTATCAGCCTTTATCGCCTTTGCCCGCGTTCTGTATTTCCTGCAAGGTTTGAGTGGTTTCGGAGATGCATTTTTTGGTGCCTTCCTCGGTGTTTTGCGCCTGGTAGGCCTTGGCCTGCTGGACACTGGCCTCGACGCGCGCACTCATTTCCGGCGCCAGGGTCTGGGTCTTGGCGTTGGCGATGGCTTGCAGGTTGGTTGCACAGAGATCATCGCCGGCGGCAAACGAGGAGGAGGCCAGCATTGAGGCAGTAACGAACAGACCTAACAGTACTGAGCGTTTCATGGGTATCTCCTTGAACTGAGGGGCCAGGCATCGCTGGCCATCAGGACGGGCTGCCAATTTTGGGAAAGGTCCCGCGTTTGCGGGACTTGATCGGTGGACTGCGACGGTGCGTCAGGGTTCTATTTTTCTTCAGGTCGCCCTGGCCTGGGTCACCCGATCCACCAGATAGACCAACCCGTGGTAGTCAATTCCGCCGTGTTGCGTCAGACCAATCTCACAGGTGCGGCTGGTGGAAATCCCTTCGCTGCATTGCTGTACCGCGTCCTTGAGCGTGCGCAACGAATGAGCATTCAATTCCGGGGTGGTGAAGCCCTTGTCTCCGGCAAAACCGCAGCAGTGAATGCCTTCCGGGATGACCACGTTTTTACTGCACTTGCGCGCAAGATCGATCAACGCCTGGCTCTCGCCGAGATGCTGAGTGCTGCACGTGACGTGCACCGCGATTGGCGCTTCCTGGGGGGTGAAATCGAGACGATCCATCAAGTGGGTGCGGATGAAGCGCACCGGGTCGTACAAGTCCAGTCGCACGTCGCCCAGGTCCTGAACCAGCCGCAAGGTGCAGGGGCTGGTGTCGCAGTAGATTGGATCGAGCCCGCCACGACTGGCGTGCAGCAGTGCGCCGATCAGTTCCTGGCGCTTGTGTTCGGCTTGTTCGGCGTAACCCTTGGAAGCGAATGGCTGGCCGCAGCAGAGGTTGTCCTGATTATCCGGAAAAACTACCTGGTAACCGGCCTTTTCCAACAAGCCACGGGTTTTTTCGTACAACGACATTTGCTCTTTATCACCCGCCGCCGGGCCCATGACCCGCGACACGCAGGCCGCCAGGTACACCACCCGAGGCCGCTCGTCCGACACTGTCGGGCTGAAGCGAATGGCCCTTTCCGGCTGCGGCATGGCGTTGGTCCATTGCGGGATTTGACCCTTGGATAACCGCGTCAGCGATGCCGAAAGCTTTGCCAAACGTGGTGCCCCCAGCAGCATCCGCGCACCGTTGGCCACGTGCAGAGTGAAGCGCGCGCCTTGCAACGCGGTGGCGAAATTTCCTTCAATCCAGTTAGCGGTTTTCGTATGCGTTGCCTGACGGCTGCGGAGTTTTTTCACCAGTTCGCCAGTGTTGATTCCTACAGGGCAACGTTGTGCGCACAGGCCTGTGGCGGCGCACGTATCGATGCCTTGGTATTCGTAAGCGGCTTCGAGCTCGGTGGTGTTGACGCCTGCGCGCTTCTTGGCCTGGATATCTCGCCAGATCACGATGCGCTGGCGTGGGCTCAACGTCAGGCCTTTCGATGGGCACACCGGTTCGCAGAAGCCGCACTCGATACACTTATCCACAATCTCATCGGCGGCCGGCAACGGCTTCAGATGTTTGAGGTGGATCTGCGGATCGTCGCTGAGCACCACGTCCGGGTTGAGAATGCCGTTAGGGTCGAGCAGGCGTTTGAGCTGCCACATCAACTGGTAAGCGTCGCTGCCCCATTCCAGTTCGACGAAGGGCGCCATGTTGCGACCGGTGCCGTGTTCAGCCTTCAGCGAGCCGCCGAATTCAACGGCCACCAACTGCGCCACGTCGTCCATGAACGCCTGGTAGCGTGCGACTTCTTCCGCACTGTTGAAGCCTTGGGTGAAGACGAAGTGCAGATTGCCTTCCAGGGCGTGTCCGAAAAGGATCGCTTCGTCGTAGTGATGTTTGTCGAACAGCTCGATCAAGCGATTCACGCCGATGGCCAGTTGGTCCACCGGGAAGGTGACGTCTTCGATAATCACCGTGGTTCCGGTTTTGCGCACCGCGCCGACGGCAGGGAAGGTGTCCTTGCGGATCGCCCAGAGCCGGGCGTTTTCCCCCGGGTCTTCGGTGAAGTCGACTTGCTTCTCCACCGGGAAGCCGGTCAGCGACGCCATGATTTGCGCCAGCTGTTCCTGAAGCAAAGAGGACGAAGCGGCGCGGGATTCGATGAGCAGGGCGCAGGCATTGTTCGACAGGTGCTGTACGAAAGCCGGCATGCCGGGTTTGTCCTGCACCGAGCGCAGGCTGCGACGGTCCAGCAGTTCCACCGCCGACACCGGTTGGCTTTTCAGCACGGTTACCGCGTTGCAGCAGGTTTCTACATCCGGGAACACGATCAGCGCCGACGCCTTGTTCGGGTGGTCGATCACCGTGTCGTAGGTTACCGCGCTGATGAACCCGAGCGTGCCTTCGGAGCCCACCAGCAAGTGGCTCAAGATATCCACAGGCTCGTCGAAATCCACCAGCGCATTGAGTGACAGCCCGGTGGTATTTTTCAGACGGTATTTGTGGCGAATTTTCGCAGCCAATTCAGTGTTTGCGCGGGTCTCGCGGCCCAAAGTCGCCAGTTGTTCCAGCAACTCGGCGTGGCTCTCACGGAAGGCCATCACACTGGCGGCATCTTCGGTATCGAGACGGCTGCCATCAGCCAACACCAGGCGAATGCCGGCCAATGTGTGATAGGTGTTCTGCGCTGTTCCGCAGCACATGCCACTGGCATTGTTGGCGACGATGCCACCGATTTTGCAGGCGTTGATTGACGCCGGGTCTGGTCCGATCTTGCGTCCGAACGGTGCCAGCCAGGCGTTGGCCTGGGCGCCAATTACGCCCGGTTGCAGACGGATTTGCGTGCCCTCACCTCGGATTTCGCGACCGTTCCAGTTATCGCCCAGCACGATCAGCACCGAATAGCTGATGGCCTGGCCAGACAGGCTGGTGCCGGCGGCGCGGAAGGTCACCGGGACCTGATCCCGTTGCGCCAGTTTGAGCAGCGCCACCACTTCGTCTTCGGATTCGACGCGTATCACCAGTTTCGGAATCAGCCGGTAGAAACTGGCGTCGGTGCCGAAGGCCAAGGTCGACAGCGGATCGTCGAAACGTCGTGCCTGAGGAATCAGTTGCTGTGCATCTTGCAGGAAAGCTGCCGGTAGACTCATTGGTCCTCCAGGATCAGAACGACCAGGTCTTTCGGGCCGTGGGCGCCGTAAGCCAATACTTGCTCGATGTCGGCAGTCTTCGACGGGCCGGACACCAGCAAGGCGTTGGTCGGCATGCCCTGGGCCCATTCGAACTCCTGCTGCACCTGATAAAAGTTATCGCGGATTTCACTGGCCTTGAGCAAGGCAAAATGCACCGGCGGCACCAGGCTCATCAGGCGCGGTTCTTCTCGCGTCGGCCAGAGAATCAGGCTACCTGTCGCGGCGATTGCGCCGAGGGTGGTGGTCAGGCTGGCCGGGGTGTCGTTGAACAGCTCGGCTTTCCACTCCTCGACCGGACAGTCGTAGGCTTTGAGCGCGGGCAGGCCAGAATTTTTCGCCCAATGCTGAGTGATGCGTTGACCGTGAGGTGTCGTCGGCGCAACCAACAGGCTGGGCAACTGGCGATCCTGCAGCAGTTTCGCCAGCAATTGGGGCCAGCCTTCTCCGGACGTCAGATGAATTTCGGTGTGCACCGCTTCCATCAGTTTGCGCAGTTGCGGGATGCGTTGTTCTGGCGTGTAGGTGTAGGGCTCGGTCACCAGTTCGACATCGAAGTTGTCAGGCACAGGCGTGGTGCCCGTCAGACTGGTGCGCAATTTGGCGAGGATATTTTGCTTGGCGCTCATCAGCGGTCTCCCTGTTTGGCCAGATGCTCGCGGGCCATGTCATGCAGTGAGCGGGCGGCGGGTTTCGGTGCGCTGTGGTTCTGGGTCCATGGACCGACGTTGCTCGGCGTCAGCGCTCGCAGGCGGGTGGCGAAGAAGCCGAACAGGCGATAGAGCGTTGGCGAGCTGTTGAGCTTCGCCCAGGCGTTCCAGATAAATCGTTCTTTGCGCGAGTACTTGCTGCCCTGGCCACGCATGACTTGATTGGGGCTGTCCGGGGCTTTGACGTTCTCTTCCCGTAGGCGACGCAGCAATGCGGGGATCGGAATTTTTACCGGGCAGACTTCACCGCAAGCGCCGCATAACGAAGACGCGCTCGGGTGGTCGGGGACTTTCGCCAGGCCGACCATGTGCGGGGTGATGATTTTTCCGATAGGCCCAGGGTAAACCTCCCCATAGGCATGGCCGCCGATTCGGGTATAGACCGGGCAATGATTCATACAGGCGCCGCAGCGGATGCAGTTCAGGGTCTGGCGCAATTCGCTGTCGGCAAACGCCTGGCTGCGGCCGTTGTCGAGCAATACCAGGTGCACTTCCTGCGGGCCGTCGAGTTCATGTTCCTTGCGCGGGCCGGAGATCATGTTGACGTAGGTGGTGATCGGCTGGCCGAGAGCCGAGCGGGTCAGCAGTGATAGCAGCGGCACCACATCGCGCAAGTTTTCCACGACTTTTTCGATGCCGGTGACGGCGATGTGCACCGGCGGCACGGTGGTGGTCATGCGCCCGTTGCCTTCGTTTTCCACCAGCAGCAAGGTGCCGGTTTCGGCCACTGCGAAGTTGACGCCGGAGACGCCGATGTCCGCTTCGAAGAATTTCTGCCGCAAGACCTTGCGACCGATCTGAATGAGTTGGTCAACGTCCTTGGTGTATTCCACGCCAAGTTTGTCGTGGAACAAGGACGCGACCTGACCGGCATTCTTGTGGATCGCCGGCATAATAATGTGTGAAGGCTTCTCGTGGTCGAGCTGGACGATGTACTCGCCCATGTCCGATTCCAGGCATTCAATGCCCTGTTCAGCGAGGAAGTGATTCATTTCCATCTCTTCGCTGACCATCGATTTGCCCTTGATCACTTGCCGCCCCTCGTGAGCGCGGATGATCGAGAGGACGATGCCATTGGCTTCGTCCACCGTTTCCGCCCAGTGCACTGTCACACCGTTGCGGGTCAGGTTCTGTTCAAGCTGCTCGAGCAGGTCGGGCAACCTGGATAAAGCACGGGCGCGGACAGCATTGCCCAGCACTCGCAAATGTTCTCTTTCATGGGCATCGCTGAAGGACGCTGCCCGTTTGCTCATCAGTGAATCCATCGCGCTGCGAAAGTTGTTTCGCAGTTGCGTGTCAGCCAAAGCCTTGTGAGCCCGGGCACGAAAGTCTTCTTCTACGGCAACCGTAGGAATAATCGTGGAAGTGCTCATTGAGCACCTCCGGTACGCTGCCACAGGAAACTGGCCAGATGCTGACCGCGCAACGCTTCCTGCTGTTTCTCCAGCGAGCCATTGATATTCATCAGGCAACCGCAGTCGGCACTGAGTACCTTGTGCGCACCGGATTCCTTCAACGACCGGGTCTTGTCAGCCACCATCGCGCCGGAAATATCTGGCATACGGACGCTGAAAGTCCCACCAAAGCCACAGCATTCACTTTCGTGGCTATGGTCGACTCGCTCCACGTTGCTTAGCTGCGCCAACAACTCACGGCCGTGCAGGTGGGTGTTCATTTCTCGGCGTGCCGAGCACGACGTGTGCAACGCCACTTTGACCGGCTCGCCGCTGTCCTTGAGCTGCACCTTGCAGACAAACAGCAGGAACTCCGCCAGTTCATAAGTCCGGGCGGCCAGGGCCTGGACCTGCTTCAGCGTTTGCGGCTCATCCTTGAACAAGTCGGCGTAGTGTTCGCGCAACATGCCCGCGCAGGACCCCGATGGCACCACCACCGGATAATCCCCGGCAAACAGCGCCAGTTGCGAGCGCGCCACGGTCCGGGCCTGTTCGGTGTAGCCCGAGGTGTAGGCCGGTTGCCCGCAGCAGCTTTGCCCTTGCGGGTAGTCGACACGAATGCCTTCGCGTTCCAGCAGGTGGATCGCGTCCATCCCGGCTTCCGGGTAGAACAGATCCACCACGCAAGTCCCGAACAGGTAGACCCGTGACGGTTTTTCGCTGGGGTATTGCCGAGGCTCGGGCAGTGGCGGGGCGACGCGGGTCGCATTCGGCACAGCGTTGTAAAAAAGCTCGCTCATCAGGCGTGTCTCCGGGTGGTCCCGGTTATCCGTCCGCTGAGGCTGCTGAATATAGTGAGGGAAGCTTTCAGCAGCCTTGCAGACCCGGTTGTGAATAGCTGACGCCGGGGGCGTAACCCGGCGTCGGTTTTTTCCGTGTCGCGTGTAGTTCTTAGTGCACCAGCATGCCGGTGAACCAGTAGGCCTGAGCCAACGTGATCAGGCCGACGATCGTTGCAAAGAATAGGCTGTGCTTGAGGGTAAAGCGGAACAGATCCGATTCCTTGCCCACCAACCCGGTCGCGGCACAGGCCACGGCGATCGATTGCGGCGAAATCATCTTGCCGGTCACGCCGCCGCTGGTATTCGCCGCCACCAGCAAGGTGTCGTTGACGCCGATCTGGTGCGCGGTGGTTGCTTGCAGTGAACTGAACAGTGCATTGGACGAAGTATCGGAACCGGTCAGGAACACGCCGAGCCAGCCGAGGAATGGCGAGAAGAACGGGAATGCCGCACCTGTGCCTGCCAGTACCAGAGCCATGGTCGATGACATGCCCGAATAGTTGGTGACGAAGGCGAAGGCCAGCACCATACCGATGGACAAAATCGGCCAGCGCAGTTCGTAGACGGTCTCTTTGAAAGTGGTAAGACCAATTTTGAGATTGATCTTCAGCACCAGCATCGAGATCAGCGCAGAGAAGAAAATCGCAGTGCCGGTCGCGGAAACCGGATCGAGTTTGAACACCGCCGGAATCGCCGTCGGGGCGGTCACGATCGGAGCGACCTTGATCACCATTTGATCCAGATGCGGGATCGCGAAGTTGAACACCCAGCTATACATCGAGCCACCCGCAGCGAACATCGCCTTGAACGGTTTCAGCGTCCAAATGGTGACCAGTACGGTGAGGATCAGGAACGGCGACCAGGCTTTGAAAATTTCCCCCAGGCTGTAAGGCGAAGCCACGGTGGTGCGCGGTTGGCCGAAACCACCGTGGCTGGCCACCACGGAAGCCGAGACGGCGCCGACGATGTGTTGGCCGGCGGCGCGTTTTGGTTGCCAGATTTTCAGGAACAGCGTCAGGGAAATCAGGCTGGCCAGTGCCGAGGTGATGTCTGGCAGTTCCGGCCCAATGAAGTTCGAGGTGAAGTACTGAGTGACCGCGAAACTCAAACCGGCCACCAGTGCCGCCGGCCAGGTTTCCCGAACGCCGCGCAGGCCGTCCATCATGAACACCAGCCAGAACGGCACGAACAGCGACAGCAATGGCAGTTGGCGGCCGGTCATGGCGCCGATCTTGAACGCGTCGATGCCGGTGACTTGCCCGGCGACGATGATCGGAATCCCCAAGGCGCCAAAGGCGACCGGCGCGGTGTTGGCGATCAGGCACAGGCCCGCGGCGTACAGCGGGTTGAAGCCCAGTCCCACCAGCAGCGCGGCGGTAATCGCTACCGGTGCGCCGAAACCGGCGGCGCCTTCCAGGAAGGCGCCGAAGCAGAAGCCGATCAGCAGCACTTGCAGGCGTTGGTCGTCGGTGATCGACAGCACCGAGCTGCGGATCACTTCGAACTGGCCACTTTTGACCGTCAGTTTGTAGAGAAATACCGCCGCCACGATGATCCACGCAATCGGCCACAAGCCATAGGCGAAGCCATATCCGGCTGCCGCGAAGGCCATATCGACCGGCATCTGGAACGCGAAGATTGCCACGGCAATCGACAGCGCGAGGGTAATGCTGCCGGCCACGTGGCCTTTGAGGCGGAACACGGCCAAGGCCAGGAAGAAAAATACGATGGGGATGACGGCCGCGAGTGCGGACACGCCGAGACTGCCGAGCGGGCTGTAGAGCTGTTGCCAGGTTTGCATATGGGGTGGCCCCTAATTGTTGTTGGTCAGGCACTGGTCAGCGTTCTTGGTTAATTGGTAATACCAATTTACAATCGCTGTTGGCTAGGGTAAAAGCCTTGTATGCGGTGTGTCAATTTGCCGCCCTAAAACTTTTGTCGAATGAGCGGTGCAGAACGCATCTGATCTGTTCGATCAAACGTCGTCTGGTAGGTGCTGGTACAGCGCCAATAGGCCAGAATAGAGAGCCCGGCGAGCCGCCGGGATCGTGGAGAATTGAGTGATGGGGTTTGATCAGATTCGGCAGCGCCGTTTGTCTGACGATATTGTCGAGCAGCTTGAGGGGATGATCCTCGAGGGCACATTGAAGGCTGGCGAACGCTTGCCGGCTGAGCGCGCGTTGGCCGAGCAGTTCGGCGTCTCACGCCCTTCGTTGCGCGAAGCGATTCAGAAACTGACGGCCAAAGGGCTGCTGGTCAGTCGTCAGGGCGGCGGCAACTACGTGGTGGAATCCCTGGGCTCGACGTTCAGCGATCCTCTGTTGCATCTGCTGGAAAGCAACCCTGAGGCCCAGCGCGATTTGCTGGAGTTTCGTCATACGCTGGAAGCCTCCTGTGCGTACTACGCGGCATTGCGCGCGACTGATGTGGATCGCGAGCGGCTGACGGCGGCATTCGACGAGTTGCAGGACTGCTATTCGCGTCATGACGAAGTGAGTCGGCTGGAAGAGGGTGCGGCGGACGCAAAATTTCACTTGGCAATCGCCGAAGCCAGCCATAACGCGGTGTTGCTGCACACCATTCGTGGACTGTTCGACCTTCTCAAGCGCAACGTGGTGACCAACATTGGCGGCATGTACAAACAGCGTTCAGAAACCCGCGACATGCTGATCGCGCAGCACAGAGAATTGTATCTGGCGATTATCGAAGGGCGGGCAGAGCAGGCGCGGGAGGTTTCCAGTCGGCACATTTTGTATGTGCAGGAAGTGCTGGAAGAGGTGCGTCAGGAAGTGCAGCGCGTGGCTCGGGCAGAGCGGCGCAAGGGGATGTAATCAGTTAGTTCTGTGGTGATTGGACGATTGCATTCGCGAGCAAGCCCGCTCCCACAGGTTCCAGGTCTGCCACATAAATGTCGGCATCCACGGATAATGTGGGAGCGGGCTTGCTCGCGAAAGCGATCTGAAGGCGAAAGAACTAGTCTTCCTTGCCTTTGTTTCGCACCGCCCGCTGCAACTCACGACCGGCGTCGCGCTCGCGTTCGGTATCACGCTTGTCGTATTCCTTCTTGCCCTTGCCCAGAGCGATCTCGCACTTGACCATGTGCTTGCTCCAGTACCAGGACAGGCATACGCAGGCGTAACCTTTTTGCTGCACGGCAGCGGCCAGCTTTTCCAGCTCCCGCCGGTTGAGCAGCAATTTTCGGGTGCGGGTCGGATCGGCGATGACGTGGGTGCTGGCAGTCATCAGCGGCGTAATGTGGCTGCCGAGCAGCCAGGCTTCGCCATCTTTGAGCAGCACGTAACTGTCAACCAGTTGTAGCTTGCTTGCCCGCAAACTTTTTACTTCCCAGCCGGCCAGGACCAGACCAGCCTCGAACTTATGCTCGATGAAGTAATCGTGTCGCGCCTTTTTGTTCTGCGCGATGGTCCCTGTTGGGTGTTTCTTCTGTTTAGCCATAGGGGCGGCATTATAGGGAGTTGCAAGCGAGTCGGCTACGGTGACGCTACGTGCTTGAGCAGGTTGATTGAATCCCGGACAATGCGGCCTCTTTTTTGAACGCTTGGGCGTGATAACGATGTCGACAGACAAGGTTTCTGTCCACGGCAGTTGGGCTAGCCGCTGGGTCTTCATACTCGCCGCGACCGGTTCGGCCGTGGGTTTGGGTAGTATCTGGAAATTCCCTTACATGGTCGGCGTCTACGGTGGCGGAGCCTTCGTGCTGATGTTCCTGGCCTGTATCGCGCTGATCGGTGTGCCCGTGATGCTGGCCGAAACCCTGATCGGCCGGCGCGCGCGGCAGAGCCCGGCCAATGCCTTGAAGGTCCTGGCGCTGGAAGCGGGGCATTCGGCGAAGTGGTCCTGGGGGGCATTCGCCGGGATGATCACGGCGCTGCTGATTCTGTCTTTCTATAGTGTGGTCGGCGGCTGGTCGCTGGATTACATCATCGACATGGGGCGTGGCGACTTCCAGGGCGCGACACCTGATCAGGTCGGCGCCTACTTCGGCAATGTGATCGCCGACCCATGGCGCCTGACACTTTGGCACACGATTTTCATGCTCCTCTCCGCTGTGGTGATCGCCAAAGGCGTGGTCGCGGGGCTGGAGCGCAGCCTGCGGATCATGATGCCGCTGCTGTTCGTGATGGTGATTGTCCTGCTGGGTTACAGCATGACCACCGGCCACTTCATGGAGGGCGTGCATTTCATGTTCGACTTCCACCCGGAAAAAGTGCTCGACGGCTTGCTGCCGGCCATGGGGCACGCGTTCTTCTCCCTGAGCGTGGGCGTCGGTTCGATCATGATCTACGGTGCTTATATGCCGAAGAGCTCGTCGATTTCCGGCACCATTGTCGGTGTGGCGCTGCTCGATACTTTCGTTTCCCTGGTGGCCGGTCTGGCATTGTTTCCGATTGTGTTCGCTGCCGGCCTGAACCCGAGCGAAGGCCCTGGCCTGATGTTTGTCAGCCTGCCATTTGCCTTTGGCAACGTAGCGTTCGGCCAATTGATGGGCGTAGTGTTCTTCGTGCTGGTAGCGATTGCGGCCTGGAGTTCGGCGATTTCCCTGCTCGAGCCAATGGTGGCTTACCTGGTTGAGCGCACGAAGATCAGTCGTGCCTGGGTTACCTTCTGGTTGGCATTCATCTGCTGGTTCGTCGGTCTGGGCACGGTGTTTTCCTTCAATATCTGGAAGCAAGCCAAGTTTTTCGTGAACGAAGGCGGGATGTTCCACCTCTATCAATGGGGAGCAGCCGGTGGTCTGGACTTCTTTGGTGTGATCGATTTCTTCACCTCGCGGATCATGTTGCCACTCGGTGGTTTGTGTTTCGTGGTGTTTGCGGGCTGGGTGATGGGGCGTGAAGCGGTGCGCGACGAATTGTCGATCCGCCGTCCGGTGCTGTTCGCCCTGTCCCTGTTCTTGATGCGCTATGTGGCGCCCATCGGCATTCTTGTAGTGTTTGCCGCTCAGCTGTGGAAGTAACGCTGACATGACGACACACATTCAACGTTCGGCCCTGCTGCCATATCCGGCACAAGCGCTGTATGACCTGGTCAACGACGTGGCCCGCTATCCGGAATTCCTGCCGTGGTGCTCGTCGGCGGAAGTCCTGGAAAGCACTCCTGAGCTTATGCGTGCCAGCGTCGGCGTGGCCAAGGGTGGCCTGAGTCAGCATTTCGTGACGCGTAATACCCTGGTGCCCGGGCATTCGATCGAGATGAACCTCGAAGAAGGCCCGTTCAGCCAGTTGCATGGCATCTGGGTGTTCAAGCCGTTGGGCGAGAAGGCCTGCAAGATCAGTCTGGACTTGTCATTCGACTATTCGGGGCCGCTGGTGCGTGCGACGTTGGGGCCTTTGTTCAATCAGGCGGCGAATACGCTGATGGATGCGTTTTGCCAGCGTGCGAAACAGATGCATGGTTGAGGCAATGATCAGGGTCGAAGTGGTGTATGCCGCTGTTGATCGTCAGGTATTGCTGACCGTAACGGTGCCGGTGGGTGCAACGGTGCGAGATGCGTTGCTCAAATCCGGCCTGAACAGCGAATTCCCTGAGCTGGATCTGGCCAGTTGTCCGGTTGGGATCTTTGGCAAAGTGATCGCTGAGCCGGCCAATCGTCCGGTTCAGGCGGGGGATCGCCTCGAGATTTACCGACCGTTGCTCGCCGATCCAAAAGAGGTTCGCCGGTTGCGCGCCGCCAAGGCGGCCGAGGCCAAAGCCCGGAATCAGTGATCCGGTTAAATACCAGACGATAAAAAACCCGGACATGCCGGGTTCTTTATTGCGTCGCAAATTATTGCGGCGAGGTTTCCAGCGGTTCTGGCGTCGGGACTGGAACGGTTTCCACGTTGTCCACATCCTTCTGGATCTGGTCCAGCAACGAACCTGGTTTGACCGGTTTTTCTGGCTTCGGCTTCTCGGCGTTTTCTGCAGGCGCGGTCACGGTAGTGCCACTGTCCTTGCCGAGAATGGCTTCGTCGCGGCTCACGCCCGGCATGAAATCGCCAGAGAGGCTGACAAGTTGATCATTTGGGTTGAAGATAACGCTAATGCGTTCCTGTTGGCGTTCACCGCCACCCGGTTGCAGGCTGTAGAGATAATCCCAGCGATCGGCATGGAACGTGTCGGTCAGCAGAGGGTTACCCATGATAAACCGTACTTGCCGGCGGGTCATTCCCGGGCGTAACTGGTCTATCATGTCCTGCGTGACGACATTGCCCTGCTGGATGTCGATTTTGTAAACCCCGGGGAATGAACAACCGGCGAGTGCGAGCAGTCCCACAAAGGTGAAACTGGTTAGCAAGAGCTTGGTGTTTTGCATCGGTGGGCGACTTCCACTATCTTGGCTGGGACAACGTAAACGCCGATCATACCCGCATTAAGAGAAGCTGCGAAGCAGCATCGCGAGAAAGCTGACCATGGTTGAAAATAGCGAACTACGCAAAGCCGGCCTCAAAGTGACCCTTCCACGGGTCAAAATTCTGCAAATGCTCGATTCCGCCGAGCAACGCCACATGAGTGCCGAGGATGTCTACAAGGCGCTGATGGAGGCTGGTGAGGACGTCGGTCTGGCCACGGTTTACCGTGTTCTGACCCAGTTCGAGGCAGCTGGCCTTGTGGTGCGGCACAACTTCGACGGAGGCCATGCGGTCTTCGAGCTGGACGACGGCAAGCATCACGACCATATGGTCAACGTCGAGACCAGTGAAGTGATCGAATTCTTCGACGAAGAAATCGAGCGGCTGCAGAAAGCAATCGTCGACAAGTATGGCTTCGAGATGGTTGATCACAATCTTGTGCTGTACGTACGCAAGAAAAAGTAAGCATGTCGCGCGAACTTCAGGTTCGCGAAACGAACGAAGGCGACCCCAGGGTCGCCTTCGTGCTTTCTGCAGTTCTTAAATTTTCGCGGTAACGACCATCTTTTTCGCGTGAGCCAGTGATTCCTTGGTGAGGTCGATGCCGCCCAGCATCCGTGCCACTTCTTCAACGCGATCGGTCTTGCTCAGTTTTGAGACGGCCGTATGTGTGGCGTCTTCACCGCGGACCTTGTGTACAAACAGATGTTGATGCCCCTGCGCCGCCACTTGCGGCAAGTGAGTCACGGTCAGAACCTGCCCACGCTCCCCGAGCCGTCGCAGCAACTGACCGACAATTTCGGCAGTCGGGCCGCCAATACCTACGTCCACTTCATCGAACACCAGGGTCGGTACGCGGGAGGTCTGTGCAGTGATCACCTGAATCGCCAGGCTGATACGCGACAGTTCGCCCCCCGACGCCACTTTTGCCAGGGCTTTCAATGGTTGTCCCGGGTTGGCGCTTACCAGCAGTTCTACTTGTTCGAGTCCATTGGGCAGCAGTTCGTCGCTGCTATTGGGGCGCAGCTCGATGGTGAAGCGGCCGCCGGGCATGCCCAGGCGCTGGATTTCCTGTTCTACGGCACTGGCCAGGCTGCTTGAGGCTTGATGCCGCAGGTCGCTCAGCTCCCGCGCCTTCTCCTGATAATGACGGGCGTAGGAGGCCAGCTCATCGCTCAGTCGTTCGATGGATTCGTCGTTGGCATTCAGGGTTTCGATTTCATCGAGTAGCTTCTGCTGCATCTCGGCGACCTCGGTCGGCTGGATACGGTGTTTGCGCGCCAGGGTGTAGATGGCATCGAGGCGCTCTTCCAGGTATTGAAGGCGGGCCGGATCGGCGTCGAAATTGTCGAGGAAACGGTTTAGCTCGCCTACGGCTTCTTCAACCTGAATCTGCGCGCTGGTCAGCAGGCTGCTGGCTTCGCCCAAGGCACCGATCGAATTGTTCACGCTCGATAGGCGATTAAGGCTGGCGGTGAGCGCGTTCAGTACGTTGCCGGAATCACTTTCGCTGCATTGTTCGACCACTTGCCGGCAAATGCCCAGCAGGGTTTCGGCGTTGGTCAGGTTCTTGTGTTCCTGTTCCAGCTGCTCCAGCTCGGTTTCGCCGAGGCCGAGGTTTTCCAGTTCTTCGAGTTGATAGCTGAGCAACTGATGACGAGCACGCTGTTCGTCGCCGGAGTTGGAAAGGCGTTCCAGTTCCTGGCGGGTCTGGCGCCAGCGTTGGGCGGCCAGTTGCACCTGGCGGGCGAGGTCCGTGGCGCCGGCATATTCGTCGAGCAGGCGGCGATGGGTATCGGTTTTGAGCAGGGATTGGTGTTCGTGCTGGCTGTGGATATCGATCAGCAACTCGCCCAGGGCCTTCAGGTCACCGAGGGGGCAGGGAGTGCCGTTGATGTAGCCGCGGGATCGCCCTTCAGCGGTGATCACTCGACGCAGAATGCACGGGCCGTCGTTCTCGAGGTCGCGCTCGGCCAGCCAGGCGCTGGCTTCCGGGATGTCGATCAGGTCGAAGGTGGCCAGGATATCGGCCTTGTCGGCGCCCGGGCGGACCACGCCGCTGTCGGCGCGATCGCCCAGGGTCAGGCCCAGGGCATCGAGCATGATCGACTTGCCGGCGCCGGTTTCCCCTGTGATCACGCTCATCCCGCGATCGAGTTCGAGATCGAGATGTTCAACGATGGCGTAGTTATGTACGGACAGGTGCACCAGCATAAAGGCCGCTCCCAGGCTTTAGGTCTGGTTATTTATACAGTGTTTTGTTTCAGGCTGACAATGCCCTCTCTTAGGTCGATTTGCTTGAATTGCGAAAATCCTTAGCGCAATGAGGAATGACAATGCAGCTGTTTTTTGTAGGGTTAATCATCAAATAGCCCTTGAAGCTGAATTTTGCGGCCCCATATACCGGGGCAGAAGCGCGAGTTGAGCTCGCGGACGATATTGGAAGGAGAAATCTATGGCTGACGAACAGACAGTGGATACGCAAAATCTAGACGCCAACCAGGGCCCCGAGGCTTCGGGTGAAGACCTGGCGGCTCGTGTACAAGTGCTCGAAGAGCAATTGGCTGGTGCGCAGGATCAGGCTTTGCGTGTAGCCGCCGATCTGCAGAACGTCCGCCGCCGTGCCGAGCAGGACGTTGAAAAGGCTCACAAATTTGCCTTGGAAAAGTTCGCTGGCGACCTGCTGCCGATCATTGACAGCCTGGAACGCGGCCTGGAGCTGTCCAACCCTGACGACGAAAACATTCGTCCGATGCGCGAAGGGATCGAGCTGACCCTGAAAATGTTCCAGGACACCCTGAAGCGCTATCACCTGGAAGCGATCGATCCTGAAGGCGAACCCTTCAATGCCTCGCATCACCAGGCAATGGCCATGCAGGAAAGCGCCGACGTCGAGCCAAACAGCGTGCTCAAGGTATTTCAGAAGGGCTACCAGCTTCATGGTCGCCTGCTGCGCCCGGCCATGGTCGTGGTCAGCAAGGCACCTGCACCGGTTTCGCCTTCGATTGACGAGCAGGCTTGAAATTAGCCGCAAGGCCCCCATTTAGAAGTCAAGCGTTTAAGTGCTACCGCAGTCAGCCACCACTACTGCGGCATCCAAATCCAAAGTTTCGGGAGAGTGAACATGGGCAAAATTATCGGTATCGACCTGGGGACTACCAACTCCTGCGTCTCCGTGCTGGAAAACGGCAAAGCCAAAGTTATTGAAAACGCTGAAGGCGCGCGTACCACGCCGTCGATCATCGCTTATGCCAACGACGGTGAAATCCTGGTTGGCCAGTCGGCCAAGCGTCAGGCAGTGACCAATCCGCATAACACCCTGTACGCGGTGAAGCGTCTGATCGGTCGTCGTTTCGACGAAGAAGTCGTACAGAAAGACATCCAGATGGTCCCTTACAAGATCGTCAAGGCTGACAACAATGACGCCTGGGTTGAAGTGAATGGCCAGAAAATGGCGCCGCCACAAATCTCGGCTGAAATTCTGAAGAAGATGAAGAAGACCGCCGAAGACTACCTCGGCGAGCCAGTGACCGAAGCGGTGATCACCGTTCCGGCCTACTTCAACGACAGCCAGCGTCAAGCCACCAAAGACGCCGGCCGCATCGCAGGTCTGGACGTTAAACGTATCATCAACGAACCAACCGCAGCCGCACTGGCCTACGGTATGGACAAGGCCAAAGGCGATCACACCGTGATCGTTTACGACTTGGGCGGCGGTACTTTCGACGTTTCCGTGATCGAGATCGCTGAAGTCGATGGCGAGCACCAGTTCGAAGTGTTGGCCACCAACGGTGACACTTTCCTGGGCGGTGAAGACTTTGACATTCGTCTGATCGACTACCTCGTTGACGAATTCAAGAAAGAAAGCGGCATGAACCTCAAGGGTGACCCGCTGGCCATGCAGCGCCTGAAAGAAGCCGCTGAGAAAGCCAAGATCGAACTGTCCTCGAGCCAGTCGACCGACGTGAACCTGCCGTACATCACTGCAGACGCTACCGGTCCTAAGCACTTGAACGTGAAAATCTCCCGCGCCAAGCTCGAAGCGCTGGTTGAAGACCTGGTTCAGCGCACCATCGAACCTTGCCGCATTGCGATGAAAGACGCCGGTATCGACGTTGGTTCGATCAACGACGTGATCCTGGTCGGCGGTCAGACCCGTATGCCACTGGTTCAGAAGCTGGTGACCGATTTCTTCGGTAAAGAAGCACGTAAAGACGTCAACCCTGACGAAGCTGTTGCCATGGGTGCTGCTATCCAGGGCGCGGTATTGGCTGGTGACGTGAAAGACGTTCTGCTGCTCGACGTCAGCCCGCTGACCCTGGGTATCGAAACCATGGGTGGCGTGATGACCGCGCTGATCGAGAAAAACACCACGATTCCTACCAAGAAATCGCAAGTGTTCTCGACTGCCGACGACAACCAGGGCGCAGTGACCATTCACGTACTGCAAGGTGAGCGTAAGCAAGCCGCACAGAACAAGTCCCTGGGCAAGTTCGACCTGGCCGAGATTCCACCAGCACCACGTGGCGTGCCACAAATCGAAGTGACCTTCGACATCGACGCCAACGGCATCCTGCACGTCGGCGCGAAAGACAAGGCTACCGGCAAGACTCAGTCGATCGTGATCAAGGCCAACTCCGGTCTGTCCGAGGAAGAAATTCAGCAGATGGTTCGCGATGCTGAAGTGAACGCTGAAGAAGACCGCAAGTTCGAAGAACTGGCCAGCGCCCGTAACCAAGGCGATGCCCTGGTTCACTCGACGCGCAAAATGGTCGCTGATGCTGGCGATAAAGTGAGCGCAGAAGAGAAGACTGCAATCGAAGCCGCTGTAGTTGCCCTGGAAACCGCCATCAAAGGCGACGACAAGGCCGCTATCGAAGCCAAGGTTGAAGAGCTGTCCAAGGTTTCTGCGCCAGTGGCTCAGAAAATGTATGCCGAACAGGCTCAGCCAGCTGAAGGCGCGGCACCGCACGACGAAAAAGCTGAAAAGGCTGACGACGTTGTTGATGCCGAGTTCGAAGAAGTCAAAGACCACAAGTAAGTTGTTGGTCGCCCGGTTGACTGCCTTCAGGCGGTGACTGGTAGGATGTCGCCGCGCGGGAGCTTGCTCCCGCGTTGGCGTGTCTGGAGTTAGCGAATTTTTACAGCATGCGACAACTGTTCGGGTGCTGATGGTATGGCCGGAAATGCTCCTGCTTTTCGAGCCAGAAGTACCGTATTGAATCAAAGACCAGGATCGTTGAATTGACGTGAGTTGGGTCCGGGCCTGTATTGGGGCTCAACGAGTTTGGCGAGGCTCAGGAGAGGTTTGCCGAACGTCCTTAAGAGTGCAAAGACTTATGGCAAAGCGTGACTATTACGAAGTATTGGGTGTTGAGCGTGGTTCAAGCGAAGCGGACCTGAAAAAGGCCTACCGTCGCCTGGCGATGAAGCATCACCCGGACCGTAATCCCGATGACAAAGCGTCGGAAGATATGTTCAAGGAGGCCAACGAGGCCTACGAAGTGCTGTCCGATTCCAGCAAGCGCGCGGCCTATGACCAATACGGTCATGCCGGTGTCGACCCGAGCATGGGTGGCGGCGGTGCCGGTTTTGGCGGTCAGAATTTCTCCGATATCTTTGGCGATGTCTTCAGTGACTTCTTCGGTGGCGGTCGCGGCGGTGCTCGTGGCGGCGCTCAGCGCGGCAGCGATCTGCGTTACACCCTGGAGCTGAACCTGGAAGAAGCGGTGCGCGGCACGACCGTGAATATCCGCGTTCCGACATTGGTCAACTGCAAGCCGTGCGATGGCTCGGGCGCCAAGAAAGGCTCCTCGCCGATCACGTGCCCGACGTGCGGCGGTATCGGTCAGGTACGCATGCAGCAGGGCTTCTTCTCGGTGCAGCAGACCTGCCCGCGCTGCCATGGCCAAGGCAAGATCATTTCCGATCCGTGCGATTCCTGCCGCGGCGAAGGTCGTGTCGAAGAGTACAAGACCCTGTCGGTGAAAGTGCCGGCCGGTGTCGATACCGGCGACCGTATTCGCTTGTCTGGTGAGGGCGAGGCGGGTGCGCAGGGTGGTCCGACCGGTGACCTGTACGTGGTAATCAACGTGCGAGAGCACGCGATCTTCCAGCGGGACGGCAAGCACCTGTTCTGCGAAGTGCCAATCAGCTTCGTCGACGCAGCGCTGGGTGGCGAACTGGAGATTCCGACCCTTGATGGTCGGGTCAAGCTGAAGATTCCGGAAGGGACTCAGACCGGTAAGCAGTTCCGTGTTCGCGGCAAAGGCGTCGCGCCGGTTCGTGGTGGCGGTGCTGGTGACCTGATGTGCCGCGTGGCGGTCGAAACTCCGGTCAACCTGGGTCGTCGTCAGCGCGAATTGTTGGAGGAGTTGCGCAGCTCCCTGGCGGGCGACAACAGTCATTCGCCGAAAACCACCGGTTGGTTCGAAGGCGTGAAGCGCTTCTTCGGCGATTTGTAAGGAGTCGGCATGCGACGTATAGCTGTGATGGGCGCTGCCGGGCGCATGGGCAAGATTCTGGTCGAAGCGGTGCAGCAGCGCGCGCCGCTGACCGGCCTGACAGCAGCCATCGTGCGCCCCGGCAGCACACTGATTGGCGTGGATGCTGGTGAGCTGGCATCGCTGGGGCGAATCGGTGTGCCGCTGTCCGGTAAGCTGGATGCGGTGGCTGATGAGTTCGATGTGTTGATCGACTTCACGCTCCCGGAAGTGATGCTGAAAAACCTGGAGTTCTGCCGTAAGGCGGGCAAGTCCATGGTGATCGGCACCACAGGGCTGGACGCGGCGCAGAAACAGTTGCTGGCCGAGGCGAGCAAGGATATTGCGATTGTGTTCGCGGCCAATTTCAGTGTTGGTGTAAACCTGTCGCTGAAGCTGCTCGATATGGCAGCTCGTGTGCTGGGCGATGAGGCTGACATCGAAATCATCGAGGCTCATCATCGGCACAAGATCGATGCGCCTTCAGGTACGGCTCTGCGCATGGGCGAGGTGATCGCCAGCGCGCTGGATCGTGATCTGCAGAAGGTTGCGGTCTATGGTCGTGAAGGTCACACCGGTGTGCGTGAGCGTGAAACGATCGGCTTCGCGACTGTTCGTGGTGGGGATGTGGTCGGTGATCATACGGTGCTGTTCGCCTGTGAAGGCGAGCGACTGGAAATCACTCACAAAGCATCCAGTCGCATGACCTTCGCCAAGGGTGCGGTACGTGCGGCTTTGTGGCTGGATGGTCGTGAGCCAGGCCTTTACGACATGCAAGACGTGCTCGACCTGCGGTAAGATGTGCCCGAAATCGGGTTCAAACTCAGTGTTTGGGCCCGGTTTTATTCCGCCAAGCGACGTCCTGTCGCATTCTCCGGCCTTTAGGGCTCATTGGCGGTAGACCAAAAATGCCTTTTTCTGTAAGCTACAGCTTTAGTGTGTCCACTAAAAGCGCGCAGAATAATTCGGTGAAGAAGCGGGGTGACGTGTCCATACGTCACTCCGCTTTTTTACAACCTGCGATCGCCCTTTCAGGCTTTATTTACGGGAGGTCTTCTTGACTAAGCCAGCCATACTCGCCCTTGCTGATGGCAGCATTTTTCGCGGCGAAGCCATTGGAGCCGACGGTCAAACCGTTGGTGAGGTGGTGTTCAACACCGCAATGACCGGCTATCAGGAAATCCTTACCGATCCTTCCTACGCCCAACAGATCGTTACCCTGACTTACCCGCACATCGGCAATACCGGCACCACGCCGGAAGACGCCGAGTCCGACCGCGTCTGGTCCGCTGGCCTGGTCATCCGTGACCTGCCACTGGTTGCGAGCAACTGGCGCAACACGATGTCACTGTCCGACTACCTGAAAGCCAACAATGTGGTGGCTATCGCCGGTATCGACACTCGCCGCCTCACACGCATCCTGCGTGAGAAAGGCGCGCAGAACGGCTGCATCATGGCCGGTGACAACATTTCCGAAGAAGCCGCCATCGCCGCCGCTCAGGGTTTCCCTGGCCTCAAAGGCATGGACCTGGCAAAAGTCGTCAGCACCAAAGAGAAGTACGAGTGGCGCTCGACTGTCTGGGATCTGAAAACCGACAGCCACGCAACTCTGGAAGCCTCCGAGCTGCCATACCACGTGGTGGCCTACGACTACGGTGTCAAGGTCAACATCCTGCGCATGCTGGTCGAGCGCGGTTGCCGCGTGACTGTGGTGCCTGCACAGACTCCGGCCGCCGAAGCGCTGGCACTGAAGCCTGACGGTGTGTTCCTGTCCAACGGCCCGGGCGACCCTGAGCCATGCGACTACGCGATCCAGGCAATCAAGGACGTGCTGGAAACCGAGATTCCGGTGTTCGGCATCTGCCTCGGCCACCAACTGCTGGCTCTGGCCTCCGGCGCCAAGACCCTGAAAATGGGCCATGGCCACCACGGTGCCAACCACCCGGTCCAGGATCTGGACAGCGGTGTGGTGATGATCACCAGCCAGAACCACGGTTTTGCGGTAGACGAAGCGACCCTGCCAGGCAACGTTCGGGCGATCCACAAATCGCTGTTCGACGGCACCCTGCAAGGCATCGAGCGTACCGACAAGAGCGCCTTCAGCTTCCAGGGTCACCCTGAAGCCAGCCCTGGCCCGAACGACGTAGCGCCACTGTTTGATCGCTTCATCAACGAAATGGCCAAGCGACGCTAATCGCTCGCCCTGATGTAGCGAAGCCTGAGGGCGGTCCCGAAACCGGTGGCCCCCTCAAGGCTTCAGAGATTGAACAAGACGGCTTGCCGACTGACCTGCGGATTTGAGTGACAACCCATGCCAAAACGTACAGACATTAAAAGCATCCTGATTCTCGGCGCTGGCCCGATCGTGATCGGCCAGGCCTGCGAATTCGACTACTCCGGCGCCCAAGCCTGTAAAGCCCTGCGCGAGGAGGGTTACCGCGTCATCCTGGTGAACTCCAACCCGGCGACCATCATGACCGACCCGGCCATGGCCGACGCCACCTACATCGAGCCGATCAAGTGGCAGACCGTTGCCAAGATCATCGAGAAAGAGCGTCCGGACGCGCTGCTGCCAACCATGGGTGGCCAAACCGCTCTGAACTGCGCACTGGACCTGGAGCGCGAAGGCGTTCTGGAGAAGTTCGGCGTAGAAATGATCGGCGCCAACGCTGACACCATCGACAAGGCCGAAGACCGTTCGCGCTTCGACAAGGCGATGAAATCCATCGGTCTGGACTGCCCGCGTTCGGGTATCGCCCACAGCATGGAAGAGGCCAACGCGGTTCTCGAGCGTCTGGGCTTCCCGTGCATCATTCGTCCGTCCTTCACCATGGGCGGCACCGGTGGCGGTATCGCTTACAACCGTGAAGAGTTTGAAGAAATCTGCGCTCGCGGTCTGGACCTGTCGCCGACCAAAGAGCTGCTGATCGACGAATCGCTGATCGGCTGGAAAGAATACGAGATGGAGGTTGTCCGCGATAAGAAGGACAACTGCATCATCGTCTGCTCCATCGAAAACTTCGACCCGATGGGCGTGCACACCGGTGACTCGATCACTGTTGCGCCGGCACAGACCCTGACCGACAAGGAATACCAGATCCTGCGTAACGCCTCCCTGGCGGTACTGCGCGAGATCGGCGTGGAAACCGGCGGTTCCAACGTCCAGTTCGGCATCTGCCCGAACACCGGCCGCATGGTCGTGATCGAGATGAACCCGCGGGTATCCCGTTCCTCGGCCCTGGCCTCGAAAGCCACCGGTTTCCCGATCGCCAAGGTCGCGGCAAAACTGGCCGTCGGTTACACCCTCGACGAGCTGTCGAACGACATCACCGGTGGCAAGACCCCGGCGTCCTTCGAGCCGTCCATCGACTACGTCGTCACCAAGCTTCCACGCTTCGCCTTCGAGAAATTCCCGAAAGCCGACGCGCGCCTGACCACTCAAATGAAGTCGGTCGGTGAAGTCATGGCGATCGGCCGGACCTTCCAGGAATCCCTGCAGAAAGCCCTGCGCGGTCTGGAAGTGGGCGTTTGCGGCCTGGACGAGAAGCTCGACCTGAGCAACCCGGAAAGCATGAGCATCCTCAAGCGCGAACTGACCGTGCCGGGCGCCGAGCGTATCTGGTACGTCGCTGACGCGTTCCGCGCCGGCCTGTCGGTCGAAGATATTTTCGGCATGAACATGATCGATCCGTGGTTCCTGGTGCAGATCGAAGACCTGATCAAGGAAGAAGAGAAGGTCAAGACCCTGGGTCTGGCCAGCATCGACCACGACGTGATGTTCCGCCTCAAGCGCAAAGGTTTCTCCGACATGCGTCTGGCCAAGCTGCTGGGCGTGACCGAGAAGGCTCTGCGTCGCCACCGTCACAAGCTGGAAATCTTCCCGGTCTACAAGCGCGTTGACACCTGCGCGGCCGAGTTCGCCACCGACACCGCTTACCTCTACTCCACGTACGAGGAAGAGTGCGAAGCCGCACCGTCGGGCCGCGACAAGATCATGATCCTCGGCGGCGGTCCAAACCGTATCGGCCAGGGCATCGAGTTCGACTATTGCTGCGTACACGCGGCACTGGCCCTGCGCGAAGACGGTTACGAGACCATCATGGTCAACTGCAACCCGGAAACCGTTTCCACCGACTACGACACCTCCGATCGTCTGTACTTCGAACCAGTGACCCTGGAAGACGTACTGGAAATCGTCCGCGTCGAGAAGCCGAAAGGCGTGATTGTCCAGTACGGCGGCCAAACCCCGCTGAAACTGGCTCGCGCCCTGGAAGAAGCCGGCGTGCCAATCATCGGCACCAGCCCTGACGCCATCGACCGTGCCGAAGACCGTGAGCGCTTCCAGCAAATGGTTGAGCGTCTGAACCTGCGTCAGCCGCCAAACGCCACCGTGCGCAGCGAAGACGAAGCGATTCGTGCCGCGGCCAAGATCGGTTACCCGCTGGTGGTTCGTCCGTCCTACGTACTGGGCGGTCGCGCGATGGAAATCGTCTACGAAGAAGAAGAGCTCAAGCGCTACCTGCGTGACGCGGTGAAAGTGTCCAACGACAGCCCGGTGCTGCTCGATCACTTCCTCAACTGCGCCATCGAAATGGACGTGGATGCAGTCTGCGACGGCACCGACGTGGTGATCGGCGCGATCATGCAGCACATCGAACAGGCCGGCGTTCACTCCGGTGACTCCGCATGCTCCCTGCCGCCGTACTCGCTGCCTGCTCACATCCAGGACGAGATGCGCGAACAGGTCAAGAAAATGGCCCTGGAACTGGGCGTTGTCGGCCTGATGAACGTTCAGTTGGCGCTGCAAGGCGAAGACATCTACGTCATCGAAGTCAACCCGCGCGCTTCCCGTACCGTACCGTTCGTGTCCAAGTGCATCGGTGTTTCTCTGGCAATGATCGCGGCTCGCGTCATGGCTGGCAAAACCCTGAAAGAAATCGGCTTCACCAAAGAAATCATTCCTAACTTCTACAGCGTGAAAGAGGCGGTGTTCCCATTCGCCAAGTTCCCTGGTGTGGACCCGATCCTGGGCCCAGAGATGAAGTCGACCGGTGAAGTGATGGGCGTGGGCGACACCTTTGGCGAAGCCTTTGCCAAAGCCCAGATGGGCGCCAGCGAAGTGCTGCCGACTGGCGGTACCGCATTCATCAGCGTGCGTGATGATGACAAGCCGCTGGTTGCAGGCGTGGCCCGTGATCTGATCAACTTGGGCTTCGAAGTGGTCGCCACTGCCGGTACTGCCAAGCTGATCGAAGCCGCAGGCCTGAAAGTGCGTCGTGTGAACAAGGTGACCGAGGGCCGTCCGCATGTGGTCGACATGATCAAGAATGACGAAGTCACCCTGATCATCAACACCACCGAAGGTCGCCAGTCGATCGCCGATTCCTACTCCATTCGTCGCAATGCCTTGCAGCACAAGATCTACTGCACCACTACCATTGCTGCTGGCGAAGCTATCTGCGAAGCGCTGAAGTTCGGTCCCGAGAAGACCGTGCGCCGCTTGCAGGATTTACACGCAGGATTGAAGGCATGATCAAATACCCAATGACCGTCCAGGGCGCGAAAGCCCTGGAAGAAGAACACGCTCACCTGACCAAGGTCGTCCGTCCGAAGCTCAGCCAGGACATCGGTACGGCCCGCGAGTTGGGTGACTTGAAGGAAAACGCCGAGTACCACGCTGCTCGCGAGCAGCAGGGTATGGTCGAGGCGCGGATTCGTGACATTGAAGGCCGGATTCAGAATCAGGTCATCATCGATGTCACGACCATTCCTCATACCGGCAAAGTGATTTTCGGCACTACCGTTGAAATCGCCAACGTCGAGACGGATGAGCGCGTCACTTACCACATCGTGGGTGAGGATGAGGCTGACTTCAAACTCGGCAAGATTTCGGTGGGTTCGCCACTGGCTCGCGCCTTGATCGCCAAGGAAGAGGGTGATGTGGTCGCCGTGAAAACGCCAGGTGGCGTTATCGAGTATGAGATTGTCGAAGTTCGCCACCTCTGAAAGAAGGCGCCCGCTACGTGCGGGCGCCATGCTTTGGCAGCTGACTCAAATGTTGTGGGTTGGCGGCCTGTGGCTGTTGCACATCGGTCTGCTGCCGGTGCTGGGACGAATAGGCCTGGCACCGCTGCTGATCGACGAAATTGCAGGCATGCTGAATACGCTGATGGTGGGATTTGCCGCAGCGTGTGTGATTTTTCAGGTTTTGGTGCTGGTTCAGGCCGAGGGCCTTGCCAGTCTATGGCGCGATATTCGTGGGCAACTGCTGCTGATGGCACTGTATGGGGGCGCGATGTATTTTGCGGTCCACGTCGGCTGGCCGCAGGCGGCGCATTGGCAGCTGTTCAGCTATCTTGTTCTGGGATTTTCCGGGCTGGTGCTGGTGATGCAACCGGTGCCGGGATGGAGTGTGAGGGTGCGCGAAGCACACCCTTGACCCTTGTCATCACTTGAAGCGATGGACGTTCGACAGCTGCTTGTTGACGCTGAAGTTCTTGCGGTAAATCAGTGCCATCTTGCCGATGACTTGAACCAGATCGGCTTTGCCGGCCTTGCAGAGTTCTGCAATGGCTGCCAGGCGCGATTCGCGATCGAGGATGTTGAGCTTGATTTTGATCAGCTCGTGATCCGCCAAAGCGCGTTCAAGTTCGGCTAACACACCTTCAGTCAAACCGTTGTCAGCCACAATCAAAACTGGTTTCAGATGGTGGCCAATGGATTTGTACTGTTTCTTCTGCTCTTGAGTGAGCGGCATAATCTGACCCTTTAGTCTGGATTCTGTAAAATGGCGGCCATTTTACCCGAGGGTTCGTGGATCCGCCCAATTAATCACGACCCTTATCATCGAGGTGCCCAATGGCGCGTTCCAAGACAAGCCTTGGTTGGCTGAAAAGACATGTCAATGATCCCTATGTGAAGCAGGCGCAGAAGGATGGTTACCGCTCGCGTGCGAGTTACAAGCTTCTGGAGGTCCAGGAGAAATACAAGCTGATCCGTCCTGGTATGAGCGTTGTCGACCTGGGTGCGGCGCCCGGCGGCTGGTCGCAGGTCACTAGTCGGCTGATCGGTGGTCAGGGGCGTCTGATCGCCTCGGACATCCTGGAAATGGACAGCATTCCGGACGTGACTTTCATTCAGGGTGACTTCACCCAGGACGAAGTGCTCGCTCAGATCCTTGAAGCCGTGGGTAATTCGCAGGTGGACCTTGTGATTTCCGATATGGCCCCCAATATGAGTGGTACGCCTGAGGTGGACATGCCAAAAGCCATGTTTCTATGTGAGCTGGCTCTTGATCTGGCGGCTCGGATACTCAAGCCGGGTGGTAATTTCGTGATCAAGGTGTTTCAGGGCGAAGGGTTTGATGCTTACGTGAAGGACGCTCGTCAGAAATTCGACAAGGTCCAGATGATCAAGCCGGACTCTTCCCGTGGCAGTTCCCGCGAGCAATACATGCTGGCTTGGGGCTACCGCGGCCGTAGTGAGTAAATCGAGGTTTTTTTGCGGGTCGATAGGTTTTTCGTATTTCGTCCCGTGAGCATTAGCGAATATTGTGTAGAAAGTGTTTCACAAAGGGTTACAGACGGCGCCTGCCAGAGCCGTAGGTAATGTAGTAAGTTAGGCCGGTGAATATCATGCGAAGCACGCGCCATTAGCGGAGCTTGCTTCAGAGGGTAGTTAATTGAACGATATGGCAAAGAATCTGATCCTGTGGTTGATCATCGCGGCTGTCCTGGTGACGGTGATGAACAACTTCTCCAGCCCTAACGAGCCGCAGACCCTCAACTATTCCGACTTCATCCAGCAGGTCAAGGATGGCAAGGTCGAGCGCGTAGCAGTTGATGGCTACGTAATTACCGGCAAGCGCAACGATGGCGACAGCTTCAAGACCATTCGTCCGGCAATCCAGGACAATGGCCTGATCGGCGACCTCGTGGATAACCACGTGGTAGTTGAAGGCAAGCAGCCTGAGCAGCAAAGCATCTGGACTCAACTCCTGGTCGCAAGCTTCCCGATCCTCGTAATCATCGCCGTGTTCATGTTCTTCATGCGGCAGATGCAGGGCGGTGCCGGTGGCAAGGGCGGGCCGATGAGCTTCGGCAAGAGCAAGGCGCGCCTGCTCTCCGAAGATCAGGTGAAAACTACTTTGGCTGACGTTGCCGGTTGCGACGAAGCCAAGGAAGAAGTTGGCGAGCTGGTCGAATTCCTGCGTGATCCGGGCAAGTTCCAGCGTTTGGGCGGTCGCATTCCTCGTGGCGTGCTGATGGTCGGTCCTCCTGGTACTGGTAAAACCTTGATCGCCAAGGCGATTGCCGGCGAAGCCAAAGTGCCGTTCTTCACCATTTCCGGTTCCGATTTCGTCGAAATGTTCGTCGGTGTCGGTGCCAGTCGTGTTCGTGACATGTTCGAGCAGGCGAAGAAGCACGCGCCATGCATCATCTTCATCGATGAAATCGACGCCGTCGGTCGCCACCGTGGTGCCGGCATGGGTGGCGGTCATGACGAGCGCGAACAGACTCTCAACCAGTTGCTGGTAGAAATGGACGGCTTTGAAATGAATGACGGCATCATCGTCATTGCAGCAACCAACCGTCCCGACGTGCTGGACCCTGCATTGCTGCGTCCGGGTCGTTTCGACCGTCAGGTCGTGGTCGGTCTGCCGGATATCCGTGGTCGCGAGCAGATTCTCAAAGTCCACATGCGCAAAGTGCCAATGGGTGACGACGTCGCTCCGGCCGTGATCGCGCGTGGTACTCCTGGTTTCTCCGGTGCCGACCTGGCCAACCTGGTGAACGAGGCGTCGTTGTTCGCAGCCCGTGCCGGCAAGCGCATCGTCGAGATGAAAGAGTTCGAACTGGCCAAAGACAAGATCATGATGGGTGCCGAGCGCAAATCCATGGTCATGTCCGAGAAAGAGAAGCAGAACACTGCTTATCACGAAGCTGGCCACGCTATCGTCGGTCGCGTCGTCCCTGAGCATGATCCGGTTTACAAAGTGTCGATCATCCCGCGCGGTCGTGCGCTCGGTGTGACCATGTTCCTGCCGGAAGAAGATCGCTACAGCCTGTCCAAGCGTGCACTGATCAGTCAGATCTGCTCGCTGTATGGCGGTCGTATCGCTGAAGAAATGACCTTGGGCTTCGATGGCGTCACTACCGGCGCATCCAACGACATCATGCGTGCCAGCCAGATCGCACGGAACATGGTGACCAAGTGGGGCTTGTCGGAAAAACTCGGTCCGTTGATGTACGCCGAAGAAGAGGGCGAAGTGTTCCTCGGTCGTGGCGGCGGTGGTCAACATGCCAGCTTCTCCGGCGAGACAGCCAAACTGATCGACTCCGAAGTACGCAGCATCATTGACCAGTGCTACGGCACGGCCAAACAGATCCTTACGGATAACCGTGACAAGCTTGACGCCATGGCGGATGCCTTGATGAAGTACGAGACGATCGATGCTGATCAGATCGATGACATCATGGCAGGTCGTGCTCCTCGCGAGCCTCGCGACTGGTCTGGCGGTAGTGATACTTCCGGCACGCCTCCGGCGGTGCAGGATGGGCGTCCGGAAACACCCATCGGTGGCCCGGCTGCTGACGTATAAGGTTTGAAATGACTTCTGTTCTGTCCTCGACCCGGTTGCCTTGCGGTAACCGGGTTCTTGATTTGGCCCAGACGCATGTCATGGGCATTCTCAATGTCACTCCCGACTCCTTTTCCGATGGTGGCCAATACAGTCAGCTCGATGCGGCCTTGCGCCACGCCGAGGCGATGGTGGCGGCTGGTGCGACGCTGATCGACGTTGGTGGCGAATCGACCCGGCCCGGTGCCAGGGCGGTTTCCCCCCTTGAAGAGATGGAGCGTGTAGCGCCTGTCGTCGAGCGGATTCATCGTGAACTCGATGTGATTATCTCGGTCGATACCTCCACGCCGGCAGTCATGCGTGAAACCGCAAGGCTGGGGGCGGGTTTGATCAATGATGTGCGTTCGTTGCGTCGAGATGGCGCTCTGGATGCGGCAGCGGCCACCGGCTTGCCGGTATGTCTGATGCATATGCTCGGTGAGCCGGGCGACATGCAGGACAATCCGCAGTACCAGGATGTGACGAAAGAGGTCGGCGAGTTTCTCGCTGAGCGCATGGTTCAGTGCGCGTCGGTGGGCATCCCCGCCGAGCGGATCATTCTCGATCCGGGCTTCGGCTTCGCGAAAACCTTGCAGCACAACCTGAGCCTGTTTAAGCGTATGGAGGCCTTGCATGCCTTGGGGCGGCCTCTGTTGGTCGGGGTTTCGCGAAAGAGCATGATCGGGCAAGCCTTGAATCGGCCTGTGGGAGAGCGCCTGTATGGCGGTTTGGCGCTCGCGGCACTGGCTTCAATCAAGGGGGCGCGTATATTGCGCGTCCATGATGTGGCCGAAACCGTCGATGTGGTGCGGATGATCGCCGCCGTAGAATCAGCCGAATAAGAATGATGGAGTACTTATGAGCAAAAAATACTTTGGCACCGACGGCATTCGTGGTCGAGTCGGTCAATACCCGATTACTCCTGATTTCATGCTCAAGCTTGGCTGGGCGGCAGGCATGGCATTTCGTAGCATGGGTGCCTGCAAAGTGCTCGTGGGCAAGGACACTCGGATCTCCGGTTACATGTTCGAATCGGCGCTTGAGGCCGGACTGACCTCGGCAGGTGCTGATGTGATGCTTCTGGGGCCGATGCCGACGCCGGCCATCGCCTATCTGACGCGGACTTTTCATGCCGAAGCCGGCATCGTGATCAGCGCCTCGCACAACCCTCATGACGACAACGGCATCAAGTTTTTCTCCGGGAAGGGCACCAAGCTTCCGGATGAAGTCGAGTTGATGATTGAAGAGTTGCTCGACACCCCGATGACCGTGGTTGAGTCGAGCAAGATCGGCAAGGTGTCGCGAATCAACGATGCCTCGGGCCGTTATATCGAATTCTGCAAGAGCAGCGTTCCTACCGGCACCAGTTTTACCGGGCTGAAGATCGTGATCGACTGTGCCCACGGTGCGACCTATAAAGTGGCGCCTAGTGTGTTCCGTGAGCTGGGGGCTGAAGTTGTTGTGCTTTCTGCTCATCCTGACGGCCTGAACATCAATGAAAACTGCGGTTCGACCCATATGGAACCGCTGCAAGCTGCCGTATTGGCCGAGCACGCCGATTTGGGTATTGCCTTTGACGGTGATGGTGACCGGGTCCAGATGGTCGATCACACGGGCGCTGTCGTCGACGGCGACGAGTTGTTGTTCATCATCGCTCGCGATCTGCAAGAGCGCGGCAAGTTGCAGGGTGGTGTGGTCGGTACGCTGATGAGTAACCTGGGGCTGGAATTGGCCCTGGCTGATCTGGCGATTCCTTTTGTGCGCGCCAACGTTGGCGACCGTTACGTGATCTCCGAGTTGCTGGGGCGTGATTGGCAGGTGGGTGGGGAAAATTCGGGGCACATTGTCTGCTTCAGTCACACCACCACCGGTGATGCAATCATTGCCGCGTTGCAGGTGTTGATGGCGCTGAAGAGGCGCGCAGAAGGCCTGGCTCAGTCCCGCCAGGCGCTGCGCAAGTGTCCTCAAGTGTTGATCAATGTCCGGTTTGGCGGTGGTGCGAGTCCGCTCGAGCATCCGAAAGTCAAAGAGGCCAGTGATCGTGTCACCCAGGCGATGGCCGGTCGTGGGCGCGTGCTGTTGCGCAAGTCCGGGACAGAGCCACTGGTGCGGGTCATGGTCGAGGGTGAGGACGAAACGCAGGTTCGCGGTTACGCCGAAGAGCTGGCAAAACTGGTAACTGAAGTTTCTGTCTGATTTCGGCTTGCCAGCCATGATTGTGTTGGGTAACATCTGCGCCCACTTTGACCGACGAGGTACAGCATGCGTCGCCCTATGGTAGCTGGTAACTGGAAGATGCACGGTACCCGCGCCAGCGTCGCTGAGCTGATCAATGGCCTTAGTCATCTGGCCTTGCCGAGCGGTGTTGATGTCGCGGTATTCCCGTCTTGCTTGCATATCAATCAAGTGATTGATGGCTTGAAAGGTAAGTCGATTTCGGTCGGCGCGCAGAATTCTGCAGTGGAATCCATGCAAGGTGCATTGACCGGTGAAATTGCGCCAAGTCAATTGGTGGATGCAGGTTGTTCCCTGGTGCTTGTCGGGCACTCCGAACGCCGCCAGATAATGGGTGAGCAGGATGGAATGCTGATTCGCAAGTTCGCAGCGGCGCAGGCATGTGGCTTGATTCCGGTGTTGTGCATAGGGGAAACCCGCGAAGAGCGCGAAGCTGGAAAAACTCTTGATGTTGTCGGGCGTCAGCTTGGCAGTATCATTGAGGAGCTGGGTGTAGGTGTCTTTGCAAAGGCGGTAATCGCTTACGAGCCGGTCTGGGCCATTGGCACCGGGCTGACTGCTTCGCCGCAACAGGCGCAGGATGTGCACGCAGCCATTCGCGCTCAGTTGGCGGCAGAGAATTCTGAAGTCGCGCAAGGTGTGCGGCTTCTATACGGCGGCAGCGTGAAGGCGGCCAATGCGGTCGAACTGTTCGGCATGCCGGATATCGATGGGGGGCTCATTGGTGGAGCTTCCCTGAATGCAGATGAGTTCGGTGCGATTTGTCGCGCCGCGGGAAACTGAAAAAATGCTGGAAACAGTCGTAGTCGTTTTTCATCTGCTGGGTGCATTGGGCGTAGTTGCTCTGGTTTTGCTGCAGCAGGGTAAAGGTGCGGATGCTGGCGCGTCTTTCGGAGCAGGTGCTTCAAATACTGTGTTCGGAAGCCAAGGTTCCTCTACCTTTCTTAGTAAGTTTACTGCTATACTTGCCGCCGGTTTCTTCATAACCAGCTTGGGGTTAGGTTACTTTGCTAAAGAGAAGGCTCATGAGCTGACTCAAGTAGGTTTGCCAAATCCAGCAGTGTTGGAAGTTCCAAAGCAACAACCGGCTTCTGATGATGTCCCGGTGCTTCAAGAGCAAAAGTCGGCTACTCCAGCGACTGACGTGCCTCCAGCTCAAGAGCAGAAGTAAGAAGGGTTTCAAACGTAGTATTGCCGAGGTGGTGGAATTGGTAGACACGCAACCTTGAGGTGGTTGTGCCCATAGGGTGTAGGGGTTCGAGTCCCCTTCTCGGTACCAATTATCAGGAGAGCCCGCTGTTGCGGGCTTTCTTGTAGGTGGAAGGTTACATTGACCCTGTCAGGGATCGGTCGTATACTTCCGCCCCAGCTTTGTCGCGGGGTGGAGCAGTCTGGTAGCTCGTCGGGCTCATAACCCGAAGGTCGTCGGTTCAAATCCGGCCCCCGCAACCAGTTTAAGGAGCCCCTTTTCAGGGGCTTTTTGTTAGCTGGACACTTTCAACGCCGCTGTTCAACGGCGTTTCAAGGATGGGCGTTTCGCCCATTTTTTTATTTTGCACAGCATGCACATACATGCACGAGGGGGTTCAGGTGTCGAGCAAGCTAGAAGAGTTGCAGGCCTTGCTGGCCCCGGTGGTCGTGGCCCTAGGCTATGAATGCTGGGGTATTGAGTTTTCGGCTCAAGGTCGCCACTCAATGTTGCGCGTTTATATTGATAAAGAGGGCGGCGTGCTGGTGGACGATTGTGCCATCGTCAGCCGTCAGATCAGCGGTGTACTGGATGTTGAAGATCCGATCGCCGTTGAATACACCCTTGAAGTTTCCTCGCCTGGCATGGAACGCCCACTGTTCACTATTGAGCAGTTTGCAAAATTTGCCGGTGAACAAGTGAAGATCAAGCTGCGCTCGCCTTTTGAAGGTCGGCGCAACTTTCAGGGCCTTCTGCGCGGTGTAGAAGAGCAGGACGTTGTGGTGCAGGTTGAAGACCATGAGTTCCTGTTGCCGATCGATATGATCGACAAGGCCAACATTATTCCCAGTTTTGACTGAGACGCGGATCCCGCGGATCCAATGGCTTGCGAAAGGCGAGGCGTACGATGAGCAAAGAAGTACTGCTGGTTGTTGAGTCGGTATCCAATGAAAAGGGCGTACCGGCAAACGTAATTTTTGAAGCGCTGGAGCTGGCTCTGGCCACTGCTACCAAAAAGCGTTTTGAGGACGAAGTCGATCTGCGTGTGGAAATCAATCGCCACACCGGTGCTTACGAGACATTCCGTCGCTGGACGGTTGTCGAAGAAGCAGACCTGGACGATCCGGCCATCGAAACCTGGCCGAGCAAGGTTGCAGAAACGCATCCTGGTGCCAAGGTCGGCGATGTTGTCGAAGAAAAGATCGAATCCATCGAGTTCGGCCGCATTGCTGCACAGACTGCCAAGCAGGTCATCGTGCAGAAAGTTCGCGAAGCCGAGCGTGCTCAAGTCGTCGACGCCTACCGCGAGCGCCTGGGGGAAATCATCTCCGGCACCGTGAAGAAAGTCACCCGCGACAACGTGATCGTCGACCTGGGCAATAACGCTGAAGCGTTGCTGGCCCGTGAAGACATCATTTCTCGCGAAACCTTCCGGGTTGGTGTGCGTCTGCGTGCGCTGCTCAAGGAAATCCGCACCGAGAACCGCGGCCCTCAGTTGATCCTGTCGCGTACCGCGCCGGAAATGCTGATCGAGTTGTTCCGCATCGAAGTGCCGGAAATCGCTGAAGGCCTGATCGAAGTAATGGCTGCGTCCCGCGACCCGGGTTCGCGCGCCAAGATCGCGGTCCGCTCCAAGGACAAACGCATTGACCCGCAAGGCGCTTGCATCGGTATGCGCGGTTCGCGCGTCCAGGCAGTGTCCGGCGAGTTGGGCGGTGAGCGTGTGGATATCGTCCTGTGGGACGATAACCCGGCGCAGTTCGTGATCAATGCAATGTCGCCGGCTGAAGTGGCGGCAATTATCGTTGACGAAGATGCCCATGCAATGGACATCGCCGTTGGCGCAGACAATCTGGCTCAGGCCATCGGTCGCGGTGGTCAGAACGTGCGTCTGGCTAGCCAGTTGACTGGCTGGACCCTGAACGTGATGACCGAATCGGACATCCAGGCTAAGCAGCAAGCAGAAACCGGCGACATCCTGCGCAACTTCATCGACGAGCTGGAAGTCGACGAAGACCTGGCACAGGTGCTGGTAGATGAAGGCTTCACCAGCCTGGAAGAGATTGCCTACGTACCGTTGGAAGAAATGCTCAACATCGACGGCTTTGACGAAGAAACCGTCAACGAGCTTCGCGCTCGCGCCAAGGATCGTTTGTTGACTAAAGCCATCGCTACTGAGGAAAAGCTGGCAGACGCCCATCCGGCCGAAGACCTGCTCTCGCTTGAGGGTATGGACAAGGATTTGGCGATGGAACTGGCGGTGCGCGGCGTAATTACCCGCGAAGACCTGGCCGAGCAGTCTATTGACGACCTGCTCGACATCGACGGCATTGACGATGATCGTGCCGGCAAGTTGATCATGGCCGCCCGAGCCCATTGGTTCGAGTAATTAGGCGCGGCCTGAGGAGAGAAGTGCATGACGCAAGTCACGGTGAAACAACTGGCCGATGAGGTCAAAACACCGGTAGAGCGCCTGTTGCAGCAGATGCGTGAGGCAGGTCTGCCGCACACCGCCGCCGATGAAGGTGTGAGCGATAGTGAGAAGCAGTCTTTGCTGACTCACTTGAAGAGCAGCCACAAGGCGAAAGTGGAAGAACCGCGCAAGATTACATTGCAGCGCAAAACCACCAGCACCCTGCGTGTTGCTGGTAGCAAGAGCATCAGCGTTGAAGTACGCAAGAAGAAAGTCTTCGTACAACGCAGCCCGGAAGAAATCGAAGCCGAGCGCAAACGCGAACTGGAAGAACGCCGCGCAGTAGAAAATGCTGCTCGTCAGAAGGCTGAAGAAGAAGCCAAGCGTCGCGCCGAAGAAGAAGCGCGTCGCCAGCCTGCGGCTGCGCAAACCGCTACTAACGACGCCGTTGCAGCGCCTGCTGCAGTAGCTGAGCCAGTACGTGAAAGCGCGCCGGTTGTTGCAGCTGCACCAGCACCTGCGGCCGACACTCGCAAACGCGACGAACAGCGTCGTCCGGACAAACCACGTGCCGACGATACCAATCGTCGTGGCAGTGGCGATGGCGAGCGCAAAAACGCTCCGCATCGTGCTTCGGTCAAGGAAAAAGCGCCTGCTCCACGTGTTGCGCCACGTACTACCGACGAAGAAAGCGATGGCTTCCGTCGTGGTGGTCGCGGCAAGGCCAAGCTGAAGAAACGCAACGCCCACGGTTTCCAGAGCCCAACCGGCCCTGTTGTGCGCGAAGTGAAGATCGGCGAGACCATCACTGTTGGCGATCTCGCCCAGCAGATGTCGGTCAAGGCTGCTGAAATCATCAAGTTCATGTTCAAACTGGGTACTCCAGCGACCATCAACCAGGTACTGGATCAGGAAACTGCCCAACTGGTTGCCGAAGAGCTGGGCCACAAAGTGACCCTGGTCAGCGACACCGCCCTGGAAGATTCCCTGGCCGAGTCCCTGAAGTTTGAAGGTGAAGCGTTCTCCCGTGCACCGGTTGTGACCGTAATGGGCCACGTTGACCACGGTAAGACTTCGCTGCTCGACTACATCCGTCGTGCCAAGGTAGCTGCTGGCGAAGCCGGTGGTATCACCCAGCACATCGGTGCGTACCACGTTGAAACCGAACGCGGCATGGTCACCTTCCTCGACACCCCTGGTCACGCCGCGTTTACCGCCATGCGTGCCCGTGGTGCCAAGGCGACCGACATCGTGATCCTGGTGGTTGCAGCGGACGACGGCGTAATGCCGCAGACCGTTGAAGCCGTTCAGCACGCCAAGGCTGCTGGTGTTCCGCTGGTTGTTGCAGTGAACAAAATCGACAAGCCGGGCGCCGATCTCGATCGCATCCGTAGCGAATTGTCGGTTCACGGCGTGACCTCGGAAGAGTGGGGCGGCGACACCCCGTTCGTATCGGTTTCGGCGAAAGTCGGTACTGGCGTGGACGAGTTGCTCGAAGCTGTTCTGCTGCAAGCTGAAGTTCTCGAACTGAAAGCGACCCCTTCGGCTCCTGGCCGTGGTGTTGTGGTTGAATCGCGTCTCGACAAAGGTCGTGGCCCGGTTGCAACCGTTCTGGTTCAAGACGGTACCCTGCGCCAAGGCGACATGGTGCTGGTCGGTTCGAACTATGGCCGCGTTCGCGCCATGCTCGACGAGAACGGCAAGCCAATCAAGGAAGCCGGTCCTTCCATCCCTGTCGAGATTCTCGGCCTGGACGGTACCCCGGACGCTGGCGACGAGATGAGCGTGGTTGCCGACGAGAAGAAAGCCCGTGAAGTGGCTCTGTTCCGTCAAGGCAAGTTCCGCGAAGTCAAACTGGCCCGTGCTCACGCCGGCAAGCTTGAAAACATCTTCGAGAACATGGGTCAGGAAGAGAAGAAGACGCTCAACATCGTCCTCAAATCCGACGTCCGTGGTTCGCTGGAAGCGTTGAACGGTGCCTTGAATGGCCTGGGTAACGACGAAGTGCAAGTGCGTGTGGTCGGTGGCGGTGTCGGTGGTATCACCGAATCCGACGCCAACCTGGCACTGGCCTCCAACGCTGTACTGTTCGGCTTCAACGTGCGTGCCGATGCTGGCGCTCGCAAGATCGTCGAGCAGGAAGGTCTGGATATGCGTTACTACAACGTGATCTACGACATCATCGAAGACGTCAAGAAAGCCCTCACCGGTATGCTGGGCAGCGATGTTCGCGAGAACATCCTGGGTACCGCTGAAGTGCGTGACGTGTTCCGTTCGCCGAAGTTTGGCGCGATCGCCGGTTGCATGGTTATCGAAGGTGTTGTTCACCGTAACCGTCCAATCCGTGTACTGCGTGAAGACATCGTTATCTTCGAAGGCGAGCTGGAATCCCTGCGCCGCTTCAAGGATGACGCTTCCGAAGTACGTGCCGGCATGGAATGCGGTATCGGCGTGAAGAGCTACAACGACGTCAAGGTCGGCGACAAGATCGAAGTCTTCGAGAAGGTGCAGGTTGCTCGCAGCCTCTAACTCGCGCACTTCAAGGGCCACGATGAGCCGCCGCATGCAGATGCGCGGCGCAACGTCCGGACTCTAAACGCAACGCCCGGTCTGGCTTTTGTCAGGCCGGGCGTTTGCCGCTTTCAGACCCCTCGGGTTTCACCGTGGGGCAGTAACAGGTAACAAGACATGGCAAAAGAATACAGCCGTACCCAACGTATCGGCGATCAGATGCAGCGTGAGCTGGCACAGCTGATCCGTCGTGAAGTCAAAGACCCGCGCGTCGGTCTGGTCACCATTACCGCTGTTGAAGTCAGCCGTGACGTCGGTCACGCCAAGATCTTCATCACCGTGATGGGCCAGGACAGCCGCGACGACATTGCGCAAAGCATCAAGGTGCTCAACTCCGCCGCAGGTTTCCTGCGTATGCAGTTGGCTCGCGAAATGAAGTTGCGCAGCGTTCCGCAGTTGCACTTCCATTACGACGAAAGCGTCGTGCGTGGCGCCCACCTGTCGGCCCTGATCGAGCGTGCGGTGGCTGAAGACAATCAGCACCCGGTAGCGGCTGAACCCGAAGACGCCAAGGAGTAATCGGTGGCTCAGGTCAAACGTATCCGTCGTAACGTCAGCGGCATCATCCTGCTCGACAAGCCGCTGGGGTTCACCTCCAACGCGGCATTGCAGAAGGTTCGCTGGTTGCTCAATGCCGAGAAGGCCGGGCACACCGGCAGTCTCGATCCGCTGGCCACCGGCGTGCTGCCGTTGTGCTTTGGCGAGGCCACCAAGTTCTCGCAATACCTGCTCGATTCCGACAAGGCTTATGAAACCCTGGCGCAACTGGGCAAGACCACCACCACGGCCGATGCCGAAGGTGAAGTTTTGCTGGAACGCCCGGTGACCGTTGGTCGCGCCGATATCGAAGCTGTGCTGCCGAAATTTCGTGGGCAAATCAGTCAGATACCGCCGATGTACTCGGCGCTCAAGCGTGATGGGCAGCCGCTGTACAAGCTGGCCCGTGCAGGCGAAGTAGTGGAGCGCGAACCGCGTTCTGTTACTATTGCACGCTTGGAATTACTGGCCTTTGAGGGTGATACTGCGCGGCTTGCGGTGGATTGCAGCAAAGGCACCTATATCCGCACCCTGGTGGAGGATATCGGTGAGCAACTCGGTTGTGGCGCTTACGTGGCTGAATTGCGACGTACCCAGGCCGGGCCTTTCACGCTTGCACAGACCGTCACTCTGGAAGAGCTTGAAGCGGTACATGCCGAAGGCGGCAACGAAGCGGTCGACCGCTTCCTGATGCCATCGGACAGCGGCCTGCTGGACTGGCCACTGTTGCATTTCTCGGAGCACAGCGCGTTCTACTGGCTTAACGGCCAACCGGTACGTGCCCCGGATGCACCGAAGTTCGGCATGGTACGGGTACAGGATCACAATGGTCGTTTCATCGGTATCGGTGAAGTGAGCGAAGACGGGCGCATCGCGCCACGTCGACTGATTCGGTCAGAATGACCGAAACCGGCCTGTGTAACAGCAGGTCGGCGAGTGTGGCTGTTAACAGGCACGGTCACTACTCATTTATAGATACAGGGATTTGTCCCTGGCCTGTTGAAGCTGTTTCTTTGAAACAGTTTCCTGATAAAAGGATTGCCTCATGGCTCTCGACGTTCAAGAAAAAGCTCAAATCGTAGCTGACTACCAGCAAGCTGTTGGTGACACTGGTTCGCCAGAAGTGCAAGTTGCACTGCTGACCCACAACATCAACAAGCTGCAAGGTCACTTCAAGGCCAACGGTAAAGATCACCACTCCCGTCGTGGTCTGATCCGCATGGTAAACCAGCGCCGTAAGCTGCTGGACTACCTGAAAGGCAAGGATCTGGGTCGTTACCAGACTCTGATCGGTCGCCTGGGTCTGCGTCGCTAATAAGCGATTGCGCTAGAGGTTGGTTGTCTGTCGTGCGTCAGTGGGTCTCCCGCTGGCGCATGTCAGGCTCCCAGCCTCAAGTTTTATCTGGATAGTCGTTTTACCCTGGACAGGCGTTGGGCCGATTCCCGACATTGCCCAAGAATTTCGCAAGAAGACAAGTTCCCCAAGAGCCACAAAAGAAGGTAGGACACCGTGAACCCGGTAATCAAAAAATTCCAGTTCGGTCAGTCGACCGTTACCCTCGAGACTGGCCGTATCGCCCGTCAGGCCTCCGGCGCAGTATTGGTCACCGTTGACGACGACGTCAGCGTATTGGTGACCGTTGTCGGTGCCAAACAAGCCGATCCAGGCAAGGGCTTCTTCCCTCTGTCCGTTCACTACCAGGAAAAGACTTACGCTGCCGGTAAGATCCCTGGCGGTTTCTTCAAGCGTGAAGGCCGTCCTTCCGAGAAAGAAACCCTGACTTCCCGACTGATCGACCGTCCGATCCGTCCGCTGTTCCCAGAAGGCTTCATGAACGAAGTGCAGGTTGTCTGCACCGTCGTTTCCACCAGCAAAAAGACCGATCCGGACATCGCTGCGATGATCGGTACCTCGGCTGCCCTGGCCATCTCCGGCATTCCTTTCGATGGCCCGATCGGCGCTGCCCGCGTTGCGTTCCATGAAAGCACCGGTTACCTGCTGAACCCGACTTACGAACAACTGAAAGCTTCGAGCCTGGACATGGTCGTTGCCGGTACTTCGGAAGCCGTGTTGATGGTTGAATCGGAAGCCAAAGAGCTGACCGAAGACCAGATGCTGGGCGCAGTACTGTTTGCTCACGACGAGTTCCAGGTGGTAATCAACGCCGTTAAAGAACTGGCCGCTGAAGCTGCCAAGCCAACCTGGACCTGGGCTCCTCAGCCAGAAGCCACCGCACTGCTGGGCGCTATCCGTGCCGAGTTCGGCGAAGCAATCTCCCAGGCTTACACCATCACCATCAAGGCCGATCGTTACGCTCGTCTGGGCGAACTGAAAGACCAGGTTGTTGCCAACCTGTCCGGTGAAGAAGGTCAGCCGACTTCCGCTGAAGTCAAAGCGGCTTTCGGTGAAATCGAATACCGCACCGTTCGCGAAAACATCGTTAACGGCAAGCCACGTATCGACGGTCGCGACACCAAGACCGTACGTCCGCTGAACATCGAAGTCGGCGTTCTGCCGAAGACCCACGGTTCGGCACTGTTCACCCGTGGCGAAACCCAGGCCCTGGTAGTCGCGACTCTGGGTACTGCCCGTGACGCACAGCTGCTGGACACCCTGGAAGGCGAGAAAAAAGACCCGTTCATGCTGCACTACAACTTCCCTCCGTTCTCGGTAGGTGAGTGTGGTCGCATGGGTGGCGCTGGTCGTCGCGAAATCGGTCACGGCCGTCTGGCCCGTCGTTCGGTTCAGGCGATGCTGCCTGCTGCCGACGTGTTCCCGTACACCATCCGTGTTGTGTCGGAAATCACCGAGTCCAACGGTTCGAGCTCCATGGCTTCGGTCTGCGGCGCTTCCCTGGCTCTGATGGATGCCGGCGTTCCGATGAAGGCACCGGTTGCCGGTATCGCCATGGGTCTGGTTAAAGAAGGCGAGAAATTCGCCGTCCTGACCGACATCCTGGGCGACGAAGATCACCTCGGCGACATGGACTTCAAAGTAGCCGGTACCGCCAAAGGTGTTACCGCGCTGCAGATGGACATCAAGATCAAGGGCATCACCGAAGAAATCATGGAAATCGCTCTGGGCCAAGCCCTGGAAGCGCGCCTGAATATCCTTGGTCAGATGAACCAGATCATTGGCCAGTCGCGTACCGAGCTGTCGGAAAACGCTCCGACCATGATCGCGATGAAAATCGACACCGACAAAATCCGTGATGTCATCGGTAAAGGCGGCGCGACCATTCGTGCAATCTGTGAAGAGACCAAGGCTTCGATCGACATCGAAGACGACGGTTCGATCAAGATCTTCGGCGAAACCAAGGAAGCTGCAGAAGCTGCGCGTCAGCGCGTTCTGGGCATCACCGCTGAAGCCGAGATCGGCAAGATCTACGTCGGTAAGGTTGAGCGCATCGTCGACTTCGGCGCATTCGTCAACATCCTGCCGGGCAAGGACGGTCTGGTTCACATCTCGATGCTGAGCGATGCTCGCGTTGAGAAAGTGACCGACATCCTGAAAGAAGGCCAGGAAGTGGAAGTACTGGTACTGGACGTGGACAACCGCGGCCGTATCAAGCTGTCCATCAAAGACGTAGCAGCAGCCAAGGCTTCGGGTGTTTAATCACTCCCACGCCTGACCGCTTCAACGTTATAAAAAATGCCCCGCCGTGAAAACGGCGGGGCATTTTTTTGTGTGCAGAAAGATCAAAAGATCGCAGCCTGCGGCAGCTCCTGCACGAGATTGTGTTCAACCACGATATGGCGGCGTACATCGAATCTGTAGGAGCTGCCGCAGGCTGCGATCTTTTGATTTTGCGGTGCGCCAAGTTGCCGGACCTCGAAGCCAGTGCTAGGTTTAGCCCACAGCCCGTGTAGCTCAGCCGGTAGAGCAGCGCACTCGTAACGCGAAGGTCGCAGGTTCGATTCCTGTCTCGGGCACCACCTCTCGCTTATTTCACCTTTCTGCTCAGATCCTCAACGGTGCGTTTGAGCTGATCCATCGCGCGATCCTGATCGCTGATCTCCCGTTTGAGACTGGAGATTTCGCTGTTGTTCGAGCTTGAGCTAGAGCCGCTATTGCGCTTTAGCTCTTCCACTTGCTTGCCAAGGTTGTTCAGATCGCGTTCCTGCTCATTGACCGTGCGCTTGAGATCGTCAATCTCCTTGCTGCTGGAGTTTGAGCTGGAACCGCTGTTGCGTTTGAGTTCTTCGATCTGACGGGTTTGTTCGCTGAGGGTGCGCTTCTGGCTTTCCAGTTCGATGGCATTGGCCTTCACGGTTTTTTGCAGGCTCTCCAGATCATCGATGCTGACGCTGGTTCTGACGAGTGTGTCCTTGCCGAATGAATTGTGGAGGGCGCAGATTTTGTCGGAGTACAACGCAGGGTCAGAGGTGACTTCGACAGCTGCTTGAGCGGCACTGGCCAATGTCAGGCTGCCGAGCAGCAGGGTAGCGGTCGCAAGCTGGGTAGACGAAAGCTTCGAAAAACTGCGCATCACTGGGTTCCTTGTGATGTGCCGATATGGCACATCGCTATTACTTTGGATTTCGGCTTATGTTCCCAAGGCCTCTCGCACCTTATGCACCTGGCTTTTTATGGGATAGATGTAAAGACCCGTGTAAATCATCGACAAAACGTCCTATATTCGTTGTCTGCATGAGCATCGCCCAGCAGTTTTCAGATGATCCCGAATGGTTCTGAAGGCCAGACAAACCGGGCTTCAAACGGTTTTTTGCGTCAGAGAGATCCTTGATGATCCAGATCCATCTTCCATTCCCCAGATCAGCGAGAACGCCATGACCGTTAAAGAATTGACCCAAGAAGCCAGACACGAAGAAGCCCTGAAAAAGTACGCGCTAGACGCGCACGAGTTGATGGAAGAGATCAAGGACTTGCCAGCCGACGATCAGAAAGACCAGATCCAGTGGGCATTTGAGGATGAGGCTGAATCCCAGGGCTTGCAGCCGTGGGAGCTGACGCTCAAGTACACCTCAAGCCCGGAAGAGTACGAGGCGGCGCGCCTGGCGCTGCACAAGGAGGCGGCCGAGGTATTGGGCGTCGAGTGGGAAGAGTACTGCGAGATGAATAATCTAGTCGTTTGACAGCGACAAGCTTCAGGCTTCAAGCCGCAAGCTACAGGCAAAGTGAAACCGCTTGTAGCTTGTAGCTTGTAGCTTGTAGCTTGTAGCTTGTAGCTTGTAGCTTATGGCTTACAGCTCCTCAGAGACTGAGGCGCATCGACAGGTCCACAGCCTTCACATCCTTGGTCATCGCACCAATCGAAATATAATCCACCCCGGTTTCGGCGATTGGCAGCAATGTACTTTCATTGATACCGCCGCTAGCCTCCAGTTTTGCCTTGCCGGCGTTCAAGCGCACAGCTTCGCGCATGTCATCCAGGCTCAGTTCATCGAGCATGATGATGTCGGCGCCCGCCGCCAGTGCTTCCTTCAGCTCCGCCAGACTTTCCACTTCGATCTCCACCGGTTTGCCCGGGGCGATCTTGTGTGCGGCATTGATAGCTTCAGGAATGCCACCGCAGGCGGCGATATGGTTTTCCTTGATCAGGAAGGCGTCATACAGGCCGATGCGGTGATTGTGGCAACCGCCGCAGGTCACGGCGTATTTCTGGGCCAGGCGCAGCCCCGGCAGGGTTTTGCGGGTGTCGAGCAACTTCACCTGGGTCTCGGCAACGAAATCGGCCAGGTACTGCGCGCGAGTGGCCACGCCGGACAGCAATTGCAGGAAATTAAGAGCACTGCGTTCACCCGTCAGCAGCGAGCGCGCCGGGCCTTCGAGATGGAACAACACCTGATTGGGTTTCACCCGTTCGCCGTCGCGCACCTGCCAATGAACGGCAACCCGAGGGTCCAATTGCCGGAAAACCGCATCCACCCACGCGGTACCAGCAATGACAGCCGCATCGCGAGTGATGATGGTGGCTTTGGCCAGGCGTTCGGCCGGGATCAGTTGCGCGGTGATGTCGCCGCTGCCGATGTCCTCGAGCAACGCACGGCGCACGTTGGCTTCGATTTCGGCGGTCAAATCGGCGAGACGTAGATTCGGCATAACGGGCTCCACAAACAAAGTGGCCCGATTATAGGGCCATGGTGCGAGGCAACCCAAGGCATCAACGCCCATTCCATCGTTCGCCCACCTGCATTTGGTCGATTCGTGCGAGCAATCGGTGTTAAGCAAGGGTCTCTCATAAACGTCTATTTCTTTGGGGCGGGCAGAGTCTGCTGGCACAAGGAGAGTCTTTTGCAGATAATTCGCCTTTCGTTTGACGTCATAGCTTTGACGTAACTTTGGATTCCTTATTATTGAATGACTACGGGTGATGACTGTCCCCATTGAGCGTCGGCTGTATGGCCTGCGTACGAACCGAAGAATCACCGTTTCAGGAGGCTTGGATGCACAACGACGGGAATGTAGTGCCTTTGCACAAGGCCGCTACCGACCAGGCGACTCACTCACCGCTCGCCCGCCTGCCCGTGATTCTGCTTCAGGTTCGCGACAAGGCCGCGCAACAGCTCAAGGAGGGTTTGCAGGCGCTGTTCGATAACGCCGACGACACCCTGTTCGAGATGGCCGACCGCGCCCGCAACGACGTCGAGCAAAACATCTTCTTCGAAGCCATGCGCGATTTGCGCCTCAAGCGCAAAAGCATCGAACGCGGTTTTCTCGAGCAATTCTCCGAGGCTTTCGTCGGCCTCATTCATCACGACACCTCTCAGGCTGCCTTTCCCCCGGCACTGGTTTTCGATGCCGCGGTGCCGTTAGACGACATGGAACGTAATGTGGCGGTGGAGGGCATGGTCGGCAAAGTGCTGAACCGCGACGGCTTCGCCCTCGACCAACTGACAGCCCGGCTCAGCATGCTGCTGGGCAAGGCGTTGATCGAACGGCAAAACCCCATGGGGCCGACGCTGCTCTGCGAGTATTTCTTGCAGGCCGGGCGCAACCTGGGGATGGAGATCAAGGTCAAGCTGATCATTCTCAAGCTGTTCGAGCGCTATGTGCTCAGCAATGCTGATCAGCTCTACGCCGAAGCCAATCAACTGCTGATCGCCACCGGCGTGCTGCCGGACCTCAAGCCCGCCCCGGCGCGGCGTGCCACTGATCGGGCGGCTGCGAGTGTTCATGCTGATCCCGCCGAGACAGGCGTGCGAACTGGCAATACGCAGATTGACGAAGGCGTGCAGGAAGTCTTCGCCGCCTTGCAGGAATTGCTGTTCCACGTGCGTGGCAGCGTTGCGCCGACCCTGGAGGTCAGCGCCCAGGCTCAACCCATCTCAACCCGCGACCTGTTGCGCCTGCTCTCGCATTTGCAGCAATACGTACCGGCGCTGGCGGCTCCAGATGATTTCGATCTGCGTAATCAGCTCGAACAACTGCTGACCCGGGGCAGCGTCAAAAGCGGCAAATCGCGTGTGGTGGGGGTGGCCGACGAAGACGTGATCAACCTGATCGCCATGCTCTTCGAATGCATCCTCGATGACCGCAACCTGCCGGACTCGCTCAAGGCGCTGATCGGCCGTTTGCAGATCCCGATGCTGAAAGTCGCGGTGCTCGACAAGAGCTTTTTCAGTCGCAGCAGCCATCCGGCCCGGCGTTTACTCAACGAAATCGCCGCTGCAGCCATGGGCTGGGGCGAGTGCGATGACCATGAGCGCGACAGCCTGTACCTGCGCATCGAGCAAGTGGTGCAGCGTTTGCTGAACGACTTTGTCGATGACCCGGCAATCTTTTCCGAATTGCTGGCCGATTTTCTCGCCTTCACCCATGACGAGCGCCGTCGCAGCGAATTACTCGAGCAGCGCACCCGTGACGCCGAAGAGGGCCGCGCCAGGACCGAACTGGCGCGTCAGCGCGTCGAGCAAGCGCTGAACCAGGCGTTGGTGGGCAAGGTGCTGCCGCACAGTGTGGTGGCGTTTGTCCAGGAGGCCTGGAGCAAAGTGCTGTTGCTGACCTGCCTCAAGCACGGTGATCAGTCCGCCGAATGGCACGCCGATGTGCAGACCATGGAGCAATTGATCTGGAGCGTGCAGCGCCATGATGAACCCGACGCGAGCGTGCGCTTGTTGGCGCTGGTGCCGGGGTTGCTCAAATCGTTGCGCGATGGTTTGAACAGCTCGGCATTCGATCCGTTCGCCACCGGCGAGTTTTTCAGCAAGCTGGAAGCTTTGCACGTCCAGCTGTTCGAACGTCCAGGCCAGAAAAGCATGGCCGTTGACGCACCGATGATGGTCGAAGTGCAGCAGCAAATCGTGCTTCGCAGCGCCGACGAAGGCCCGGTCGAGATCGCATCGATGTGTTTGCCGGAGGACGATGTCGCTTTGCTTCAAGTCGATCAGTTGCGCCTGGGCTGCTGGGTCGAGTTTCAGGAAGATGAGGAAAACACCCTGCGCTGCAAGCTGGCGGCGATCATTGAAGCCACCGGCAAGTACATCTTCGTCAACCGTACCGGGATGAAAGTGCAGGAGCACAGTCGCACCGGTCTGGCCCTGGAGTTCCGGCGTGGTGCGGTGCGAACGCTGGACGATACCTTGCTGTTCGACCGGGCGCTGGAGTCGGTGCTGGGCAACCTGCGGCGTCTCAATCGCGGCAAGTGATCGCGCGCCGAGGGTCTATCGCGGCATACTGGGCACCAACACAGTCGTCGTTGAAGGAACCTGTATGCAGTTGGACCCCGCGAGCGGTTGGTGTCAGGGCGTGCGCATATGCCCCTCGCCCAACTTCAATGCGCGCCCCGAGGGCGAAATCTCCCTGCTGGTGATCCACAACATCAGTCTGCCGCCAGCGCAGTTTCTGACCGGCAAGGTGCAGGAATTTTTCCAGAATCGTCTGGATGTCACGGAACATCCCTACTTTGCAGGAATCGCCGACCTGCGGGTGTCTGCGCACTTTTTGATCGAACGTGACGGCGCCGTCACTCAGTTTGTCTCTTGTCTTGAGCGCGCATGGCACGCTGGCGTCTCGTGTTTCGAAGGACGGGATACCTGTAACGATTTTTCCGTGGGCATCGAGCTCGAAGGCACGGATGATCTGCCGTTCACCGACGCCCAATATCAAGCGTTGACGGCCCTGACCCGACAGCTGCAAAGCGCCTTCACGGGTATCACTGCACAACGCATCTGCGGGCATAGCGACATCGCACCCGGGCGCAAGACTGATCCGGGACCGGCGTTTGACTGGGCACGCTATCGCGAGTCTCTGGCAAAAGCTGCTCTGGAAAAAAAGGAGTAACAATGAGTTTTCTGGTGCTGCTGTTGGCGGTTTGGATCGAGAAGTTCTCGGCCCTGCGCCATCGGGTTCAACGTGATGGCGGTTGGGTGCGCGAGCTGCACAAGCTTGAAGCCAACCCACGCATGACAAACCGTCCGTGGCTGATACTGGTGGTGCTGGTGTTGTTGCCGGTGGCGCTGCTGGGTTTGCTGTTGGTGGTGCTGGAACCGGTAGCCTACGGTTTGCTGGCGTTACCGGTGCACCTGCTGGTGGTGATTTACAGTCTGGGCCGTGGTGATCTGCTGGCCGGCCTCGGGCCGTTCCGCGATGCCTGGCGCCGGGAAGACCTGCAAGCCGCCGCTCATGTGGCCAAACGCGACCTGAATATTTGTGCCGACAGCGGCGAGCAACTGCTGGAGCGAGTTGAAGGGCATCTGCTGTGGCAGGCCTATCAGAGCTTTTTCGCGGTGATCTTCTGGTACTTCCTGCTGGGCCCGGTTGCCGCGTTGAGCTATCGACTGCTGGCGCTGGCCGAGGAGCACGGGCAGAACCCGGCCGTGGTCGAGCGAGCGGCACAGCTGCGTCATGCGTTCGATTGGGTACCGGTGCGACTGTTAGCGGCGAGTTTTGCGCTGGTCGGCAACTTTGTCGCGGTCGGCCGGGTGATGCTGCACGAGTTGCTGAACTGGAACATCAGCGCCGCCCAACTGATCGAGAAGGTCGGGTTGGTCGCCGGTGAAATTCCGGCGCCGATGGTCGGGCCGGACGGCATCAACAGCCTGGACCGGATCTGGGAACTGCTGCTGCGCGCGGCGGTGCTTTGGTATGCCGGGTTTGCGTTGTGGACTGTTTTGTCCTAAGCAACAACACATGTGGCGAGGGCGCTTGCTCCCGTTGGGTCGCGAAGCGGCCCCCGGCGCCCGTCCAGACAGACTAAGTTGTCTGGATTTTACGACTGCTTCGCAGCCGAACGGGGGCAAGCCCCCTCGCCACAAGGTGCTCACCCGCTCCAACAACGGCACCCCGCCGTTAACCTTAAGTTACAAAACCCTCCGCCGATTTAGGCTATACAGAGATAGCGCCAATAGTGGCTATCTGCTGTCTCTGCGCGCCTGCCATAAAAATAAGAATTCAAAAGGGAGACTTCACAGTGAAGAGCTTGCTCTATCCCGCCGTCGCGCTGATGAACCGCCTGAGTTTCGGCATGAAGTTCAGCCTGATCAGCGTGCTGTTCCTCGTGCCGATGCTGGTGACCAACTTCTATCTGGTGCGCGATTCCTATCGCGAATTCCAGGGCACACGGGTCGAGCTGCAGAGCCTCGACCTGCTGGGCAGCGGCCTGAGCCTGCGCCGGGATCTGGAAACCCTGAACAACCTGGTGCAGATCAACGTCACCCTTGGCCAGTCCGGCAAGGCCGGTCATGTCGAGTCGAACATCAGCGCCCTGGAGCAAAGTGTTCTGACCCGTTTGCAAGGGCTGGCGGCGATGACCACTGACCCGGAACAAATCATGTTTTTCGATGGCAAGCGCGATGAAATGATCGCCGCGTTCAAGGCCCAGCAAACGGAAACCTCCCTGCAAAGCAAAAGTGCGCTGATCGGCAAGTTGCTTGGCAACGCGCAGATTTTCAGCCAGATCATTGCCAGTCAGGCCGGCCTGAGCCGCGACAGTCAGAGCGACATGCGTCAGCTGAGCGAGCTCATTACCAACGTCACGCCAGCCGTCACCCAGACGCTTGGCGAAGGCCGGGCGATGGGCTCTTACTCGTTGGGACAGGGCTTTCTCAATTCGTCGTCGAGCACCCGGTTCGATGAATTGCTGGCGCAGATCGAAAAGCTTCAAGCTGAATACGGTCTGAAATTGCAGGATGCTCTGGGCTCCAGTAAAGCAGCGCACGAAACCCTGGCCGCTCAGGCTGAAAGCAGCAAGGCCTCTCTGAAAAAGGCCAGTGAACTGTTCGAAGAACAGGTGGTGATGGCTGACACCCTCGATGCACCGTGGCAGGCCTTTTACGATCAGGTCACGGGCCTGATCGACCAGACTTACCAACTCAATGAAGCCACCCTGAAGTTTCTCGGTACCCAGTTGCAGCAGCGGCTGGAGCAGCATCGCACCCATATGATCTTGCAGGTGGTGGCATTGGCGGTGGTGTTTGTGTTGATTTTTTACCTCTATGGCGGTTTCTACGCTTCGACCCGCACCACCCTCAAGCGGCTTGGCGCGGTGATGGATAAAGTGGCGGCCGGCGACATGACCGTGACCTTCAGCGCTAACAGCCGCGATGAACTGGGCGAGCTGGGCGAGGTATTCACCGGCACCGTGAAGAAGATCCATGATCTGATCGAGCGGGTGGGCCAGACCGTTGGTGAGGTCGAGCGTCAGGCCGGCCAGGTCGAGAACGTGTCCGCCCAGAGCAATCAGGCGGTGGCGGGGCAACGCACGCAGATCGAGCAGGTCGCCACCGCGATGAACCAGATGTCAGCCACGTCTCTGGAGGTGGCGCGCAGTGCCGCAGCGGCCGTCAGCAGCGCCCATAGCGTCAACGACGAGACCATCAGCGGGCGCGGCCTGGTGGAGTCCCAGCAGGGCAGCATCGCTGCACTGGCCAGTGAGATCGATCAGTCGGTGCGGGTGATCAATCAACTGGCCAGCGACAGCCAATCCATCAGTCGTGTGCTGGAAGTGATCAAAAGCATTGCCGAACAGACCAACCTGCTGGCCCTCAACGCGGCCATCGAAGCTGCGCGCGCAGGCGAGCAGGGCCGTGGTTTTGCGGTGGTGGCGGACGAGGTCAGGACCCTGGCCAAACGCACCCAGCAATCGACCGAAGAAATCGAGCAGATGATTGCCAAACTGCACAGCGGTGTCGGTGCGGCGGTCAAGGCGATGGGCACCAGCCATCAGATGGCCAACGGCACGGTCGGGCAGTCGGAAAAGGTTCAGCAGGCGCTGGAAAACATCCTCGGCGCCGTCGGCATGATCGTCGACCAGAACCAGCAGATCGCCGCCGCGGTTGAGCAACAGACTGCCGTGGCTCACGACATCGACCAGAATATCGTCGAGATCAACCGTGCCGGTGAGCGCACCGCTGACGGCGCGCACCAGACCGAAAATGCCAGCCGAGCGTTGTCGGCGCAGGTGGTGGAACTCAAGCAATTGATCAGCGCGTTCCGGGTTTAAAAATCACCTCGGAACCAATGTGGGAGCGGGCTTGCTCGCGAAAGCGGTCTATCAGTCACATAAATTTTGAATGTGACGGCCTCTTCGCGAGCAAGCCCGCTCCCACAGGGTATGCGTGTGACTACCAGTTGAACAACTCGCAGGCGTTAGCCGTGCTGGCGGACGCCAGTCGTTCGGGACTGACTGCCATGATGGCAGCCAGTGCCGCGCAGATTGCCGGCAAATGGCTCGGGCTATTACGTTGGCCGGGAAACATGGCAGGGGCCATGTCCGGTGAGTCGGTTTCCAGTACCACCGATTCAAGGGGTAAACCGGCGAGCACGCGGTGCATGCGCAGGGCCTGCGGCCAGGTCGCGGCGCCGCCGAGGCCGAGTTTGAAACCCAGCTTGATGTATTCGCGAGCCTCTTCCTGGCTACCGGCGAAGGCGTGAATGATTCCCGCGCGCTTCAAGCGAAACCGTTTGAGCGTGGCAATCACCGCCGCATGGCTGCGTCGCACGTGAATCAGTGCCGGCAGATTGAAGTCCGCCGCTAGCTGCAGTTGAGCGTCGAACAGCGCTTGCTGGCGTTCACGATCCAGGGTTTCGATGAAATAATCCAGACCGATCTCACCCACCGCGCATAGCTGTCGATGGCCCGCCAGACGCGTCAGCCAATCACCGAGTTCGGTCAGATCCTCAGGGCGATGGTCATCCAGATACACCGGGTGCAAACCGAACGCCGCATACAGATCGGGATCGCTTTGCACCAGGTCCCAGACCCGCTGCCAATTGGCCTGATAAACCCCCAGCACCACCATCCGCCGCACGCCGAGGGCGCGGCTCTCGGCCAGCAGCGCCTGACGATCCACGTCGAAATCCGGGAAATCCAGATGAGTGTGGGTGTCGATCAGTTCCACGGCTCAGTCCTGATGAATTCGCTGCTTGAAGGTTCGCGCGATGGCCTGCACGCCGGGCTGGTAATCGGCTTGTTCAATGGCCGCCAGGGCCAGTTGCAGCGCCTTGTCGGCGATCAGCTGGTGCTGCTGGGACATGGCGTTGACCGGCAGCGGCAGGAAGTCCAGCAACTGCGTATCACCGAAGGTGCCCAGGCGTAGCGGGCGGGTTTTCAGCGGGAAGTCATGCAAGGCATCGAACACGCCCTGAAGCAGCACGTAGGAGGTGGTTACCAACGCATCCGGCAAATGGCCCAGGCGCTGAAGCAACTCTTCCATCAATTGCTTGCCGCACTCACGGCTGAACGACTCGCCGTGTTCGATCAACGCCTCGCCTTTGAAGCCATTCAGCGCTTCCTTGAAACCCGCCGCCCGTTCCTGGCTGATACTCAATTCGGGACGGGCACCGATCAAGGCGATCTGCTTGGGCAACGGGTCCAGCAGGCTGCGGGTAAGCTGCAGACTGGCTTCGCGGTCGTCACTGATCACCGAGCAAAAGTGCTCAGGCTCCATCACCCGGTCGATGGCGATGATCGGAATGCCTTTGGCCTGCAACTGGCGGTAACTGTCATCGCCGGCCGGCAGGCAACTGGCGACGATCAGTGCATCGCAGCGGCGGGCGCGGAACAGTTGCAGCAATTGCCGTTCGCTGTCTGGCGCATCGTCGGAGCTGGCGATCAGCAGCTGATAGCCGCGAGCCCGGGCGCCTTGTTCCAGCAGTTTGGCGATTCGCGCGTAACTGGGGTTTTCCAGGTCCGGCAGAATGAACCCCAAGGTGCGGGTGTGCCGACTGCGCAGTCCGGCGGCCTGAGGGTTGGGTGTGAAGCCATGCTGTTCGACAACTGCTCGCACGCGCTCGACGGTGGCGCTGCTGATACGTTGCTGTTCGGCCTTGCCGTTGATGACATAACTGGCGGTGGTCACGGAGACGCCGGCCAACTGTGCAATATCACTGAGTTTCAACCCGGTATTTCCTTGTTTATTCGAGCGTGCCCGGCATTTTCGCCAATCCTACCCGATTCGGCAGGCGATCATTGTGGCAGCACATCCGACAATTGGACTTCAAGGATGAGACATTATCGAGTAACGTGCCTAACATTCTAGATTAAACGTTTCAGCAGGCGTATTTTCTACGTTCCAGGTCGCTTTGGTCGGTTCTGCCGTGAAACCGCCAAAACTGCCCCTGAAAAGGCGCTCCCAAAGAGCCTAAGCTGAATCAATCAAAACAATACCTGGCGTCACACGGCGCCAAAAAGGAGAAAGCATGCTCGAGCTCACCATAGAGCAGATATCCATGGGCCAGTCGGCTGTGGATAAAGCCACCGCCCTGCAATTACTCGCTGACCGACTCGTGACCGATGGCCTGGTGGCGGATGGTTACCTTGCGGGCTTGCAGGCCCGGGAAGCCCAGGGCTCGACCTTTCTCGGTCAAGGTATTGCCATCCCCCACGGCACCCCGCAAACCCGTGATCTGGTGTTCTCCACCGGCGTGCGGCTGATGCAGTTTCCTGACGGCGTGGACTGGGGAGATGGCCAGATCGTTTATCTGGCCATCGGTATCGCCGCCAAATCCGATGAACACCTGCGCCTGCTGCAACTGCTGACCCGCGCCCTCGGTGAAACCGATCTGGGCCAGGCCCTGCGTCGCGCCAGCACCGCCGAAGCCTTGCTGAAACTGCTGCAAGGCGCGCCGCAAGAATTGGCGCTGGACGCACAGATGATCGGCCTCGGAGTCTCAGCCGATGACTTCGAAGAGCTGGTCTGGCGCGGTGCCCGCTTGCTGCGTCAGGCCGATTGCGTGAGCAACGGTTTTGCCGGCGTCTTGCAGCAGGTCGACGCGCTGCCGCTGGGCGATGGCCTGTGGTGGCTGCACAGTGAACAAACGGTGAAGCGTCCGGGCCTGGCGTTCGTTACCCCGGACAAACCCATGCGCTACCTCGGTCAGCCATTGAGCGGTCTGTTCTGTCTGGCCAGCCTCGGTGAAGCCCATCAGGCATTGCTCGAACGCCTTTGCGCGTTGCTGATCGAAGGCCGTGGTCATGAGCTGGGCCGTGCCACCAGCAGCCGCGCGGTGCTGGAAGTCCTCGGCGGTGAAGTGCCGGCGGATTGGCCGAGCGCACGCATTGCCCTGGCCAACGCCCACGGTTTACATGCGCGCCCGGCGAAGATCCTCGCGCAACTGGCGAAAAGTTTTGAAGGCGAAATCCGCGTGCGCATCGTCGACGGTCACGACAGCGCGGTGTCGGTGAAGAGTTTGAGCAAGCTGCTCAGCCTCGGCGCCCGTCGCGGTCAGGTGCTGGAATTCATCGCCGAACCCACCATCGCTGCCGATGCCTTGCCCGCCTTGCTGGCGGCCATCGAAGAAGGCCTCGGTGAAGAAGTCGAGCCGCTGCCGGCAGTGAGCCAACATCGCGAAGTGATCGCCGATGTTGCCGAAGTGCTGCTTGCACCGGCCTCCGGCAGTTTGATTCAGGCAATTGCTGCTGCCCCAGGGATCGCCATCGGCCCGGCGCATATTCAAGTGCTGCAAGTCATCGATTACCCGCTGCGCGGTGAGTCCGCCGCCATCGAGCGCGAACGTCTCAAGCAAGCGCTGGCGGATGTGCGTCGCGACATTGAAGGCCTGATCGAGCGCAGCAAGGCCAAAGCGATTCGCGAGATTTTCATCACTCACCAGGAAATGCTCGACGACCCGGAACTGACCGACGAAGTCGACACCCGCCTCAAGCAAGGCGAAAGCGCCGAAGCAGCATGGATGGCGGTGATCGAAGCTGCCGCCAAACAACAGGAATCGCTGCAGGACGCCTTGCTCGCCGAACGTGCCGCCGACTTGCGCGACATTGGCCGTCGGGTGCTGGCGCAATTGAGTGGCGTCGAAACGCCAGCCGAGCCAGAACAGCCGTACATTCTGGTGATGGACGAAGTCGGCCCGTCCGACGTGGCGCGTCTTGATCCGACGCGCGTGGCCGGCATCCTCACCGCTCGCGGTGGCGCCACGGCCCACAGCGCCATCGTCGCTCGTGCCCTGGGTATTCCGGCGTTGGTGGGCGCCGGTGCCGCGGTGTTGCTGTTGAAGCCGGGCACACCGCTGTTGATCGATGGCCAACGTGGTCGCCTGCACGTGGACGCCGATGCCGCGACCTTGCAGCGCGCCACCGAAGAACGCGACACCCGCGAACTGCGCTTGAAAGCTGCCGCCGAACAACGCCATCAACCGGCGCTGACCACCGATGGTCACGCGGTGGAAGTATTCGCCAATATCGGTGAAAGCGCCGGCGTCACCAGTGCGGTGGAGCAGGGCGCCGAAGGGATTGGCCTGCTGCGCACCGAGCTGATTTTCATGGCCCACTCGCAAGCGCCGGACGAGGCGACTCAGGAAGTCGAGTACCGTCGTGTGCTCGATGGCCTGGCCGGGCGACCGCTGGTGGTGCGCACCCTCGACGTCGGTGGTGACAAACCGCTGCCGTACTGGCCGATCGCGAAAGAAGAAAACCCGTTCCTCGGCGTGCGTGGCATTCGCCTGACCCTGCAACGTCCGCAGGTCATGGAAGCGCAGTTGCGCGCCTTGTTGCGTGCGGCTGACAACCGTCCATTGCGGATCATGTTCCCGATGGTCGGCAGCGTCGATGAGTGGCGTCAGGCGCGGGACATGACCGAACGTCTGCGCCTGGAAATCCCGGTTGCGGACCTGCAATTGGGGATCATGATCGAAGTGCCGTCGGCTGCTTTGCTGGCGCCGGTGCTGGCCAAGGAAGTGGATTTCTTCAGTGTTGGCACCAACGACCTGACGCAATACACCCTGGCCATCGACCGTGGTCATCCGACCTTGTCCGCCCAGGCTGACGGCTTGCATCCGGCGGTGCTGCAACTGATCGACATCACCGTGCGTGCGGCTCATGCTCATGGCAAATGGGTCGGCGTGTGCGGTGAACTGGCGGCCGATCCGCTGGCGGTACCGGTGCTGGTGGGCCTGGGTGTGGATGAGTTGAGCGTGTCGGGCCGCAGCATTGCCGAGGTCAAGGCGCGCATTCGTGAACTCAGCCTGACCCAGACTCAAACCCTTGCCCAACAGGCCCTGGCCGTGGGCAGCGCGAACGAAGTTCGTGCATTAGTGGAGGCCCTGTAATGGCCAAGATCTTAACCCTGACCCTTAACCCGGCGCTGGACCTCACCGTTCAGTTGCCGCTACTTACCCCCGGTCAGGTCAATCGCAGCGACGAAATGCACACCCACGCCGCCGGCAAAGGGGTGAACGTGGCGCAGGTGCTGGCCGACCTCGGGCATCAGCTGACCGTCAGCGGTTTTCTCGGGGAAGACAACCTTCAGGCGTTCGAAACCCTGTTTGCCAAACGCGGTTTTACCGACGCGTTTGTCCGCGTCCCCGGCGAGACCCGCAGCAATATCAAACTGGCGGAAAGCGATGGGCGCATCACCGACATCAACGGCCCGGGGCCGAGGGTCAGTGAAGCGGCGCAGCAGGCCTTGCTCGATCGACTCGACCAGATTGCTCCAGGGCATGACGCGGTCGTCGTGGCCGGTAGTTTGCCCCGTGGCGTGAATCCTCAGTGGTTGCGCGAGTTGATTCAGCGCTTGAAAAAGCGCGGTTTGAAAGTGGCGCTCGACACCAGCGGTGAAGCCTTGCGCGCAGGTCTGGCGGCTGGCCCGTGGCTGATCAAACCCAACACCGAAGAACTGGCTGATGCGCTGGGTTGTGAGGAGGTTTCGGTCACCGCCCAAGCCGAGGCGGCGAGCCGTTTGCATGCACATGGTATCGAGCACGTGGTGATTTCCGACGGTGCCGACGGGGTGAACTGGTTCAGTGTCGGCTCGGCCATGCACGCCACGCCGCCCAAGGTCAGCGTGATCAGCACCGTTGGGGCAGGGGATTCGTTGCTGGCGGGCATGCTGCATGGTTTGCTCAGTGCCGATACGCCCGAACAAACCTTGCGCACCGCCACCGCGATTGCCGCCATGGCCGTGACCCAGATCGGTTTTGGTATCGGCGACACCGCGCAACTGGCGCACCTCGAACAGGGCGTGCGCCTGCGCCCCCTGACAGAACAATAAGAGGGTTTGTAATGAAGTTAGCCATTGTTACGGCCTGCCCGAACGGCATGGTCACCAGTGTGCTGTGCGCTCGTCTGCTCGATGCAGCGGCCCAGCGTCAGGGCTGGAGCACCAGTGTCGAAGTCGTTGATGCGGCCCATCCGGAACGTCAACTGTCGGCTGCGACCATCGAGGCCGCCGAGTGGGTGTTGCTGGTCACCAGCGCGCCGGTGGATATGTCGCGATTCGTCGGCAAACGGGTGTTCCAGAGCACCCCGGCCCAGGCCCTGCAAGATGTCGAAGCGGTGCTGCGTCGCGGGGTGGAAGAGGCCCAGGTGTACGTCGCCCCCGAAGCTGTCGCCGAGCCGGCTGCCGTGGTTAAAAATGCGCCACGCCTGGTGGCTGTCACCGCGTGCCCGACCGGCGTCGCCCACACCTTCATGGCCGCCGAAGCCTTGCAGCAAGCGGCCAAGCGTCTGGGCTACGACCTGCAAGTGGAAACCCAAGGTTCGGTCGGCGCGCGCAATCCACTCAGCGCACAAGCGATTGCCGATGCCGACGTGGTGTTGCTGGCGGCAGACATCGAAGTCGCCACCGAGCGTTTCGCGGGCAAGAAAATCTACCGCTGCGGCACCGGCATTGCGCTGAAACAGGCCGAAGCGACGCTGAACAAAGCCCTGGCCGAAGGCAAACAGGAAAGCGCTTCGACCGGCGCCAAAGGCCCGGCCAAGCAAGAGAAAACCGGCATCTACAAGCACCTGTTGACCGGTGTGTCGTACATGTTACCCATGGTGGTGGCGGGCGGTCTGATGATTGCCTTGTCCTTCGTATTCGGTATCACCGCATTCAAGGAGGAAGGCACGCTCGCGGCGGCGCTGATGCAGATCGGCGGCGACACCGCGTTCAAACTGATGGTGCCGTTGCTGGCGGGCTATATCGCCTACTCGATCGCCGACCGCCCGGGCCTGGCGCCGGGGATGATCGGCGGTTTGCTGGCGAGCACCCTGGGTGCCGGTTTCATCGGCGGGATCATTGCCGGTTTCATCGCTGGCTATGCGGCCCAGGCGATCAATCGCTATGCGCGTTTGCCGCAGAGCCTTGAGGCGCTGAAACCGATCCTGATCATCCCGTTGCTGGCGAGCCTGTTCACCGGTCTGGTGATGATCTATGTGGTCGGCAAACCGGTGGCCGGGATGCTTGCAGGGCTCACGCACTTCCTCGACAGCATGGGCACCACCAACGCCATTCTGCTGGGTGTGCTGCTGGGCGGCATGATGTGCGTCGACCTCGGCGGGCCGATCAACAAAGCCGCTTACGCGTTTTCGGTGGGGCTGCTGGCGTCGCAAAGTTATGCACCGATGGCCGCGACCATGGCGGCTGGTATGGTGCCGCCGATTGGCCTGGGCATCGCCACGTTCATTGCTCGGCGCAAGTTCGCCCAGACTGAACGCGAGGCCGGTAAAGCGGCGCTGGTGTTGGGGCTGTGCTTTATCTCCGAAGGGGCGATTCCGTTTGCGGCGAAAGACCCGCTTCGGGTTATTCCGGCAAGCATCGCCGGCGGTGCGCTGACCGGCGCGTTGTCGATGTATTTCGGCTGCAAACTCATGGCGCCGCACGGTGGATTGTTCGTGATGCTGATTCCGAATGCGATCAACCATGCGCTGTTGTATCTGCTGGCGATCGTCGCCGGGAGTCTGCTGACGGCGGTGACGTATTCGGTGCTCAAACGGCCTGAGACGGTGGAGTTGGCAGTAGAGCCAGTCAGCGCCTGACCCCAATCCCTTGTGGGAGCGGGCTTGCTCGCGAAAGCGGTCTGACAGCCAGCATTAATGTTGAATGTTGAACCGTCTTCGCGAGCAAGCCCGCTCCCACAGGGATCTGCTGCATTGGCAGACTTTTGTGTCATGCCGCAGTCATACAGCCATGCTTAAGTTTTCCTTTTTCAGGGAGAACACCATGAGCGAATTTGACCTCGGCCGTCGTCGCGTCATGCAAGCCGTTGGCGCCGGGCTGTTGCTGCCCGGCCTGGCCCCGGCGGTGATTGCTTCGGTCAAGGATCGGCCGCAACTCACCGATGGCGTGCAGTCCGGCGACCTGTTGGGCGACCGGGCGATGATCTGGAGCCGTTGCGACCGTGCGGCGCGGATGGTGGTGGAATGGGACACACGGAGCCTGTTCAGTAATCCTCGTCGATTCGTCTCGCCATTGGCCGATGCCCGCACCGACTTCACCGCCCGGGTCGAACTCACGGGTCTGCCCGCCGATCAGGCAATTTTCTACCGCGTGACGTTCGAAGACGCCCAGAGCGGTGTTGCCAGTGAACCCTGGTTCGGTCATCTGCGCAGTGTGCCAACCGCCCGGCGGAATATTCGCTTTGTCTGGAGCGGTGACACAGTCGGCCAGGGCTTCGGCATCAACCCGGACATCGGCGGCATGCGCATCTACGAAGCCATGCGTCTGCGCCTGCCGGACTTTTTTATCCACAGCGGCGACACCATCTACGCCGACGGCCCGGTGCCGGCGCAACTGACCACCGAAAGTGGCCGGGTGTGGCGCAACCTCACCAGCGAAGCCAAGAGCAAAGTCGCCGAAACCCTCGACGACTATCGCGGCAATTACCGCTACAACCTGATGGATGAAAACATCCGCCGCTTCAACGCTGAAGTGCCGCAGATCTGGCAGTGGGACGACCACGAAGTGGTGAACAACTGGTCGCCGGGCAAGCAACTGGATGAGCGTTACAAAAGCAAAGATATCCACAGCCTGGTGGGCCGTGCGCGCCAGGCCTGGCTGGAATACGCGCCGATGCGCTTGCAGAGTGCCGATGACGGCGGGCGGATTTATCGCAAGCTGAGTTATGGGCCGCTGCTTGATGTGTTCGTGCTCGACATGCGCAGTTATCGCGAAGCCAATGACGACAACCTCGGTGCCGCCAAACCGTTTCTCGGCAGAGAGCAATTGGATTGGCTCAAACGCGAATTGAAAGGCTCCCGGGCCCAATGGAAAGTCATTGCCGCCGACATGCCCATCGGCCTCGGCGTACCCGACGGTGAAGTCAGCCCCGGTGTGGCGCGGTGGGAAGCGGTGGCCAATGGTGATCCAGGCCCGGCGCAGGGCCGTGAAGTGGAAATCGCTGAATTACTCGGTTTCCTGCGGGCGCAGCAGGTGCGTAATTTCGTATTCCTCACGGCGGATGTGCATTACTGCGCCGCGCACCATTACCACCCGGATCGCGCGGCATTTCAGGACTTCGAACCGTTCTGGGAATTTGTCGCGGGGCCGTTGAATGCGGGGAGCTTCGGGCCGAATGCGCTGGATAAAACCTTCGGCCCCGAAGTGGTGTTCGAGAAAGCACCCTCTGCGCAGAACACCTCGCCGTTTGCCGGGTTTCAGTTTTTTGGCGAGGTGAATATCGATGGGCAGACGGGGGAGATGGGCGTCGTGCTACGGGATCTGGATGGGGTGGGGGTGTTTGAGCGCAAGTTGCAGCCGGTTTGAGAAGAAGTAAGCCGATACATCGATCAATGTGGGAGCGGGCTTGCTCGCGAAGGCGGCCTGACAGCCAACATCTTTGTTGACTGTTAAATCGCTTTCGCGAGCAAGCCCGCTCCCACATTTAATGGGGTGTGTCAGTAGACGTCGCGGCGGTAGCGGCCTTGTTCGATCAGACGGTCGACTTCTTCAATGCCGAGCAATTCGTTGAGCACGTGATCTACGCCTGAAGCCATCCCCTGCAAACTGCCGCAGATGTAAATCACGGCGCCATCGGCCAGCCATTTTTTCAACTCGTCGGCAGATTCGCGCAAGCGATCCTGCACATAGATCTTCTCTGGCTGATCTCGCGAGAACGCCAGATCCAGTCGCGTCAGATCACCGTTGATCAACCACTCTTCCAGTTCCGCGCGGCACAGGTAGTCGTGCTCGCGATGACGCTCGCCGAACAGCAGCCAGTGACGCTGCTGCCCGTCGGCAATCCGCGCCTTGAGCAAACTGCGCAACCCGGCCAGGCCGGTACCGTTGCCCAGCAGAATCATCGGCACCGGTTCGTTCGGCAGATGGAAACCACTGTTGCGTCGCACCCGCAAACTGATGCTGCTACCCACGGGAGCGTGTTCGGTCAACCAGCCGGAACCGACGCCCAGGCTGCCATCGGCATGCAACTCCTGACGCACGATCAATTCCAGCACGCCGTCGGCGGCGATCGAGGCGATGGAGTATTCGCGCATGGACAACGGCACCAGGGCGTCCGCCAGCGCTTGCGCATGCAGGCCGACCAGATGCGCGCGGTTTTCGGGCAGTTGGCGGCCGGCCAGGGCTTGTTCCAGTGTTTGCGACAGGCCATCGAACTCAACCGTGGCCCGACCGTCGATCCCCAGGCCGTCGAGGAAATGCTCGATGGCCCACGGACAATTGCGCGGCAGCACTTCCACCAGATCACCGGCCAGCCAGCTGCTGGTGGTGGGGGCGCTGAGGCCGAGCAAATACACGGGCGAACCGCTGCTGTCCGGGTTCATCAATTCGCGGCGGGTCAGGGTCCAGTTGTCGTAGCTTGGCGCTTGCCAGGTATCCACCGGCGCCTGGCCCGTCAGCAGGCCGAGTTGCTGTTGCCAGTGACGCAGGGCGTAGGGGTCGCCGCTGTCGACCTCCACCGGGGCGAACAAGGTCTTGCCGCCGTGCTCGCCCAACCAGGTGTGCAAGCGGCGGGCGAAGCCGCAGAAGTGTTGGTACTGACGGTCACCGAGGCCGAGCACGGCATAGTTCAGGCTGTCGAAGCTCAGCGCACGACCCAGCACTTTGCGTTCGAATCCTCGGGCGCTGTCCGGCGCTTCACCGTCGCCGAAGGTGCTGACCACAAACAGCGCGTTGCTGGAATCCTGCAGGTCCTGTTCGCTGACATTGGCCAACGGTTGAACCTTCACCGGCAACCCGGCGGCCTGCAATTGCCCGGCGGTCTGCCAGGCCAGTTGTTCCGCGAATCCGCTCTGACTGGCGAAGCCGATCAGCCATGCCGGCGCATCACTGCCCGGTTGCGCGAGGCCTTTGCGGGCGTCCTTGATCTGGCGTTTCTTGCGTCGACGGTCCAGGTACAGCAACCAGCCAGTGATGAAAAACAGCGGCATGGTCAGCGCGGCGATGGTCAGGATAATCCGCCCGATCATCCCGAAATAACTGCCAACGTGCAGCGCATAGATACTGGTCAGCAGCTGCGCCTTGAGGCTCTTGTCGCTGTAGCGGTCATGACGGCTGACGATGCCGGTCGCCGGATCGAGGGTGAGCTGGTTCCGTGCCTGGTCGTGGGGGGAATTCTTCAGCAGGTAGAACACGGTTGCCGGTTGCCCGGCCACGGGCGGCATACGCACGTTGTAGGACGCAAGCCCAGGGCCGGCGGCGCTGTAGATGCTGCTCCATATCGCAGCGTAATCGGCAGTCGGGGCCGGGCCGCTTGGCGCAGGACCGCGACCACTGCGGACCCGCTCGTTCTGCGGCGAATCGGAAAGCAGCCGGGTCAGGCCTTTGTTGTACCACTCGTACGACCAGGACAGCCCGGTCAGCGCTGCCAAAAGATAGAACACCAGGCACCAGGTGCCGGCCACTGAGTGCAAATCCCAGTTGAAGCTGCGACCTTTTTTATTCCAGTCCAGGGTCAGCCAGGCGCGCCAGCTTTTCCACTGGCGTGGCCAACGCAGGTACAGGCCGGACAGGCAGAAGAACACCAGAATCAGGGTACAGGCGCCGGTGATCTGCCGGCCGATATCGCCCATGGCCAGGACCCGGTGCAGTTGCAGCATCAGGCCAAAGAAATCCTGGCCGGTGACGTCGCCCATGAACTCGCCGGTGTATGGGTCGAAGTAACGCATCGGCCCGCGACGTTCACCGGGTGGCGCCGTGAAGATCACCCGCGCGGCGTTGCCGCTGTCGGTCTCGACCCAGAGCATCGAGACTGTCTTGCCCGAAGCGCCTTCGATTTTTTCTACCAGCTCGGCAGGTGGCAGTACGCCGGCAATCTGCTTTTCGACGTGCAGCACAGAGGGGTTCAACGCCCGCAGGATTTCATCCTGGAACGATACCGCCGCCCCGGTGATGCCCATCAGGGCCAGGACCAGTCCGGCGCTGATGCCGAAAAACCAGTGCAACTGGAACAGGGATTTCTTCAACACGTCGCTCGCCTTGTTCGTTCAAAAGTCATCATCACGGCGCGCATTATGCCGTGAGTTGTCGAGAAGCATTCTTTTTTACACACAAAAGCCCCGTTCACTTCGATGAACGGGGCTTTGGCCTAATGCCAATGTAGGAGCTGGCGAAGCCTGCGATCTTTTGATCTTTAGCGATTTCAGCTCTGCCAAAAATCAAGGTCAAAAGATCGCAGCCTTCGGCAGCTCCTACAGTGTTTGGGCTAGAAGTGGAAGTTGGCACTCAGCAGGGCGGTACGGCCCGCCGCCACATGGGCGTAGTGGTTCTGGAGGATCTGGTCGAAGTAACGCTCGTCGGTCAGGTTCTGCACGTTGAGTTGCAGGTCGACGTTCTTGGTCAGGCGGTAGCTGGCCATCGCGTCGTAACGCCAGTAAGACGGGATCTCCACCGAGTTGGCGACGTTGCCGAACTGGGAATCGACGTAGGTCGCACCGGCACCGATGGTCAACTTGTCCGGCACCAGGTCGTAGGTCGACCAGAACGTGAAGTTGTTCTGTGGCGTGCTTGGCATGTGGTTGCCTTCATCGGCGGCGAGGGTGGTTTTGACCACTTCGCTGTCCATGTAGGTGTAGCCGCCGAAGACTCTCCAGTTACGGGTCAGCTTGCCGGCGTAGCTCAGTTCCAGGCCATTGACCTGCTGTTCGCCGTCCAGTACCTGCGTGGTGCCACCGTCCGGATCGTTGATCCGCGCGTTGGTTTTCTCGGTGCGGAACAGCGCGGCGGTCAGCGACAGATCGTCACCGAAGAAGTCCCACTTGGTGCCGATTTCGTAGTTGCGGTTCTTTTCCGGGTCCAGTTTGCTGTTGTTCGCGGCCAGTTCCAGGCCACCGTTGCCGCTGGTTTCGCCGGCCGGGTTGCTGGAGGTCGAGTAGGCCGCGTAAATGCTGCCGTTAGGCAACGGGTTGTAGACCACGCCGATCTGGTAGTTCACCAGGTCGCTGGTGTTCTCACGGGAGAAACTGCCCGCTGGCGCTGTGCTGCTGGCGTTGGCGAAGCCACTGGATTCGACCTGGTAGTTGTCATAACGCAGGCCCAGGTTCAGGGACCATTGCTCGTTGAACTTCAGGGTGTCGAACACGTAGGCCGCGGCGGTCTTGACGTTGGTGTCGGTGAAGGCTTTGCTGTCGGTGATCCTGCCGTTCCAGTTATCCCCTGGCGTCGGGTTGTACAGGCTGGTGCAGTCGCCGGAAGTGAACAGGGCGCTGTTGCATCGCGTGCCGCTGGCGCTGGAGGTCAGGAGGTACGGACGGTTGTGGGTGTCCTGATAGGAAAACTCCAGACCGGTCACCAGACTGTGCTCGATGGCGCCGGTGTTGAACTTGGCGCTCAGGTCGGTCTGGTTGATCCAGCCGCTGGACGTCGAGTTACGGCTCTTCGCACCCCGGTACACGTTGCCATTGACCACGTTGCCCTTGCTGTCGTCCGGGTTGGTGACGATGTAGTCCAGGGTCGAACGGGACATCCGGAAGCTGTTGGACACGGTCAGGTTTTCGTTCAGATCGTGCTCGAGCTTGATCGTACCGCTGTCGTTTGTGGTCTCGCGAAAGTCGCGACCGGTGAGGCCGTAGAAGTTGTCGCGGTCAACGTTGGCCGGCTTGTCGACGTTGTGCTTGCTGCGGTTGGGGCTCAACGTCAACGGGATGCCGTAGTCGGGCATGTCGTCGGTCTCGACGTGGTAGTAGCCGACGGTCAAGCGGGTATCGGTGCCCAGGCCGAACGCGAAGGACGGTGCGACGCCCCAGCGACTGACATCCACGGTATCGCGGCCGGCGACGTTGGCTTCGTGCTTCATCAGGTTCAAGCGTAAGGCCGAGGTGTCGGTCATCTGCTGGTTCAGATCAAGGGTGGTGCGCTGGGTCTGGTCCGAGCCCCAAGTGAAGCCGCCGTTGTAGGAATTGCCCAGCTTGGGGGTCTTGCTCACCAGGTTCAGGCTGCCACCGGTGGAGCCGGCGCCGGTGAAGGCTGAACCCGGGCCCTTGCTGACTTCGATCGATTCAACGTTGAAGATTTCGCGGCTCTGGGACGCCGGGTCGCGCATGCCGTCGACAAACGTGTCGCTTTCGGCGTTGAAGCCGCGAATGATCGGGCGATCGCCGGCCGGGTTGCCGCCTTCGCCGGCACCAAAGGTGATGCCCGGGGTGGTGCGCAGGGCGTCGACCAGACTGGTAGCGCCGGTGTCGCGAATCACTTGTTGCGGAATCACGGTGACGCTTTTTGGCGTCTCGCGCAGTGGCGCGGTGTACTTCTTGGAGGCCGAAGTATCGGTCTTGTAGGAGGTGTCATTCTGCTCGCCCACAACGCTGGTCGCGTCCAGGGAAATCGCATTGTCCGGTGCTTTTTCGTCAGTCTTTTCGGCCGCGAAAACCATGTGGCCCGCAGAGCCGGCAGTGATCACCACGCCAATTGCAGACGCGAGCAAGCGTGGTGAACTGACCGTTGATTGTGGTTGTTGGCGTGACATGTGAATTCCCCTCCCCAAGGATTTGAGGCCGCGGAATGTAGAGTAAATACGTATTTGTATCAATTGCGAAACGTTACTATTCGCGACGAATTTACATTCTTTACAATTTACCTTTACGGTTTTTGCGGTTTCATTCGTCACACGGGTTTTACACGGGCAATAAGAATCAATACCATTGGCACCCCTTCGCCTTCAGGTGTCTTTCCATGTTGCTGCACATTCCCGGCGTGTTCGCGAAAGAAGAAGTGCAGCGCATTCGCGAAGCCCTGACGCAGGCGGATTGGGCCGATGGCAAAATCACCGCCGGTTACCAGTCGGCCAAGGCCAAGCACAATCTGCAACTGCCGGAAGGGCATCCGTTGGCCAAGGAAATCGGTGCGGCGATGCTTGAACGGTTGTGGAAGAATCCGCAGTTCATGTCGGCGGCATTACCGCACAAGGTCTTCCCGCCGTTACTGAACTGCTACACGGCCGGTGGCAGTTTCGACTTCCACATCGACAACGCTGTGCGTCAGCCCAAGGGCAGCATCGAGCGTGTGCGCACCGACCTGTCGGCGACGCTGTTTTTCAGTGAACCGGAGGAGTACGACGGCGGCGAACTGGAAATCCAGGACACCTTCGGTACTCAGCGCGTGAAATTGCCGGCAGGCGACATGGTCCTGTATCCCGGCACCAGCCTGCACAAGGTCAACGCCGTCACTCGCGGCACCCGTTACGCCTCGTTTTTCTGGACGCAAAGCCTGGTACGTGAAGACAGCCAGCGCGCCTTGCTGTTCGAGATGGACGGGGCGATTCAACAGTTGACCCAGGACATGCCCGACCATCCTTCATTGATCCGCCTGACCGGCACCTACCACAACCTGTTGCGTCGCTGGGTCGAGGTGTAAGTGGCGGACTTTCGGTTGCACCGCGAGGAAATCCTCGACGGCGATCGTCTCAAGTCGATGCTCGAAGAAAGCCCGGCGCGAGCGGCTCAGGCGATCCTGATCGCCGCCCGTGAAGGCGTGCTCGATGCTCAGGCGTTGCTCGGGCAGATCCTCCTGGACGGGCGAGGGATTGAGCAGGATCAGCGGCTAGCCGTGCGCTGGTTCGAGATCGCCGCCCAGGGTGGACACTCTATGGCGCGCAACATGCTCGGCCGTTGTCATGAACATGGCTGGGGTTGCACCGCCGATGCTTCGATAGCCGCGGGGCATTATCGTGTTGCCGCTGAAATCGGGCTGGATTGGGCGATGTACAACTACGCCAATCTGCTGGCTACGGGGCGTGGAGTGATCGGGGATCAGTTGCAAGCGCTGAGACTGTATCGGCAAGCAGCTGAATTGGGCCACGCAAAGTCGATGAACCTGCTGGGGCGTTATCTGGAAGAAGGCCGGGTTTGCCCGGCAGATCCGCAAGCAGCCCGTGACTGGTATCGACGCTCGGCGGTCGGCGGGGATTTTCGTGGGCAATTCAGTTATGCAGCGGTGTTGGCGGATGAAGGCAAGATCGACGAGGCGCTGGGTTGGCTGCACAAGGCATTGGATGGCGGGAATCTGAATTTCTTGCGGGTGGCGAGCAAGGCACTGTTGAACGCGGTGAATCCGCAAATTCGCAAGTTGGCCGAAGACTACACGCAACGCTGCGCCGAGTTGAACCCGTAGGAGCTGCCGAAGGCTGCGATCTTTTGATTTTGCTTTTAAGGGCAAGATCAAAAGATCGCAGCCTTCGGCAGCTCCTACAGGGAAAATGCGGGTTTCCCGAGGCGTATTTCAGACACAAAAAAGCCCATGACAGGTCATGGGCTTTTTGATTTCTGCGCGTAGCGCTTACACGTAGAACGATTTCAGCGGCGGGAAGCCATTGAACTCAACGGCGCTGTAGCTGGTGGTGTACGCACCGGTCGACAACCAGTACAAACGGTCACCGATCGCCAGGTTCAACGGCAAGCCGTACTTGTAGTTCTCATACATGATGTCGGCGCTGTCGCAGGTTGGACCGGCGATGACCACTTCTTCCATCTCGCCTTTCTTCTCGGTCCAGATCGGGAACTTGATGGCTTCGTCCATGGTTTCGATCAGGCCAGAGAATTTGCCCACATCCGTGTACACCCAGCGCTCGACGGCGGTACGGGATTTACGCGCCACCAGCACTACTTCACTGACCAGAATGCCGGCGTTGGCGATCAGCGAACGGCCCGGCTCCAGGATGATTTCCGGCAGCTCGTCGCCGAAGTCTTCCTTGAGGAAGCGGATGATTTCTTCAGCGTAGGTTTCCAGGCTGTTGGTGCGGGTGATGTAGTTGGCCGGGAAGCCGCCGCCCATGTTGATCAGCTTCAGGTGGATACCGTCTTCTTCTTTCAGGCGTTCGAAGATCACTTTGACCTTGGCGATCGCCGCGTCCCAGACGCTGATGTCGCGCTGCTGCGAACCAACGTGGAACGAGATGCCGTAAGGCACCAGGCCCAGGTCACGAGCGAGGATCAGCAAGTCCATGGCCATGTCGGTCTGGCAGCCGAATTTGCGCGACAAAGGCCAGTCGGCGGTGGTCGAGCCTTCGGTCAGGATACGCACGTAGACTTTCGAGCCCGGAGCTGCCTTGGCGATGTTGCGCAGGTCAGCTTCGGAGTCGGTGGCGTACAGACGCACGCCCTTGTCGTAGAAGTAGCGAATGTCTTTGGATTTCTTGATGGTGTTGCCGTAGCTGATGCGATCCGGGCCGACGCCCTGGTTCATCACTTTGTCGAGCTCGTAGATCGAGGCGATGTCGAAGTTCGAGCCTTTCTCTTTGAGCAGGTCGATGATTTCAACGGCCGGGTTGGCCTTGACTGCGTAGTAGACCTTGGCGAATTCGAAACCGGCGCGCAGGTCGTCGTAGGCCTGGCTGATCATCGCGGTGTCGATCACCACGAACGGGGTTTCTTGTTTGTCGGCGAAGGCCTTCATTTTCTGGAAGGTATCGCGCGCGAAATAGTCTTCGACGTTGATCGACATGCTGGGAACTCCTACTGGCAAACTGAAATTATCAATGGGTGCAAATGAACGCCCTCCGTATCCCCACTTTGGTTCGCCTACTTCCCAAGGCATGTCGCCGAAAGCAAAAAGGCCATGGGAGGCGGTGCTTTCCCTTGGCCTTGCTGTCTCGTCGTCAGTACTTGAGCCGGATGGATCGTTTCCAGCATGGACGTTCGGCGCGAACTTTAGGGCGTGAGGAGCTCGAGATCAACAAAAAATGTCGCGTTTTTGCACGCTTCCGTCGTGCGGTCCCGGACAGCTACTGATGTAACCGACCTGCATGACAGTGTGATGTTCCCTTTACAGGGGTATTTGAGGTGTATCAGAGGGATTTGTGGTGCTGCCCTTCGCGAGCAAGCCCGCTCCCACAGAGGATTTGTGTTGTTGCACAGATCCAATGTGGGAGCGGGCTTGCTCGCGAAGGCGTCAGATCAGGCGACAGCAGTCTCAGCAGGCGAAACAATACTGGTCTTGCCCCCACGAGACTTACCGGAGCTCAGATACTCGGCAATCGATTCCTGAGTCACTTCCCCCAGGAACACCCGCTCGGCATCCATCACCGGCAGCCACGAGCGGTTGAACTCGTACATGCGCGACAGCAGGATGCGCAAATGCTCGTCGTACGCCGCGGTGGCGTTGAACTCACGCAGGTATTGCGCGCAGGTGCCGGTCTGACGGTGCAGATCGCGACGGCGCACGTAGCCCAAGGCCTTGTTCTCGGCACAGGTGACCACCACGTAGCGACGGTCCAGTTCGTCCATCAATTCCAGCGCTTCGGCCACCGGCGTTCCCGGGCTCACCGAGGGTGCGTTGTCCGCCGCGTCTTCGGCTTTCACCAGCAACAGGCGCTTGAGGGTGCTGTCCTGGCCGACGAAGTTGCTGACAAAGTCATCCGCCGGGTGCGCGAGCAGCGTATCCGGATGGTCGATCTGCAGCAGTTTGCCCGCGCGGAAAATCGCGATCTTGTCGCCAAGCTTGATGGCTTCATCGATGTCGTGGCTGACCATGATCACGGTCTTGTGCAGTGCCCGTTGCATCTCGAAGAACTCGTTCTGAATCATCTCGCGGTTGATCGGGTCGACCGCGCCGAACGGTTCGTCCATCAACAACAGCGGCGCATCTGCCGCCAGCGCGCGAATCACGCCGATCCGCTGCTGCTGGCCACCGGACAACTCACGCGGGTAACGATTCAGGTACTGCTTGGGTTCGAGTTTGATCATGCTCATCAACTCGCGGGCGCGGTCGTGGCATTTCTGTTTGTCCCAGCCGAGCAGGCGCGGAACGATGGTGATGTTTTCCTCGATGGTCATGTTCGGGAACAGACCGATCTGCTGGATCACATAACCGATGTTGCGACGCAGGGTGACGGCGTCGAGGTCAGTGGTGTCTTCGCCGTTGATCAGGATCTTGCCCGAGGTTGGCTTGATCAGGCGGTTGATCATCTTCAGCGTGGTGCTTTTGCCGCAGCCCGATGGCCCGAGGAACACACAGATTTCGCCTTCATTGACGGTCAGGCTTACCGAGTCCACGGCTTTCACATCTTTGCCGTTGCTTTGGAAGGTCTTGCTGAGGTTTTGAAGTTCGATCATTTGAGCAGTCCTTTTGGAGTCAGCGTGCGTTGCAGCCATTGCAGAAGCAGGTCGGCGAAGATGGCCAGGAGACTGACCAGTACGGCGCCGACGATCAGCATCGACATGTCGCTGCGGCTGATGGAAGCGAGAATGAGTACACCGAGGCCACCGGCGCCGATGGTCGCGGCGATGGTCATCACACCGATGTTCATCACCACGGCGGTGCGCACGCCGGCGAGGATCACCGGCACGGCAATCGGCAATTCGACCATGCGCAGGCGCTGGCCGAAGGTCATGCCGATGCCACGCGCGGCTTCGCGAATGCCGGGTTCGACGCCGGTCAGGGCCAAATAGGTGTTACGCATGATCGGCAGCAACGAGTACAGAAACACGGCGGTGATCGCCGGCATCGGGCCGAGGCCCTGGCCGAATTTCGAGTAGAACGGCAGCAGCAGGCCGAACAGCGCAATCGATGGCACGGTCAGCAACACCGTAGCGCTGGCTTGCAACGGGCCGGCCAGCGTCGGGAAACGGGTCATCAGGATGCCCAGCGGCACGCCGACCAGAATCGCCAGGGTCACGGCGATGCCAACCAGGGTGATGTGCTGCCAGGTCAGGTGTAAAACCTGCGGCCAATCGAGATGGGAAAAGGCGTTCAAGAATTCCATGGCTTTTCCTCCTCAGTGGATGGGGTGCTGGCGCAGGAAATCTGCAGCAACGGATGAAGGACTTTCGTGATCGACATCGACCCGTGCATTGAGCTGACGCATGGTGGCGTCGTCGAACAGTTCGGCCAGCGGCTTGAGCTCTTCGGCGAGCTTCGGGTGGGCGTCGAGGTAAACTTGACGCACCACCGGCGCGGCGGTGTAGTCCGGGAAGTAATGCTTGTCGTCTTCCAGCAACTTGAGCTTGAAGGCGTTCAAGCGACCGTCGGTGGTGTAGACCAGACCGGCAAACACCTGACCATTGCGCAGGGCGGTGTAGACCAAACCAGCATCCATCTGCCGGATGTTTTTGCGGGTAAGGTTCATGCCGTAGAGGTCGACCATGCCGTCCAGACCGTCGGAACGATTGGCGAACTCGGTGTCCAGGGCGACGAGGTGATGGGTCTTCGCCTCAGCCTGCAGCACTGTGTTCAGCTCGCTGATGGTGTTGATCTGCGGATACGCTTTTGCGGTGTTTTCCGGCAGTGCCAGGGCGTAGGTGTTGCTGAACTTCGACGGGGTGAGCCAGACCAGGCCTTTTTTCGCGTCGAGTTCTTTCACCCGGGCGTAGGAATGAGCGCTGTCGAGCTTGTCTGTGACGTGGTTGTAAGCCACCAGCGACACGCCGGTGTATTCCCACATCAAATCCAGCTGACCACTTTCGTGGGCGCTGCGGGCCAGGTTGCTGCCCAGACCGCCGGTCACCTGGGTGTCGTAACCCTTGGTGCGCAGGTATTGGGAAGTGATTTCCGCCAGCAGGGTTTGTTCAGTGAACACCCGGGCGCCGATGCGGATCACGGGTTTTTCAGCGGCTTGGGCAAATCCTGCGAACAGCAGGGCGCAGCCTAGTATTAAGCTTACTTTCTTCATGTTGATTCCTTTGCCGAGGCTTAAGACGGGCGCAAGCCGCGTTCGAGCCAGAGGCGGCTGGCGAGTGTCACCAGTCCGTCGAGCAGCAAGGCCAGCAGGGCGGTGCACGCCGCGCCGAGCAGCAGTTGCGGCTGATTGTTCAGGGCGATGCCGGGGAAAATCAGGCTGCCCAGGCTGTTGGCGCCAATCAGGAACGCCAGCGGTGCCGTACCGACGTTGATCGCCAGCGCCACGCGCACACCACCGATGATGATCGGCACGGCGTTCGGCAGTTCGACCCGCCATAGCACCTGAGTCGGTGTCATGCCGATGCCGACGGCCGCTTCCTTCAGCGAACCCTGGACGTTTTTCAGGCCTTCATAGGTGTTGCGCACAATCGGCAACAGTGAGGCGAGGAACAAGGCGAAGATCGCAGGACCGCTGCCGATGCCGAGGATACCCAGGGCGATGGCCAGTACGGCGAGAGGCGGCACGGTGTTGCCGATGTTGAAGATCTGCATGAAGCGTTCGGCGCGTCCAACCATGGTCGGGCGGCTGAGGAAGATGCCGGCAGGGATGCCCACAATGAGGGCGGCCAGCATGGAAGCGAGGACGAGAATCAGATGAGCTTGCAGGTAAAACAACAAATCGTCGCGGTACTGTTCGATCGTGTTGATGCCAATCCAGTGGACCAGCAGGGCCAGAAGGGCGACGACAACCGCACCTCCTATCAGCCCTTTGCCATAGCGAATAGCCACAGGCGGACTCCTTTTTCTTTGTCGGCGAACGCAGTCCCGTGTGGCAATGCCATTCCTGGCTGCCGGGAAAACAACGTTCGCGAGAAGCAGCTCTATCAGTGCCGGTAAACGGCATGAAATCGAGCCATAAGCGCAGCCTCGTCAGGCCAACTTGCTGATTTTTCAGCCCCTGACGATGGGGCGTAACAGGGGAGTGGACGCCTCCACCTTTTAAAAGGTTCCATAATTAACAGCATTTAGCCACCGCGTAGGAGCTGCCGAAGGCTGCGATCTTTTGATCTTGATCTTCGGTGGTCTTGAAAAAAACAAGATCAAAAGATCGCAGCCTTCGGCAGCTCCTACAGGGGATGCGGTGTTCGGGAAGCCTTACGGACGGTGGTCCGTAGATGTCGGTTTGCGCTATACTCGCCGCCCTTTTTTGAATCACCTGCCAGGCGATTTCCCATGACCAAACAGGCCGCCGAAGTCGCGAAACGCCGCACTTTCGCCATTATTTCCCACCCCGATGCCGGTAAAACCACCATCACCGAGAAGCTCTTGCTGATGGGCAAGGCGATTGCGATTGCGGGCACGGTGAAATCTCGAAAATCCGACCGCCATGCCACCTCCGACTGGATGGAAATGGAAAAGCAGCGTGGTATCTCCATTACCACGTCGGTCATGCAGTTCCCGTATCGCGATCACATGATCAACCTGCTCGACACCCCGGGCCACGAAGACTTCTCCGAAGACACCTACCGCACCCTGACAGCGGTGGACTCGGCATTGATGGTCCTCGACGGCGGTAAAGGTGTAGAGCCACGCACCATCGCCCTGATGGACGTCTGCCGTCTGCGTGACACGCCGATCGTCAGCTTCATCAACAAACTCGACCGTGACATTCGCGACCCGATTGAACTGCTCGACGAAATCGAAGCGGTCCTGAAGATCAAGGCGGCGCCGATCACCTGGCCGATCGGTTGCTACCGCGACTTCAAGGGCGTTTATCACCTCGCCGACGACTACATCATCGTCTACACCGCTGGCCACGGCCACGAGCGCACCGATGTGAAAATCATCGAGAAGCTCGACTCCGATGAAGCCCGCGCGCACTTGGGCGATGAATACGATCGCTTCGTTGATCAGCTGGAACTGGTGCAGGGCGCCTGTCACGAATTCAATCAACAGGAATTCCTCGACGGCCAACTGACGCCGGTATTCTTCGGTACCGCACTGGGCAACTTCGGTGTCGATCACGTGCTTGACGCCGTAGTCAACTGGGCGCCGAAACCGCTGGCCCGTGTCGCCAACGAGCGCACCGTGGAACCGGTTGAAGAGAAATTCACCGGCTTCGTGTTCAAGATCCAGGCGAACATGGACCCCAAGCACCGCGACCGCATCGCCTTCATGCGTATCTGCTCCGGCAAGTACGAAAAAGGCATGAAAATGCGCCACGTTCGCACCGGCAAAGACGTGCGGATCGGCGATGCGCTGACCTTCTTCTCCTCCGAGCGTGAGCAGCTGGAAGAAGCCTTCGCCGGCGACATCATCGGTTTGCACAACCACGGCACCATCCAGATCGGCGACACCTTCACCGAAGGCGAAGTCCTGGGCTTCACCGGTATCCCGCACTTCGCCCCGGAACTGTTCCGTCGTGTGCGTCTGCGTGATCCGCTGAAATCCAAGCAACTGCGTCAGGGCCTCCAGCAACTGGCCGAAGAAGGCGCCACTCAGGTGTTCTTCCCCGAGCGCAGCAACGACATCATCCTGGGGGCCGTCGGTGTGCTGCAGTTCGACGTGGTCGCCAGCCGTTTGAAAGAGGAATACAAGGTCGAGTGCTCGTATGAGCCGATCACTGTTTATTCCGCGCGCTGGATTGATTGCGACGATAAGAAGAAGTTCGAGGAATTCCGGGTCAAGGCCGTGGAAAACCTTGCGGTCGATGGTGGTGGTCACCTGACCTACCTGGCTCCGACGCGGGTTAACCTGGCGCTGATGGAAGAGCGCTGGCCGGATGTGAAATTCCGTGCAACGCGTGAGCATCACTAAGCGCTGAGCCGTAACACCAAAGCCCCGATGCGTAAGCCTCGGGGCTTTTTTGTGCCGCCTCGGTCAACTGTGGGAGCGGGCTTGCTCGCGAAAGCGTCGGGTCAGTCGACATCAATGTTGAATGAAAGGGCCCTTTCGCGAGCAAGCCCGCTCCCACGTTGGATCATTGTTGTTAGTGGGTTTGGATATAACCCCTATTCCAAACCAATCTCCCCGCCAACGGCATTTTCTGCTACCCGGTAGCGTCCTCTCTGGAGAACCCGGTCAATCGGAACTAAATTTCATTCAGTACCTTTCAGGCATCCATGCGTCACCCAAGAAAGGATGGAATCGGCTATGAGCATTTTTCAACGCATTGTGTTGTTGCTTAAGGTTTTGGTGATGCTGTCCCTCGGCACGTCGGCGGTGGCGTGGGCAGAGTGTGAGGACCATGAAAAACAGGCCTTGAACGGGCAAGGCGTGCACAGCGAGCAGATGATCGCTGCGACCGAATCAGGCGATGATGATCCAGACGCCGATGAAGATGAGGAAGAGGAAGACACGCAAACGTAAATGACGGACCAAAGAAAACCCCTCCTGCCGGACTGATGCGCAGTTTGGCGGAAGGGGTCTGGTCAACTCAGTCCCTGTGGGAGCGGGCTTGCTCGCGAAAGCAATCTGTCAGTCAACGGTGATGGTGACTGACACGACGCCTTCGCGAGCAGGCCCGCTCCCACGGTTTTTACGCCGTGCCGTCGAGGAATTGCTCGGCGTAGTGGCAAGCCACCTGACGGGTGTCGACCAGGCGCAGGAGCGGTTCTTCTGTGGTGCAGCGCTCGGTCGCGTACGGGCAGCGCTTGTGGAAGGCGCAGCCGGACGGCGGGTTCAGCGGGTTTGGCAGTTCGCCGACGATCTTGATTTTCGGCTTGGTCGGGTCCGGGTGGATGGTCGGAGTGGCCGACAACAGCGCCTGGGTGTAGGGGTGCAGAGGGCGAGTGTAGATGTCCTCTTTCGGGCCCATTTCCACCGGACGGCCGAGGTACATCACCATCACGTGATCGGCGACGTGGCGCACCACCGCCAGGTTGTGGGAGATGAACACGTAGGCGGTGTTGAACTCTTGCTGTAAATCCATGAACAGGTTCAGTACCTGCGCCTGAATCGATACGTCCAGCGCCGAGGTCGGTTCGTCCGCCACCAGCACTTTGGGTTGCAGCATCATCGCGCGGGCCAGGGCAATCCGCTGGCGCTGACCGCCGGAGAACATGTGCGGGTAGCGCTGGTAATGCTCAGGCCGCAAGCCCACCTGTTTCATCATCGCCTGGACTTTCTCGCGACGTTCCGAGGCGCTCAGGTTGGTGTTGATCAGCAGCGGTTCGGCGAGCTGATCACCGACTTTCTGTCGTGGGTTCAGCGACGCGTACGGGCTCTGGAACACCATCTGCACGTCTTTGCGCAGCTGCTTGCGCTGAGCCTTGTCGGCACCAGCGACTTCCTGCCCGGCGATTTTCAAGGAACCGGAGGACGGTTCTTCGATCAGCGTCAGGGCCCGGGCCAAGGTGGATTTGCCACAACCCGATTCGCCCACAACGGCGAGGGTCTTGCCGGCTTCCAGTTCGAACGACACACCGTTGAGGGCGCGCACGGTCGCATGACCCTTGAACAGGCCTCGGGACACTTCGTAGTGACGGGTCAGGTTGCGGGCGGTAAGTACGACGGCCATTACGCCACCTCCTGATTCAGCGGGTAGAAGCAGCGGGCGAGGCTGTTGCTTTTCGGGTCAAGGGCCGGACGCTGAGTGCGGCAGTTGTCCTGCACGTATGGGCAGCGCGGCGACAACAGGCAGCCTTGCGGGCGGTCGTAACGACCGGGAACGATGCCCGGCAATGTCGACAGGCGCGCGGCGCCCAGGCTGTGTTCCGGAATGGCCTTGAGCAGTGCTTCGCTGTACGGGTGCGCCGGGATGTCGAACAGTTGTGGCACCTGACCGACTTCAACCGCTTGGCCGGCGTACATCACGCACACGCGCTGGGCGGTTTCGGCCACGACCGCGAGGTCGTGGGTGATCAGCACCAGGCCCATGTTCTGCTCTTTTTGCAAGGCCAGCAGCAGGTCCATGATCTGCGCCTGAATCGTTACGTCCAGCGCGGTGGTCGGTTCGTCGGCGATCAGCAGTTTCGGTTCGCCGGCAATCGCCATGGCGATTGCTACACGCTGGCTCATGCCGCCGGAGAGTTGATGCGGATAGGCGTCCATACGGCTAGCGGCGCCCGGGATTTCCACTTTTTCCAGCAGTTCGATGGCACGCTTGCGGGCGTCCTTGCGGGACATTTTCAGGTGCAGGCGCAGCACTTCTTCGATCTGGAAACCGACGGTGTAGCTCGGGTTCAGCGCGGTCATCGGGTCCTGGAAGACCATGGCCAGGTCTTTGCCGACGATTTGCCGACGCTGACGGTTGCTGAGCTTGAGCATGTTCTTGCCGTCGAAATTCAGGGCATCGGCGGTGACGATCCCCGGATGCTCGATCAGGCCCATCAGCGCCATCATGGTCACGGACTTGCCGGAACCCGATTCGCCAACGATGGCCAGCACTTCGCCTTTGTCCACGGTAATGTCGAGACCGTCGACCACCGGAACGGCGTTGGCGTCGCCGAAGCGAACGTTGAGATTCTTGATTTCTAACAGTGACATTTGAATCTCCTCAGGCGGCGTTCTTGAGTTTCGGGTCTAGCGCATCGCGCAGGCCGTCGCCCATCAAGTTGATTGCCAGCACGCTGAGCAAAATGGTCAAACCAGGCAAGCTCACCACCCACCAGGCACGTTCGATGTAGTCACGAGCCGAAGCCAGCATGGTACCCCACTCAGGCGTTGGCGGTTGTACGCCAAGGCCGAGGAAGCCCAGTGCCGCGGCATCGAGAATTGCCGAAGAAAAACTCAAGGTGGCCTGCACGATCAGTGGCGCCATGCAGTTGGGCAGCACGGTGACGAACATCAGGCGTGGCAGGCCGGCACCGGCCAGGCGCGCGGCGGTCACGTAGTCGCGGTTCAATTCGCCCATCACCGCGGCGCGGGTCAGACGAACATAGGACGGCAACGAAACCACGGCGATGGCAATAATGGTGTTGATCAAGCCAGGGCCGAGGATGGCGACAATCGCCACGGCCAGCAGCAGGGACGGCAGGGCCAGCATGATGTCCATCAGACGCATGATGGTCGGGCCGAGCACGCGCGGGAAGAACCCGGCGAACAGACCCAATAGGATGCCCGGAATCAGCGACATCACCACCGACGACAAGCCGATCAGCAAGGACAGGCGCGAACCGTTGATCAGCCGCGACAGCAGGTCGCGACCCAGTTCATCGGTGCCGAGCAGGAACTGGATTTGCCCGCCTTCCAGCCAGGACGGCGGGGTCAGCAGGAAGTCGCGGTATTGCTCGCTTGGGTCATGCGGTGCAACCCATGGCGCGAAGATCGCGCAGAAAATCACCAGCAGCATGAACATCAGGCCAGCGACGGCGCCTTTGTTCCTGGAGAACGCGTGCCAGAATTCTTTATACGGGGACGGATACAGCAGGCTTTGATCGACTGCTACCGGTGTAGTGAGAGTGGTCATGGTCTTGATCTCAGCGCTGATGACGGATGCGTGGGTTGGCAAAGCCGTAGAGGATGTCCACCACGAAGTTGACCAGGATCACCAGGCAGGCGATTAACAGGATGCCGTTCTGCACCACGGGATAGTCCCGTGCGCCAATGGCTTCGATCAGCCATTTGCCGATGCCGGGCCAGGAGAAAATGGTTTCGGTCAGGACCGCACCGGCCAGCAGCGTGCCGACTTGCAGGCCGACCACGGTCAGTACCGGAATCAGTGCGTTACGCAGGCCGTGAACGAACACCACGCGCGATGGCGACAGGCCTTTGGCGCGGGCGGTACGGATGTAGTCTTCACGCAGCACTTCGAGCATCGAGGAACGGGTCATCCGCGCGATCACCGCCAGCGGGATGGTGCCGAGCACGATGGCCGGCAGGATCAGGTGATGCAGGGCATCGAAGAACGCCCCGACGTCGTCGGCCAGCAGCGTATCGATCAGCATGAAGCCGGTGCGCGGCTCGATGTCGTAGAGCAGGTCGATCCGCCCGGACACCGGGGTCCAGCCCAGGCTCACCGAGAAGAACATGATCAGGATCAGGCCCCACCAGAAGATCGGCATCGAGTATCCCGTCAGGGAGATGCCCATCACCCCGTGGTCGAACAGGGATCCTCGCTTGAGTGCCGCGATCACCCCGGCCAGAAGGCCCAGGATGCCGGCGAATAACAGGGCGGCCATGGACAGTTCCAGGGTCGCGGGGAATAGAGAGCTGAACTCGGTCCAGACGCTTTCACGGGTACGCAGGGATTCGCCGAGATCGCCGTGGGCCAACTTGCCGATGTAATCCAGGTATTGGGCATACAGGGGTTTGTTCAGACCTAGGCGTTCCATTGCCTGAGCATGCATTTCGGGGTCGACCCGACGTTCGCCCATCATTACTTCCACGGGGTCGCCTGGAATCATGCGAATCAACGCGAAAGTCAGCAAGGTGATGCCGAAGAACGTGGGGATCAATAACCCCAATCGGCGGGCAATAAAACTAAACATCTTGTGTGGTACCTCATCAGCCGGTTAGGCGTGCCCGGCAGCGCTGGGGTCAGCGATGCCGGGCGTTTCTTATCTACTTCACCTGGGTGGTGGCGAAGTTATTAGTGGTGAGGGGGCTAATGTGATAGCCCTCTACGTTGGTGCGCATTGCAGTGAACATACGGGTGTGCGCCATGCTGATCCACGGCTGGTCCTGATTGAAAATGGCCTGGGCCTGTTCGTAGAGCGCCGTGCGTTCGTCCGGGTTCACTTTAGCCCGTGCTTCGTCGATCAGCGCCTGGAACTTTTCATTGCACCAACGAGCGTAGTTTTCGCCGTTCTTGGCCGCTTCGCAACTGAGCATCGGCGTCAGGAAATTATCCGGATCACCGTTATCGCCAGCCCAGCCGGCGGACACCATGTCGTGCTCGCCGTTTTTCGCGCGCTTGAGCATTTCGCCCCATTCCATGACCCGAATATCGACCTTGATCCCGACTTTGGCCAGGTCGGCCTGCATCATCTGCGCGCCGAGCATCGGGTTCGGGTTGGTCGGGCCGCCGCCGTTACGGGTGAACAGGGTAAACGTGGTGCCTTCCGGTACGCCGGCTTCTTTGAGCAAGGCGCGAGCCTTGTCCAGATCACGCGGCGGGTTGGTCAGTGTGTGGTTGTAGCCCAGCAGGGTGTCCGGGTACGGGTTGACCGCCACGGTCGCATTGCCCTTGCCGAACAACGCGTTGACGTACGCCGCCTTGTCGAAGGCGATGTCGATGGCTTTACGCACGCGCACATCGCTGATGTACGGGCGGGCGGTGTTCATGGCGACATAGGACACGGTCATCGCGTTCAGCTCATCAACCTTCAGGTTGGTGTCTTTCTTGATGCTCGGGATGTCATCCGGTTTCGGGTACAGCGCGATCTGGCACTCGTTGGCCTTGAGCTTTTGCAGGCGCACGTTGTTGTCGGTGGCAATCGCCAGGACCAGCGCTTCAGCCGGTGGCTTGCCACGGAAGTAGTCCGGGTTGGCCTTGAAGCGGACTTGAGCGTCCTTGGCGTAACGCTGGAAGACGAACGGGCCGGTGCCGATCGGCTTGTTGTTCAGGTCGCCGGCCTTATTGGCCTTGAGCAACTGATCGGCGTACTCGGCGGAGTAAATCGAGGAGAAGGCCATGGCGATGTCGGCCAGGAACGGCGCTTCACGGCGGGTCAGGGTGAATTTGACCGTGTTGTCGTCGACTTTCTCGACGCTTTTGAGCAGCTCTTTGAAGCCCATGCTTTCAAAGTACGGGAAGCCCACGCTCGACAGTTTGTGCCATGGGTGTTTCGGGTCCAGTTGACGCTGGAAGCTCCAGACCACGTCGTCGGCATTCATGTCGCGGGTCGGCTTGAAGTAATCGGTGGTGTGAAACTTGACGCCTTTGCGCAGGTGGAACGTGTAGGTCAGACCGTCGTCGCTGATGTCCCACGACTCGGCCAGTGCCGGGATCACTTCAGTGGTGCCGGGCTTGAAGTCCGCCAGACGATTGAAGATGGTTTCGGCCACCGCATCGGCTGTGACTGCAGTCGTGTACTGGACCATATCGAAGCCTTCCGGGCTGGCTTCGGTACAGACCACCAAGGGTTTGGCCGAGGCGCCGACGGCGACACTCAGCAACGCGGCAGCGATGGCCGCTCGTAGGGGAAGCATTTTCATCTAGAGCCCTCTGCAATCGGTTGAACAGAAAAACCAGACGGCCGACTCATCATGAGTCAGCCGCCGGCATGGGTTTTACAAAATGTTGAACGGGATGGTGGTCACGAGACGGAACTCGTTGATGCTGCCATCCACCTGGTTTTCGCTGGCGCGATGAGCGGTGTAGGTCGCGCGGATAGCGGTGGCCTTGAGTGGGCCGCTCTGCACGGCGTACGAAGCACCGATGCCGTATTCATAGTGGTGTTCGCCATCCTGGTTCTGGATACCGTCGTAACCCTTGTCCGTCACGCCGCCGTTGCCGGTGTAGTGAGTGCCGTCGATGCCCCAGCCGCGAGCCTGATAGATGTTGAACTTCAGGCCAGGTACGCCGTATTCAGCCATGTTCAGACCGTAGGCAATCTGGAAGGACTTCTCGTTCGGGCCGTTGAAGTCCGACAGCAGGGAGTTGGCCAGGTAGATGCCGTTGGTTTCGTGCAGGTAGTCGAAGTACTCGTTACCGTTAATTTCCTGGTAAGAGAAGGTCAGGCTGTGAGCCTGGTGGGTCAGGCCGAACGACAGGGAGTAGGTGTCGTTATCGATCTTGCCGATAAGGGCTTTACCTTCTTCCTGGGTTTTGTAGTAGTTCAGGCCGGTGGTCAGGCTCAGGATCGAGCTGTCGCCCAGCACATGAGTGGCGCCGAAGTAGTACTGGTTCCACAGGTCTTCAGCCTGGGTGCCCCACAGACTGGTGGTCAGGCTGGCAAATGGCGTGTAAGTGATACCGGCCGTGTGGACGTGATCGGTTTCAACGATGCCGTTGGCGTATTCGGTGCGGAACTTGCGCTGGCTTTGTTCGGTTCGTGGAGAGTTGCGATCGAACGTGCCGACGTCGAAGCTCAGGTTTTCCAACTCTTCGCTGTGCAGGCTCACACCCTGGAAGCTCGAAGGCAACGCACGGTTACCGATGACATCGACCATCGGGCTGCTGAAGTTCTGGCGGCCGGCAGTGAGGGTGGTGTTGGACACGCGGGCCTTGACGTTGGCCAGGCCCAGCTTGCTCCACTGGCCGACGGCGTCGCCACCTTCCTCGGTCAGTGTGCGGTTGTTGCCCGCGCCAGAACGGGTACCCGGTGCGCCACCATTATTGGACGCCAGATCCTTGCGATCACGATCCAGAGCAATAGCGTTGTAGGCCGCCACTTCGGTGCTGAAACCTACGGTGCCTTCGGTGAAACCGGAGTTGTACTTGAGGATAGTGCCCTGAACCCAGTTGATACGACGGTCAGTCGGGGTCGACACACCGTTTTTCTTGTAGCTGAACGTGGCGCCGCGCTTCAGTTGCTCATTGGCGTACCAGTTACGCGTGCTGCCAGTGATCGATTGGCCTTCGACAAAGCCTGTGGCTTCACTCTGGGCACTTTTCTCTTTAACGGTAACCGGCGTGAACGCCTGGCTTTGGGATTCTGCGTACGCCGTGGCGGTCACGCTGCTGATGGCCAAGGCCAATAACGCGGTGCTGCTCAGTTTCATGGGTGAAGCTCCTTACTTTCTTTTTTTTTAATGCCGGTCTTTTTCGGTGATCCGGCTATTTGGTTTAGAACTCATGCAGGCATCGCAAACGTTTGCTATAGGCCGGATTGGCGAATTACGGCAATACGCTGGCGTGAGGGCGTAATCCGCCCCCAGCGTTCTGGCTAATCGGTTATTGGTCGATACTGACGCCCGAGAACACGTTACGACCGAAAGGACTCACCTTGAATCCTTCGACTTTGGCGCTCAACGGCTGGTTGACCGTCGAGTGGGCGACCGGCGTGATGGGCACCTGCTGCTTGAGGTACTGCTGCGCCTGTTTGTAGAGCACCGTGCGCTGGTCACGGTCAGTGACGACTTTGGCCTGCTTGATCAGCTTGTCGTAAGCCGGATCACACCACATGGAGTAGTTGTTGCCGCCAATGGCATCGCAGCTGTACAGCGTGCCAAGCCAGTTGTCCGGGTCGCCATTGTCACCGGTCCAGCCGATCAGGCTGATGTCGTGCTCGCCGTTCTTGGTGCGCTTGATGTACTCGCCCCATTCGTAGCTGACGATCTTGACCTTGAGGCCGATCTTCGCCCAATCCGCCTGGAGCATTTCGGCCATCAACTTGGCGTTGGGGTTGTACGGACGCTGAACCGGCATGGCCCAGAGAGTGATTTCGGTGCCTTCCTTGACGCCGGCGGCCTTGATCAATTCCTTGGCCTTTTCCGGGTTGTAGGCGGCGTCTTTAATCGTTTCGTCGTAGGACCACTGGGTCGGTGGCATGGCGTTTTGCGCCAGTTGACCGGCGCCTTGATAGACGGCGTTGAGAATGCCTTGCTTGTTCACCGCCATGTCCAGCGCCTGGCGTACTTCGAGCTGATCGAACGGTTTGTGCCGCACGTTATAGGCGATGTAACCAAGGTTGAACCCGGGCTTTTCGATCAATTGCAGTTTCGGATCGTTTTTCAGCGCGGTCACATCGGCGGGGCGTGGGTGCAGGGTGATCTGGCATTCGTTGGCCTTGAGCTTCTGCACGCGCACCGAGGCGTCGGTGTTGATGGCGAAAATCAGGTTGTCGAGCTTGACCCGGCTCGGGTCCCAGTACTGCTTGTTGCCGCTGTAACGGATGTTGGAATCTTTCTGGTAGCTCTTGAACACGAACGGGCCAGTGCCGATCGGCTTCTGGTTGATGTCGCTCGGCTTGCCGGAGGCCAGCAACTGATCGGCGTACTCGGCGGACAGGATCGCGGCGAAGCTCATGGCGATGTTCTGGATGAACGCGGCGTCGACACTGTTGAGCGTCATCACCACGGTCAGCGGCCCGGTCTTCTCGACCTTGGCGATGTTCTTGTTCAGGCTCATCCCGTTGAAATACGGGAACTCGGTTGGATAAGCCTTTCGGAAGGGTTGCTGCGGATCGAGCATGCGATTGAAGGTAAAAAGCACGTCATCGGCGTTGAAATCGCGGGTAGGCGTGAAGTACTTGGTGGTATGAAATTTCACCCCTTCGCGCAGGTGAAAAGTGTACTTGAGGCCGTCCTCGGAAATATCCCAGCTCGTTGCCAGGCCCGGTACGACGTTGGTGGCGCCTTTTTCAAACTCTGCCAATCGGTTGTACAGCGGCTCGGCGGCGTCGTTATCGGTCGCCGTGGTGTATTGCGCGGTGTCGAAACCCGCCGGGCTGCCTTCGGAGCAAAACACCAGGCTGTTATTGGCGGCCTGGCTAATGGAAGTGACGGCCAGCAGGCCGGTGCCCAGCAATGCGGATAAAACCAAGGTATGGCGCATGACGCTCCCTCTTTTTGTAGTGTTTATTCAATGCGCCACGACCCCGTCTGGGGAGGTGTGGCTGCATTGAGCTCAAACCAATACGGGCAGCAAACCGATAGCCACGCAATCGCTGGTCAGATCCCGACGGTAGGTGCCGTGGGTCTGGCAGTAAATGCGCTGAGTCCTAAAGACTCGTAGGAAAAGGCAACGCGTCCTAACCCCTGGCTGCGTCAGACAGCGGATTAGGATGTAGGCAAATTCCTATCTTTTCGGCAGAAAAAAGCAGCGGCGTCGCTGAAAACGTCGCCGCTGCCTTTTCTTATTTGCTGACGCTGACGCCGTAGAAGGAGTTCAAGCCAAATGGGCTGATCTTGAAGTCCTGCACGTTGTCGCGCATGGGTTGGAACACCGTCGAGTGAGCGATAGGTGTCATTGGAACAGCATCTTTGAGGACGTGTTGCGCCTGTTTGTACAGTTCGGTGCGCTTGGCCTGATCGGTGGTGCGCTTGGCTTCCTTGACGATGCCGTCGAACTTCTTGTCGCACCACTTGGAGAAGTTGTTGCCTTGCAGCGAATCGCAGCCGAACAGCACGTTCAGCCAGTTGTCCGGGTCACCGTTGTCGCCGCTCCAGCCAATCAGCATCGCGCCGTTTTCGCCGCCTTTGGAGCGCTTGATGTACTCGCCCCATTCGTAGGTGACGATCTTGGCCTTGATACCGATCTTGGCCCAGTCGGACTGGAGCATTTCGGCCATCAGCTTGGCGTTGGGGTTATAGGGACGTTGCACCGGCATCGCCCACAGGTTGATCTCGGTGCCTTCCTTGATGCCGGCTTCCTTGAGCAGCTCTTTGGCTTTCTCAGGGTTGTATGGCGCGTCCTTGATGGTGGTGTCATAAGACCATTGGGTGGGTGGCATGGCGTTGACGGCCAGTTGGCCGGCGCCCTGGTAAACCGAATCGATGATCTGCTGCTTGTTGACGGCCATGTCCAGTGCCTGCCGCACTTTCAACTGAGCCATCGGGTTTGGCTGATCGCTGCCCTTGATCTTGTCCATCACGTTGTAGGCGATGTAACCCAGGTTGAAACCGGCCTGGTCAGGCACCTTCAGGGTTTTGTCTTCCTTCAACGCCTTCAGATCGGCCGGACGAGGGAACAGGGTGATCTGACACTCGTTCTTTTTCAGCTTCTGGATGCGTACCGACGGGTCGGTGGTGATGGCGAAGATCAGGTTGTCGATCTTCACGTCGTCAGGCTTCCAGTAGTCCTTGTTCCCGGTGTAGCGGATGTTGGAGTCTTTCTGGTAGCTCTTGAACACGAACGGGCCAGTACCGACCGGCTTCTGGTTGATGTCGGCGGCTTTGCCTTCCTTGAGCAGCTGGGCAGCGTACTCGGCGGACTGGACCGAGGCGAAACTCATGGCCATGTTCTGAATGAACGCGGCATCAACTTCTTTGAGCGTGAACTTGACGGTGTGGTCGTCGACTTTATCGATCTTGGTGATGTTGGTGTCCATCCCCATGTCGGTGAAGTACGGGAATTCAGTCGGGTACGCCTTACGGAACGGATCATCCTTGTTAATCATGCGATTAAAGGTGAACAGCACGTCGTCGGCGTTGAACTCACGAGTTGGCTTGAAGTACGGGGTGGTGTGGAACTTGACGCCTTCACGCAGGTGGAAGGTGTAAGTCAGGCCGTCATCGGAAATGTCCCACTTGGTCGCCAGGCCAGGAATAACGGCGGTGCCGCCGCGCTCGAACTGGGTCAGGCGGTTGAACATGGTTTCTGCAGAGGCGTCGAAGTCGGTTCCGGTGGTGTACTGACCAGGATCGAAACCGGCCGGGCTCCCTTCGGAGCAAAACACCAGGTTAGTCGCCGCTTGGGCGAAAGGTGCGCTGGCTAATAAGCTTGCGCCGACTAAAAACGGAATGACCGCGTGTTTAAGCATGGTGGCCTCATGATTTGTTGTCATTTTTGGAATTAGAGGACGACCTCGTGAGTCGACCTGCGGATACTTATGCAGGGGCCATACCCAATGCAAGATCCTGAATGGCTCCAAACCTTAAACAGTGGCACGAACGTACCTTAATGTCGCATATGTATAAATTCCCGCACATTTGACCGTTTGCGCAGGTTTTTTACGGTGCAAAACGCGCACCGACAAGGGGCAACCGGGGCGTCTGGTGCACCCGGTTGGCGCCTGGTGTTACTTATTTATACTCACGCCATAGAAGGGTGTAAGGCCGAAAGGGCTGATCTTGAAGTCGGTGACTTCCTTGCGCAGTGGCTGGAACACGGTCGAGTTGGCAACAGGTGTGATAGGTACTTGTTGCTTAAGGATTTGCTGTGCCTGCTGGTACAGTTTGACCCGCTGCTGTTTGTCAGTAGACACCTTCGCTTGCTGCACCAGCTTGTCGTAGGCCGGGTCGCACCATTTGGCGTAATTGCTACCTTTCACCGCAGCGCAGCTGTAGAGCACGCCGAGCCAGTTGTCCGGGTCACCGTTATCGCCGGTCCAGCCGTAGATCATCGCGTCGTGCTCGCCGTTCTTGGCGCGCTTGATGTACTCACCCCATTCATAGCTGACGATGTTGGCCTTGATCCCGACTTTCTCCCAATCCTGCTGGATCATCTGCGCCGACATCCGCGCATTCGGGTTGGAGGCACGCTGCACCGTCATGGCCCACAAATTAATAGTCGTACCGGGCGCAACCCCTGCTTCTTTTAGTAGCGCGCGGGCTTTGATCGGGTCGTGCGGTGCATCCTTGATGGTCGGGTCATAGGACCATTGCGCCGGGGGCAGGGCGTTCTGCGCCAGCTGCCCGGCACTCTGGTAGACAGCCTTGATGATCGCCGGTTTATCGATAGCCATGTCCAGGGCCTGACGGACCTTGAGCTGGTCCAGCGGCGGATGGGTTACGTTGTAGGCGAGGAAGCCGAGGTTGAAACCGGCCTGTTTGAGCACGGTCAGGTTCGGGTCTTTCTCCATGACTTCGATGTCTGCCGGGCGCGGGTAGCCGCTGACCTGACACTCGCCGGCCTTGAGCTTCTGCAAGCGCACGGCGGCATCGGGTGTGATCGAGAAAATCAGGTTATCGAGTTTCACGTCCTCGGGCTTCCAGTAGGCCTTGTTGGCGGCGTAGCGGATCTGCGAGTCCTTTTGATAGCGCTTGAACACGAACGGGCCGGTGCCGACCGGTTTCTGGTTGAGGTCGGCGGCTTTGCCTTCCTTTAACAGTTGGGCGGCGTATTCGGCGGACTGCACCGAGGCGAAGCTCATGGCGAGGTTCTGCACGAATGCGGCGTCGATGTTGTTCAGGCTGAAGCGCACGGTGTGGTCGTCGATCTTGTCGATGCTTTTGATCGTGGTGTTCAGGCCCATGTCGGTGAAGTACGGCGACTCGGCCGGGTAGGCTTTACGGAACGCATTCTGCGGGTCGAGCAGGCGCTGGAAGGTGAACAGGACGTCATCGGCGTTGAAGTCGCGGGTCGGGGTGAAGTAGTCGGTGGTGTGGAATTTCACTCCGTCGCGCAGGTGGAAGGTGTAGCTGAGGCCGTCCTGGGAGACATCCCAACTTGTCGCCAGGCCGGGTTCGACTTCGGTGCCGCCGCGTTTGAATTGGGTGAGGCGGTTGAAGACGGTTTCGGCTGAGGCGTCGAAGTCGGTGCCGCTGGTGTATTGGCTGGGGTCGAAGCCGGCAGGGCTGGCTTCGGAGCAGTAGACCAGGGTGGTGGCGGCTTGGGCGGTTTGTGCGAGTGATGCGGTTGTAGCGAGGGCGAGAGCAAGCAGAAGTGGTTTGACGGTGGTTCTTTCCATGGAGTCCCCGTGGGTTTGGCTGCGGTGTTTTCCTGAGGGTAGCGTTGTTGGTGGGGCGGGCGGAAATATCGTTTTTTGAGGGGGACCCCTCTATCCGGGCATAGTCGGCCGGTTTTTGCGTTGATGGCGGACTGTAGGAGCTGCCGAAGGCTGCGATCTTTTGATCTTGAAAATCAACGTCATAAGATCGCAGCCTTCGGCAGCTCCTACGCAAAGCGGTGTCAGGCGGGCGTTTTGGGTGAAGTGAATTCCGTTTCACGTTGCTTGAATGAGCGCATGGCTCACGCCGCATACCGGGTCCGACTAAAAAACAGCGCAGCCCCGAGGGCGATAGCATTGGTTGAAACGATGCCCAGATCGAAGCCTGCGATGAAAGGCGGCAGCATCAAAATACTCGAAAACCCCAGAGCGACCAGCGCAATGCCCAGCCATTTTCTGAGGCCATAGGATTTCAGATAGAAGAACAACAGCAGGAACACTGCATAAGCCACGGCGTACAGGCCATATTCGTTCATGGTCTCACCCGCCTTGAGTCTTGATGATCATGGACGATGCTGAGTGCTGAGGGCCTATGCCGCCGCTGACCTGTGCATCCAGGCTGACGATGACATCGCCGGCGTGATAAGTCGGCAATGTGCTCAGCGTGAACTCGCGGACTGCCCATCCCACCGGGATGGCCGCAGCGGGCATGAATTTACCTGCCGCTGCGGCGAAAACACCACTGGTGAGGTTGGCGATACTTGTTCGTTGGGCATTGAGTAAATCCCCCTGTAGCCGGGTCAGGGGTTTGGAGATCCCGACCATCATTTGGCAAGGCAAATCCTTGGCGAGCATTTTGTCGTAGAGCTCCACCACCAGATTGCTCACTTCATAGTGGGCGGCTTTCGCTTCACCAAAATGCAGTGTTCTGAGGCCACCCCGTTCACTGGCTGACAGAGTGAAGCGCGATACGTTGAAGACAATTCCATGGTCGCCGGAAAACTGATCCCTTTCAAACTTCAATGCTCGCATCCTTATCGAGTCTGGAAAGGCAGGGAGTTTCTCTTAGCTCCTGGGCTTTCGCAAATGCAAAATCAAAAGCAGATGACACCGCCCTGCTGTGTGCGGGCTTGCTCGCGAAGGCTGCCTGACAACCGGCCAATCTGTTAATGGGTGTTTAAGAAATTAGTCTTGGCCATAGAGCTTTCCCACGCATTTTTCAGGTTGCCGGGTAGGAAGCAGTGCCTCTAATCTTTTGGCTGTCACTGAAAACTCAGTGATCGGGAGTGAGATCCCGGCTAAACGATTGGAAACCCACGCGAGCCACTCCATAATTGCCGTCAGCTTATCCGCTGCCAGCAAATGCGTTATGGCGGCTGTGTGCGGGCAGACCTCGGTCTGGCCGGGTTCCTTTTGCCGGTAATCTCACACCGCACATAGCTGCCACCTCTTCGCCGAGTGAGATCGGAAATTGATGGCTCCAATTTCAAAAGGAAAATTGCATGGATAAGTTAATCCCGGACCCACCCTTCAACACCACCACCCCCAACGCCGAAGCTTCGCGCACCGAAGAATTACTCAAAGACCGCGAAGCCATAAAACGCGCCCTCGATTACTACCTCGATCCACCCGCCCCATACGCCCCGACACCCCGTCGTCCCAGCACGATGTATATGATCGCCCCCAACATGGATACCGAAAGCCTGTTGGCACAAGCCTGCGAGTCATTGGCCTCGGCCAGTGTCCTGGCCAGCGATTTCGCCACCCACCTGATCGGCCCGCAGCGCAATACAGTGTTGGCGATTCAACAGATCATCATGCTGGCGGAGTTGGCGGTGAATCGGGCGTTGGATAACGTAGATCTGGCGTAGACCCTCCGCAAACAATGTGGAAGCGGGTTTGCTCGCGAAGACGGCGGTACATCCAACATCGCAGTGACTGACACACCGCTTTCGCGGGCAAGCCCGCTCCCACAGGATTTGTGCTGATTTGAAGTTGGCGCATGACCTTGTGAGAGCGGCGGTGCGACGATTCGACTTGCCCGCGATTGACGGCAGGTCAATCAACACAAGGCCTGACGGACAAACTCCATTTCTTCAGGGCACAAAAAAACCGGCGATCACTTATTGATCGCCGGTTTTCGTTCAACCCTTACCAATCACTGCATCAACACTTCAATCGCCCCGTCCGCCGTCATGCTGACCTGGCTGGTGCCGGCTTCAACTTCCGGCGTCACCGGCGCTGAATCCATGCCGGCCGCGGCTTTCATCATCATCGGCCCGCGCATGTACGGCTGTGGATAACCGTTGCTGTTGAGGTTCAGGTTGACGATTTTGTAGCTCTTGCCGCCCAGGGCGTCGGTGGCCAGTTGGGCGCGGGACTTGAAGGCGGTCACGGCTTCCTTGAGCAGGGCGTCTTCGCTGGCCTTGCGGGTTGGGGTGGCGATGGCGAAGTCCATGCCGCCCATTTTCAGGTCGGTGAGCAGTTCACCGGTGAGTTTGGAGAGGGCGGCGAAATCCGAGCTTTCCAGGCGCAGTTCGGCGCGTTCACGCCAACCGATGATTTTCTGGCCTTTGGTGTCGTAGATCGGGTAGCTGTTGCGGCTGCCCTGGCGCAGGGTGATGTCTTTGACTTCTTTAGCCTGTGCCAGCGCCTTGTTCATGGTGGTGCTGACGTCGGCGGCGAGTTTGGCCGGGTCGCTGTTTTGCTCTTCGGTGTAGAGGGTCACGATCATCAGGTCGCGGGCCACTTCCTGGCTGACTTCGGCGCGCAGGGAGATCTGGTTGTAATGCAGTTCGTCGACGGCCAGGGCTGGAAGGCTGGCGACGGTGCCAACGCTTAAGGCAAGAAGGGCGGCGCTGCGGCGCAATGTGTGCATGAAAAGCTCCTTGGACGATGCGCAGGGGTTAAGGTCCGAACCTGCGTGAAACCATCAGACTCTAGCTTCAATGGTCCGGTTCGCACAGTTACAACTTCTATACAGATAATCAGCAGGTGGCTGCTTCGCAGCCAATCGCGGGCAAGCCACGCTCCCACAGGGGAACGCATTCCAATGTGGGAGCGTGGCTTGCCCGCGAAGGCGTCCTTATAGACGCAGCAATTCTTTCTGCCATGTGGTCGTTTGCCGCACTTTCGCCTCTCAGGCCCGCGGCTTGGTTATACTCCGTGCGATCCGCCTGGAGCGCTCATCAGGAGAGCTCATGCTCGCCCCCGTTCAAATCACTTCCGCCACTCGCCAGAACCTCTGGCGGCTTACGTTCATCCGCACGTTGGTGCTGGCCGCTCAGGCCGGTTCTGTGGGGCTGGCCTACTGGTTCGACCTGTTGCCGTTGCCGTGGGTGCAACTGGCAATGACCCTGGGTTGCTCGATGTTGCTGTGCGCGTTCACGGCGGTTCGTCTGCGCACGTCGTGGCCGGTGACCGAGCTCGAATACGCCGTGCAACTGGCCTGCGACCTGTTTATCCACAGTGCCTTGCTGTACTTCTCCGGCGGCTCGACCAACCCGTTCGTCTCTTATTACCTGGTGCCACTGACCATCGCCGCCGTGACGCTGCCATGGCGCTATTCGGTGATTCTGTCGGGTATCGCCCTGGCGCTGTATACGTTGCTGCTGGCGCAGTTCTACCCGCTGGAAACGTTCCCGATCGCCCGGGAAAACCTGCAGATCTACGGCATGTGGCTGAGCTTTGCCCTGGCGGCGGCGGTGATCACGTTCTTCGCCGCCCGCATGGCCGAAGAGCTGCGTCGTCAGGAAGAATTGCGCGCCATTCGTCGCGAAGAAGGCCTGCGCGATCAGCAATTACTGGCCGTCGCGACCCAGGCGGCGGGTGCCGCCCATGAGCTGGGCACACCGCTGGCGACCATGAGCGTGCTGCTCAAGGAAATGCGCCAGGATCATCCAGACCCGCTGTTGCAGGACGATTTGAGCGTGCTGCAGGATCAGGTCAAACTTTGCAAAGAGACCTTGCAGCAGTTGGTGCGGGCGGCGGAAGCCAATCGTCGCTTGGCGGTGGAGATGCAAGACGTCACCGACTGGCTCGACGAAGCCCTGAACCGTTGGCACCTGATGCGCCCGGAAGCCAGTTATCGCTTCCAGCGCCTGGGCCAGGGGACCGTGCCGCGCATGGCGCCGCCGCCGGATTTGACTCAGGCGCTGCTGAATTTGCTGAACAACGCCGCCGATGCGTGCCCCGAAGGCTTGCAAGTGACGCTGGACTGGAATGCCGAGGACTTGACCATCAGCATTCGCGACCATGGCGCCGGTGTGCCATTGGCTATTGCCGAGCAGATTGGCAAACCGTTTTTTACCACCAAGGGCAAAGGTTTCGGCCTGGGCCTGTTTTTGAGCAAGGCCAGCGTGACACGCGCCGGCGGCTCAGTGAAACTCTACAGTCATGAGGAAGGTGGCACGCTTACCGAGCTGCGCCTGCCCCGTGTCGCCCGAGGAGACGAACATGAGTGACGAGATCCAAGTCGAAGGCGAAGAACTGCCGCATTTGCTGCTGGTAGACGACGACGCAACCTTCACCCGCGTGATGGCTCGCGCCATGGCTCGCCGTGGTTTTCGCGTGACTACCGCAGGGTCCGCCGAAGAAGGCCTGACCATCGCCCAGGCCGACATACCGGATTACGCCGCCCTGGATCTGAAAATGGACGGCGATTCGGGCTTGGTGTTGTTGCCCAAACTGCTGGAACTCGACCCGGAAATGCGCGTGGTGATCCTCACCGGTTACTCGAGCATTGCCACCGCCGTCGAGGCGATCAAGCGTGGCGCCTGCAATTACTTGTGCAAACCGGCGGACGCCGATGACGTGCTGGCCGCGTTGCTCTCCGAGCACGCCGACCTCGACACCCTGGTGCCGGAAAACCCGATGTCTGTGGATCGCCTCCAGTGGGAGCACATCCAGCGCGTATTGACCGAGCACGAAGGCAACATCTCCGCTACCGCCCGCGCCTTGGGCATGCACCGCCGCACGCTGCAGCGCAAACTGCAGAAGCGTCCAGTCCGTCGCTGAACCGGCGCTGAACAATTGTTGTCACACCTCGTTACAAGCCGGGCCGATCATTTATGATCGGCTCGTGTGTGTTCTTTTCTTTATCGAGCCTTATCCATGAATCAGAACGCTGAATATTGCGCGGTCAATGATGCTGTGCGCGGGCAGTTTTTTCGCAAAGTCTGGGCGATGACCACGCCTTACTGGCGCAGTGAAGAGAAGGGCAAGGCCTGGACGTTGTTGATCGCGGTGATCGCGCTGTCATTGTTCAGCGTGGCGATTTCAGTGTGGCTCAACAGTTGGTACAAGGATTTCTATAACGCCCTGCAAAAGAAGGACGAAGCGGCCTTCTGGCATTTGATCCTGTATTTCTGCGGCATCGCGGCCGTGGCAATTCTCGCTGCGGTGTATCAGCTCTACCTGACCCAGATGCTGACCATTCGTTGGCGGGCCTGGCTCACCGAGAAACACTTCACCCGTTGGTTGAGCAACAAGAACTACTATCAGCTGGAGCAGGGCGGTTACACCGATAACCCGGACCAGCGCATTTCCGAAGACCTCAATAAATTCACCACCAACACCTTGCTCCTGGGCCTTGGTTTGATCCGCACCGTCGTCAGCCTGGTGTCGTTCTCGATTATTCTGTGGGGCGTCTCAGGCAGCATCGAAGTGTTTGGCTATACGATTCCCGGCTACATGTTCTGGTGTGCACTGGTTTACGCCATCGTCGGCAGCTGGCTCACGCATTTGATCGGACGTCGCCTGATCGGCCTCAACAACAACCAGCAACGTTTCGAAGCCGATTTGCGTTTCTCCATGGTACGAGTCCGCGAGAATGCCGAAAGCATTGCGTTGTACAACGGAGAACCCAATGAGAACCGCCGTCTGAGCAGCCGCTTCAGCATGGTCTGGCACAACTTCTGGGACATCATGAAAGTGTCCAAGCGCCTGACCTTTTTCACTTCCGGTTATGGCCAGATCGCAATCATCTTCCCGTTCATGGTCGCTGCACCTCGTTACTTTGCCGGCAAGATCGAGCTGGGTGAGCTGATGCAAATCAACTCGGCGTTCGGCAACGTTCAGGAAAACTTCAGCTGGTTCATCAGTGCATACCAGGGCCTTGCCGAGTGGCGTGCCACTTGCGATCGTCTATTGAGTTTCCATCAAGCCATGACCGATAACGAGCAGCGTGCGCCGGCCATCGATGTGCAGAATCAGGGCACAACGTTGAAGGTGCAAAACCTTGGCCTTGACCTCGCTGACGGTCGTCACCTGCTGACCAACGCCGACATGACGGTGGAGGAGGGTGAGCGCGTCATGCTCAGCGGTCGTTCCGGCAGCGGCAAATCAACGTTGCTGCGGGCGATGGGGCATCTTTGGCCGGCTGGCCACGGCAGCATCCGTCTGCCCACGGGGCGGTATCTGTTCCTGCCGCAAAAACCCTATCTGCCGATTGGCACCCTGCGCGAGGTGCTGAGTTATCCACAGCCGGGCGACACCTACCCGCATGAGCGTTACGTCCACGTTCTGGAAACCTGCCGCTTGCCACACCTGATTACGCGTCTGGATGAAGCCAATCACTGGCAGCGCATGCTCTCGCCAGGCGAACAGCAACGGTTGGCCTTCGCCCGTGCGCTGCTGTATGCGCCGCAATGGCTGTACATGGACGAAGCCACTTCGGCGATGGACGAAGAGGATGAAGCGTCGCTGTATCAGGCATTGATTGATGAGTTGCCTGGACTGAGCATCGTCAGCGTTGGCCATCGCAGCAGCCTGAAGCGTTTCCATCCACGGCATGTGCGTATCGAGAGTGGCCATTTGGTGGATCAGGCCGTGACCGCCTGAACACCGCAATCCCCTTGTGGGAGCGGGCTTGCTCGCGAAAGCGGTCTGACATCCAACATTGAGGTGTCTGACACACCGCCTTCGCGAGCAAGCCCGCTCCCACAGGGGATAGTGGATGCCGACGGTGATCGTACAACCGCGTTGAGCTATGATGCGGATTCAGCCGCTTTTTCGAGAAAGACGTTCACCATGGAAAACCCGATCGACGCACCTCGCCTCCCTCGCAAGCGCCGCAGCCTCGCTCAGGAACTGGTGACGGTGCTGTCCGAGCAGATCCGCGACGGTCACCTCAAGCGTGGCGACAAGTTGCCCACCGAGTCGGCGATCATGGATGCCCATGGCGTCAGTCGCACCGTGGTGCGCGAAGCGATTTCCCGTTTGCAGGCGGCGGGGCAAGTGGAAACCCGTCACGGCATCGGCACCTTCGTACTCGATACCCCGAGCCCGAGCGGTTTCCGTATTGATCCGGCCACTGTGGTGACCTTGCGCGATGTGTTGGCGATTCTGGAGTTGCGCATCAGCCTGGAAGTGGAATCCGCCGGCCTTGCCGCGCAACGTCGCACTCCTGAGCAGTTGGCGTTGATGCGAGCGGCGCTGGATGCGCTGAATGAGAGCGTCTCCCACGCCAGCGATGCGGTGGCTTCGGACTTCCAGTTCCATCTGCAAATTGCCCTGGCCACCGGCAACCGCTACTTCACCGACATCATGACCCACCTGGGCACCAGCATCATTCCACGCACGCGCCTGAACTCCGCGCGCCTGGCCCATGACGACCAACAGCACTACATGAGTCGTCTGAGTCGTGAGCACGAAGAGATTTATGACGCAATTGCCCGCCAGGATTCCGATGCGGCACGCGCGGCGATGCGTTTGCACCTGACGAATAGCCGCGAGCGGTTGCGCCAGGCGCATGAAGAGGCGCAGGCGCAACGGGGATAGGTTTGCAGGTTAAGTGATTTGCTGCCTGATAGATCGCTTTCGCGAGCAAGCCCGCTCCCACACTTGATCCCGGTTGTTCACAAGAAATGCGTTCACCGAAGATCCAATGTGGGAGCGGGCTTGCTCGCGAAAGAGCCGGCGGCCATCTCGCAGTAGCTTCAGCCAGTCCTCAAAATCGAACGATCCACCCTCACTGCCAACCCGGCAGCCCCAGGTTTGGCATCGAAAACCGCATGCCCGCGTTCATCCACAACCGCCCGGGCAACCGGCACGCCCTTCGACAACAACTCCAACGGCGCACCTTTCAGCGACTGGCCAGAAGCCAGTTCCAGTTTCAATTTGATAGTCATCAGTGATCTCCTTATCAGGCATTGGCTGCTGAATTCAGCACGCCAGTTGGTTGGTAGTCCTTGAGCAGCAGATACGTGCTCCAGCCCCACCAGTCGTCCACGGTGGCGGTGTCGTTCAAGTTGTTGACGTCCTTGCGCCGCAATACCTTGTTGCCCTCGACCTTGAACAGTGGCGAGAAATTGCCGGCCGGGTTCAGAACCGCTTGCAGGTCGGGCAGCCTTTTCAACGCAGCAAAGCTGCCGGCCGATGGAGCAGTGCCACTGAGGTACGCCGCAAACACTTCATCCGCAGACACCTGAACCGCTTGATTCACCTGGGCGCGATTGGCGCTGTCGATTGCGTCGAAGTAGCGCTTGTCGCCGTAGGCGTGCCAGCGATCGCCGTTGCCATTGCTCACGTTGAGGCCGAACTTGCTGTCTTCATCGTGCATGAAGCGGGTAATCAACGAGCCGAGATCACTGGGCGTGACCACTGCCGCCAACTGTTTGCGCGGTACTCGCAGGTGACCGGCGGAAAACAGGTCGGTCAGAGAGTGATCGGCAAAAGCGTTCATCGCATAGGCCAGCTCCAGCTGCTTCTCATCGCCGCTGTTATGGGCCGCGACTGCTTGTTGCAGGGCTGCTGTGTGCCCGGCGATATACGCCAGCAACGCCCATTCGCCAAAGTGGTCAGCATTGTTGGCGGCCAGTTTCAGATAACGCCCCAAAGGGAATAGCGCCGAAACGAAACTGCCGCCACCGGTGATCTTGTTCCACTCTTCCGACAACGTATCACCTAGGGCGTCATAAGCCTCATGAGGCTGTTTTCCGTCCCTGATCGCTTGATTGATGGCGGCGATTTCTTTCTGCATGACACCGAGGATCAACTTCGCCTCGGCGTTTGAGGCCGGCAGTACCGCCAGGGAGTTGAAGGCGTTGGTAAAGCGCTGGATTCGTTCGGCGGGTGTCGCGCCTTCGTTGATCGGTTGATCGGGAATTCCATAGAAATCCCCTCCCAGCGCGATGACCTGGCCATAGGTCAGCGCCAGCCCGTTGGGTAAATGCAGCTCTACCTGTGAGGCTGGAATAGCGGGGGCGTCCTTGATGAAGCGCAACAAGGTGCTGTCGCCAATAGCGGTGTGTTCAGCCCCCTCGAACCTCAGTTGCGGCGCACCTTTCAGCGTTTTTTTCGGTGAGGTGGGTTGCTGGTTTTTGTGAGTGTGAGTGCTGCCCGCGAGCAGCTTCAAAGTTTCGCCATCGCCAGAAATGGCGATGCCGTGCTCGGTAAAAAGATCATCCAGATCGGCGATGATCTGTCGGGTGTTTTCCTTCGGTTGTGCGTGTAGACCTGACATTTCTAGCTCCTTGATATGTCGTAGGTAGATTCAAATTTAACTGTATGTATATACAGTTATTTGGATCATAGATTAGAAATTTCCTACGTCAAGGAATTACTTTTTCCTACGCCAATTTTGCGGCTCGCGATGAAATGCAGTTGACGGTTGTATTTTAAGTTGTACGATGACCTACAACTTCGGCGAAGGCTGAACGGTTTTCTCACACAACGTTGCTACCCAGGGTGTTCGAATAATGAATCCACAAGAACTGAAGTCCATCCTCTCTTCCGGCCTGCTGTCGTTCCCGGTCACCGACTTCAATGCTCAGGGCGATTTCCATCGCGCGGGCTACATCAAGCGTCTCGAATGGCTGGCCCCATACGGCGCCTCGGCATTGTTCGCCGCGGGCGGCACCGGTGAGTTCTTCTCTCTGGCGGCCAGCGAATATTCGGAAATCATCAAGACTGCCGTCGACACTTGCGCTACCAGCGTGCCGATCCTTGCCGGCGTAGGCGGCGCCACCCGCCAGGCCATCGAATACGCACAGGAAGCCGAGCGTCTGGGCGCCAAAGGCTTGTTGCTGCTGCCGCACTACCTGACCGAAGCCAGCCAGGACGGCGTTGCCGCCCACGTTGAAGCGGTGTGCAAATCGGTAAAAATCGGCGTGGTGGTTTACAACCGCAACGTCTGCCGCCTGACCGCGCCACTGCTGGAGCGCCTGGCCGAACGCTGCCCGAACCTGATCGGTTACAAGGATGGTCTGGGCGATATCGAGTTGATGGTGTCGATCCGTCGCCGCCTCGGCGATCGCTTCAGCTACCTGGGCGGTTTGCCGACCGCCGAAGTCTACGCCGCGGCCTACAAGGCGCTGGGCGTGCCGGTTTACTCCTCGGCGGTGTTCAACTTCATCCCGAAAACCGCGATGGATTTCTACCATGCGATCGCTCGCGAAGATCACGCCACCGTCGGCAAGATCATCGACGACTTCTTCCTGCCGTACCTGGACATCCGTAACCGCAAAGCTGGCTACGCGGTGAGCATCGTCAAGGCCGGGGCAAAAATTGCAGGCTATGACGCAGGTCCTGTGCGTGCGCCGCTGACCGATCTGACGGGCGAAGAGTACGAAATGCTCGCCGCGCTGATCGACAAGCAAGGTGCGCAATAACACTCGATAAAACCAAGGCCGCTGAGCAATCAGCGGCTTCTTGCGTGAGGAGATCTTCAAGTGGCAGATGCAAAGCGTTTCGATAACTACATCAACGGCGAATGGGTGGCGGGCAGTGATTACTGCGCCAACATCAACCCGTCCGAGCTGACCGATACCATCGGCGAATACGCCAAGGCTGATCTGGCTCAGGTCCACGCCGCCATCGACGCCGCTCGCGCCGCGTTCCCGGCCTGGTCCACTTCCGGCATCCAGGCTCGCCACGATTCACTGGATAAAGTCGGCACTGAGATCCTCGCCCGCCGCGAAGAACTCGGCACGTTGCTGGCCCGGGAAGAGGGCAAGACCCTGCCCGAAGCCATCGGCGAAGTGACCCGCGCCGGTAACATCTTCAAGTTCTTCGCTGGTGAATGCCTGCGCCTGTCCGGCGACTATTTGCCGTCGGTGCGTCCGGGCGTCAACGTCGAGGTGACCCGCGAAGCGTTGGGTGTGGTCGGCCTGATCACCCCGTGGAACTTCCCGATTGCGATCCCAGCGTGGAAAATCGCTCCGGCCCTGGCCTACGGCAACTGCGTTGTCCTGAAACCAGCGGATCTGGTGCCGGGCTGCGCCTGGGCCCTAGCGGAAATCATCTCCCGCGCAGGCTTCCCCGCCGGCGTGTTCAACCTGGTGATGGGCAGCGGTCGAGTGGTTGGCGATGCGCTGGTGCAGAGCCCGAAAGTCGACGGCATCAGCTTCACCGGCTCCGTCGGTGTCGGTCGGCAGATCGCCGTCAGCTGCGTGTCGCGCCAAGCGAAAGTGCAGCTGGAAATGGGCGGCAAGAACCCGCAGATCATTCTCGATGACGCCGACCTCAAGCAAGCGGTCGAGCTGTCGGTACAGAGCGCGTTCTACTCCACCGGGCAGCGTTGCACCGCGTCGAGCCGCTTCATCGTCACCGCCGGGATTCACGACAAATTCGTCGAAGCCATGGCCGAGCGCATGAAGTCGATCAAGGTCGGTCACGCGCTGAAAACCGGCACTGATATCGGTCCGGTCGTCTCGCAGGCTCAGCTTGAACAGGACATGAAGTACATCGACATCGGCCAGTCCGAAGGTGCACGCCTGGTCAGTGGCGGTGGTCTGGTGACGTGCGACACCGAAGGCTACTTCCTCGCGCCGACGCTGTTTGCCGACAGCACAGCGGCGATGCGCATCAGCCGCGAAGAGATCTTCGGCCCGGTGGCCAATATCGTTCGCGTCGCCGATTACGAGGCAGCGCTGGCCATGGCCAACGACACCGAGTTCGGCCTGTCAGCGGGTATCGCCACCACGTCGCTGAAGTACGCCAACCACTTCAAGCGCCACTCCCAGGCCGGGATGGTGATGGTCAACCTGCCGACCGCCGGCGTGGATTACCACGTTCCGTTTGGTGGGCGTAAAGGTTCATCCTATGGCTCACGTGAGCAAGGTCGCTATGCACAAGAGTTCTACACGGTCGTGAAGACCAGCTACATCGGCTCCTGACAGGAAACACCGCGGTATCGGCATCGATACCGCAACCCTCGCGGGATTGTGGGACTGTAGGAGCTGTCGAGTGAAACGAGGCTGCGATCTTTTGATCTTAAAAACAAAGATCGCAGCCTCGTTTCACTCGACAGCTCCTACAGCCCTACAGCCCTACGGCCCTACAGGGAACACACCCGTTTCACCCGCGCATAAAAATAATCAGTGGGAGTACATCTACATGCAATCGACCAAGCCGACTCACGTCCGCTATTTGATCCTGCTCATGCTGTTTCTGGTGACCACGATCAACTACGCCGACCGGGCCACCATCGCAATCGCCGGCTCCAGCCTGCAAAAAGACCTCGGCATCGACGCGGTCACCCTCGGTTATATCTTCTCCGCATTCGGTTGGGCCTACGTGGCCGGGCAAATTCCCGGTGGCTGGCTGCTGGACCGTTTCGGTTCGAAAAAAATCTACGCGCTGAGCATCTTCACCTGGTCGCTGTTCACCGTGCTGCAGGGCTATGTCGGTGAGTTCGGCATGTCCACGGCGGTGGTTGCGCTGTTCATGCTGCGCTTTTTGGTGGGCCTGGCCGAAGCGCCATCCTTCCCCGGCAACGCACGCATCGTGGCGGCCTGGTTCCCGACCGCTGAGCGCGGCACAGCGTCTGCGATCTTCAACTCGGCGCAATACTTCGCCACCGTGTTGTTCGCACCGCTGATGGGTTGGATCGTTTACAGCTTCGGCTGGCAGCACGTGTTCATCGTCATGGGGGTGATCGGCATCATCTTCTCGGGGATCTGGCTGAAGGTGATCTACAGCCCGCGCCAGCACCCGATGATCAACGACGCCGAGTTCAAGCACATCGCCGACAACGGCGGCATGGTCGACATGGACCAGGACAAAGGCAAAGGCAAAAAGGGCGACGGTCCAAAGTGGGACTACATCCGCCAGCTGCTCACCAACCGCATGATGCTCGGCGTGTATCTGGGCCAGTACTGCATTAACGGTATCACCTACTTCTTCCTGACCTGGTTCCCGGTGTACCTGGTGCAGGAGCGCGGTATGACCATCCTCAAGGCCGGTTTTATTGCCTCGCTGCCGGCGATCTGCGGGTTTATCGGTGGTGTGCTCGGCGGGGTGATTTCCGATTACCTGCTGCGCAAAGGTCACTCGCTGACCTTCGCCCGCAAGGCGCCGATCATCGCCGGCCTGCTGGTTTCCAGTAGCATCGTGGCCTGCAACTATGTAGACGTGGAATGGATGGTCGTCGGCTTCATGGCCCTGGCATTCTTCGGCAAAGGCGTGGGCGCGTTGGGCTGGGCGGTGGTGTCCGACACCTCGCCGAAACAGATCGCCGGTCTCAGCGGTGGCCTGTTCAACACCTTCGGCAACATTGCGTCGATCACCACGCCGATCGTTATCGGCTACATCATCAGCTCCACCGGTTCGTTCAAATGGGCGCTGGTGTTCGTCGGTTGCAACGCGCTGGTAGCCGTCTTCAGCTATCTGGTGATCGTTGGCCCGATCAAGCGTGTGGTACTCAAAGAGCCGCCTGTCAGCGGTCCTGAAACCAACAGTAAATTGTCCGAAGCGCATTCCTGAGGAGCGGCGTCATGCAGTTGATTGAACATTCCGACTCGCCGCGCTACATCCGCCTGCACGAGCGGGACAATGTGGTGATCGTGGTCAATGATCAGGGCGTGCCGGCCGGCACCGAATTCCCCGATGGTTTGGTCACCGTGGATTTCGTGCCGCAGAGCCACAAGGTCACTCTCGAGGACATTCCCGAGGGTGGCCAGGTGATTCGTTACGGCCAGACCATTGGCTACGCGTTGCAGCCGATTCCTCGCGGCAGCTGGGTCAAGGAAGATCAACTGCGCATGCCGACCGCGCCGCCGCTGGACAGCTTGCCGCTGTCCACCGAAGTGCCGGCCGCGCAGGCACCGCTGGAAGGCTTCACCTTCGAGGGTTATCGCAACGCCGACGGCACCGTCGGCACGCGCAACATTCTGGGCATCACCACCACCGTGCAGTGCGTTACCGGCGTGCTGGATCACGCGGTAAAACGCATCAAGGACGAACTGCTGCCCAAGTATCCGAATGTCGACGACGTGGTGGCGCTGACCCACAGTTACGGCTGCGGCGTGGCGATCACCGCCACCGACGCGTACATCCCGATCCGCACCGTGCGCAATCTGGCGCGCAACCCGAACCTGGGTGGCGAAGCGCTGGTGATCAGCCTGGGCTGCGAGAAATTGCAAGCCGGGCAGGTGATGCACGAGAACGATAGCTCGGTGGATTTGAGCGAGCCGTGGCTGTACCGCTTGCAGGACTCCAGCCACGGTTTCACCGAGATGATCGAGCAGATCATGGCGCTGGCCGAGACTCGTTTGAAGAAGCTCGATCTGCGTCGTCGGGAAACCGTGCCGGCCTCCGAGTTGATCCTCGGCATGCAGTGCGGCGGCAGCGATGCGTTCTCTGGCATCACTGCCAACCCGGCGCTGGGTTATGCCTCAGACCTGTTGCTGCGGGCCGGTGCGACGGTGATGTTTTCCGAAGTCACCGAGGTGCGCGACGCGATTTACCTGCTGACGTCCCGCGCCGAAACCGAGGAAGTGGCTCAGGAACTGGTGCGGGAAATGGACTGGTACGACCGTTACCTGGCCAAGGGCGAAGCGGATCGCAGTGCCAACACCACGCCGGGGAACAAGAAGGGCGGGTTGTCGAACATTGTCGAGAAGTCGCTGGGCTCGATCGTCAAGTCCGGCAGCAGCGCGATCAACGGGGTGCTCGGCCCTGGCGAGCGATTCAAGCGCAAAGGGCTGATTTTCTGCGCGACCCCGGCCAGTGATTTTGTCTGCGGGACGTTGCAGTTGGCGGCGGGGATGAACCTGCATGTGTTCACCACCGGGCGGGGTACGCCTTATGGGTTGGCGATGGCGCCGGTGGTAAAGGTGTCGACCCGAACAGAACTGGCGCAACGCTGGCCGGATTTGATCGATATCGATGCCGGGCGAATTGCTACCGGGCGGGCATCGATTGAAGAGCTTGGCTGGGAGTTGTTCCATTACTACCTGGATGTGGCCAGCGGCAAGAAGCAAACGTGGGCTGAGAAGCACAAGCTGCATAACGACATTACCTTGTTCAATCCTGCGCCGATCACCTGAGACCGAGTTGCCTGCTTCGCGAGCAAGCCCGCTCCCACATTGGATTTTCGCCGTGCACAAAATTTCGTGTTCGACGCTGATCAAATGTGGGAGCGGGCTTGCTCGCGAAGGCGTTCTACCAGACGCCAACGTCTCCAGTGGCTTATCATTAGCCCCCTAACGACGCCCACCCAAGGTTCTTCCGGTATGCTGGCTATTTTCCTCGAAACCCTGAACATCACCGCGCCGGTGTTTGCCATGCTGTTTCTGGGGGCGCTGCTCAAGCGCATCGACTGGATCAACGACAACTTCATTCATACCGCGTCGGCCCTGGTGTTCAACGTCACCATGCCGGCGTTGCTGTTTCTGGGCATCTTGCATGCCGACCTGCATGCCGCGCTGCAACCGGCGCTGCTGATCTACTTCTCGATTGCCACGCTGATGTGTTTTGCGATTGCCTGGGGCTGGGCGATCTGGAAATGCCCGAGGGAAGACCGGGGGATCTACACCCAAGGGGCGTTTCGCGGTAACAACGGCGTTATCGGTCTGGCACTGGCGGCGAGCATGTACGGCGACTACGGGATTTCCCTCGGGGCCATTCTCGCGGCGTTGGTGATCCTGTTTTACAACACACTTTCGACCATCGTGCTGGCGGTCTATAGCCCGGTGATCAAGTCTGACCCGTGGAGCATCTGCAAGAGCGTGATGGTCAACCCGCTGATCATCAGCGTGTTTGCGGCGGCGCCGTTTGCGTATTTCAAGATCGGTTTGCCGGGGTGGCTGGAAACGTCCGGCCAGTACCTGGCGCAAACCACCTTGCCGTTGGCGCTGATCTGCATCGGGGGCACGTTGTCACTGGCGGCGATGCGCAAAAGCGGCACGATGGCGCTGAGTTCAAGTCTGGTGAAGATGATCGGCCTGCCGGTGTTGGCGACGCTTGGTGCCTGGCTCTGGGGTTTTCGCGGGGCGGAATTGGGGATTCTGTTTCTGTACTTCGGCAGCCCGACCGCCGCGGCCAGTTTCGTCATGGCTCGGCAGGCCAATGGCAATCATGAACTGGCGGCAGCGATCATCGTGATTACTACGCTGATGGCGGCGGTCACCACCAACATCGGGATCTTTTTGTTGCAGTGGGGTGGGTGGATCTAGCCTTGGGATTTGTGGTGTTTTTCAGATCCGTTCGCGAGCAAGCCCGCTCCCACAGTGGATTTTTGGTGTACACAAAATCTGGTTTCACACCGATCAAGTGTGGGAGCGGGCTTGCTCGCGAAGACGGCAGAACAATCAACACAAATTCCGACGATTACTCCGGCTTCTGGTAGCTATCAATCACTTCCTGCGCCGCCCGAAAGGCATCGATCGCCGCCGGCACGCCGGCATACACCGCGCAATGCAGCAGTGCCTCGCGAATCTCTTCCACGGTGCAGCCGTTGTTCAGCGCACCGCGCACGTGGCCTTTCAATTCTTGCGGGCACTTCAACGCGGTCAGCGCGGCGAGGGTGATCAGGCTGCGGGTTTTCAGCGGCAGACCTTCGCGATTCCACACACCGCCCCAGGCGTGTTCGTTGACGAAGTCCTGCAGCGGCTGAGTGAACTCGGTGGCGTTGCCCAAGGCGCGGTCGACGAAAGCGTCGCCCATCACTTGGCGGCGGACTTCAACCCCAGGCTTTTTATCAGTGCTCATGGCAATACCCTCTTGTGGTGTTGGCGACGCCAGGCGCGTAGCGACGAGAACAGCAAAAACGCCCCCAGCGCCGGCAGGACGAAAAACAGCATCAGGTGTTCAAGCTTTCCGGCCAGCGGCATTCCCGTGGTGAACGACACCACGTGCAGCCCATAGGCCAGGTACAAACCCAAAAACAGCAGGCCTTCGGCGCGCGTCACCCGATAGCCGGAATAGAACACCGGCAGGCACAGCACCGCGACACCGAGCATCACCGGCAGGTCGAAATCCAGGGCATTGGGCGAGACCGACAGCGGCGACGGCGCGATCAATGCGGTAAGCCCGAGCACGCCCAAGAGGTTGAACAGGTTGCTGCCGATCACGTTGCCCACCGCGATGTCCCGCTGACCGCGCAACGCGGCAATCAACGAAGTGGCCAGTTCCGGCAGGGACGTGCTGACGGCGACGATGGTCAGGCCGATGATCCGCTCCGACAACCCCAGGTCAGTCGCAACCGCCACCGCGGCGCCGAGCAGCAAGTGCCCGGCGAACACCAGCATCGCCAGTCCGGCGACAATCATCAGCAAGCTGCTGAACCACGGCGCCTGTGGCGCTTCATGCGCGCTCGATGGCGGACGGGCCGAGTGCCGCGACTGGCGCAGTAGCAAGCCCAGGTACAGCACCAGCGCGCCCAGCAGAATAATGCCGTCTGTGCGGTTCAGTTCTTCATTCCACGCCAGTACGAACACCAGCAGGCTGGCGCCAATCATCAGCGGAATATCCAGGCGCACCAATTGCCGCGACACCCGCAGTGGAATAATCAGCGCCGAGAGCCCGAGGGTGACGAGGATGTTGAAGATGCTGCTGCCGATCACGCTGCCAACGGCGATGTCGGCGTTTTGCGCCAGGGTGGCTTGCAGGCTGACCGCCATCTGCGGTGCGCTGCTGCCGAGGGCCACGATGGTCAGGCCGATGATCAGCGGCCGCACATGCAGTCGCGCGGCCAGGCGCACGGCGGCGCGCACCATCAGTTCGGCACCGGCGATCAGTAAAAACAGACCGCTGAACAATTCAATCACGCTGATCAGGGGTAAATCGGCCAGTCCGAAAATAGTCAGCGCTCCGTCTATCAGTCGTCGAGGGCTTGCACGCGAACTTTCGCGGTGCCACTGCGCAGCATGCCCAACTGCTCGGCCGCTTCACGTGACACGTCGATCAGGCGCCCACGTGAGTATGGCCCGCGGTCGTTGATGCGCACCACGCAGGACCTGTCGTTATTCAGGTTGGTAATCTTCACCCGGGTGCCGAATGGCAACTGGCGATGGGCGGCGGTCAGGCCGTGCTGGTTGAAACGCTCGCCGCTGGCGGTGCGTTTGCCATGATGTTTGGCGCCGTAATACGAAGCTACGCCGGTCTTGTCGTAGCCGTGTGGATCAACAACATCCGTGCTGGCGCAACCGGCCAGTAGAGAGAGCAGGGCGCAGGCACTGAGCAGACGCTTCATAAAAGGTATCCCGGAAACAAATGTGGGAGCGGGCTTGCTCGCGAATGCATTCTGACAGTCAACCTTGTGTTGAGTGCCGGACCGCGTTCGCGAGCAAGCCCGCTCCCACAGGGAATGGAGCCAGGTTTGAATGCTGGCTCCATTCTCATCAGCCTTCGAGCTTGCTTTTCAGCAGTTCGTTGACCTGTTGCGGGTTGGCCTTGCCTTTGGAGGCTTTCATGGCCTGGCCGACGAAGAAGCCGAACATCTTGCCGCGTTTGGCTTCGTCTGCCGCGCGGTATTGTTCGACCTGCTCGGCGTTGGCCGCGAGCATTTCGTCCAGCACCGCCGAGATCGCGCCAGTGTCGGTCACTTGCTTGAGGCCGCGCTTGTCGATGATCTCGTCTGCGCTGCCTTCGCCGTTGGCCATGGCTTCAAACACCACCTTGGCGATTTTGCCGGAGATGGTGTTGTCCTTGATGCGCAGCAGCATGCCCCCCAGTTGCTCGGCTGAAACCGGCGACTGGTCGATGTCCAGGCCTTGCTTGTTCAACAGGCTGCCCAGTTCAACCATCACCCAGTTAGCCGCCAGTTTGGCGTCGCCGCCGATGCTCGCGACTTTCTCGAAGTAATCGGCTTGCTCGCGGCTGGTGGCCAGGACGCTGGCGTCGTAGACCGACAGACCGAACTGTTCCTGGAAACGCTCGCGCTTCCGCGGTGGCAGTTCCGGCAGGGTGGCGCGCACGTCGTCGAGGAACGAGTCTTCGATGACCACCGGCAGCAGGTCCGGATCGGGGAAGTAACGGTAGTCGTTGGCTTCCTCTTTGCTGCGCATCGGACGGGTTTCGTCCTTGTTCGGATCGTACAGACGGGTCTGCTGGATCACTTTGCCGCCGTCTTCGATCAGCTCGATCTGACGCTGCACTTCGGTGTTGATCGCCTTCTCGATGAAGCGGAAAGAGTTGACGTTCTTGATCTCGCAGCGCGTGCCGAATTCAACCTGGCCCTTCGGACGGATCGACACGTTGCAGTCGCAACGCAGCGAACCTTCGGCCATGTTGCCGTCGCAGATTCCCAGGTAACGCACCAGTGCATGGATTGCCTTGACGTAAGCCACGGCTTCCTTGGCGCTGCGCATGTCCGGCTCGGAAACGATCTCCAGCAACGGCGTGCCGGCGCGGTTCAGGTCGATGCCGGTGGCACCGTTGAACTCTTCGTGCAGGCTTTTACCGGCGTCTTCTTCCAGGTGCGCGCGGGTAATGCCGACGCGTTTGACCGTGCCGTCTTCCAGCGCGATGTCCAGGTGGCCCTTGCCGACGATCGGCAATTCCATCTGGCTGATCTGGTAGCCCTTGGGCAGGTCCGGGTAGAAATAGTTTTTGCGGGCGAACACGTTGTGCTGGCCGATCTCGGCATCGATGGCCAGACCGAACATCACTGCCATGCGCACCGCTTCCTGGTTCAGCACCGGCAATACGCCGGGCATGCCCAGGTCAACCAGGCTGGCCTGGGTGTTCGGCTCGGAACCGAAGGTGGTGGAACTACCGGAAAAGATTTTCGACCGGGTGGTGAGCTGGGTGTGAATCTCCAGCCCGATCACGACTTCCCATTGCATGTGTTTCTCCTCAGAAGCCGGTTGGGGTGCGGGTGTGCCAGTCAGTGTTCAACTGATACTGGTGCGCAACGTTGAGCAAGCGGCCTTCCTGGAAATACGGGGCGAGCAACTGCACGCCGACCGGCAGGCCATCGACAAAACCTGCAGGCATGGACAAGCCCGGCAAGCCGGCGAGGTTGGCGGTGATGGTGTAGACGTCTTCCAGGTACGCAGCGACCGGGTCGCTGTTCTTGGCGCCGAGCTTCCAGGCCGGGTTCGGCGTGGTTGGGCCGAGGATGATGTCGACCTCATTAAAGGCAGCCATGAAGTCGTTCTTGATCAGGCGACGGATTTTCTGCGCTTTCAGGTAGTAGGCGTCGTAGTAACCGGCCGACAGCGCGTAGGCACCGACCATGATCCGGCGCTGCACTTCCGGGCCGAAACCTTCGCCACGGGAACGCTTGTACAGGTCTTCCAGGTTTTTCGGGTCTTCGCAGCGATAGCCGAATCGCACGCCGTCGAAACGCGACAGGTTGGAAGAGGCTTCCGCCGGGGCGATCACGTAGTACGCAGGGATTGCGTGCTGCATGTTCGGCAGGCTGATTTCCTTGACCACGGCGCCGAGTTTTTTCAGCTCTTCAACGCTGGCCATGACCAGGTCCGCGATGCGCGAGTCCAGACCTGCGCTGAAGTACTCTTTCGGCACGCCGATGCGCAGGCCTTGCAGCGAACCGTTGAGGCCGGCGCTGTAATCAGGCACGGGCTCGTCGATGCTGGTGGAATCCTGCGGGTCGAAACCGGCCATGCCTTGCAGCAGGATCGCGCAGTCTTCGGCGGTGCGGGCCAATGGGCCGCCCTGATCGAGGCTGGACGCGTAGGCAATCATGCCCCAGCGCGAAACACGACCGTACGTCGGTTTCAGGCCGGTGAGGTTGGTCAGCGCGGCGGGCTGACGAATCGAACCGCCGGTGTCGGTGCCAGTGGCTGCCGGCAACAGGCGCGCGGCAACTGCAGCAGCCGAACCGCCAGACGAACCGCCCGGAACGTGTTCCAGGTTCCACGGGTTTTTCACTGCGCCGTAGTAACTCGACTCGTTGGCCGACCCCATGGCGAATTCGTCCATGTTGGTCTTGCCCAGGGTCACGGCCCCGGCAGCAGCCAGTTTGGCGACCACGGTGGCGTCGTACGGTGCTTTAAAGTTGTCGAGCATCTTCGAGCCGCAGCTGGTGCGGATGCCCTGGGTGCAGAACAGGTCTTTGTGCGCGATCGGCGCGCCGAGCAGGGCGCCGCTCTCACCGTTGGCCCGACGAGCGTCAGCGGCTTTCGCCTGCTGCAGCGCCAGGTCTTCGGTGAGGCTGATGAAACTGTTGAGCTGCGGGTCAAGCTGGGCGATACGCGCCAGCAGGACTTTGGTCAGCTCTTCGGAAGAAAACTTTTTGTCGGCGAGTCCGCGGGCGATCTCGGCCAGAGTCAATTGATGCATTGCAGGCTCTTTCCCTTTAGTCGATGACTTTCGGAACCAGATACAGGCCGTTTTCGACCGCTGGTGCGATGGACTGATAGGCCTCGCGATGATTGGTTTCGGTCACGACGTCTGCACGCAGGCGCTGGCTCGCTTCCAATGGGTGGGCCAGCGGCTCGATACCGTCGGTATTGACCGCTTGCATTTCGTCGACCAGCCCGAGAATGCTGTTCAGGGCCGAAGTGATGTGTGGAAGATCGGCATCATTGAGGCCAAGGCAGGCCAAATGAGCGATTTTTTCCACGTCGGAGCGTTCAAGCGCCATGGGATTCTCCAGTGGAAAACAGAACGGACGGCGTCCGTGTGTTAGATTGTCGGAACACTACCGCATTTCTACGGTCTCAAGGCCGCGATTGTGGGGCTTGGTGCACAGAAAAGCGGCCAATTTAACATATTGGCGCCTTGCCCAAAATCCCTGTCGTTGTTAGAGTTTGCCGCACTTTTTTACCCACGCGTTGCCTAGGGTCCCTTTCCCATGTTCAAGAAACTGCGTGGCATGTTTTCCAGCGATCTTTCCATTGACCTGGGCACTGCCAACACCCTTATTTACGTGCGCGAGCGCGGTATCGTCCTGAATGAGCCATCGGTTGTGGCTATTCGGACACACGGTAACCAGAAAAGTGTCGTTGCTGTCGGCACCGAGGCCAAGCGTATGCTCGGCCGTACGCCGGGCAACATTGCTGCCATTCGTCCGATGAAGGACGGTGTGATCGCCGACTTCAGCGTCTGCGAAAAAATGCTGCAGTACTTTATCAACAAGGTTCACGAAAACAGCTTTCTGCAGCCTAGCCCTCGTGTGCTGATCTGCGTTCCATGCAAATCCACCCAGGTTGAGCGACGTGCCATCCGTGAATCGGCCCTTGGTGCCGGTGCCCGCGAAGTGTTCCTGATCGAAGAGCCGATGGCTGCTGCAATCGGTGCCGGTCTGCCGGTGGAAGAAGCTCGCGGTTCGATGGTTGTCGATATCGGTGGCGGTACCACTGAAATCGCGCTGATCTCCCTCAACGGTGTGGTCTATGCCGAATCCGTACGGGTTGGCGGCGACCGCTTCGACGAAGCGATCATCACCTACGTGCGTCGCAATTACGGCAGCCTGATCGGCGAATCCACCGCCGAGCGCATCAAACAGGAAATCGGTACGGCTTACCCGGGCGGCGAAGTTCGCGAAGTCGACGTTCGTGGCCGCAACCTGGCCGAAGGCGTTCCACGCGCATTCACCCTGAACTCCAATGAAGTGCTGGAAGCTCTGCAAGAGTCCCTGGCCACCATCGTTCAGGCCGTGAAAAGTGCACTGGAGCAATCGCCTCCGGAGCTGGCATCGGATATCGCCGAACGTGGTCTGGTACTGACCGGTGGTGGCGCCTTGCTGCGCGACCTCGACAAGTTGCTGGCCCAGGAAACCGGTCTGCCGGTGATCGTCGCCGAAGACCCGTTGACCTGCGTTGCACGCGGCGGTGGTCGTGCATTGGAAATGATGGATAAACACACCATGGATCTGCTTTCCAGCGAATAAGTCGCCGGATCGCCTCTATGCTGTTGAGCGCGCAGGCAGCACTTTGCAGTGCTGCCTGTTGCGTTTATCTTCTGTCAGTCTGCATCCAGGCCGGTTTGATGCCGTATGAATAAAGAGAACATTTGCCTGGGAGGAGCGGCTTATTAAACCGCTTTTCACCAAAGGCCCCTCACTGGGCGTGCGCTTGTTGGTGCTGGCCGTGCTATCGGTCGCGCTGATGGTGGTCGATGCCCGCTTCACACTGCTCAAGCCAGTGCGTAGCCAAATGTCGCTGGTGCTGATGCAGTCTTACTGGATCACCGACCTGCCGCAGCGGCTATGGCAAGGTGTGGCCAGCCAATTTGGCAGCCGGACCGAACTGGTCGCCGAAAACGAAAAACTCAAAACCGAAAACCTGCTGTTGCAGGGGCGCATGCAAAAGCTGGCAGCCCTTACCGAGCAGAACGTTCGGCTGCGCGAGTTGCTCAACTCTTCCGCGCTGGTCAACGAAAAGGTCGAAGTGGCCGAGCTGATCGGCATGGACCCCAACCCCTTTACCCATCGCATCATCATCAATAAAGGTGAGCGCGACGGTGTGATCCTCGGTCAGCCGGTGCTCGATGCCCGCGGCCTGATGGGGCAGGTGGTCGAGTTGATGCCGTATACCTCCCGCGTACTGTTGCTGACTGACACCACTCACAGCATTCCGGTGCAGGTGAACCGTAACGGTCTGCGGGCGATTGCCAGCGGCACCGGTAACCCGGAGCGCCTTGAGCTGCGTCATGTGGCCGATACCGCCGACATCAAAGAAGGCGATTTGCTGGTCAGCTCCGGCCTCGGTCAGCGTTTCCCGGCGGGTTACCCGGTGGCGACGGTCAAGGAAGTGATTCACGATTCCGGTCAACCGTTCGCCATCGTCCGTGCGGTGCCGACCGCTGCATTGAACCGCAGCCGTTATCTGTTGTTGGTATTCAGTGACGGACGCACGCCTGAGGAACGCGCCAACGACGCCGCCCAGGCTCAGGAAGCGCTGGACCAGCATGGCGGTGGGCCGATCATTCCCGCAACCGTGCCCAAACCTGCCGTGTCGGTGATACCGGCTGCCGTTGCTGCTCCGGCTGTTCCGGCGGCTGCACCTGCTGCCGCAACCCCGGCAACCGCTGCTCATGCTGCCAGCAAGCCACCCGCGTCGGCACCGGCCGCCGTCAAACCATCGGCGGCCCAACCCGCTGCCGTGAAGCCAGCTGCCAAACCGCCTGTTTCTGCGCCGGCTACCACTGGGGGAAGAGAATAATGGGCGGTACCACTTCCTCCCGAAACGGCTGGATGGTCTGGTTGACCTTTGCCATTGGCATGCTGCTCAGCGTTTCGCCGTTGCCGCAATTCATGGAAATCCTGCGCCCTCTATGGCTGGCCTTGCTATTGGCCTTTTGGGCGCTGGCCCTGCCGCAGAAAGTCGGCATGGTGACCGCCTGGTGCCTGGGACTGGCCGAAGATGTGCTGTATGGCACGTTGCTGGGCCAGAACGCGTTGATCCTCACACTCATTACCTTCCTGGTGCTATCGCTGCAACAGCGCCTGCGCATGTTCCCGATGTGGCAACAGAGCCTGGTGATCCTGGTGATCTTCGGCCTCGCTCAACTGGTTCAGTTGTGGCTGAGCGCCCTGACCGGCAATCGTCAGCCGACCCTGGCACTGGTGTTGCCGGCACTGGTCAGTGCGTTGCTCTGGCCCTGGATCAGCTACGGTTTGCGCGGTTTGCGTCGACGCTACAAAATCAATTAATTCGGTCAGGCATGTGCTCGCACCGGTGCCCTGTCTCGACAAAAAGGAACAGTATTTGTGAGACAGGGCGCTAGCAGGGAGATGTCTTGATGAAACAGCTGTACCTCGCCTCAGGCTCGCCGCGTCGGCGTGAACTGCTCACGCAAATCGGCGTGTCGTTCTCCGTCATCAGCGCGGACATCGATGAAACCCCCTTACCTGAAGAATGCCCATTGGCCTATGTCGAGCGTCTGGCGCGCGGCAAGGCCGAGGCCGGGCATGGCACGGTCGTGTCCGACGCCGATTTCTGCGTGCTGGGTGCCGACACCGCCGTGGTGCTGGACGGGAAAATTCTCGGCAAGCCGGTGGACGAAGCCGACGCATGCGCCATGCTTATGCTGTTGTCTGGGCGCGAACATGAAGTGCTGACCGCGATTGCGGTGCGCAATGGCGAGCGTTGCGAGTCTTTGGTGGTGCGCAGCCTGGTGCGTTTTCGCAACATCGACCGCGACGAAGCAGCGGCCTATTGGGCCAGCGGCGAACCCCGGGACAAGGCTGGCGGTTACGGGATTCAAGGACTGGGCGCGGTGTTCGTCGCCGGTCTCAACGGCAGTTACTCGGCGGTGGTCGGATTGCCCCTGTGCGAAACCTGCGAGCTACTCGGCCATTTCGGCATACCCTGTTGGCAAACCTTTAACGCGCGTTGAGCGTCGTACTGACAAGATGCGGCCATTATCGTGAACATGCCTGAACGAGACCCTGCCATGAGTGAAGAGATCCTGATCAACATCACGCCGATGGAATCGCGCGTGGCGGTGGTCGAAAACGGTGTCCTGCAAGAGGTCCATGTCGAGCGCACGCAAAAGCGCGGGATCGTCGGCAACATCTATAAAGGCAAAGTCGTGCGGGTATTGCCAGGCATGCAGGCCGCCTTCGTCGATATCGGTCTGGACCGCGCCGCGTTCATTCATGCCTCGGAGATTTCTCTTCGCGAAGGCCCGACGGTCGAAAGCATCAGTGCGCTGGTTCATGAAGGTCAAAGCCTGGTGGTGCAAGTCACCAAGGACCCGATCGGCTCCAAAGGCGCACGCCTGACCACGCAACTGTCGATTCCGTCGCGCTATCTGGTGTACATGCCTCGCACCGCCCACGTCGGCATTTCCCTGAAGATCGAGGACGAAGCCGAGCGCGAACGCCTCAAGCAGGTGGTCACCGACTGCGTGGCCAAAGAAGGCATCAAGGAGGCCGGTGGTTTCATTTTGCGTACTGCTGCCGAAGGGGCCGGGGCCGATGAAATCCTCATGGATATCCGCTATCTGCGCAGGCTCTGGGACCAGATCAACGAACAGATCAAGACCATCAGCGCGCCGAGTGTGATTTATGAAGACCTCGGCCTTGCGCTACGCACCTTGCGTGACCTGGTGAGCCCGAAGATCGAGAAGATCCGCATCGATTCCCGGGAAACCTTCCAGAAAACCACGCAATTCGTCGCCGAATTGATGCCGGAGATTGCCGACCGTCTGGAGCATTACCCTGGCGAACGGCCGATCTTCGACCTGTACGGTGTCGAAGACGAAATCCAGAAAGCCCTGGAGCGCAAGGTACCGCTCAAGTCCGGCGGCTATCTGGTGGTCGATCCGGCGGAAGCCATGAGCACCATCGACGTCAATACCGGGGCCTTTGTCGGTCATCGCAACCTCGAAGAAACCATCTTCAAGACCAACCTCGAAGCCGCCACCGCCATTGCCCGTCAGCTGCGCCTGCGTAATCTGGGCGGGATTATCATCATCGACTTCATCGACATGGAAGATGAAGAACATCAGCGTCAGGTGTTGCGAACCCTCGAGAAGCAACTGGAACGCGATCACGCCAAGACCAACATCATTGGCATCACCGAGTTGGGCCTGGTGCAAATGACCCGCAAGCGCACCCGCGAAAGTCTCGAGCAAGTGCTGTGCGAACCGTGCAGCAGTTGCCAGGGGCGCGGCAAACTCAAGACGCCGGAAACCGTGTGCTACGAGATCTTCCGCGAAATCCTGCGCGAGGCCAGGGCCTATCAGGCCGAAGGCTATAGGGTGCTGGCGAATCAGAAAGTGGTCGACCGTTTGCTCGACGAAGAGTCGGGCAATGTCGCCGAGCTCGAAGGCTTTATCGGGCGCACCATTCGGTTCCAGGTGGAAACCATGTACTCCCAGGAACAATACGACGTGGTGTTGCTCTGAATCGTTGTGTTTCACCTTCACTAGAACGGCTGGCCTCAGCTTTTTGCAGTATTTTTGCCACGGGAGCCAACTGACATGGACCGTCTGACACGCATTTTGGCCGCACTGACCCGCTGGGGTCTGGGCCTGTGTGCGTTGGTTTTGGTGCTGATGGCGCTGTTCGTCAGCCTTGGCCGAGAGCTGACGCCGCTGGTGGCCGAGTACCGTGCCGACATCGAAGACAAAGCCAGCGATGCCTTGGGCATGCCCCTGCAGATCGGCAAGCTGGAAGGCAACTGGAGCGGTTTCGCCCCGGTTCTGCTGGCCCATGATGTGATGGTCGGTGAGGGTTCCAATGCCTTGCGCCTGGATCAGGTGCGCGCGGTGCCGGATCTCTGGGCCAGCCTGCTGGCGCGCGAAGTGCGCATTGCACACCTGGAACTTAACGGCCTGAAGATCAGCCTCAAGGAAGGTGAGGACGGTCATTGGGCGCTGGAAGGTTTGCCGGTGCAGCAGGACCAGCCGCTGAACCCGGAGCAACTGCTCAATCGCATGCAGAGTGTCCAGCAGCTGTCGGTACTCGACAGCCAGATCACCTTGCAGCCGTTGGGGGAGTCACCGCTGACCCTGACCTACGTCGGCCTGAATCTGAAAACCGGTCCATCGCGCCAGCGGCTCGATGCCCGTTTGACCCTGCCCGACGGGCAGCCAGTTGCGATGAGCCTGCGCACCCATTTGCGCGCAGCCCAATGGAAGGACGGTGAAGCGGACGCTTACCTGAGCCTGCCGCAAAGCGATTGGTCGAAATGGTTGCCCGAGCGCCTGACCCAACAATGGAATTTCTCCGAGATCAAGGCCGGTGGTGAGCTCTGGGTGAACTGGAGCAAAGGCACCCTGCAACGCGCCGCAATTCGTTTGAACGCGCCACAACTCAAGGGTGCCTATGCCGAGCGCAAGCCGATCCAGATCAACAACCTGGCGCTGAACGGGTATTTCCAGCGCAGTTCCACAGGCGTTCTGGTGACCCTGGATTCCCTGGCCATGAGCCTGGGTGACAGCCGCTGGGAATCGAAACTGCAATTTCAACAAACGGCAGCGACAGACAAGGCGCCAGAGCTCTTGCATCTGCAAGCCGACCGTCTGGATCTCACACCGCTCACTCCGCTGCTGAACGCCCTGGGTCCGCTGCCCGAAGGGGTCGCCACGGCGGTCGAGCGGCTCAAGGTCACCGGAGTCTTGCGCAATGTGCTGATTGACTTTCGCCCAGCCGCTACCGATGACACTAAATTCAGTTTTGCCGCCAACCTGGAAAAAGTCGGCTTCGACGCTTATCGCGGTGCACCAGCGGTGCGAAATGTCAGTGGCAGCATCAGCGGCGACCTCGGGCAGGGCGAACTGCGCATGGACAGCAAGGATTTCTCCCTGCATCTGGACCCGATTTTCGCCAAGCCATGGCAATACATTCAGGCCAACGCCCGGTTGACCTGGAAACTCGACAAAGAAGCTTTCACCCTGATCGCACCGTACCTGAAGGTGCTGGGCGAGGAGGGCAAGATTGCCGGCGATTTCCTGATACGCCTGCATTTCGATCACGCCCGGGAAGACTACATGGACCTGCGGGTCGGCCTGGTCGACGGCGACGGTCGCTACACCGCCAAGTACCTGCCGACGGTTCTCAGCCCGGGGCTGGACGAATGGCTGCGCACCGCGATTCTCAAAGGCGCGGTGGATGAAGGCTTCTTCCAGTACCAGGGTTCACTGAACCACGGCGCCGCCGAAACGGCTCGCAGCATCAGCCTGTTTTTCAAGGTCCACGATGCCGAGCTGGCGTTTCAGCCGGGCTGGCCGCATGTCAGCAAGGTCAGCGGCGATGTGTTCATCGAAGACAGCGGCGTGCGGATCCTCGCGAGCGAGGGCCAATTGCTCGATACTCAGGTCCGCGACGTCTACGTCAATATTCCTCGTGTGCCTGCCGGGCAGAGCACTCATCTGTTCCTCGATGGCGCGTTCGCTGGCGGGTTGGGCGATGGCCTGAAGATTCTGCAAGAAGCGCCAATCGGCACCGCCGACACGTTCGCTGGCTGGGAAGGCGAGGGCGATCTGCAAGGCAAGCTCAAACTCGATATCCCGCTGGTCAAAGGCGAGCAGCCGAAAATCCTCGTCGACTTCAAAACCGCCAAGGCCCGTTTGAAGCTCAGTGAGCCCACCCTGGAACTGACGCACCTCAAGGGTGATTTTCGTTTCGACAGCTCCAAGGGGCTGAGCGGGCAAAAGATCACGGCGCGGGCCTTCGACAAGCCGGTGACCGCACAGATATTCGCTGAAGGCAGCCCGGGCAAGCTCAACACCCGGGTTGCGGCGACGAGTGAGGTCGAGGTCAAAAAACTGACTGAATGGCTGAACGTCACTCAGCCATTGCCGGTGACGGGGACGATCCCTTATCAGCTGCAACTGAACCTTGCTGGCGCCGACAGCCAATTGATGGTCAGCTCCAATCTCAAAGGCGCGGCGGTGGATTTGCCGGCACCGTTCGGCATGGCGGCCGATGTCGGGCGCGATACCGTGTTCCGCATGACCCTGCAGGGACCGGAGCGGCGTTATTGGGCTACCTATGGTGATCTGGCGAGTTTCACCTTTGCGGCACCGGCCGGCAATTTCACCGACGGTCGCGGCGAGTTGTATCTCGGTGGCGGCAGTGCCGTGTTGCCCGGCGCCAAAGGCTTGCGCGTGCGTGGGGTGCTGTCCGAGCTGGATGTCGCCCCTTGGCAGGATCTGGTGACCAAATACGCTGGCCAGGATCCTGGCGGCAGTGCCAAACAGTTGCTCAGTGGCGCGGATTTGAAGGTTGGAAAACTCACTGGTTTCGGCACCACCCTCGATCAGGCGTCGGTGCAGTTGACGCGTAAACCGACCGCGTGGGCCTTGCAACTCGACAGTCAGCAGGCCAAGGGCAGCGTGGGAATTCCCGATGCGAAAGCCGCACCGATTGCGGTCAATCTGCAGTACGTACGTTTGCCGGCACGAGACCCTACCGCGCTGGCTGACGAGAATTCGCCGGATCCGCTGGCCACGGTGGACCCGACGAAGATCCCGGCGCTGGATGTCACGATTAATCAGCTGTTCCAGGGGCCGGATCTGGTGGGCGGGTGGCACCTGAAGATTCGGCCGACCGACAAGGGCGTCGCCTTCAATGCCCTTGATCTGGGCCTCAAGGGCATTCTCTTGCGGGGCAGCGGTGGCTGGGAAGGCGTGCCGGGTAGCTCCAGCAGTTGGTACAAGGGCCGAGTCAGTGGCAAGAACCTTGCCGACGTGCTCAAGGGCTGGGGTTTTGCACCGAGCGTCACCAGCGAAGAGTTTCACATGGACGTCGATGGTCGTTGGCCTGGGTCACCCGCGTGGCTGGCCACCAAACGCTTCTCCGGCAGCCTTGATGCGTCACTGAATAAAGGTCAGTTTGTTGAAGTCGAGGGCGGGGCTCAGGCGCTGCGGGTATTTGGCCTGCTCAACTTCAACTCCATTGGCCGCCGCTTGCGCCTGGACTTTTCCGACCTGTTCGGCAAAGGCTTGAGCTATGACCGGGTCAAAGGCTTGCTGGTTGCCAGTAACGGCGTCTACGTGACCCGTGAACCCATTCTGCTGACCGGGCCGTCGAGTAATGTGGAGCTCAATGGCACGCTGGACCTGGTGGGTGATCAGATCGATGCCAAGTTGTTGGTGACTTTACCGGTGACCAACAATCTGCCGATTGCCGCGCTGATCGTCGGTGCACCGGCCGTCGGCGGGGCGCTGTTTCTGATCGACAAGCTGATCGGTGACCGCGTGGCGCGCTATGCCAGCGTCAAATACACCGTCAAAGGCCCATGGAAAGATCCGAAAATCACCTTCGACAAGCCTTTTTGAAAAGCCACTCTCCAGGCCTATGGAGTAGCATGTTTTCATGCGACGCCGCTTACCCCTGTAGGAGCTGCCGCAG
>NZ_AKJE01000005.1 GCF_000282495.1 Pseudomonas sp. GM79
GCAGGTAGGGGTTTTGTTTTGCTCGCAGGAAAGTGCCGTGGCGAATAAAGGGATAGCCCACCCGCTATCCCTGGTGATAGTTGCATCGTTTATGAAATTTTGGCTGACGCGCTAAAGTGACCCCGCCGTTTTTGGTATGGTGCAGCTCGTTTTTTAACGGACTGATTTCAAGCCTACGGATCGGCACTTCCTCTACAGTCAAAGAGCTGCTGCAGAAATGCCTGAACCGATACCAATCAAGGACCACGAAAAAGAGACGCGCCTGGTCAATAAAAGACTGATGGCCTGCGCCTTGTTTGTCGTCGCTATTACCTGCGCGCTGGTGGTACGGCTGTATGTTCTGCAAGTGGTTGAGTACGACTACCATTCGACGATCTCCGAAAACAACCGTGTACACGTATTGCCGATCGCCCCTACCCGTGGGTTGATCTATGACCGAAACGGCGTGCTTCTGGCGGACAACCGGCCCAGTTTCAACTTGACCATCACCCGAGAACGGGCCTCCGATGTCAAAGAAGAGCTGGATGACGTGGTCAACCTCCTGCACCTGCCGGCTGAAGACCGCACACTGTTCGACAAGGCAATGAAGCAGGCTCGACACCCCTTCGTGCCCGTCACCTTGTTCTACGAACTCAGCGAAGAACAGATCGCGGTGTTGGCAGTCAACGAGTTCCGTTTGCCAGGGATCGACGTAGAGCCACAATTCGTTCGCCACTACCCGATGGGCGCACACTTCGCACACTCGATCGGCTACGTCGGCCGCATCAACGAGAAAGAGTCCAAAGCCCTGGATACGGTGGAATACCGTGGCACCCAATCCATCGGCAAGACCGGCATCGAGAAATTCTACGAGCCCGAGTTGCACGGCCATGTGGGTTATGAAGAAGTCGAAACCAATGCTCAGGGCCGCGTGCTGCGAGTGCTCAAACACACCGATCCGATCCCCGGCAAAAACATCGTTCTGAGCCTCGACGTCAAACTTCAGGAAGCTGCCGAGGAGGCGTTGGGCGATCGCCGTGGCTCGGTGGTCGCTCTCGACCCGTCGACCGGCGAAGTACTCGCGATGGTCAGCAAGCCAAGCTTCGACCCGAACCTGTTTGTGACCGGCATCAGCGTCAAGGAGTACGCGGCGCTACACGACTCCATCGACCGGCCGCTGTTCAATCGTGTGCTGCGTGGGCTCTACGCGCCGGGCTCGACCATCAAGCCGGAAGTGGCTATTGCCGGCCTCGACGCCGGGGTGGTCACTGCGCAGACCCGCGTCTTCGATCCGGGTTATTACCAACTACCGGATTTCGATCATAAATACCGTAACTGGAACCACAGTGGCGATGGCTGGGTGGACATGGACGCGGCGATCATGCGCTCCAACGACACCTACTTCTACGATCTGGCGCACAAGCTGGGGATCGACCGTCTGCACGATTACATGGCGATGTTTGGCCTCGGCGAGAGGGTCTCGCTGGACATGTTCGAAGAGTCTGCGGGGTTGATGCCATCCCAGGCCTGGAAGCGCGCCACGCGCCGTCAGGCATGGTTCCCGGGTGAAACCGTGATCCTTGGCATCGGCCAGGGCTACATGCAGGTCACGCCTCTGCAACTCGCCCAGGCTACGGCGCTGATCGCCAACAAGGGTGTATGGAACCGACCACACTTGGCCAAAACGGTGGATGGTGTAGCGCCGGTGGACGAGCATCCGATGCCGAACATCCTGCTCAAGGACCCGCGTGACTGGGAGCAGGTCAACCACGGCATGCAGATGGTAATGCACGATGCTCGCGGGATTGCCCGAGCGGCAGCCGCGGGGGCTCAATACCGCATCGCCGGCAAGAGTGGTACGGCGCAAGTGGTGGCGATCAAGCAGGGTGAGCGCTACAACCGGGCGAAAACCCTGGAGCGCAACCGTGACAACGCCTTGTTCGTCGGTTTCGCCCCGGCCGAACATCCGAAGATTGTCATTTCGGTGATGATCGAGAACGGCGAGGCTGGTGGTCGCGTCGCCGGTCCCGTGGTGCGGCAGATCATGGACGCCTGGTTGCTCGATCAGGACGGTCATTTGAAGCCGCAATACGCCGTGCCGGGCAAAGCTCCGGGAGATCCTCACGTCTAAGGATCACCAACGAGACGATGAGCAACCTGTTACGGTCTTGAGACACCCGTTATTGAGGATTAGAATTTTCCGGCTAATGGGTGAATGAGGGAGCATTTGCCCGGCCATACACCTGGCGTGATGGAGGTAGCGATGTTCCTTTCAACCCTGGAAATTCAAAACATCATTGAACATAGTTTTTTGCCGGCTGTGTGCACTTGCAGCATGGAGGCGGACCAGTCCCTGACAATTCGGGTCTGCGATTGCATGACCGGGAAAGTGGATTTGGTGGCCACCCATGTTCCGGTATGGACACTGGATAGCCCCCACGCGATCGCGTCACTGGTGGCTAATATGCGGCAAGAAATCGAGGCTCATAAAGGCATTCACGCGCCGTTTTACCGTTGAGCCTGCGTCACGCCGCACCACGTTGGTGGTGCGGCGTGTCTCCCGAAGCCGAGAAGGAAGACTCGGCCACCGCCGAACACTCTATAGCCTGAAGCAGATCGGCAACATCAAGTTATCGGGTGGATTTTTGGAGAATACACAATTTGTGTACCGCCAAGCCCCTTGCAAGTGCGAGGCTTGCCCGCGAAGAGGCCCTCAAGCACAGCGCAGCCTCAAGCCTCAAGCCTCAAGCCTCAAGCCTCAGGCACCGGACAACTCAAATCCCCTTCCTGACACTTCAAGTAAGTCTTGAACGCCTCGACCCGCGCCTTGGTCAGTTCAGTGGTGCAGTTGCTGTAAATCAGCGGATAGGCACTGCCACCCGCCACCCCGGACGCCGAGAATTTGCACTCGGCATCGCGAAACGCAATCCATGAGCGCTGCGCACCGACCAACAGCTTTTTCGCGTCGGGGTCGTCCTTCAGCCGTGTGGTGATCTGCTGGTAAAGCGCATTCAGCTCCTTGTCAGCGGCCTTGTTCTGCTGCGCCGCGCATTGATTCATCGTCGACTGGTCAGTGGCGTTGTCGCAGTCGATTGCATGCGCAAGGGGGGTGAACAGCAGCGGCGTCAACGCAAGGAGAAAACGTGGAGGCATGGTGGGCTCGCAGTGGTGATGGGAAGTTGGGGGGCAGTGTAGCGGGGCGTCGCCAGTCAACAAATCAGCAACCTGATGCTGCACTTGTGGCGTGTCCGGAAACTATGTCTGCCATTCAGGACATTTCTCATTCGATTCATATTCAAGCCAGGGCACGTCATGGGACGTCCAGATGTGAGCCTGAGGTGTCATTTTCGGATCATCGTCGAGCGTCGCCACGCGAACGATTACATGGGGTTGGGCCAAGCGCTCCGCCATCAGATGCGATCCGCAGATCGAACAGAAATGCCGAAGCTTGCCCGGCGACGACTCATAGGTGCTTAGCCGGTCCTGTCCTTTTATCCAGCGAAAATGCTCACGCATGACCCCGGCCGTCGAGGCGAATGCCGCTGCGTGTGCCTTGCGGCAGGTGTGGCAGTGGCAATGACTGATGGGCATGTCGAGGCCATCAAGTTCGTATTTGATGACTTTGCACAAGCAGCTGCCATGCAATTTATTCATGGGGCTTTTCTTGGTTGCGTGGCTGAGATGTCGGCAGCGGCGGCGGCCCGAAACAGGGCGTCAGCCGTGGCCTCGATGTCTTCGCGCTGATGCAATTTCGCAAGCCACCCGTCAGGGATGGCCTGCACACCGTAGTGAGCTCCGGCCAACTGGCCGACGATGGCGGCAGTGGTATCGGCGTCATCGCCCAGGTTCGCGGCTTCAAGGATGGCGGCTTCAAAACTGTCAGTGTGGTGAAAGCACCACAAGGCCGCTTCCAGTGATGCAACGCAGTAACCGCTACCGCGAATATCGTCTTTGGATTTTCCGAGGTAATCGCCTCGGGCGATGCTCGCGACCTTCGGTTCCACGAACGTCGTCTCTGGCAGGCTCTGCAAATCCGGCTTGGACGCGCCTTGCAATGCCTTGCGGATCAGATCGGCAAGCAACTGACAGCATTCAAGTGCCTCCGGCGCCGCATGGGTAGTGCGCGAGCTGTCTGCGGAAAAGGTTCTGATCCGCTCGGGGTCGGGAAAGTAGTACAACACTATTGGCGCTAACCGCATCAGCGAACCGTTACCGGCCGTATTGGGATCGGTGGATCCTGCGAATGGCTGACCGGTTTCCTGATAACGAGCCAGCGCTTCACGGACGGTCATACCAATGTCGAAGCATTCGCCGGTCGAACTCAGGTAACCCCATTGCCACCAGTTGAGGTAACGGCCCATTTGGTCGGCCGCATCAAAACCTTTTTTGTTCAGCAGGCTTTCTGCCAGGCAAAGTGCCATGGAAGTGTCATCGGTCCATTGCCCTGGCTTCAGATTGAACGGGCCGCCCCCAACCATATCGGTCAGAGGGGCGAATGAGCCGCGCGGCTGGAATTCGGCATGGGTGCCAACGGCATCCCCACAAGCAAGCCCCAGCAGGGTTGCGCGATAACGTTCCGTGAGTGAAGGCTGCATGAATCTTCCTTGTAAGGGTTCCACGTCGTTGCAAACGTTAGCAGTTTCAGCCCGCTGACTCCCCCTTGAAACCAGAACTTATGGCCAAAAATGAGGCCGAATATTTCAGGCAAGATCGATTGCGGCACCTGTTTGATACAACTTTTAGGTTGGTCTTATGGTCTTTACGGGCCTACTGTTCAATACAGGAGGTGACTTATGAACCCAGCATCAGATCGCATCGAAAGGAAAATCCTGCTCAAGGTGCCGCGCTCGCAGGTCTGGCGCGTGCTGGCCAATGCCGAAGCCTTTGGGCAATGGTTCGGCGTGGCACTCGAAGGTAAGCGCTTTGTCGCCGGCGAGTGGACCCAGGGGCAAGTCACGTATCCCGGCTACGAACACGTACTGTGGAATGTCCTGGTGGAGCGGGTCGAGCCGGAGCGGGTGTTTTCGTTTCGCTGGCACCCATTTGCCGTAAAGGCGGATTTCGACTATTCCCAAGAGCCCACCACGCTGGTGAAGTTTGAACTTGAAGATCACGACGAGGGCACGTTGCTCAAGGTGTCGGAGTCCGGTTTCGATCACATTCCCCAATCCCGCCGTGAAAAGGCGTTCCGTATGGACAGTCGTGGTTGGGAGGAGCAGATGAACAATATCGAAGAGTTTCTGAAAACCAACGCCAACGCCCACGAACGTCAGGGCGGCTGATGGCTGCAGGCCGCTAAACTTGCGACCCCGGCACTTGATGACTGATACGTCTAAGGGTTTTCGGAGGGGTGGCTATGGCGAATGTCTTACACGCGGTAGTAGCTATGTCGTCTATTGCGGATTGGATCCGAAGGGTAATCTAGCTCCATCAACTGAAGCACAGGAAGTGCTCCAGGGTCACGGATGATCGACCATAGCAAGGATCGCTGCCGACAGGGAGTCGATATGGTCTTGGGAAAAACCCGCTTCGGCGGGTTTTTTTTCGTCTGCAGAAAACTGCAACCTGCATTGAATGGTCAATGGCTTACACGTAGCCAGTGGTATGTCGTCTTTTTAAGCTTCATCGATGCGTTTAATCTGGATCCATCAACTGAAGCACAGGACGTGCTCAGGATCACGGATGATCGACCATACGCCAGGATGGCTGCCGACAGGATGTCGCAATGGTCTTGAGAAACCCGCTTAGGCGGGTTTTTTTATGGGCGTCAGAAAAGTCTGTCAGATGTCCACGACTTCACGCAGTGTCTCCAGGGCGCGCTTCAACACGTCGAGGCTGATCGATCCCATGGCCACCCGCAGCGCAGGAGGCACATGAGTGGTCGTGGCAAAGGGTTCGGCGCTGGTCACCTGCACGCCTTTACGTTCCAACTCGGCAACAACCGTTTCGGCCCGTAATCCTTCTGGCAATCTGAGCCAAAGGTAGTAGGAACCGGGATGCGCCACCAGCTCGCAATTTTTCAGGATTTGCTGAGCCAGATCTTGTCGCTGCCGGGCGTCCAGGCGCTTTTGCTCTTCGAGGTTGTCGACTTCGCCGCTATCGATCCAGTGGCAGGCCAGTGCGACGGTCAGCGACGGGGTGCTCCATGTCGACACGCGGATGGCTTGTTCCAGCACCGGCATCATCGCTTTCGGTGCAACGATGAAACCAATGCGCAGGCCCGAGGCAACGCTTTTCGACAGGCCGCTGATATACAGTGTGCGCTGGGGGGCCAAGGTAAACAGCGGTTTGGGCGCCGGTTCTGCGAGGAAGGCATAGGCACCGTCTTCGATGATCAGAAAGTCGTAGCGTTCGGCCAATTGCACCAGGCGTTCACGGTCGGCGATGGACATCACCGTCCCCAACGGATTGTGCATCGTCGGCATGCTGTAGAGCGCCCGCACGGGGCGCCGTTTGCACAGCGCTTCCAGGGCGTCGAGATCGGTGTGCCCGGCGATTTGCGGCAGGGCTTCGAGGTCCAGCCGATGGGCCTGGGCCAGGGTTTTCAGGCCAGGGTAGGTGAGGGCGTCGAGGGCCAGAATATCTCCCGGTTTGAGCAGTGCCATCAGCGTCACGGCAAGACCTTGCTGGGCGCCGTTGACGATCAGCACCTGATCGCCCCCCACCCGAATGTCCCGATTGCGTAAATGCCGGGCCGCCGTCTGCCGTTCATGCGCGCGCCCGCCCTGAGGCGCGGAATGCAACAGCGCATCGATATCGCCGGAGGCGGCAATCGCTCGCAAACCCTCGCGCAATAACTCGTCCTGACCGGGTACCGACGGGTAATTGAAGGTCAGGTCCACCATGCCGACGCCCAGTGGTTGCTGTTCCAGCCCCAGTCCGCGTGGCAAGGATGTGTCGCGCACAAAGGTGCCACGGCCGGTTTCGCCGACCACCAGGCCGATCGCCTCCAGCTCGTGATAGACCCGCAATGCAGTGGCCAGGGCAATCCGCTCGCTCTGCATCAACGCACGAATGGTCGGCAACTGTGTGGCGGGTGGCAGTTCACCGCTGCGAATCTTCCCGGCGAACTGATCCACCAGGCGTTTGTAGCGAATACGGGTCATGGGTGAGTGCTCTTTGTATCTGGATCAATTTTTTGTTTGTATCAGATTGGCGTTCTAATCTACAGGCTTTCCAGGACGGAGACTTCGCTGTGATTGACCCTACGACCTTATTGATTTTCGTTGGCGCGGTGATGTTGTTGCTGCTGTCACCCGGACCGAACATGGCCTTCGTGATCAGTCATGGCGCCAGTTATGGCTGGCGTGGTGGTGTGGCGTCAGGATTGGGCATTGGCCTGGCCGATCTGATCCTGACGGCGCTGACTGCGATGGGTGTTACGGCACTGGTTGCCAGCTGGCCGCCGGCCTTCGACCTGATCCGTTATGCCGGGGGCCTGTACCTGCTGTGGCTGGCGTTCAAGGTGTTGCAAAAAACATCGGCCAGCGGCACGTCGCATGTGGCGCAGGTGCCGCTCAAGACCCTGCTGATCCGGGCGATGCTGAACAGCCTGCTGAACCCCAAGGCCTTACTGTTTTTCATGGTGTTCCTGCCGCAATTCGTTAACGCGCAGCGGGGGTCGATTGCCGTACAACTGGTGCTGCTGGGCATGGTGTTGACCTTGGTCAGTGGCGTGTTTCACACCCTGCTCGGGGTTTTCGGCAGTGCGGTCAGCCGGCTTGTTTCCAGTACTTCGACATTCGCCAAATGGCAGTCGTTGGGGCTGGCCGCAGTACTGCTGTTGCTCGCCGTCCGGCTAGTCCTGATGACTCGTCCGGCCTGACTCATTCGCTGAAAAGGAACCTCTGCATGTACATCGCATCGTTTATCTACAAACCCGGGCAACGGGACGAGGAGTTCAACCGGTTGAGCGCGTTGATCGACGAAGTCGCGATCAGCATCGAAGGGTTTGTCGGCACCCAATCCTGGTGCTCGGCCGATGGCGAGTTGGTCAACGCCAGTTATTACTGGCAGGACGAAACCTCTATACGAGAATTCGCCAGCCATCCCAGGCACCTGGAGGCCAAGCGTCAGTACCGCAAGTGGTACGCGGGTTATCAAGTGGTGATCGCTAAAGTGGAGCGGGCTTATGGTGATAACTCGTTCGAGCTGTTTGTGCCCAATGGTCGACCTGAGTGACGGGCTGCGGGGGCGATAGCGCCCGCAGCCGTTTCTTTCACTGGCGGGCGAGTTTCGCCGCTGCACGTTCGGTGATTTCCGAGCGCAATTTCAACGACGCGGCAGCGCGTTTGCGGGCTTCCTCCAGCACGCTGACCGGCGCTGTCTCGGGACTGCCCGAAGCAAACGGCGGCGCCGGCGCGTATTCCAGCTGCAACTGCACCAGTTGCGCCGTGTCCTTATCGAACAATTCAGCCGCCAGGGTCAGGGCAAAATCGATCCCCGCGGTGATCCCGCCACCGGTCAGCAGATTGCCGTCGCGCACCACCCGATCGTTCACCGCAATCGCTCCCAAAACCCCAAGCAATTCGTGATATGCCCAGTGAGTGGTAGCGCGCTTGCCCTTGAGCAACCCCGCCGCGCCAAGCACCAGCGCACCGGTACACACCGAGGTGACATACCGCGCATTGGCGGCCTGGGCCTTGATGAAGGCCAGGGTTTCGTCATCCTCCATCAACGGCCCGACGCCGCCGCCACCAGGAATGCAGATCACATCCAGTGGCGGGCAATCGTCGAAGGTGGCGGTCGGTTTCAACACCAGCCCGGTACTCGCGGTGACTGGCATCAGGTCCTTCCAGATCAGGTGCACCTTCACGTCCGGCAGCGAGGCCAGCACATCATAAGGGCCGGTCAGGTCCAGTTGTTGAACCTGTGGAAACAACAGAAAACCGATCTGCAACGTCATGGCGTTTTTTCTCCTGGTTGGGGTGGACGGCTTCACTGTAGGCTCGTAGGATCTGGCGCATACGCCAATAACCCCACGAATTACGCCAAATATGCCGAACAACCCGAAAACCATTCATGTGCTGGCCTTTGCCAACGTGCAAGTGCTCGACGTCACCGGGCCGTTGCAGGTGTTTGCCTCGGCCAACGACATTGCCCGCCAGCAAGGTTTGCCGCCGCCCTATGCGCCGTCGGTGATTGCCAGCGGTGGCGGGGCGGTGATGTCGTCGGCGGGGTTGGCGCTGTTGGCAGAGCCGCTGGCGAAACAGGGCAGTGACACGTTGATCATTGCTGGTGGCTGGGGCGTTTACGCGGCGGCGAAAGATGAGTCGCTGGTGGCCTGGGTACGTGAGCACGCGACGGGGTGTCGGCGGGTGGCGTCGGTGTGTACCGGGGCGTTTTTGCTGGCGGCCAGCGGTTGGCTCGATGGCAGGCGGGTGGTCACGCACTGGACCCGTTGCGAGCAATTGGCGCAGCAGCATCCCAAGCTACAGGTCGAACCCAACCCGATCTTCATCAACGACGGCCCGGTCTGGACCTCGGCCGGTGTCACCGCGGGCATCGACCTGGCCTTGGCGATGGTCGAGGAAGATCTCGGCCGAACCATGGCTCTGGACGTCGCCCGCCAACTGGTGGTGTTTCTCAAGCGTCCGGGGGGCCAGTCGCAGTTCAGCGTGACCCTGTCCCTGCAAAAGGAAGGCAACCGCTTCGACGATCTTCATGCCTGGATCAGCGAAAATCTAACCAAAGACCTCGGCATCCCGACCTTGGCCTTGCAGGCCGGCATGAGCGAGCGCAGCTTCGTTCGTCACTACCGCGCCGACACCGGCCAGACCCCGGCGCGGGCCATAGAACTGATTCGGGTCGAGACCGCCCGGCGCTTGCTCAGTGACACCGGTGTGCCGATCAAACGGGTCGCGGTGCAATGCGGGTTTGGCAGTGAAGAGACCTTGCGCCGCAGTTTTCTGCGAGCCGTGGGCGTAACACCACAAGCCTATCGCGAGCGCTTTTCCGTCAGCCCTCCAGCAGATCCAGTAATGCCTTGAGGGTCGCTTCGGGCGCTTCTTCGGCAATGTTATGCCCGACGCCCGCCAATACTCGGCGTTCATAAGGGCCGGTAAAACGCTCGGCGTCTTCATCGATTTCAGACGCGGGGCCGACACCGTCATCGGCGCCGCACAGGGAAATCGTCGGCACGCTGATTGCCGGTTGCTGGGTCAACGCTTCTTCCATCCACTCCAGCGCCGGGTCGCCAGGCGCATATATGAACCGGTGTCGGTACGAGTGAATCACCACCTCGACGAAATCCGGGTTATCGAAGACTGGTGCGCTCAAGGGATAACGCGCGGCATTGTTGGCCCAGGTCGGTGACCACAACTTCCAGAGCAGTTCGCACAGTGCCCGGCGGTTTTGGGTCAAGCCTTCAACACCGCGCGGGGTGTGGAAGTAGTACTGGTACCAGAGGCGATGCTCGGTCTCCGGGTCCAGAGGCTGGGTCGAATTCGGAATGTTCTGAAGGTTGTAACCGTCCCCGGTCACCAGGCAGCGCACCCGCTCCGGCCATAGCGCCGCAACAATGCACGCCGCCCGGCCGCCCCAGTCGTAACCGCACAGGGCGGCGTGCTTGATGGCGAGGGCGTCCATCAGGTCCAGAAGATCCTGGGCGAGGGCGGCTTGCTGGCCGGAGCGCAGGGTGTCGGGGCTGTTGAACCGGGTCGGGCCGTAGCCGCGCAGGTACGGGACGATAACGCGGTAGCCCTTTGCGGCGAGGGCCGGGGCGATTTCGTCGTAGGCGCGGGGGGAGTAAGGGAAGCCGTGGAGCAGGATGACCGGGTCGCCGGTGGTGGGGCCGTGTTCTTCGTAGGCGAGAGTCAAACTTGGAGTTTTGGTGAATTGGATCTGCACGTCCTTGTTCATTTGACACTCCATAGAGGCTGTAATGGGTTATCCGAACAGCACCTTTTGCCAATATTCTTCACTGATGATCGCTATTGGCACACCACTTTCTCTCAGTTCGACGGCTCTTTTGATCTTGGTTCCGTAGGTGCTATGCAGCCATTGATCATTGCCGATGCTGCCTACCACTAAATAATGGATCTTCTTGCTTACGGATCCGCCGATAAGCCCGCCACGTTCAATAATCAGTGATTCGCACTCCTTGCGCGGACCGTAAGCCATGATCCCGGTAAACAGGAACACTCGGTCAGACCAACTTAAAGAGGGCGCCGGGTTGTCGAGAGGAAGACTGGTCGGCGCAGTGAACGTTTGGGCAGAACCAATCGGCAGGCCTGCAAACTGGTGAAGCATCTCCAACAGCTCGCCAGACTCCTCGGCATCAAGCACGCCGTCGCTCAGCATGCCGGCGAGGCGTTTGTAGAGGATATTCACCACCGGATCGCCGATATGGCTTAAATGGGTTTCGATCCAGGTCTTTAGAAACTCGGCTTCCTGCTGGTTGATCGTACCGTCGGCAGCGAGCCCGGCGGCGATTCCCACCAGTGCGTCAGCCGAGCGTCGATCAATCCGTGCTTCGTGGAAGAAACCGCTGTTTTGAAATTCCTGATGCAGGTCCACCATGCGTCCTTCTCCTTAAGCCTCCACGTCCGCCACCTGATTGAAATACTTCGACCGATCCGGCGTAAACGTCACGACCATTTTGGTTCTGGAACAGGTCAACGCCCGTTCTGCGTTCAAATCGATATCCAGATCTTCCCCGCGCAACCCTTGCCATTGGGCGAGGTATTTGAGGGATCCGTATTTTTCGAGTTTTTTCAGACTGCGGCTGACGCCACCTTTCCAGCCTAGCACCGGAAGTTCATCAGTGAGGCATTGTCGGGCGAGGTCGGGGAAGCGGGCGGCGCGTTGGCGGCCGATTTCCCAGCATTTGATCAGGCCTTTGTCGTGGCCCTCCCACAGTTCATCCCGGTTCAAGCCTGATCGGAGTGGGGCATCAATGCTGCGATGGATACGCTGGGTCATTCTGGTTCCTTGAATTCGGGTTTTGTTGGACAGCTCCGCTGTGCCCGTTGACGTGGATGGTAGGGATGGATGTAAGCGGTGGCAACAAGGTATTTCCGGATGTAGGAATGCGTTACCGCGTGTTGATTGGGCTGGTTTTGTTTAGTGATTGTAGGTTCGGCCTACCTGGTTCTGTGGCGAGGGGGCTTGCCCCCGTTCGGCTGCGCAGCGGCCGTGAAGCCAGCAAATGCGGTGCTTCTGGAGGAATTTGGTTATAGATTTCAGGGCCGCTGCGCGCCCCAACGGGAGCAAGCTCCCTCGCCACAGAAGGTCAGCTCTGTCAGGCGGAGTGTGTTTAAGTTCATCGCGGGTAAGTCTCGATCCTACAAAAAGTGTCGTAAAAGTGGATATTTCCGACGAGTTTTGGCGGTTGTAGGTTAGGAAAGGGAGCCGATAGTCTTTCCGGGTCGCTGCCAATTCAGCGACCGGGTTTGGTCACCCGTGCAATGTCAGGCGTGCAAGCGCCAACGTGAGCATGTCGGCGCTTTTTCTTGTGCTTGTCGGTATGCTTCGCGGTGGGCTGTGCGCGGGGCACTTTCGAGTGCGCCGGGTGCCTGACTTCCCGGTTGACCAACCTGCGTACCGCCCACTACCCATCGTTTGGGAAAAAAACCGAAGGCCGCAAGCCAAGCAAGATGTTCATGGTTGCGCCGGATATGGACAACGAAAGTCTGCTCGCTCATGTCTGCGAATCGCTGGCCTCAGCCAGCGTCATGACCAGCGACATTGCCGCCTATGTCGATGCTCCGCAGCGGCACACGCTCCTGGCTATTCAGCAGGTCATCATGCTGGCCGAGCTGGCGGTGAATCGGGTGCTCGATAACGTCGACGTGCCAAAACCCGCGCCACACAGCTGATCCCCTGTGGGAGCGGGCTTGCTCGCGAAAGCGGTGTGTCAGGCGACATCAATGTTGAATGTGAAATCGCCTTCGCGAGCAAGCCCGCTCCCACAGTTGAACGGTGTACATCTGTAGTAGCGAAGAAGACGACTCGGTCTCAAGGCTGCCAGAAGTTTTTCTCCCCGCTCAATTTCCGATCCAGGAAACTCGCCGCGCTGATCAGTGCCAGGTGCGTCAGCGCTTGTGGTGTGTTGCCCAGATGCCGGGCATGGCTGTCGAACTCTTCGGCATACAGCCCCAGCGGGTTGGCGTACTTCAGCAATTGCTCGAACTCCAGGTGCGCCTTCTCCACCTGGCCGGCACGGGCCAGGCATTCGACGTACCAGAACGAGCACGCGGCGAAGGCGCCTTCGGTGCCGGGCAGGCCGTCGATCTGGCTGTCGTCGTTGCGGTAGCGGTAGACCATGCCTGCGCGCACCAGGCTTTTCTCGATGGCTTCAAGGGTCGCGATCCAGCGCGGATCCTTGGCGCTGACGAAGCGCACCAGCGGCATCAGCAGCATCGAGCCATCGAGGCCGGTGCCGCCGATGTGCTGGACGAAATGCCCGCGTTCTTCGTTCCAGAAGTTGCTCCAGATGTCAGCGTAGATCGCTTGACGGGTCTGGTCCCAGCGGGCGAACGGGGCGGGCAGCGAGCGTTTAGAGGCCAGCCGGATGGCCCGGTCCACGGCCACCCAGCACATCAATCGCGAGTGCAGGAAGTGATACTGCTCGCCGCGCATTTCCCAGATGCCAACGTCTTTTTGTTGCCAGGTTTCGCAGACCTGATCGACCACCTCCACAGTGTGTTTCCAGCCCTCATGAGAAATCGCTTCACCGTGCTTGTTGACCAGATACACCGCGTCCATCAGCTCGCCAAAGATGTCGAGCTGGATTTGATCGTAAGCCTGATTGCCGATGCGTACCGGCGTCGCGCCGCCGTGACCGGCCAAGTGTGGAAGTTCAACTTCCGGCAGTTCCTGACGGCCATCGATGGCGTAGAGGATGTTGAGTTTCATGGTCTTGCCGTGACAATCCCTGACCCGACCGCGCAACCAGCGCGTGTAGGCGTTGGCTTCCTCGACGAAGCCCAGGCGCATGAAGGCATAGACGGTGAACGAGGCGTCACGGATCCAGGTGTAGCGGTAGTCCCAGTTGCGTTCGCCGCCGGGCGTTTCCGGCAGGCCGAAGGTAGCGGCGGCGAGGATGGCGCCGTGTTTGCGTGAGGTCAGCAGCTTCAGGGCCAGGGCCGAGCGATTGACCATTTCCCGCCAGCGACCGCGATAATTGGACTGGCCGATCCAGTCGCGCCAGAACTTCAGGGTGCGTTCCAGGCACAGCGCGGCGGCACCTTCCTTGAAGCGCGCATCGTCAACGCCGCCGAGCAGGAACTCGGCGCTCTGGTCCTGTTCGAGGATGAATTCGGCGACGGCCGCATGGCCCTCGATGCGTAAGGATTGATTCGAACACAGCTGCATGGCTGGCTGGCCGGTGGCCTCGAAATACACACTCCGATCACGTGCGCGGGCCTTGGTCGGAGCCCGGGCATAGTCATGCCGCACGGCGCAACGCATGCGGATCGTCGCTTGTCCGCTGACCACTCGCACTCGACGCATCAGCATCGGCAAATCATCTTCGCTGTCGCCGGTGGGCAGCAGGTCGGTGACTTCGACCACCGCGTGATCGCTCATCCAGCGGGTTTGCAGGACGTTGGTATCGGGCAGGTAAATCTGCTCGCGGCGAGCGTCGGGCAGGTCCGGGGCCAGTTGAAAGATGCCGGCTTCGGGGCTGTCCAGCAGCGCGCAGAAAATCGAAGGACTGTCGAATTCCGGCCAGCAGAAAAAGTCCACGCTGCCCTTGTCGTTGACCAGCGCTGCGCTACGCATGTCGCCAATGATGCCGTGGGCGTCGATGGCACTTTGTCGTTCGGAATAATCAGCCATTACCGCGGAACTCCGGGAACCGAGGGCCTAACTAGCTGACCGGTTTGAGCCACAGAGAGTTCATTTGCGGCAAACCGCTGTTCACACCCAACCAACAATTCGACGCTTTCCCCGGGGTAGACGTTTGTGGCAAGTTGCAGACCCTTGTTGAGGCCGGACCCCATGGCAAACCCCTACCGCGAGCTATTCCACGCCCCAGGCGCACGCGCCTTTGTGCTGGCCGGCATGCTCGCGCGCATGCCGATTTCCATGACCGGCATTGGCTTGATCACCATGCTTTCGCAGCTGCAGGGCGGTTACGGCCTGGCCGGCTCCATCGCGGCGACCTTTGCCCTGGCCACAGCGTTTTGTGCGCCACAGGTTTCGCGGTTGGTGGACCGTTTTGGCCAAAGCCGGATCTTGCCGGTGTCGGCATTGGTCGGTGGTGGGGCGCTGTTGCTGTTGTTGCTGTGTACTCGCTTGCAGGCGCCGCACTGGACGTTGTTTGCGTTTGCCGCGCTGGCCGGTTGCATGCCGAGTATGTCGGCGATGGTGCGGGCGCGCTGGACCGAGTTGTATCGCGGTCGCCCCGAGTTACAAACCGCTTATGCGCTGGAGTCGGTGCTGGACGAGGTCTGCTTTATTGTCGGGCCGCCGCTGTCGGTGGGGTTGTGTGTGGTGGCGTTCCCGGAGGCAGGGCCGTTGGCGGCGTTGCTGATGCTGGCGATCGGGGTCACGGCATTTGTGTTGCAGCGCGGTACCGAACCGCCGGTACATCCTTATGAAGAACACCATCAGGGTTCGATCATCCGCTCGAGCGAGATCCAGTTGCTGATACTGTTGATGGTCGCCTTGGGCACCATCGTCGGTGTGGTGGATGTGGTCAGCGTCGCGTTCGCCGAGCAGCAGGGGCAACCGGCGGCGGCGAGTATTGTGCTGTCGGTGTATGCCATCGGCTCGTGCCTGGCCGGGTTGGCGTTCGGGGTGTTTCGTTCCAAGTTGCCGCTGGCGCAATTGTTCCTCTACGGCGGGGTGGCGACGGCGGTGACCACGTTGCCGTTGCTGCTGGCGGCCAATATTTTCGGACTGTCGCTGGCGGTGTTCGTCGCCGGGCTGTTTTTTGCACCGACCCTGATTGTGGCCATGGCGCTGGTGGAGCGCATCGTGCCGCCGGCCAAGCTCACCGAAGGCCTGACCTGGCTGGTCACCGGTTTGAGCATCGGCGTGGCGATCGGCGCAGCCAGTTCGGGCTGGCTGGTGGATGCGTTTGGTGCGCGCAGCGGGTTCTGGGTGGCGATTGCCGCCGGTGCCGTGGTGTTGGGGTCGGCGGTGCAGAGCTATCGCCATCTCAAATGAGTGCTCCCACAATGAT
>NZ_AKJE01000006.1 GCF_000282495.1 Pseudomonas sp. GM79
GGATGATTGCGCTGATGCCGGTGTCACGCAGCGCGCGGCCCGGCTGCATTGGCGCAAAACTCTGGAGCTGGGCGCGGATGTCCGGCGAAGCATTGCACAGCACCCAGTTCACGCCGTCATCGGAAATCGCGATGGACGACTGGGTACGAGCCTCGGCCCGCAGGCTGCCGTCGCGAAAACCTGCGCAGTTCACGCAGTTGCAGTTCCACTGGGGGAAACCGCCGCCGGCGGCGGAACCTAGAATCTGGACAAACATGGCCGCTCCATCATTGAAAGCTGAAAATAAAAACGCCCCGGCGAGCCGAGGCGTAGCACTGCATTCTCTACCAGACGGCAGAGCTTAGCGGCTTGCGAAGTACATGGTGACTTCGAAGCCGATACGCAGGTCGGTGTAAGCAGGTTTGGACCAGGACATAGAAGCGCTCCTTCAGGTGGATGGGACAGTTGAGACCTATACATATAGTCCACCTCCAGCCGGAGATGTTCAGATAGTTAGGTGGCTATGTTACTCAAAATTACAGAGCGATTGGCCACGAATCTTTGAGAAAGCTAATTGCAGCACCGGTAATGATCATTTTGCCACTTGCCAAAGCGTAGTGGGGCACGGTCCGTTGGCCAGACAGCGCCATCCACCGTCGGCTCGGTTCAGTCGTTGTGACGCCGCCAGCAAGGCTTCACGGTCGATCATCAGAATCGCCTGAGGCAGATGTTTCAGGTAATCCGACGAGTGGCCAGCCAGTTTGCCTTGCCAGAGCAGTTCGGCGGCCTGGGCGTTGGGCAGGGCGGTGTTGTCGAATTGATCGGCCAGGGCTTGGCGTTGAGAAATGAAGGTCGCGTCATCGATGCTTTCGATCATCCCTTCCAATTCGCTGAAGAACTGTTCGATGTGTTCCAGTAAATCCAGGGGCGCGACGCTCGGTGATTGCACGCCAAACAGCAGCCCGGTCTGACCGTTTAACTGGCGTAGTCCGCTGAATACGGCGTAACCGAGTTGCTGCTCCACTCGCAAGCGCTGGTAGAACGGCGTCTGGCACACGTGCGCGAGCAAACGCCAGGCGGCTTCATCGGCGATGTCATGGGTGGCTGTCGGACAAAAGAGCAACAGTGCGTGTTCGCTGGAGGCGGTATCGACGGAGTTCCAGAGATACTGCGAGCGAATCGACGGAGGCGGCGTCAGTTGACTGTCCGCAGTGCCGGGAATACGACTCAAGGCAAGCCCCATCGCCGCTTGTGTCTGGGCTGACAGGCCGGCCGCCAGGCCATCCCAGCGTGCGCTCGACCAGAGTTGCTGCAGGTCATCCGAGACTACGCTGTGCTCATGGCATAGATCGGGCAATGCTTTGAGAAGCTGTCGAATCGGCATCAATGTAACGGCCGCCGGCGCTTCCTGTGAGAAATCGGCATCAGGTTTTGTCAGTTCTTTCAGCGCATGTTCGAGGACTGTCGGCATCGGCTCCTGCAGCCCCGTCATTTTCAACAGCCATTCGTTGCCCGAAGCACTGAAGGAAAAGTCGACACCGGCCTGACGCGCATCTTCGCGCAGCATCCGCAGGTTGTTTTCCAGATTCGACTGAAGGCGACTGTGAGGCGCGACCTCCAGGCGCCAGCGCAGATAAACCGCACCTTCATCCGTGTTATCCGGCAACGCCTGACTGAACTGCATCGATGATCGTTCGCGGCGACTGCGTGAGCGATCCTGGGCAAACGTCCGCAGGCCGCGATGGGCGCTGGTCTGGCCGCGAATCAATCCGGCATTTGGGGCTGGCGTCTCGGCGCGCAAAAACGGGTTGGAGGTCGGCAGTTGCCACTGGCCGGTGAAGTTATCCACAGCGCCGATTTGTTTGAGGATTGCCTTGAGGGTGACAACGCCCTGTTCAGACAACCCGGCTTCAAGCTGTTCGCTGTCTCGTCGGGCCAGTTGCAAGGCGCTGCTGACTTGCTGTTGGCGCTGCAGCAGAGCTGCATATTCTTCGCGCAATTCGGCCCAATCCTGACGGGAGGCAAAAAAGCCCAGCCAATCCAGAAGCCGTTCGCCGATCACATTGTCCGGTTGCGTAGCGTGGGCGGGCCGTGTGAATTCGATGTGTAACAAGGCTTGGCCAGCGTAGTGATAGAGCGGCGTGGCTTTCAGGTTGTCCACCAGCCCATGCTCTCGCAGCTGCGCCAACAGGCCGCCGGTTTTTTCGGCGTTCAGCCAGTGGCACAGGAACGCCAGCGCTTCGGGCGATGAGTCGGGCAGTGCTTCGAAGGTGAACAGCAGATCCAGCCGACGTTCTCCAGCCTGTTGATAACTATTGTCTGAAGAATCTATCAACAGGGTGGGTTTTGTCTGAGGGACTTTCTCGCCGGAGGGAATAGCAACGGCAAACGCCTGTGCCATCCCCTTCAATTCATCGAGATTCTGTGGCCCGGCCAAACTCAGCGTCATCTGCCCGGTCTGGTAATACCGCTGATAGAAGTCCTTCAGCGCTTGCTGAAATTCGGGTTGCGGCACCGGCAGGCTGTAACGGTTTCCCGCATGAAACGCCCGCAATGGATGAGCCGCCGAGAGTCCATCGTACAGCGCGAACTGTTGTTGGGCCGCCGCATCCCGCGACCAAGCGACAAATTCGGCGTGCAGCACTTCCCGTTCTCGCCGCTGATCGTCTGGATTCATACGCGGATGAGCGAGCATGTCTGACAAACGCTCCAGCCCACCGTTAAACGCCTGAGGCGGCAGCTCGAAAAAGAAGTCCGTCGTACGTTCGCTGGTTCGCGCATTCACCTGCCCGCCATGACCTTGCACGTAGGCCATCAGCCCTTGCCCTGCGGGAAAGCGCTCTGTACCCAGGAACAGCAAATGCTCAAGAAAGTGCGCCAGCCCCGGCCAGGCCAGTGGCACATCGTGACTGCCGGCAGCGACCCGCAACGCAGCGGCGCAGCGCTTCAAATCCGGCGCATGACGCAACGTCACCCGCAGGCCATTGGCGAGAGTTTCAGTGTGGAGGCGAGGGTGATTCAGCGCAGGCATGAGCACTTCCAGAACAGAGAAGCGCTAATGCTAGCGGATTAGGGCTTGTTCAGCTCGCCGTATAGCTCGGGACGGCGATCGAGGAAGTAGCGATTGGCGGCGCGGGAATCGATCATCAGCTGACGATCCAGTTCACCGACAATCAGCGCTTCATCAAGTCCGGCCTGGGCGATGCGGCTGCCATCCGGCGCGGCGATGCTGCTTTGGCCGCAATACTGGATGTCGCCTTCTTGCCCGCAGTAGTTGGCGTAAGCCACATAACACTGGTTTTCGAAGGCCCGTGCGCGGACGGTAACGTCGGCAATGAAATCGTAGGGAATCATGTTCGCCGTCGGTACCAAGATCAGCTCGGCGCCGGCCAAGGCCAGACGTCGGGCGTTTTCCGGGAACTCCAGGTCGTAGCAGATCAAAAAGCCAAGCTTCCAGCCGTTGAGTTCAACCAGCGGAAACTCATCCGGCCCGGCGCTGAACATCGAGTGATCGAGGTCGCCGAACAAGTGAGTCTTGCGGTAGTTGCACAACCGCTCTCCATTGGCGTCGATCAACTGCACGGCGTTGTAGATCTGCCCGTCTTCGGTACGCTCCGGGTAGCCATACAAAATGGCGATCCCCGTCGTTTTGGCAATGCGCGCGATTTGCTGCGCCGATTCACCGTTGTGCACCTCCGCCAGCACGCTGACCGCATCGATGCCGATGTTGTAGCCGGTCAGGAACATCTCCGGCAGCACCAGCAAGTCTGCGCCCTTGGCCTCCAGCGCCAGTTGATGCAGGCGTTGCAGATTACCTGCGACATCCAGGGGCAGCGGTGGACATTGGTAAAGGGCTACGCGCATTTCGGATTCCTCTTACTCGGGCAGGGCGATCGGACCGATCTCGTTGAACACATCTCCTGGACCCGGGTTTTCGGCGTGAGTTTCACCGCCGAAGTGTTTCATGATCCCCCACACCGCGTTGAGCGACGTCTGCACCGCGCCTTCGACCCATGCCGGCGTCCACGAAACGTCGTCGCCGGCGATGAAAATCCCGCGCTGCTCGGCCGGCATGTCGTCCTGCATGAAGTGCGCGTACATGCGCTGGTTGTAGCGGTAGTGGCCGGGCAGCGCACCTTTGAAAGCCCCGAGGAAATGCGGGTCGGCTTCCCATGAAACGGTGATCGGATCGCCGATGATCCGCGCGGCGATGTCGACTTTCGGGTAGATCTTTTTCAACGCGTCCAGCGCCAGCTTCACGCGTTTTTCCACCGGGTGCGGGAGCATTTTCAGGGCGTCGCTCATCCACGAGTACGACAGGCAAATCACCCCTGGCTTGTCGTCGCCGTTATCGAACAGGTACGTGCCGCGGGTCAGGCGATCAGTGAGGGTCATGCTCATCAGGTCGCGCCCGGTTTCCGGGTCCTTGTCCTTCCAGAATGGGCGATCGACCATCACGAAAGTCTTCGACGATTGCATGTAGCGGGTGCGGTCCAGGGCCATCCACATCTTTTGCGAGAACAGGCTTTCGTCGCATTCGATCTGGGTGGTCAGCAGCCAGCTCTGGCAGGTGGTCAGTACGGCCGCGTATTCGCGTGTGTCGCCGTAGTTATCGGTGACGGTAAAACGCCCGTTCGGTGCATGGGCAATTTTTTTCACGCCGGAGCGCGGCGCGCCACTGTGCAACGAACTGAGACTGGTGCCTTCAGGCCAATGCACGCAACGCTCCGGCACATGGCGCCAGATGCCCAGCGGCACCTGCTCCACGCCGCCGACTACCAAGTGCTGGTGATCGTCGCAGTTGGTCATCACTACACGGAAGATTTCCAGCATCGAGTTGGGGAAGTCCGAGTCCCAGCCGCCAGTACCGAAACCGACCTGGCCGAACACTTCGCGATGATGGAACGATAGCTTGGCGAAGGCTTCGGAGGTGGCGACGAAATCATAGAACGTGCGGTCGTCCCACAGCGGCACCAAGGTGTTCCACAGTTCCTTGAGGCGCGGCACGTCGCGGTCACGGATCGCTTGCTGAATATCGGAGAACTGCGAGCCGGCTTCCAGAGCATCGGCCCAGGCGTCAGCGACTTCCTGGAACAGTGCAGGAAGATCCGCCAGTTTCTGTGCGTAATGAGTTTTGCCTTCCAGATCGATTACCGTGCTGCCCGACGCAGGCGTCAGCGGGTTCGGGAAGGGTTTGGTCTGGAGGCCGAGCTTGTCGACGTAGTGATAAAACGCAGTGGACGACACCGGGAAACGCATACCGCCAAGCTCGGCGATGATGCCTTCAGCGCCATTGAAGGCCTGGGAGCGCAGGCGGCCGCCCATCTTCGAGGCTTCGTAGACGACGGGTTTAAGACCCAGCTTCATCAATTCGTAGGCGGCTACCAAGCCTGCAATGCCGGCGCCGACAATCGCCACTTCGGCGCCGTGATTGTGTGCCGGAATGCTGCCCAGACCGGCCGGGTGCTCGATCCAGTCGTCGAAAGCGAAAGGAAAGTCCGGGCCGAAAACGGTGACCGGTTTTTTACCGTCTGCAGGATGGCGATTGTTCTTGTTCATGGCTGACCTTGCTGGCGACCTGACGCAGAGTGCGCGTCTGAGTATAGGAAAAGATGGCAGCCATTTTAGAGAGCGTAGAACACGTTAATAAGACGCAATGTGTCGTCGTTTTGCACATTGTTTGCGCACTATGACGACGTGCCGCTACATACTGTAGGAGCGAGGCTTGCCCGCGAAGAGGTCCGACCAAACACCGAAGACCTATCGTCAGAAACTCAAACCGGCTGCCCCCGATCAATCTTGCTGCTCAAGATGATCGAAGTCGTCGTCTTCTCCACCCCGTCCACACTGCCGATCTGATCCAGCAACTGATCCAGCTGCTCCGGCGAATCGGTGCGCAACCACGCCACATAATCAAATTCGCCACTCACTGCGCACAGCTGCTGCACCTGCGCCATGGCGCTGAGACGACGCAGCACTTCCTTGCCGGACCGTGGTTGCACCGTGATCCCGACGTATGCCTGCAATCCGCCATCCACCACCCGTTGCCCCAGGCGCACGCCATAACCGGTGATCACTCTGGCCTTTTCCAGCCGCGCCAGGCGCGACGTGACGGTGGTGCGGGCGATACCCAGTTGACGGGCGAGCATGGCCACGCTTTCGCGGGCATTAATCTGCAAGGCCGCGATCAATTGGCGGTCGATTTCGTCAAGGACGGGCGGGCGGGTGTCAGGCAAAGGGGCATCTCCAGCGGTATAGAGCAATGGGCAGGCATGTTACAGGCACATCCCGCACGGTGCTCGTGGCGGTTGTCTGGACTAGCCTTGGATGACCTGACCAAACGCCTCGCGAAACCGTCGCATTTGCGCGTCGGTCCCCACACTGACCCGAACCCAGGTCGGCCAGCTCTGCCAGACCCGACCAATCCGCACGACACGATCGGCCAGTGCCTTCACGACTTCATCCCCCGGGCGCCCGACATCAATCATGAAGCAGTTCGCCTGCGACGCTGTGCAGCGAAAGCCGCGTGTTTTCAGCCAGGCGATGGTCTCATCACGCAGTCGTGCGTTGTTTTGTTTTCGCAGGGGTAACAGAAACGAAATGGTTAATGATTGATTTAGGTTGGCAAACACTGGTCGATAGCATGGACACGAGCCGTTACTCTCATAGTCGAATACGCAACGGAGGGCTGTGACGGGAGATGATGGGAATGATGAAGAAAATGCCCCCCGCTATACGGGAACATGCATTGCAGATCGCGAATCATGAAATGGGGCACTACGTGGTTGCCCGAGCCTTGGGATTTGAAACGGGTGATGTGACCTTGAAAGTCACCATGGACCTGAGGCATCAGGCCGGGGCTTCCATTATCTTGACGCGGTCGATCTCCTCGATAGAAGAGCTGAAGGAGCATCTGGAAGGTCGGCTGATCGTCCTCTTTGCAGGAGCCATGAGTCAGACCTTACCTGCAAAGCATTCAGCCAGGAAACTCGTCGATAAATCGAAAGCGACAGCCATCCTGAATGGAGAGCTCGGGGCAGAACAGGATTACGCAAAAGTAAGGGAGTTACGGCACTTGCTGCGAAATATCTCCTACCCTGATACGGATCCAGCGTCATCCGAGCGCATAACTGCCGAACTTAAAGAAATCACTGATCGTGTGTGGCTGCGGACTCAACAACTCGTAGAGGAATTGGCCGATACGATTACCGGATTGGGCGCGGCGCTGGTAGACGGCATGGTCATCGTGGAGCAATGGGGTAGGCCGGCGGATACTTATGAGGTCGTGTTGACGAGGGAAATGCTTGAGCGGTTGCGGCCTGTACAGGCCATTCCATTGTTGAGTGTCTGGGGCTGAAAAGTGCCTAAAAAAGCCCGGCATTTTTGCCGGGCTCTATCGCCGCATTCAGGCTCAAGCGCATGCTTTGTCTTGATTGTGCCATTCGCCTGCAAACTCCAGATTGAGTTTGTAAAGGTCGTGGTCCAATTTGTTGATGGTATTGATAGCGGCCATCAGATCCGCTTCGCCAGTTTTGGCTTCAAGATAAAGACCCCGCAAGTACCGGTCGTTCACCATCGGGATTTTGTCGGTTTTTTCCCAGATCGCGACGGCCTGGCTCGTCAAACCTACGATTTCGGCGAGGCTTTCCTGGGACAGCCCAAGCTCTTTTCTCAAAAATCTGAACTCGGCGCCTGTCAGTAATGAAGGCTTCTCCGCGATGGCCTTGCCGATTACGTCATGTAGGCCTTTCACATCCGTGATGGCAACAGACTCGCCATATGCGGTCTCTTTCACCACGAAGCCATTGCTAAGCCATACGTTCGGTAGGCCGCTTTCTACGTAGTGGTACATAAAACTCACCCCTTCTTTTGTATCGTGGTCACTATGACGAGAAATGTCCCGTCGTCATCGATGTCGATTGCGCCGACGACCTGGAGAGGTGACCCAGCCCTAAACCAGGAAATAGTAAACCTCCAATCACCCCCAGGCTGCTGAAACGGCCCCTCGGTGATCTGCCCCTTACCTAAACAGTCCATTACATCCGGCATGCTCACGCCTCGTTCAATCATCCGCGCCCTGGCGTGCAGCGATTAGAGATGCGCTCCGATACCTCCGAAAGCTCACGTATTATTTCAAGCGCTTTCTTTTTGGGTAGAGGAAAGGGGAGAAGGATGTTCATTAGTTTTCTATAATATTTATAGGTTGTGCCATCCTAAAGTGCAAGATTGGTCAAATTCTATTGTGTGTCTCGCTGCAAAAATCGATTTGGACACTTTGTGGACGTTTCAGCTGCATTAAAAGAAAAAAGCGTTAGGAAAACCTGAACGACAGACACGAAAAAGCCGCGCATTTGCGCGGCTTTCGTGTTTGGTGGGCCCAGTAGGACTCGAACCTACGACCAAGGGATTATGAGTCCCCTGCTCTAACCAACTGAGCTATAGGCCCTCAGTAGGCCGCGGATTATAGCGATGGTTTCTCGGCTGTGCTATCCGAAAAATCCAATATGGCTGTACGAAGAAACGTCGCGGCGAATTCGTCGGGGGGAAGTGGCAGGCTGACGATGTAACCCTGGATCTGTTCGCAGCCTTCGGTGGTGAGAAATTGCTGCTGCGCCTGGGTTTCGACGCCCTCGGCGATGACGGTGAATTGCATGCTGCGGCCCAGGGCGATGATTGCGCGAACAATGGCCGCGTCGTGTGGGTCGTCCGGCAGGCCGCGGACGAAGGACTGGTCGATCTTGAGGATGTCCAGCGGCAGGCGTTTGAGGTAGCTCAGGGACGAATAGCCGGTGCCGAAATCATCGATCGCCAGTTGCACACCCAGGCGTTTGAGTTGATGCAGCACCGCCAGCGCTTCTTCGGCCTGGCTCATGATGAAGTTTTCAGTGATTTCCAGTTGCAGGAAGCCGGGATTGAGGTGGTTGTCTTTGAGCAATTGCTCGATCCGGCCGAGCAGGTTCGGCTGGCGCAGTTGCGCGCCTGCGAGGTTGACTGAGAGTGGGCCCAGGCACTCATAGACCTGATTCCACTCGTACATCTGTCGGCAGGCGGTCTCAAGTACCCAATCTCCGATTTGCAGGATCATGCCGTTTTCTTCAGCCAGGGGAATGAAGTGCTCGGGAGGTACATCGCCAAAGGTGGGGTGATGCCAGCGAATCAGCGCTTCGGCGCCGACCACTCGATGATCATCCAGACTGATTTTTGGCTGGTAGTACAAAAACAGCTCATTGCGCTCGATGGCGCGCCGCAGTTCATGTTCCAGCGCCACGCGCTCACTGGCTTGGGCGGTGAGGTCGCGGGTGTAGCTTTCAACCCGGTTACGACCCTTGGCCTTGGAGCGATACATCGCGGCATCGGCGTTCTTGACCAGCGTGGCGACGTCGCAGCCGTCCTTGGGGTACAGGCTGGTGCCGATGCTGGCGCTGATGAAAAACTCGTGTTCACCGGCCTGGAAAGGGGCGGCGAAGCAGTTCAACAGCTTGGTGGCAATGTTGTCGGCATCGCTGGACTGTTGCAGGCCCGGGAGCAGAATGATGAATTCGTCGCCACCGAGCCGTGCCACGGTATCGATATCGCGCAGCTGCTCCTTGAGGCGCACGGCGATGCCTTTGAGCAACAGGTCGCCGACCGGGTGGCCGAGGCTGTCGTTGATGTGCTTGAAGCGGTCCAGGTCGAGGAACAGCACTGCGCCTTGGCCGCCGTTTTCCTGCTGGCTGTTCAGTGCGGTCAGCAGCCGGCTCTCGAACAATGTGCGGTTTGGCAGGCCGGTCAGCGGGTCGTGGTGCGCCTGGTAGTCGAGTTTGGCCTGAGCGTGCTTGAGGCTGGAAATGTCCGCGAACACCGCCACAAAGTGGGTGATGAATTTTTCCCGGTTGCGCACTGCACTGATGGTCAGCCAGCTCGGGTAGAGCTCGCCATTCTTGCGCCGGTTGGAAATCTCGCCCTGCCAATGACCGTCGGCGGTCAACTGATGCCACATCGCCGCATAAAATGCGCTGTCATGCAGGCCCGAGGCGAGCAGGCGAGGAGTATGGCCCAGCGCTTCGCTCTCGCTGTAGCCGGTAATTTCGGTGAACGCACGATTGACTGCACTGATGTGCTGCTGGGTGTCGGTGATCAATACACCCTCGGCAGTGCTCTCGAACACCGTGGCGGCCTGCTGCAGTTTCTCCTGCATCAGATGCCGCTCGGTAATGTCCCGGGCAATGGTCAACATGCAGTCTTCATCGCCGATGGGCAACGGCCGGCTTGAAACCTCACAGAGCCGGATCTGCCCGTCTTTGCGACGGATGTGGCAACTGAAGTCGCGCACGAAACCATCCCGGTGCAGCAACTCGAGCATCTGCTTGCGTTCGTTGAGATTGACCCAGATCCCCAGGTCCAGGGCCGACCGATCCACGGACATCGCGCTGTTGAAACCGGTAATACGGCTGAAGCCTTCGTTGACTTCCAACAGCAAACCGTCGCTCTGCCGGGACAAGAGCAAGCCGTCGGGAGACGCATGAAAGGCCTTGGCGAATTTTTCTTCGGAGGTTTGCAGTTGTTGCTGGGTTTCTTTGAGCTGACTGATGTCCCGCACGACGACCACCAGGGCCGGGGTCGTATCGAGATCGAAAGGCTCGGCGGAAATCAGGCCGGTAAACACCTGGCCATTGCTGCGGCGAAAGGGCATCTCCAGGTTGCGGATGCTGCCGGCCTGCAATCGCTGCAACAAACCCGGCCCCACGCCGGGTACGCCCCAGATGTTCAGGTCGGTGGCGGTCTGGCCTATGACATCTTCGGCCTTGAGGCCGATCTGCTCTTCGAACGCTTCATTGACTTCCAGCAGACAACCGTCGGAAAGCCGGGCGATCACCAGAATATCCGGGCATTGCTGGAACACCGACGCGAACTTCTGTTCCGACAGGCGCAACGCCTCTTCGGTGCGCTTGGCTTCGCTGATGTCGATCATCAGCCCGCGCAGTACCGGTTCATGGGCGTGCTCGATCAGGCTGACGATATCGCGGACCCACAGGCAGCGGCCGTCGGCGGTGATGACCCGGTAATCGACGCTGTGATCGCGCCCGGCTGCCACTTCACGGTCGCAGAAGGTTTGGGCCCGGGTCAGATCCGCCGGGTGGATGATGTTGCGCCAGAAGCCTGGAATCAGCCAGTGGGGCAATGGGTAACCAAGGAGCTCCTCAGCATGAGGTGACACGTAGCTGTAGGTGTAATCGCTGATCCGGGCTTCCCAGGCGATGGCCGAAAGACTCTCTACCAGCCCGCGATAATGGTATTCGCTGCTGCGCAGCTCCTGTTCCAGAGCGACCCGTCGGGCAATTTCCGAACTGAGTCGGCGGTTGATCCGGATAACCACTGCCAGCACGATCATCAGAAACAGTAATCCAGGCAGGCCGTAAATCAGCACGTCGAGCCAGATGGTTCGATGGTCCAGGACGTTACCGACCCAATGTTCCTGGATAGCACTGATTTCACTTGGGGTCATGTCTGCCAGGACTTTGTCCAGGATGCTGACCAACAGTTTGTTGTTCGGTGGTACAGCCATCGCCAATTGGTAGCGATAGGGCGTTTCACCGCTGACGTAAAGTCCGTCGAGCTTGAGCTGGCGCAGGCTCCAGACACTGGAGGCGAGATCGCCTACTACGGCGTCCACGGCGTCGGTGGCGAGCGCTTGCAGCGCCGAGCTGACGTTGGGCATCGCCACCAGATTCAGGTCGGGATGGCGGGTGCGCAATAGTTCATGGGGGGCGTAGTTTTCCACCACGGCGATCTTCAGCCCGTACAGGTCTTCGAGTTTGCGCGGTTGGGGGCCTCCGACGTGAGCCAGAATGACAATCGGAAAGTCGAGGTAGGGGCGAGTGAACGACAGATACGTCTGACGCTCGGGAGTCGACATAATGCCCGGCAAGATGTCTAGCTTGCCTTGTTTGGCCTGCTGCAAGACTTCAGTCCAGCTGACCGGCTCGATGGGCGTGAGTTTGATGGCCAGCCGTTGACGGATGACGTTGATGTAGTCCGCTGCCAGGCCCTGATAACGCCCGTGCTCGTCGCGAAACTCAAACGGCGGCCAGGACGCGTCCACGCCCAGGCGCAATTCCGGGTGAGCCGTTAGCCAGCTACGTTCTTCGTCGGTCAGAGTCAACGCGCCAGCCGTTGCGGTCCAGGTCATCAGCGACAGCAAATAAAACACGGTCGGCCATCTGGGCATAACGGTCTCGTTACGGCTTGGGGGAATGCTTCGAGTGTAGACGGGCTATGCGGCGGGGGGGATGTACGGGGCATTTAATCTGCATAAAGCAAAACCCCCGGCCTGGGCCGGGGGTTCTGTGATCACTCGTCGAGGAAGGAGCGCAAGTGCTCGCTTCTCGTCGGGTGGCGCAGCTTGCGCAGCGCCTTGGCTTCGATCTGACGAATCCGTTCACGGGTCACGTCGAACTGCTTACCAACCTCCTCAAGGGTGTGGTCGGTATTCATGTCGATACCGAAGCGCATGCGCAGAACCTTGGCTTCACGGGCAGTGAGGCCGGACAGGACTTCGCGAGTCGCTTCTTTAAGGCTCTCAACAGTGGCGACATCGATTGGCGACTGCATGGTCGAGTCTTCGATGAAGTCACCCAGATGAGAATCTTCGTCGTCACCGATCGGGGTTTCCATGGAGATCGGCTCTTTAGCGATCTTCAATACCTTGCGGATCTTGTCCTCAGGCATTTCCATGCGTTCGCCCAGCTCTTCCGGGGTCGGTTCGCGACCCATTTCCTGCAGCATCTGCCGGGAAATACGGTTGAGCTTGTTGATCGTCTCGATCATGTGCACCGGAATACGGATGGTGCGGGCCTGGTCGGCGATCGAGCGAGTGATCGCCTGACGGATCCACCAGGTGGCATAAGTCGAGAATTTGTAGCCGCGGCGGTATTCGAACTTGTCTACCGCTTTCATCAGACCGATGTTGCCTTCCTGGATCAGATCGAGGAATTGCAGGCCACGGTTGGTGTACTTCTTGGCGATGGAGATCACCAGACGCAAGTTCGCTTCGACCATCTCTTTCTTCGCGCGGCGGGCCTTGGCCTCACCGATCGACATGCGACGGTTGATGTCCTTGATCTCGGCGATCGTCAAACCGGTTTCGGTTTCCAGCGCGGTCAGCTTCTGCTGGCAACGAATGATGTCCGGTTGCAGGCGACCAATGGCTTCGGCGTATTTGCTTTTGCCTTTGGCCAGTGCATCGGTCCAGCTTTCGTCGACTTCGTTGCCCGGGAACTGGCGCAGGAAGTCGGCACGCGGCATACGGGCATCACGAACGCACAGTTGCATGATCGCGCGCTCTTGCTGACGCAGACGATCCAGGGCACTGCGAACACGCTCGACCAGGCCTTCAAATTGCTTCGGCACCAGTTTGATCGGCATGAACAGCTCAGCCAGGGCGATCAGCTCGGCGATTGCCAGCTTGTTGCCACGACCGTGCTTTTTCAGGGCCTTGCGGGTGATTTCCATCTGATCGGCGACAGCGCCAAAGCGCTGTGCGGCGATGACCGGATCCGGACCGCTTTCGGCTTCTTCTTCGTCATCGCTCGCTTCGGCGTCATCATCGTCGGTGTCGTCATCCGCTTTCACGGCCTTCGGGTCGACAGGTGGTGGCACTTCGGCTGCAGGCGGCGCAATACCGTCGTCCGGGTCGATATAACCGCTCAGGACGTCGGACAGGCGGCCACCTTCGGTGGTGACGCGAGTGTACTCGGAGAGAATATGGTCAACCGTGCCAGGGAAGTGCGCGATTGCGCCCATCACTTCGCGGATGCCCTCTTCAATACGCTTGGCGATTTCGATTTCGCCTTCACGTGTGAGGAGCTCTACCGTACCCATTTCACGCATGTACATGCGCACTGGGTCGGTGGTGCGACCAATGTCGGTCTCGACCGCTGCCAACGCTGCTGCTGCCTCTTCGGCCGCGGCTTCGTCGGTATCGGCGTCGGCCAGCATAAGGGAATCCTTATCTGGCGCAACCTCGAATACGTTGATCCCCATGTCATTAATCATGCGGATGATGTCTTCCACCTGTTCCGGATCTGAAATATCCTCCGGCAGGTGGTCGTTGACCTCCGCGTAAGTCAGGTAGCCCTGCTCACGACCAAGTGTGATCAACTCTTTGATACGAGACTGCTGTTGCGCTTTTCCGGACATAACACCCTATCCACTGAAGGTCTTGGCGGGCAAAAAACAAGCCGAGGATTATACCTGAGCTATGACCTCACGCGCCAGTTGAGGTCGGGCTTGATACGGAAACATTGCGACTTAAAAGGTCGCGCAGTTGATTTTTCTCTTCGGCGCTCAATTCACTTTGACGTGCTTTTCGAAGAAGTTGTTCCAGGTTTCGCTCGCGTTGGCGGGCTGACAAGCTAGTAATGGTGTCGAAAAACTGTTGTTCAAGGTTATCTCCATCAATCAGCCATTCCTTTTCTGCCAGCGCTTTGAGCAGTCGGCCTTGTTCGGTGCCGTGCCAACGCGCAATCAGTTGAAATGAGTTTAGCTTGGGATTCTTCTGTACGGCTTCGAGCAGGGCGACCAACAGTTGCGTGTTGGTATGGTCCTCGGCAGCGAAGTGCCCGGCATCCTCGACTTTCTCGGCCAGTTGTGGGTGGTGCAGCAACGTGCGCAAGGCGGCCAGGGTGGGCGGCTCTACAGCGGCCGGCACCCGTGGCGCGCGCGGTTGATCACGCTCGCCGCCACGTTTGCCGTTCTTGTCCCACGGCTTCTTGTCCCATTTCTTGCCGCCTGCGCCAGGCTTCTTCGGCGTCCACTCCTGCTGCGGCGCGTACATCTCTTGTGCCTGCGGCTGATGGTAGTCGCTGTAATCCGGCATGGCGTCGTAATCGATGCCTGGATCGTAAGCGGGTGGCGCTTCCTGAGGTTGAGGCGTGCTTTGCACCAGTTGGCTCACGGCTTCACCACTAAGCCCGGTAATTTCGCTCAGGCGCTGGCGCATCAAGATGCGCAGGTTGGCGCCCGGGACTTTGTCGATCAGCGGTGCGGCGAGGGTGGCCATATGGGCCTTGCCTTCGAGGGAGCGCGGGTCCGATTCCTCGGTCAGCTGTTGAAAAAAGTAATCGGCCAACGGCTGGGCGTGCTGATTGATCCGTGCGCGGAAGGCGTCAGTGCCCTCGGAGCGGACCAGGGTATCCGGATCTTCGCCTTCAGGCAGGAACAGAAAGCGCGCCCGACGTCCGTCTTGCAGGCATGGCAGGGTTGCCTCCAGCGCCCGCCAGGCGGCATTTCGGCCCGCCTGGTCGCCATCAAAGCAGAACAGCACGCTGGGCACGACACGAAACAGGCGCTTCATGTGTTCTTCGCTGGTGGCGGTGCCCAGTGTTGCGACGGCATTGCGCAGGCCTTGCTGGGCGAGGGCGATGACGTCCATGTAGCCTTCGACGACGATGATTTCGTCGAGGTTGCGATTGTTCTTGCGTGCTTCATAAAGGCCGTAGAGTTCCTGGCCCTTATGGAAAACCGGAGTTTCAGGTGAATTCAGGTATTTCGGCTTGTCGTCGCCCAGTACCCGGCCGCCAAAGGCAATGATTCGCCCACGACTGTCGCGGATCGGGAACATCACGCGATCGCGGAAGCGGTCATAGCGCTTGCCGGTTTCGGCGTTCTCGATCAACAGGCCGGCATCGATCATGGCTTTTTGCTGCAGGGTATCGCTACTCAAGTGCTTGTACAGATTGTCCCAGCCGGGTGGGGCAAAACCGAGTCCGAAGTCCCGGGCGATTTCACCCGTCAGTCCACGACCCTTCAAGTAATCCACGGCGGCTTTGCGCGACGGATGGCTTTTCAGGGCTTGACGATAAAAGTCGGCGGCGGCGGTGAGTAGCGGATACAGCGGCGAATCAGTAGGCTGGCGCGGTTTGTGCGCCCGACCGCTTTCTTCGCGGGGAATTTCCATGCCGGCGGCTTTGGCCAGTTCTTCGACAGCCTGGACGAAATCCAGATTGTCGTGGTCCATCATGAAGCCGAGGGCGTTACCGCCAGCGCCGCAGCCGAAGCAGTAATAGAACTGTTTGTCGGGGCTGACGCTGAAGGAGGGGGTTTTCTCTTTGTGGAACGGGCAGCAGGCAGTGTAGTTCTTGCCGGCTTTTTTCATTTGCAGGCGCGAGCTGACCACGTCGACGATGTCGGTGCGGTTCAGAAGGTCGTCAATGAAGCTCTGGGGAATTAGCCCGGCCATGGCGTTCTCGTCATCTGCGCTGAAATGGACCCAAAACGAAGGGCGGCCAAACGCGGGTCGTTGTTCGAGGCACGCAGGGTGTGCGGCTCGACCTGTGTCGTCTGCGTATCGCTGTCGGGAAGTGTATCTGCCGAAAATCCACTGACGTTAATACCAATCAGTATTCGACTATTTGAAAGTGTTTCGCTGAATCCGGCGACGGCCAGTCATTGGCCTCGGATAGCTCATAAGCGGGCACGCAAGAAGGTGCCTTGGGCTGATCGTCGTGAGAGGAATCAGTGGGTGTGCTCGTCAGTAGCCTTGGAAGGCTCGTCAGAAAAGACGTGCACCGCTGGCAAAAGAGCCAGGTCTGACGCTGTGAAGCAGATTTGTCTCGGTCGCGTCTGCGGCTTTGACGGTGAAGCATCAAGCGTTGTCCGCAAATGCCATTAGCCCGGCTTGGGGCCGGGCTTGGCAGAAGCTTGCTACGATCGTCTGCGTATTAGTACAGACGAACGGCGCGGCGCTGTTCGCGCTGAACTTTCTTGGCGTGACGCTTAACAGCGGCTGCTGCTTTACGCTTACGCTCAGAAGTTGGCTTCTCGTAAAATTCGCGGCTACGAACTTCAGCCAGTACACCGGCTTTTTCGCAGGAGCGCTTGAAACGACGCAGAGCTACGTCGAAGGGTTCGTTCTCTTTTACTTTGACGGCTGGCATCCAGAGCTACCTTCATTCATTACCGGGGTCAACATCCTCGCGGCAAAAGAGCACTTGAAGACGTCGGTTTTTAAGGGTTGCGGATGTTAACCCCTCATCGCTCGGAATGCAAAGCCTCTGATCGAAAACCGCTGGTCGGGGCATCACGCGACGACTATTATGCGCGCCTTCGAATTCAGCCTCTACAAGGCGCAAACCCATGCTAGTACTGGGATTAGAAACCTCTTGCGACGAAACCGGTGTCGCACTTTACGACAGTGAACGCGGGTTGTTGGCCGACGCGCTGTTCAGTCAGATCGATCTGCATCGTGCCTATGGCGGCGTGGTGCCGGAGCTGGCGTCGCGTGATCACGTCAAACGCATGCTGCCCTTGATTCGTCAGGTTCTGGCCGAGGCCGGCTGTATGCCGACCGAGATCGACGCCATCGCTTATACCGCGGGTCCTGGCCTGGTCGGAGCCTTGCTGGTGGGGGCTTCCTGCGCCCAGGCGCTGGCCTTTGCCTGGGGCGTTCCGGCCTTGGGCGTGCACCACATGGAAGGTCACTTGCTGGCGCCGATGCTGGAGCCGCAACCACCGCAGTTCCCGTTCGTCGCTTTGTTGGTGTCGGGTGGTCATACGCAGCTGGTTCAGGTCGATGGGATCGGCCAATACACGCTCTTGGGCGAGACCCTCGACGATGCTGCCGGCGAAGCGTTCGACAAGACCGCGAAGATGATGGGCCTGAATTATCCGGGCGGCCCGGAGATCGCGCGTCTGGCGGAGCAGGGCGTTGCAGGACGTTTCACTTTTCCGCGTCCGATGTGTGATCGTCCAGGCTTGGCTTTCAGCTTCAGCGGCCTGAAAACCTTCGCCCTGAACACCTGGCAGCAGAGCGTCAGCGCCGGGGACGACAGCGAGCAAGCCCGTTGCGACATCTCGCTGGCGTTCCAGCAGGCCGTGGTGGAGACTTTGACCATCAAGTGCAAGCGTGCCCTGAAACAGGCGGGTCTCAAGCGTCTGGTGATCGCAGGGGGTGTCAGCGCCAACAAAGCACTGCGGGTTTCACTGGAAAAAATGCTCGGCGACATGAAGGGCGATGTGTTTTATGCCCGTCCGGAGTTCTGCACCGATAATGGCGCGATGATTGCGTTTGCCGGTTGCCAGCGCTTGCAGGCCGGCCAGCATGAAAGCCTGGCGATCAGCGTGCAGGCGCGCTGGCCGATGGAGCAATTGTCGGCGCTGTGATGAGCGGCGTTCACGTGCGGTATTTAAAAATGCCGTTCGCGCCCGGCAAACAGGTCGCGTAGATTGCCGCGATGACGCCAGACGATCAGGCCTGTGAGCGCGCTCATGGGTAGCAGTGCCGCCGGTTCTTGCCAGGCAAGCAGCGGCAGGGTCAGTGGTGTGGCAATCAGGGCTGCGAGTGAACTGGTACGGGTCAGGTAGAACGTCAGCAGCCAGGCGCAGACCGCCAGCAACGCGGCGGGCGGGTAGAGCCCCAGCAGCATGCCAGCCGCGGTGGCGACACCCTTGCCACCGCGAAAGCGGAAGTACAGCGGAAACAGGTGACCGATAACGGCGCAGACGCCGATCCAGGCCTGTTCTTGTAGTGAAAGGCCTATTGCACTTGCGATCAATACGGGCAGCAGGCCTTTGTTCAGGTCGCCGAGCAAGGTCAGGATGGCGAGTTTCTTGCCAGCCAGGCGCAACATGTTGGTGGCGCCGGCATTGCCCGAGCCACTCATTCGCGGATCGGGGTTACCGGTCAGGCGGCTGAGCAAAATGGCGAAGGACAGAGAGCCGAGCAGGTAGGCGAGGATCGCCAGTAACCAAAACATGCTAACTATTCCGGGCGAGGACGCCCTGATTCTAACGGCGCATTGCGCCCTTGTCGTGCAGTGGAGAGAAGTGCTTGGACAGAGTGTTTATCGAGGGCCTGGAAGTCGACACCGTCATCGGTGCCTACGACTGGGAACGAGGCATCCGACAGTGTCTTCGACTTGATCTGAGCTTCGCCTGGGACAATCGTCCGGCCGCCGCCGGTGATGATCTGACCCTGGCGCTCGACTACGCGAGCGTTTCGTCGCGCATTCAGGCGTTTGCCGAGCAGGCGCAGTTTCAGCTGGTAGAGACCTTTGCCGAGCGTCTGGCGCAAGTGCTGATGAGCGAATTCAAGATCACCTGGATGCGCCTCAAGCTGACCAAGCCAGGTGCCATTCCGGCTGCCACGGGTGGTGTTGGCGTGGAGATCGAGCGCGGATGTCGCTGACTCAGGTATATCTCGGGCTCGGTAGCAACATCGAGCGCGAAGCCCATTTGCAGGCAGGCCTGGACGCCCTGGCGGGTTTCCTGGTGGATATGCGCTGCTCGGCGGTATTCGAAAGCCAGCCGGTGGGGATCAAGAGCGGGCCGTTTTTCAACTTTGTGGTCTCGGCCTTCACCGATCTGCCGCTGATGGAGCTTGATCGACGGTTGAAATTCATCGAGGCGGATAACGGCCGTTACGCGCCCGACCGCAAGGGCTTGCCGCTGGATATCGACGTGCTGCTGTTCGGCGATCTGGTGGGTAACTTCGATGGCTTGATTTTGCCACGGGCAGAAATTCTGAAAAATGCCTTCGTGCTGTGGCCGTTGTCGCTGATTGCGCCGGATAGAGTGCATCCGGGCGTAGGCAAGAGCTTTGCAACCCTGTGGGATGAGGCGCAGATCAATCAGGTGTTGGCGCCAGTGGCTTTTGAGTGGCGCGGTGAGCAGTTGACTCCTTTGAATTTGTTGTGATGCGGATGACGCCATCGCGGGCAAGCCCGCTCCCACAAGTTAGCGTCGTTTACATAATCGACAAACGACTCGCACCTGTGGGAGCGGGCTTGCCCGCGATGCTTTTCAAGCAGGCGCCGCCTCTTTGTAAGCCTTCAACGCCTTGAGGCGCTCGCCCTTGATCGCCTCGCCCAACTCCGGTCCCTTGAATCCCTTCTCCAGCAACGGCTGAACGGCAACACTTCGCGCAGCAGTTGCCGCGCCCCGTAAATAATCCGCCTGTGGGTAACTTCTCTGCTCCAGGCCTTTACGCCCTCGAGCGTCCATCTCGCACGCCGCGATAAATTCTTCAAAGCGCTGAGGTCGACGATAGACGTCGAAACTCTGCAGCAACTCCAGCAAGGTCGACGGTTTCAGCTCCAGAGCACGATGGCCATGGGTGTGATACTTGCCCACTAGCAGCGCCAGCTCCTGACAGTCTTTCGGTGCCCTGAAGCGCTCATTGACCGCTTTGATCAGCTTCAGGCCTTTGTGCTCGTGGGCTATGTGGCGGGGCCATTCTTCCTCGGGCGTCAAACCTTTGCCCAAGTCATGCAGCAAGCAGGCCCAGCGTACGGTCAGCGGTTGTTTGTGTAGCGCCGCTTGCTCCAGCACGCTCAGGGTATGCACGCCCGTGTCGATTTCCGGGTGATGGGCTTCGGGTTGCGGTACACCGAACAGCGCGTCGACTTCCGGCATCAGTACCTTGAGAGCACCGCATTCGCGCAGAACCTCGATGAATACTTGGGGTTGGTCTTCCATCAGCGCGCGGGCGATTTCTTTCCAACTGCGTTCGGGCGTCAACGCCTCCAATTCACCTGATTCGCTGAGTTGACGCATCAGCTCCAATGTCTCGGGGGCGACGGTGAACCCCAGTTCCGCATAACGCGCGGCAAAGCGGGCAACGCGCAATACACGGAGCGGATCTTCGGCGAACGCGGGGGAAACGTGACGCAGCAAGCGAGCCTCGAGGTCCCGTTGACCGTGGTAAGGGTCGGTCAGGTTCTGTTGATCGTCCTCGGCCATGGCGTTGATCGTCAGGTCGCGGCGAATCAGATCTTCTTCGAGGGTGACATCAGGGCTGGCGTGAAAGATGAAGCCGCCGTACCCGCGCCCGTTTTTGCGCTCGGTGCGGGCGAGGGCGTATTCCTCACCGCTTTTGGGGTGAAGAAACACCGGGAAGTCCGCGCCCACCGGACGAAAGCCCTTGGCGAGCATTTCTTCGGTGGTGGCGCCTACAACGACCCAGTCGATATCGGTGACGGGTTTGCCTAGCAGGCGATCGCGGACCGCACCGCCGACTTTATAAATCTGCATAAAAAACCTCCGTTAGCCCGACAGAATAACCTTTGCGTCGAACTTCCGGAGGCAGAAAAACAGGATCAAAGATGAATGACTGCCAGGTCCAGCCGGCCATAATCCCCATCGCCGTGTTCACTTCTGGGCGGAACATGGTGGGTTTTCATCACCTGATCCCCTTGCAGGGTTTCCAGGTGAATGTCGAAGCCCCAGAGGCGGTGCAGGTGCTTGAGCACTTCATCAGTGGAATCGCCCAGCGGTTTGCGGTCGTGTTGTTGGTGGCGCAAGGTCAGGGAGCGGTCGCCACGTCGGTCGATGCTGTAGATCTGTATGTTGGGTTCGCGATTGCCCAGGTTGTATTGCGCCGCCAGGGTTTCACGAATGGTTCGATAGCCGTCTTCGTCGTGTATCGCCGGAACCAGCAGATCGTCCTTCTGATCGTCATCGAGGATGCTGAACAGCTTGAGGTCGCGGATCACTTTGGGTGACAGGTACTGCAGGATGAAACTCTCGTCCTTGAAGCTGCTCATGGCGAATTTGATGCTGGACAGCCAGTCGGTGCCGGCGATTTCCGGAAACCAGCGATAGTCCTCTTCGGTGGGGTGTTCGCATATCCGGCGGATATCGCGATACATGGCAAAACCCAGGGTGTAGGGGTTGATTCCACTGTAATAGGGGCTGTCGAAACCGGGTTGGAAGACCACGCTGGTATGGGAGGTCAGAAACTCCATCATGAAGCCATCGGTGACGAGGCCTTCGTCATACAAGTCGTTCATCAAGGTGTAGTGCCAGAACGTGGCCCAGCCTTCGTTCATCACCTGGGTCTGGCGCTGTGGATAAAAATACTGGGCGATCTTGCGTACGATTCGCACGATTTCGCGCTGCCAGGGCTCCAGCAACGGCGCATGTTTTTCGATGAAATACAGGATGTTTTCCTGAGGTTCGGCGGGGAAGCGTGCGTTGTCCTTGTCGCTGTACTTGTCCGCGCCTTTTGGAATGGTCCGCCACAAATCGTTGATCTGCTTCTGCAGATGCTCTTCCCGATCCTTCTGCCGACGGCGTTCTTCTTCGGCGGAAATCGGATACGGGCGTTTATACCGGTCGACCCCGTAATTCATCAGCGCATGGCAGGAGTCGAGCAAGTCCTCTACCGCGTCGATGCCGTGGCGTTCTTCGCACTGCATGATGTACTGCTTGGCAAACACCAGGTAATCGATGATCGAGCTGGCGTCGGTCCAGGTGCGGAACAGGTAGTTGCCTTTGAAGAAACTGTTATGGCCATAGCAGGCGTGAGCCACCACCAGCGCCTGCATGCAGATGGTGTTTTCTTCCATCAGATAGGCGATGCAGGGGTCCGAGTTGATCACAATCTCGTAGGCCAGCCCCATCTGGCCGCGACTGTAGGATTTTTCGGTGCTGAGGAAGTGTTTGCCATAGGACCAATGGTGATAACCCAAGGGCATGCCGACAGAGGCATAAGCGTCCATCATCTGCTCGGCGGTGATCACTTCGATCTGGTTGGGATACGTATCCAGCGCGTAGCGGGCCGCGAGACGACTGATTTCGCGGTCGTAGGCCTGGATCAGCTCGAATGTCCATTCGGAGCCGGTGGAAATGGGTTGGCGCTTCTGCTCTTTGGCGGTCATGTCACTAACCTGCGCTGGAAGAGTTCACGAAAGACCGGATAGATATCCCCGGCCGAGACCAGTTGCTGCTGGGCAAAAGTGTCAGAGAAGGCTTCGGCGATGCGTTCGTACTCGAACCACAAGGCCTGGTGTTCGCGCGGGGTAATCTCAACATAAGTGTAGTACTGCACGAACGGCATGATCTGATTGATCAGGATGTCGCGGCAGATCGGCGAATCGTCGTTCCAGTTGTCGCCGTCGGACGCCTGAGCGGCATAGATATTCCATTCGTTGCTCGGATAACGCTCGGCCATGATCTCTTGCATCAATTTCAGGGCGCTGGAGACGATCGTGCCGCCGGTTTCCCGGGAATAGAAAAACTCCTCCTCATCCACTTCACGGGCGCTGGTGTGGTGGCGAATGAACACGACGTCGATTTTGTCGTAGTTGCGCTTGAGAAACAGGTACAGCAGGATGAAGAAGCGTTTGGCGATGTCCTTGGTCGCCTGGGTCATGGAGCCGGACACGTCCATCAAGCAGAACATTACGGCTTTGGAGCTGGGGTTCGGCTGCTTGATCAGCAGGTTGTACTTGAGGTCGAAGGTGTCGAGAAACGGCACTCGGTGAATGCGCGCGCTGAGCTTCTCGATTTCTGCTTCGAGCTCCTGGATATCGCCGAAGTTGTCCGGTTCTTCCCGTTTAAGTCGCAGCAGTTCCTCTTTGACTTCGCGCAATTTCGCCCGGCTGCTGCCGGACAAGGCAATGCGTCGGGCATGGGCCGAACGCAGTGTGCGGATAATGTTGATCCGTGACGGGTTGCCCTCGTTGCTGATACCGGCGCGTACGGTCTTGAAGGTGTCGGTGCCGGTCAGGTGGCGTTTTACCAGGTTAGGCAGTTCAAGGTCCTCGAACATGAACTCGAGGAATTCCTCCTGGGTAATCTGGAAGACGAACTCGTCCATCCCTTCACCCGTGTTACCGGCCTTGCCAGGGCCTCTGCCGCCGCCACCTCCTGGCGGGCGGGCAATGTGCTCGCCGCTGGTGAATTCCTTGTTTCCGGGATGCACGATGGTTTGCTTGCCGCCACGACCGTGGTGAAGCACCGGCTCGTCGATGTCGCGGCCGGGAATGCTGATCTGCTCGCCGTGTTCCATATCGGTAATGGAGCGCCGGCTGACCGCCTCTTCGACAGCCTTTTTGATGTGATCACGGTAGCGCCGCAGAAACCGCTGGCGGTTTACCGTGCTCTTGTTCTTGCCATTGAGACGTCGGTCGATCACATAGCTCATGACTGCTCCTTAGAAGCTGTCCTGAAATGGGCGAGCGTTAACGCAGCATAAGGCCAGTGCCGGAGGGTGTACACGCTTCCCCCAAGCGCTTTGATGCTGCCTGAACCTCGCTACCGCATTTCGGACACCTCCAGAGGCCTGTGTAACAGAAAAAGCGTAAACAGGCCTCGGGCTAACGACAACCGGTCTGACCGGCAGCGGGTTACTGTGATTTTCTGACCCGCAGGTACCACTCGGACAGCAGTCGTACCTGTTTGTCGGTGTAGCCCCGCTCGACCATCCGTGTGACGAAGTCGTTGTGCTTCTGCTGGTCCTCTTTGCTGGCCTTGGCGTTGAAGCTGATGACCGGCAGCAAATCCTCGGTGTTGGAGAACATTTTCTTCTCGATGACCACCCGCAGTTTTTCGTAGCTGAGCCAGGTTGGGTTCTTGCCGTTGTTGTTGGCTCGGGCGCGCAGTACGAAGTTGACGATTTCGTTGCGGAAATCTTTCGGATTGCTGATGCCGGCCGGTTTTTCGATTTTCTCCAGTTCCTCGTTCAGGGCTACGCGGTTGAGGATCTCGCCGGTTTCCGGGTCGCGGTATTCCTGATCCTGAATCCAGAAGTCGGCGTACAGCACGTAGCGATCGAAGATGTTCTGACCGTACTCGCTGTAAGACTCAAGGTAGGCAGTCTGGATCTCCTTGCCGATGAATTCGATATAACGCGGCGCCAGGTACTCTTTCAGGAAGCGCAGATAGCGTTCCCGGGTCTCGGCCTGGAACTGTTCCTGTTCGATCTGCTGTTCCAGTACGTAGAGCAGATGTACCGGGTTGGCGGCGATTTCGTGCGGATCGAAGTTGAAGACCTTCGAAAGAATCTTGAAGGCGAAGCGGGTCGACAGACCGTTCATGCCTTCGTCGACACCCGCTGCGTCGCGGTATTCCTGGATCGACTTGGCCTTCGGATCGGTGTCCTTGAGGTTTTCGCCGTCATATACGCGCATCTTGGAGTAGATGTTGGAGTTTTCCGGCTCCTTGAGGCGCGAGAGTACGGTGAACTGCGCGAGCATTTTCAGCGTGTCGGGCGCGCAATGGGCCTTGGCCAGCGAGCTGTTGAACAGAAGCTTGTCGTAGATCTTCACCTCGTCGCTGACGCGCAGGCAGTACGGCACTTTGACGATATAGATCCGGTCGATGAATGCTTCGTTGTTCTTGTTGTTGCGGAAGGTGTGCCATTCCGATTCGTTGGAGTGGGCCAGCAGGATCCCGGTAAACGGAATCGCCCCCAGGCCTTCGGTACTGTTGTAGTTGCCTTCCTGGGTAGCCGTCAGCAATGGGTGCAGCACCTTGATCGGTGCCTTGAACATTTCGACGAACTCCATCAAGCCCTGGTTGGCCCGGCACAGCGCCCCCGAGTAGCTATAGGCATCGGCGTCGTTCTGCGGGAACTCTTCCAGTTTGCGAATATCGACCTTACCCACCAGTGCCGAGATGTCCTGGTTGTTTTCATCTCCCGGCTCGGTTTTCGCGACTGCGATCTGGTTGAGGATCGATGGATAGAGTTTCACCACGCGGAACTGGCTGATGTCGCCGCCGAATTCGGCCAGGCGCTTGGTGGCCCATGGCGACATGATGGTATTGAGATAGCGCCGGGGAATGCCGAAGTCTTCCTCGAGGATCGCGCCATCTTCGGTGGCGTTGAACAGACCCAGGGGCGACTCGAAAACCGGCGAGCCCTTGATTGCGTAGAAGGGCACTTTCTCGATCAGTTGTTTGAGCTTTTCGGCCAGGGACGACTTACCGCCACCGACAGGGCCGAGCAGGTAGAGGATCTGTTTCTTCTCTTCCAGACCCTGGGCCGCATGGCGGAAATACGACACGATCTGGTCGATGCATTCTTCCATCCCGTGGAAGTCTTCAAAGGCCGGATAGCGGCGGATCACCTTGTTGGAAAAGATTCGCGACAACCTCGAGTTGGTCGAGGTGTCGAGCAGCTCCGGTTCTCCGATGGCCAGCAAGAGACGCTCGGCGGCGGAAACGTAGGCGCTGCGGTCCTTTTTGCACAGCTCCAGGTACTCCTGCAGAGAGAGTTCTTCCTGGCGCGTGGACTCGAAGCGTTGTTGGAAGTGGCTAAAGATACTCATGACGTCACCTCGCTCGATACGTGGAGCCGACGCCGGATCACTCAGTCGATGCTGGCAGCAACCGAACAGGCAGTTGCTGTTTACCCCCCAGAACTCTCCCGGAGCTGACGACTCCGAAAGCTACTCCCGATGACCCGCGCGCCGGTGTACCGGCTCTCCCCTGTTTTGGATGGCCTGCGCTTAAGGATAGTTGGGAATTCGGAAGGTAAATGCAAGATGCGTAATAAGTTGTGGCAGACCGTTCGTCTGTCACCGCGCTAGCCCGCGGGGACCGGGGCTTGCGCGTATTGAAAAAAATTATTCGGAAGTGCCTTGCGCCGTTTCCGAAGGATAGGTCGTACGCCACAACTCGAAACCGCCATCCATGCTATAGACGTCGGAGAAGCCTTGGCTGACTAGATAGGCAGCCGCGCCTTGGCTGGAATTTCCGTGATAGCAGACCACTACCGTCGGCGCGTCCAGGTCAGCGCCCTGAATGAAAGCATGCAGAGAATGGTTGTCCAGATGCTTGGAGCCGGCAATGTGCAGCGCGGCAAACGTTGCCGGATCGCGGACATCGACCACCACCGCGCCTTGTTCGCGCAGGGCCTGGGCCTGTTCTGGGGGGATACGTTTGAATTCGCTCATGGCGGGCTCCTGTGGCTCGGCTGAAAGCGCAGTCTAGCGCGGGGCGCTGGCTGACGTTTGTTCGGGAATAGGGGCGGCGACAGCCGGCCGAGTGTGGCCATGGGCGTCGCATTTACATTGCAGGCGCTCGCCGGTGTCGACGTTCATCAGGGTCATGGCGCCACCCCAGACGCAACCGGTGTCGAGCGCAAACAGGCCCGGCTCGTTGCACTGGCCTTCGAGCGCCGCCCAATGGCCGAAGATGATCTTCAGGCCTTTGGTCTTGCGCTCCTTGTGGGTGAACCACGGCGCATAACCCGGCGGTGCGGTGTCGATACCTTCCTTGCCCTTGAGGTCGAGTTTGCCGTCGCTGGTGCAAAAACGCATCCGGGTGAAATAGTTGGTGATGACTCTCAGGCGAGCCGCGCCTTTGAGATCGTTGTCCCATTTCACCGGTTCATTGCCGTACATGCCGTCAAGGTAAGGCGCGAAGCGATTGTCATCGTGCAGGGCGTCTTCGACTTCGGCGGCGCACTTCAAGGCTTTGCGCAGCGACCATTGAGGCGGGATGCCGGCATGGACCAGTGCGATATCGCGCTGCTCGTCGTAATGCATGAGCTTTTGTTGCCGAACCCACTCCAGCAGCTCCGCGCAATCGGGTGCTTCAAGAATCTCGCGCAGCGTGTCGGCCTTCTTCAGGCGTTCGATGTTTTGCCCGACGGCCAGCAAGTGCAGGTCGTGGTTGCCGAGTACGCACACCAGCGATTCGCGGATGCTATAAAGGAAGCGCAAGGTGTCCAGCGACTGTGGGCCACGGTTGATGAGGTCACCCACCAGCCACAAGCGATCCTTTGCCGGGTCGAAAGCGACTTGCTTGAGCAGGCATTGCAGCGGCTCAAGGCAACCTTGCAAATCGCCGACGGCATACGTCGCCATCAGTGCAGGGCTCCGGGTACTGCCAGGCGAAACGGAGCGATGATGGCGTCGAAGTGTTTACCGTCCTCGGCGACCATCTCATAAGTGCCCTGCATCGTGCCGACCTTGGAGGTCATGACGGTGCCGCTGCTGTAAGTGTGGCTCTTGCCCACGTCGATCAACGGCTGCTGGCCGACGACGCCTGCACCACGAACCTCCTCGACATGCCCATCACCGTCGGTAATCACCCAGTGCCGTGAAAGCAGTTTGGCGGGCACCAGGCCATTGTTCTGCACGGTGATGGTGTAGGCGAAGGCAAAGCGATTTTGCTCGGGTTGCGATTGTTCTGCCAGATAGCGGGTGACGACGCTGACGTCGACCTGATAACGAGGATCGGACATGCAAAAGGCCTTAGAAACGAAGCGGGACGCGGGGCATAGCTGATAGAACTCAGTCTAGGCCAAGTATCGGGTAGTAAACCAGAGTGGCGTCCTACCCGATAGCGCTCATCGCCTTTCAGTCGGTGGCAGGCTTGTGTAGGACTTGTTCGCTGAGCTTGTCGGCCAGACGAACGAAGGCCGCCAGATCGAGCTGCTCGGGGCGTAGGCTGCCATCGACGCCGGCGGCTTCGATTTCAGCGTTGCTCAGCAACAATTTCAGCGTGTTGCGCAGGGTTTTACGGCGCTGGTTGAAGGCTTCGCGCACGACGCGCTCCAGCAGTTTGTGATCTTTGGCTGGATGCGGCAGTACCGCGTGAGGCACCAGGCGCACGATGGCCGAGTCGACTTTCGGCGGCGGATTGAATGCGCCCGGGCCGACGTTGAATAGATGTTCGACCCGGCAATGGTACTGAACCATGATCGACAGGCGACCCCAGTCACCGCCACCAGGCCCCGCCGCCAGACGCTCGACCACTTCTTTTTGCAGCATGAAGTGCATGTCACGAATCAGGCTTGCGTTGTGCAGCAGATGAAAAATCAGCGGCGTAGAGATGTTGTACGGCAGGTTGCCGACCACTCGCAGGCTGTTCGGCGCGGCGTTCAGGCTGTTGAAGTCGAACTTCAGCGCGTCACCCTGATGCAGGTGGAAATTGCTCTTGCTGGCGAACTGCTGGTTGAGGATAGGGATCAGGTCCTTGTCCAGCTCCACCACGTCCAGTTGGGCGCCGCTGTTGAGCAGGCCTTCGGTCAATGCGCCCTGGCCCGGGCCGATTTCCAGCAGACGGTCTTCGGGTTTGGCGTGAATGGAACGCAGGATGCGGTCGATAACGCCGGCATCGTGCAGGAAGTTCTGGCCGAAGCGCTTGCGCGCCCGGTGTTGGTAATGCTCGGTCATAAACGGGTCTCGGCCATCTGGTAGGCGGTTTCCAGGGCGACTTGCAGGCTGCCGGTATCAATTTTGCCGCTGCCGGCCAGATCCAGGGCGGTGCCATGGTCGACCGAAGTGCGGATGATCGGCAAGCCAAGGGTCACGTTGACTGCCGCGCCGAAGCCTTTGTATTTCAGCACGGGCAGGCCCTGGTCGTGGTACATCGCCAGCACCGCGTCGCAGTGCTCCAGATATTTGGGGGTAAACAGAGTGTCGGCGGGCAGGGGACCGCGAAGGTCCATGCCTTCGCCGCGCAGGCGCTCTAATGTAGGTTCGATGATGTCGATTTCTTCATGGCCCAGATGACCGCCTTCACCGGCGTGCGGGTTAAGCCCGCAAACCAGGATGCGTGGCTGGGCGATGCCGAATTTTTCTTGCAGGTCGGCGTGCAGGATCCGCGTGACCCGTTCCAGACGCTCCGGTGTGATTGCATCGGCAATCTCGCGAAGGGGCAGGTGAGTAGTAACCAGCGCTACGCGCAAGCCGCGGGTGGCGAGCATCATCACCACTTGCGTGGTATGAGTCAGGTCTGCGAGAAATTCCGTGTGCCCGGAAAAAGCGATTCCGGATTCATTGATCACGCCCTTGTGTACAGGCGCGGTGATCATGCCGGCGAAATGCCCGTCCAGGCAGCCTTGGCCAGCACGCGTCAGGGTTTCCAGAACGAAAGCCGCATTGGCCTTGTCCAGTTGCCCGGCGATGACCTTGGCATTAAGCGGCGTATCCCACACATACAGGCTGTTGGCAGGTGCGGGAGCATCCGGCCAGCTGTCGGGCGTTACCGACAGCAGATCAACAACCACGCCCAACTGCGCGGCCCGCTCGATGAGCAGGTCGCGGCTGGTAATGGCAATCAGTGGGTGTGGCTGGGCTTGCGAGGCGAGCAGCAGGCACAGGTCGGGACCTATGCCGGCCGGTTCGCCGGGGGTCAACGCGAAACGCTTGGGTTTCACTGCGTTGCCTGGTCTGCACCAGGGAGCTTGATTTCTACATACGCTTCGTCACGGATCTGACGCAGCCAGGTTTGCAGCTCTTCATCGTATTTGCGGTTACGCAGTACGGTCATCGCTTGCTGTTCGCGGGCCTGGCTGGTGCTGTCGGTGGCGCGGCGGCCAAGGACTTCCAGAACGTGCCAGCCATATTGAGTCTGGAACGGCTTGGACAGCTGACCTTGTGGGGTCTTGGCCATCACTTCGCGGAACTCAGGCACCAGTGCATTCGGGTCGATCCAGTTCAGGTCGCCACCGTTGAGGGCGGAACCCGGGTCTTCCGAGAAGCTTTTCGCCAGCTCGCCGAAATCTTCGCCCGCTTCGATACGGGAGTAGAGCGATTGAGCCAGGGCTTTGGTTTTTTCTTCGTCGCGGATCGGGCTTGGTTTGACCAGGATGTGACGCACATGCACTTCGTCACGCACCTGGGTCTCGCCGCCACGCTTGTCGAGGATCTTCAAAATGATGAAGCCGCCCGGGGTACGCATAGGCTGGGTTACATCGCCAACGGCCATGGAGCCCAGCAGGCGATCGAACGGAGGTGGCAGTTGAGCGGCTTTACGCCAGCCCATGTCGCCGCCTTCCAGTGCGGTTTCGCTGGCGGATTTGGCGATTGCCAACTGACCGAAGTCAGCGCCTTGCTTGAGTTGCTGGTAAACCGCGTCGGCTTGTTTGGCTGCATTCTGAATCGCGTCGGAGTTGGCGCTTTCCGGTGTAGGAATCAGGATGTTGGCCAGACGGAACTCTTCGGACAGCTGCATCTTGCCCAGGTCGGACGCCAGGAAGTTCTTCACTTCCTGCTCGGACACCTGGATGCGTTCAGCCACACGGCGCTGACGTACACGGCTGATGATCATTTCGCGGCGAATCTGGTCACGAGCGTCGTCATAAGACAGGCCGTCGCGAGACAAAGCGGAGCGGAATTGCTCAATCGACATGTTGTTGCGCTGGGCAATGGTGCCGACGGCCTGGTTCAGTTCTTCATCGGTAATGCGGATGCCGGAACGCTCGCCGATCTGCAGTTGCAGGTTTTCGACGATCAGACGTTCGAGCACCTGCTGATCCAGCACGCCGGCAGGCGGTACGGCAGCACCGCGTTTGGCGATGGTTTGCTGAACTTCGTGAACGCGCTGGTCCAGTTGGCTCTGCATGACCACGTCGTTGTCGACGATGGCCACCACTTTATCGATGGACTGTACCGCGGCGTTGGCCGCGGTACCCAGGAACAGCGCGCCCAGCATCAGCGGGCGCAGACAATCAGAAAGCTTGGTCTTCACGTTCACGATAACCTTGGATGCCTTTGTCGAGGAAGCTCTCTACCTTGGCGCCAGTGAGGCCGCCGAGTCCCTTCAGAACAATTTGGAGGAAGACGCCGTGGTCGCCTTTTTCGTTTTCCGGGGCGTTCTGACTGAACTCGTCATAGCTGACCCAGTAACGGTTGATCAGGCGCAATTTCCAGCAGCAGTTGTCGTATTCGAAACCACCAAAGGCTTCCAGAGTACGGTTGCGGTTGTAGTCATACTGCCAGCGGCTGATGGCGTTCCACTGCGGCACGATCGGCCAGATCACCGAGAAGTCGTGCTGCTTGATCTTGTAGTAGTCCTTCACATAGCCAGGAGTGCCCGGAGTACCGTAGTCACCGCCGCCTACCGACCATTTACCGGTGTTCTGGTCATAACGGACCTGGTCATTGCGATAGCGATAACCGGCGTTGATGACCTTGTTCGGGTTGTCTTCAGGCTGGTAGTGGAACATCGCGCTGCCCGAGCGAGGGCTGCGGCTGTCCGGGTCCCAGTTGTAATCGGCGGTGGTGCGCCAATCGCGGTTCCAGCGGTATTCGTATTCCAGCGCATAAGGCGAAACACTGGATTTTGCATCATCGCGGGTTTTCGCATCGATACCTGGCAACTGTACTTCGCGGTCCTTGAAGTACAAGGCCTGGCCGACGCTGATGCGTTGACGTTCGAAGCCGTTATCTTCAATCCAGCGGTTGGTCACGCCCAGCGACAGCTTGTTCTCGTCGCCGACACGGTCGGAGCCGGAGAAGCGGTTGTCGCGGAACAGCGAGGCATAGTTGAAGGTGTATTCGCTGGTGTCGAATACCGGAATATCCTTCTGGTCTTCCTCAGGTACATAGAGGTAGAACAGGCGCGGTTCCAGGGTCTGACGGTAGTTTTTTCCGAACCAGGAAGTGTTGCGGTCAAAGTACAGGCCGCTGTCGATGCTGGCGATCGGTACTCCACGGTTCTGGTTGCTGCTGAACGTGCCGTTGACCCTGTCCTGCTCCGCGCTTTGCGAAGCGATGTCGCTTTTACCCCTGCCGTCCAGATCCAGTTGATACTGCGTGTACTGGTACTTGAGCGATGGCTTGAGGAAGCCATATGTCCAGTTCAGCGGCAGACTGACACCTGGTTTGAGATTCAAACGCTCACCGTTGGCGCGTGCCAGACCAAAGATGTTGTTATCCAGACGTGGCTCGGTGGTAATCCCGTCCTCCTGGACGAATGTTCCACTCTTCAGGTCGCGATCAAAGCGAACGATCTCGGTCTCGTAATCGAAGTTCAAACCTTCCGGATGGTACGGCAGCTGACCATTGAAGGTGATTTGCGGCAATCGATCATACGGTGTGATGTTCGAAACGGTCGCCAGCTGATAAGCCTGGGCATTCAAACGAGCGGTGTAGCTGTCGCCACGATAGGTGACAGAACCCTGCTGGTTCACGTAATCGGAGCTCTTCACACCAATCTGGTCAGTCTGCAGATCCTGGAAGTAATACGGATCGCTGATCTTGGTGTAATCGACCTGAGTCATTACGCGTGAGTCCAGACCACCCTTGTGCTGCCAGTTGTACATGTAGCGGGTTTTTTCGTAGTCGCTCTGCAGCTTGCGATCGTCGTTCTCGTCGTTGAGGTATGCGGCGCCGAACTGACCTTCGCTGGATTCGGTCAGGTAGCGGAACTCGCCTTCCATCAACAGGCCACGCTTGCTCATGTAGCGTGGGTACAACGTGGCATCGTAGTTCGGTGCCAGGTTGAAGTAGTACGGGGTGACCAGCAGGAAGCCGGTATCGCTGCCGGTGCCAATGGTCGGTGGCAGGAAGCCGGACTGGCGACGGTCGTCGATCGGGAAATAGATGTACGGCGTGTACAGAACCGGAATGTCCTTGACCCGCAGCGTCACGTTGGTCGCAGTACCGAAGCCGGTCGCCGGGTTCAAGGTGATGTTGTTGCCCTTGAGTTGCCAGGCGTTGCTGTCCGGTTCGCACGTGGTGTACGTACCATCCTTGAGACGGATGATCGCGTTCTCGGCACGCTTGGCGTACAGCGCGTTACCGCGGATACGCGATTTGTGCATCACGTATTCGGCGTTGTCGACCTTGGCTTCACCGGTGTCGAGCTGCACGTCGGCGTGGTCGCCCACGATCAGTGCGCCGTTGTCGCGAACACGCACGTTGCCGCTCAGTTCGCCACGGCTTTCGGCCTGGTACAGGTTCGCTTCGTCGGCTTCTACCTGCATGCTGCCCTGACGCATAACGACGTCACCGGCCAGAGTAGCGACCTGCTCATCCTGCTTATAGCGAGAGGCTTTGGCACCGAGAAAGGTCGGAGCGTCACTTTTACTCGTCTTGTCATTCATGCCAGGACGAATCGGTTCGATATAGGAACCAGAGCAGTAAGGACCGGTTTCGGCCAATTGCGCTGCGGTGAGCTTCTCGCGCGGAACCCAGTCGAGGTGACTGTAGTCTTCACTACGCGACTTCAGGCCACGGCCCTTGGACTCGGTAACCAGGACAGGCTTGGCGCCGGTGTCTGCGCTGGAGCCGGTGTCTGCCGCAGCTTCGCCAGTGGCGGAAACTGCGCTGCCGTCATGGACGGGGCGTGGCGGCAATGCAGCAGCCGGTGCCTTTGGCGCACAGTCCCAGGCACCCGAAGCAGAGACTGAGCAGTCATACTGTTCCGCGGCGACCACGAACGAAGTGGCTAGAGGTTGCAGGGCCAGCAGACTGCCGGTGACCAACAACGGAAATTTTTTACGAAACGCGGGGGATTTCAATGCCATCTTATTAGTCCGGGCTTCCTGCGTGCCATCTGCCCGCGGTGTGGGCCGCACGCCTCTCGATGGTCTGAAAAAGATGCTGGATAATAAAGCATGACCCGCTTGACGGCTAGCGCCGTCGGAGACCCTTGCAATGCCTGACCAAGATGTACGTTTGCAACACCTGAAAGTTTGGCTCGATGAACAGTTGGCTATCCTCTTTGCAGAACAAGGTTGGGGCGCCGTACCCCCGGCCACGTTGACTGCGGCCAGTAGCGACGCGAGTTTTCGGCGCTATTTTCGCTGGGAAGGCGCAGGCAGAAGTTTTGTCGTGATGGACGCGCCGCCGCCCCAGGAAAACTGCAAACCCTTCGTGGATATCGCTTTTCTGCTGGCGAAATCCGGAATAAACGTGCCGAAAATTTATGCCGAAGACCTCGAACGTGGTTTTCTTTTGCTCAATGATCTGGGCAACAAGACTTATCTGGACGTGATCGACAGCGAAAACGCCGACGATTTGTTCAAGGATGCCCTGCAAGCGCTGCTGGCTTTCCAGCAGTTGCCGATGGTGGCGCCGCTGCCGAGTTATGACGTGGCGCTGCTGCGTCGCGAGCTGGAACTGTTCCCCGAGTGGTATGTGAAACGTGAGCTGGGCATCGAGTTCGACTCGGCGCAGCAAACACTTTGGCAGCAGGTCAGCGACCTGCTGATCGACAGCGCTCTGGCTCAGCCCAAAGTCCTGGTGCATCGCGACTACATGCCGCGCAACCTGATGCTCAGCGAACCGAATCCCGGCGTGCTGGATTTTCAGGACGCGGTTTACGGTCCTGTGACCTACGACGTGACCTGCCTGTTCAAGGACGCCTTCCTCAGCTGGCCTGAAGAGCGCGTGCGTGGCTGGCTGGAGGGTTACTGGCAGCAAGCCGGCGCACTCGACATCCCGGTGCAGCCAGACTTTGAAGATTTCCTGCGCGCCAGCGACCTGATGGGCGTGCAACGCCACCTGAAAGTCATCGGCATCTTTGCCCGTATCTGCCATCGCGACGGCAAGCCGCGCTACCTCGGCGACGTGCCGCGCTTCTTTGCTTATATAGACGCGGTCATCGCCCGTCGCCCTGAACTGGCGGAGCTGGGTGAATTGCTGGCCAGTCTGCGTGCTGGAGCGACTGCATGAAGGCAATGATTCTGGCCGCGGGTAAAGGCGAGCGCATGCGTCCGTTGACCCTGACCACGCCAAAACCGCTGGTTCGCGCCGGCGGAGTGCCCCTGATCGAATATCACCTGCGCGCCTTGGCGGCTGCAGGGTTTAGCGAGATCGTGATCAACCATGCCTGGCTCGGTCAGCAGATCGAAGATTATCTGGGCGATGGTTCGCGGTACGGCGTGAGCATCCAGTATTCGGCGGAAGGTGAGCCGCTGGAAACCGGTGGCGGTATTTTCCGTGCGTTGCCGTTGTTGGGAGACGAGGCCTTTGTGGTGGTCAACGGTGACATCTGGACCGACTACGACTTCAGCGTGTTGCATCAGCCCATCGCCGGGCTTGCTCATTTGGTATTGGCGGACAACCCGGCGCATCATCCGAGTGGGGATTTCGCTTTGGTCGATGGCCATGTGCAGGACGGTCGGCCGGAGACATCAACCTTGACCTACAGCGGCATCGCTGTGCTGCACCCGCAGCTGTTTGACGGATGCTCGGCCGGTGCCTTCAAGCTTGCGCCGCTGCTGCGCAAAGCCATGGCTGACGGGCAAGTGACCGGTGAACGCCTGAGTGGGCATTGGGTGGATGTCGGCACCCACGAGCGCCTGGCTGAAGTAGACATTCTGATAGAAGCGAGACGCTGACATGTTGTGGCCAGGGACTCTGATTGGAGCCGGAGCGGGCTTTGCTATAGCCAGCATTCCGGGGGCCATGCTCGGCGCTTTGTTGGGGCAGGCGCTGGACCGGCGTTTGCACCTGCAGAGCTGGGCGCACTTATGGGAAAAATTCGGCGGTCGCTCGGTGCTGCGCAACGATGAGCTGCTGTTCGTGTTGCTAGGCCGATTGGCCAAGAGCGATGGGCGGGTAGTGGATGGGCACATCCAGCAGGCGCGGCAGGAAATGCGTTCGCTGGAAATGACCGAGTCGGCGCAACGTCGGGCGATTGCAGCATTCAATCGCGGTAAGTCGGGACACGACCGGTTGCGCGGTTATCTGCGACGCCTGGGCGCTCAACCCCATGCGGCGGAAGGTGTGTTGCGTGCCTGTTGGCGGATGGTCTGGGCTGATGGTCGCGCCGGTAGCAATGAGCGCGAGCTGATAGCCCAGTGGGGCAAATGGCTCGGCTGGACGTCGCATCAGGTGCAGGCGCTGGCCAGCGATTACGAGCCGCAGAAGCGACCGTTGGTCACCAGCGCGATCACGTATCAGGATGCCTTGCGACTGTTGGGAGTGTCAGCCACGAGTGAGCCGGCACAGATCAAGCACGCCTATCGACGCCTGCTCAGTCGCCATCATCCGGACAAGATTGCCGGCAGCGGTGCGACGGCGTTGCAGGTTCGTGAGGCAACGGACAAGACTCGTGAATTGCATACCGCTTATACGTTGATTCGTGAGCGGCGGGATTTTCGTTAGCCGGGTAGAGTTGTGTTGTCAGTGATTCCGTCTTCGCGAGCAAGCCCGCTCCCACATTTGATCGGCGTTGCCTGTCTGAACGCGATCTAATGTGGGAGCGGGCTTGCTCGCGAAGGGCGCGCCGCCGATCTATCAGTCCGCCACAGGCTGCGGATTCAACCACCCGCGCACCCGACGCACCAACTGCTCTTGCTCGGCCTTGGCATTCCCCGGCAAAGCCTTGAGCGACACCTGACTGAACCCCGAAGTTTTCAAGCGCTTGCTGGCCTGCAAACGTTCCAGCGCCGCGTTACGATCCACCGGCTTATCCATATAGAAAATGTCTGCGGTAGGCAGCTTCAAGGTGGGGGTGAGCTCAGCCAGTCCCGGTTTTGCTGTAACAGGCGTCTGGGCGGCAATCATCACGAATTTCTCGACTTGCGATGGCTGCTTCTCGCTCAGATAACGCGCGGCCCAGTAAGCGCCGGTGCCATGGCCCAGCACGACAATACTGCGAGCACTTTGCTGTTCGGCGTAGGCGATGGCGGCATCGATACGGGCGAAGATTCGCTCCGCGTCGGCTTTGGCTTGTTCTTCGGTGGTTTCGACGATGGCCTTGTCAGTCACCTCCGCTTCGCCGCCGGCCGCCTGTTCGATGGGCGCCGCAGTCGTCGCGTCTTTGCTGCCGGCATCAGGCGTTTTGGGCGCTGGCGCCACTTCGACGATACGTGGCGCAATGGCGTCGCTTTGCAGGTCCGGCAAGGTGATACTCAAGCTGCTCCACTCGGCGTCCGGCAATTTACGGCGCAATGGGCTGATCGCTTGCGGCCAGTCAACGGTTTCTCCGGCGCCCGGGATGATAATCACCGCGCCTTTGGGTTCGGCGGTATTGGCCGGTTTCCACAAGGCGAGAAAGCTGTCGGTGCCGGCTTGCAGTTGTTGCTGTTCCTGCGCAGGGATTTTTCGCTCAAGTGCTGCCGCTTCTTCCTGACTACGCTCAAGCAGCCGCTGGCGTTCAACCGGTTTTTCTTCTGCGGGTTTTTCCGCGGCGGCAGGTGCCGGGTCAGCCGCTTCGACGGAAAACGCGCAAGGCAGGATCAACGACAGGCACAATGCTGGCAGTGCCAGGCGGTAGACAGGGGGCATCGGATATTCCAGGCCAGAAGTTATTCCGGCAGCCTAATGGGTTGGTCAGTATTTGTCAGTGTGTGAGACTTCGATGATGCATTTTCGCTGCCTGTGGGTTATCGGCTGTTTATGGTTTCCCTTGATGGGCTGGGCGGCGCCCGCGCCACCGGCGCACGTCGTGCAGCTGTTGCCAGCGCAACAGCAATGGCTGGCGCAGCATGGCGAGTTGCGGGTCGGCGTGGTGTTGCAAACGCCTTATGCCCAATACGATCGCCGTTTGCAGCGCCTGTCCGGGGTTAATATCGAGCTGATGAAGTGGCTGGCCAAGGCGCTCAAGATCGAGCTGAGCTGGCGTAATTATCCCGATCTTGCGCAACTGGAAGCCGCGGCCCGTGAAGGCGACATCGATATCGCGCCAGGTCTGACGCAAACCCCCGTGGGTTTGCGGCTCTGGCAATTTTCCGACCCATACATGCGGGTGTCGCAACTGGTGGTCAGCGACCAGAAAAGCACCGGGGCGGTAGAACTGGAAAAACTCGACAGCCAGACCCGCGTTGCCGTGCGCATGCCCAGCGTCACCGCCGATTATCTGCGCAGCAATTATCCCCATCTGAACTTGCAGGGCGTGCCTCTGGAGCGCCAGGCGCTGCAACTGTTGTTGAGTCAGCAGGCCGGCTACGCCGTGGTCGATGAAGCGCAGTTCGGGCGTCTGTCTGCCGAGCCTGAGTTCTCCGGGCTGGCGGTGGTGGGCGATATCGGTTTCCCGCAACTGCTGCGAGTGGCCACGCGCCGGGATTGGCCGGAGTTGGCCGGCATTGTCGAAAGCGCGCTGCGGGCGATCCCGGCCAAGGATCTGGAGCAACTGCACAATCAATGGGTGCAACCCAAGTATCCGCGGCTGTCCGAGTCGCCGGGTTTCTGGCAAAACCTCTGCCTGCTCTTGGTGGTGTTGCTGCTGAGCAGCTTGGCCATTGTGTTCTGGCAACGTCGCCAGCAACACAGTCTGGAGCAGCGATTGCTGGCGGCGCGCGAAGACATTGCCCTGCGCGAGGCCAGCGAAGAGGCCTTGCGCCTCACGCAGTTTTCCATCGATCAGAGCACCGTCGGCATCCTTTGGGTCAACTGGGACAGCCATGTGCGCTATGCCAACCGGGCGGCTGAAACCATGCTCGGCTACCCGGTGGGCGGGATCATTGATCGGCCATTGATCGACTTCGAACCCGGCTTGCACATGGACCGCTGGCTGAGCCTGTGGAAACGCGCCCGGGCCAGTGACGAAGCGCCGCAAAGCTTCGAGACCCATTGCGTGCGAGCGGACGGCAGTATTCTGCCGGCGGATGTTTCGTTGAGCTTCTTGCGTTTTCGCGATGGTGAATACCTGGTGGTTTACCTCAATGACGTCACCGAGCGTCGTCGCGCCCTGGCCGCGTTGCAGGAAAGCGAAGCGCGCCTGCAAGGGATCGCCGCCAACGTCCCTGGCCTGGTCTTTCGTCTGGAGCGCGCGCCGGTGACCGGGCAGATCGACTTTGCCTACATCAGTGAAGGCAGCGAGAGCCTGGTGGGCTACTCGCCGGCCACGCTGGCCCATCGCGACAGAGGCTTGCGCAGCCTGGTGCATCCGGATGACAAAGCCAGTTATCACCAGACTCAGGACCATGCACTGGACACCGACAGTGACTGGTCGTGGCAGGGCCGGATTCTGACCCGTCAGGGCGAGCAGCGCTGGGCCGAGATCAAGGCCATCACTCGCCGCCTCGATGACGGCGCCTATGTCTGGGACGGGATCGTCTGGGACATCACCGAGAGCAAGCGCATCGAACTGGAACTGGCCAGCTCCCGCGAGCAATTGCGCGAGTTGTCCGCCCACCTGGAGAGCGTTCGGGAAGAGGAAAAGGCCCGCATCGCCCGGGAAGTTCACGACGAATTGGGTCAGATGCTGACCGTGTTGAAGCTGGAAACGTCCATGTGCGAATTGGCCTACGCCCAGCTCGATCCGGGCCTGCATGAGCGCTTGAACAGCATGAAGCGGTTGATCGCGCAGCTGTTTCAACTGGTGCGCGATGTGGCCACAGCGCTACGGCCGCCGATTCTCGATGCCGGGATTGCCTCGGCCATTGAATGGCAGGCCCGGCGGTTCGAGGCGCGCACGCAGATCCCGTGTCTGGTGCAGGTGCCGGATAACTTGCCGGTGCTCAGCGATGCCAAGGCCATCGGGCTGTTCCGGATCCTTCAGGAAGCGCTGACCAATGTCATGCGCCACGCCCAGGCGCATACTGTTGAACTGACGCTGGCCCTTGAGGGCGATGAACTCTGCCTGACTGTCAGCGATGATGGCGTAGGATTTGTCGCCGTCACTGGCAGGCCGACATCCTTTGGAGTGGTCGGCATGCGTGAGAGGGTGTTGATCATGGGCGGGCAGTTATCACTTGAGAGTGAGCCGGGGGAGGGTACGACCCTGACGGTAAGAGTGCCGCTGGATTAAGCCTGATGGTTTTGTGTTGTTTGAGCTGGCGCCTTCGCGGGCAAGCCCGCTCCCACAGGGGTTTGTGTAAGTGCACAGATCTTTGATACCCCCAAATCACTGTGGGAGCGGGCTTGCCCGCGATAGATCTTGAATCTGGAGAAGAACGTGATCCGTGTACTGGTAGCCGAAGACCACACCATCGTTCGCGAAGGCATCAAGCAATTGATCGGCCTGGCCAAGGACTTGCTGGTGGTAGGGGAGGCGAGCAATGGCGAGCAGTTGCTCGAGACCTTGCGCCATGTTCCCTGCGAAGTGGTGTTGCTGGATATCTCCATGCCAGGGGTCAACGGCCTGGAAGCGATTCCGCGGATTCGCGCCTTGAACAATCCCCCGGCGATTCTGGTGTTATCGATGCATGACGAAGCGCAAATGGCCGCTCGGGCGTTGAAGGTTGGCGCCGCAGGCTATGCGACCAAGGACAGCGATCCGGCATTGTTGCTGACGGCAATCCGCAAAGTCGCGTCGGGCGGGCGATACATCGACCCGGACCTGGCCGACCGCATGGTCTTCGAAGTCGGCCTGACGGATTCGCGGCCGTTGCACTCGTTGCTGTCGGAGCGTGAGTTCTCGGTGTTCGAACGCCTGGCCCAAGGCGCCAACGTCAACGACATCGCCCAACAACTGGCCCTGAGCAGCAAAACCATCAGCACCCACAAAGCGCGACTGATGCAAAAACTCAACATCACCTCCCTGGCCGAACTGGTGAAGTACGCGATGGAACACAAACTCCTCTGATTCTGAACGCGATCCCCCGTAGGAGCGAGGCTTGCCCGCGAAGCTTTTAGCGCACTTGAGGGCGCCTTCGCGGGCAAGCCTCGCTCCTACGGGATCGTTGTGGCATGTCCATTTGCGACATGCTCACAAAGCCGCTTTTACCCGTTCTTGCGGCTTGCAGCTTCAAGCTTGCCGCTGCTCCTATCCATCCCCGCCATCCTTGTAGGGCAATCCCTACCCCCAATCTTCCATCCGGCTGAGGCGATTCTCTCCTGCGCCCCGATTTGCGCCCCTCCCAGCGTCCACTAGGCTTAGTCCACAGCAGTCATCAATAACAAAGGTGTGGGTATGAGCCAGGTTGATTCAAGCGCAGGGGCCAGCGATATTCTGGTCAGCTTTCGTGGAGTGCAAAAGAGCTACGACGGCGAGAACCTGATCGTCAAAGACCTCAACCTGGATATTCGCAAAGGCGAATTCCTCACCTTGCTCGGGCCGTCCGGCTCCGGCAAGACCACCAGTCTGATGATGCTCGCCGGTTTCGAAACGCCGACCGCCGGGGAAATTCAGCTGGCCGGGCGTTCCATCAACAACGTGCCGCCGCATAAACGCGACATCGGCATGGTGTTCCAGAACTACGCGTTGTTCCCGCACATGACGGTCGCCGAGAACCTGGCGTTCCCGCTGACCGTGCGCGGCTTGAACAAGAATGATGTCAGTGACCGTGTCAAACGTGTTTTGAGCATGGTTCAGCTCGACACCTTCGCCCAGCGTTATCCAGCGCAACTGTCCGGCGGCCAGCAACAGCGTGTGGCCTTGGCCCGTGCGTTGGTGTTCGAACCGCAACTGGTGCTGATGGATGAGCCTCTCGGCGCACTGGACAAACAACTGCGCGAACACATGCAGATGGAAATCAAACACCTGCACCAGCGCCTCGGTGTGACCGTGGTCTATGTGACCCACGACCAGGGGGAAGCCCTGACCATGTCCGACCGCGTCGCCGTGTTCCATCAGGGCGAGATTCAGCAGATCGCGCCACCGCGCACGCTCTACGAAGAGCCGAAAAATACCTTCGTCGCCAACTTCATCGGCGAGAACAACCGCCTCAACGGCCGCTTGCACAGCCACACCGGCGACCGCTGCGTGGTCGAGCTCGGTCGCGGCGAAAAGGTCGAAGCGCTGGCGGTCAACGTCGGCAAGACTGGCGAGCCCGTCACACTGTCGATTCGTCCGGAACGCGTGAGCCTCAATGGTTCGAGCGAGTCCTGCGTCAACCGCTTCTCAGGGAGGGTGGCGGAATTCATCTATCTGGGCGACCACGTCCGGGTTCGTCTGGAAGTCTGCGGCAAGACCGACTTCTTCGTGAAACAACCGATTGCCGAGCTCGATCCCGCGCTCGCTGTCGGCGACGTGGTACCGCTTGGCTGGCAGGTCGAACACGTTCGCGCGCTCGACCCACTTTTAGAGGCGCATTGATCGCCCCCTGCTTCACCAACACCAACCCTGCACGTGGAGAGAACAATAAATGTTGAGATCCCTGAAATTCACCGCTTTGGTCATGGGCATGATCGGTGCGGCACAAGCAATGGCGGCGGGCCCGGACCTGACTGTGGTGTCCTTTGGCGGGGCGAACAAGGCGGCGCAGGTCAAAGCCTTCTACGCACCGTGGGAAGCGGCAGGTAACGGCAAGATCGTGGCGGGCGAGTACAACGGCGAAATGGCCAAGGTCAAAGCCATGGTCGACACCAAGAGCGTGTCCTGGGACCTGGTAGAAGTTGAATCGCCAGAACTGTCCCGTGGTTGCGACGAGGACATGTTCGAGCAGCTTGATCCGAAGTTGTTCGGCAAGACCGAAGACTACGTCAAAGGCGCCATCCAGCCATGCGGCGTGGGCTTCTTCGTGTGGTCGACCGTGCTGGCCTACAACGCCGACAAACTGGCTTCCGCACCGACCAGTTGGGTGGATTTCTGGGACACCAAGAAATTCCCGGGCAAACGTGGCTTGCGTAAAGGCGCCAAGTACACCCTGGAATTCGCACTGATGGCTGACGGCGTTGCGCCGAAAGACGTCTACAAAGTACTGGCCGGCAAGGATGGTCAGGATCGTGCGTTCAAGAAACTCGATGAGCTCAAACCAAGCATTCAGTGGTGGGAAGCCGGCGCTCAACCGCCACAATACCTCGCCTCCGGTGACGTGGTCATGAGCTCTGCCTACAACGGCCGGATTGCGGCGGTACAGAAAGAAAGCAACCTGAAAGTGGTGTGGAACGGCGGTATCTACGACTTCGACGCATGGGCGATTCCAAAAGGTCTGGACAAGACCCGTGCTGAAGCGGCGAAGAAATTCATCGCGTTCTCGGTAGCTCCGCAGCAGCAGAAGACCTACTCGGAAAACATCGCCTACGGCCCGGCCAACACCCAAGCCGTGCCGTTGCTGTCCAAGGATGTCCTGAAAGACATGCCGACCACCCCGGAAAACATCGCCAACCAGGTGCAGATCGACGTCAGCTTCTGGGCTGACAACGGCGAGCAACTGGAGCAGCGTTTCAATTCCTGGGCTGCGAAGTAACCACGACCTGTGATGGTGGGCTTGCCCACCCTGTGGGAGCGGGCTTGCTCGCGAAAGCGGTAGATCAATCGGCATTGATGCCGGCTGTGCCGACGCCTTCGCGAGCAAGCCCGCTCCCACATAACGATCGAGGTGGTGTTCCCATCTCTGTATTGATCAAAGATTTCCGGAGTACGCCATGGCCACCGCCATTCCCCTGAACGCGGGCACCGACCCCACCTTGAAGCAGCGGCTCAAGCACGCCGAGCGGATCAACCGCTGGAAAGCTCAAGCCTTGATCGCGCCGTTGGTGCTGTTTCTGTTGCTGGTGTTCCTGGTGCCGATCGTGGCGCTGCTCTACAAAAGCGTCGGTAACCCCGAAGTGGTTGGCGCCATGCCGCGCACCGTGGCAGCCATCGCCAGCTGGGATGGCCGAGGCCTGCCGGCAGAGCCTGTGTATAAGGCCGCCAGCGAAGACCTCGCCGAAGCCCGCAAGAATCAGACCTTGGGTGACTTGTCCAAGCGCTTGAACATGGAGTTGGCCGGCTACCGCAGCCTGCTGACCAAAACCGCACGCGCCTTGCCGTTCGCCACCGAGCCGACTTCCTATAAGGAAGCGCTCGAAGCGCTGGACGAGCGTTGGGGCGATCCGGCCTATTGGCAGGTCGTGCGCCGCAATACCAGTAATGTGACGCCTTATTACCTGCTGGCCGCTGTCGATCATCGTATCGACGACCTTGGTGAGCTGGCCCCGGCCACCCCCGATCAGGCGATCTACCTCGATATCTTTGCCCGGACCTTCTGGATGGGCCTGATCATCACCGTGATCTGCCTGGTGCTGGCCTATCCACTGGCCTACCTGCTGGCGAACCTGCCGTCGCGGCAAAGCAACCTGTTGATGATTCTGGTGCTGTTGCCGTTCTGGACCTCGATTCTGGTGCGGGTCGCCGCGTGGATCGTGTTGCTACAGTCGGGCGGTTTGATCAACAGCGGGCTGATGGCCATGGGCATTATCGATAAGCCGCTGGAGCTGGTGTTCAACCGCACCGGGGTTTATATCTCGATGGTGCACATCCTGCTGCCATTCATGATTCTGCCGATCTACAGCGTAATGAAAGGCATCTCGCCGACTTACATGCGCGCGGCGATTTCCCTCGGCTGCCACCCGTTCGCCAGTTTCTGGCGGGTGTATTTCCCACAGACCTATGCCGGTGTCGGCGCCGGTTGCCTGTTGGTGTTCATCCTTGCCATCGGCTACTACATCACCCCGGCGTTGCTGGGCAGCCCGAACGATCAGATGGTCAGTTATTTCGTCGCCTTCTACACCAACACCAGCATCAACTGGGGCATGGCGACCGCGCTCGGTGGGCTGTTGCTGCTGGCGACGGTGGTGCTTTATCTGATTTACAGCTGGCTGGTGGGCGCCAGTCGCCTGCGCCTGAGCTAAGGGGAGAATGAAATGCTGAGTCCTTACATGTCGCCCATCGAACGGGTGTGGTTCTACAGCTTGCGGATTCTCTGCGGCTTGATTTTGTTGTTCCTGATCTTGCCAGTGTTGGTGATCATTCCGCTGTCGTTCAACTCGGGGAGTTTTCTGGTCTATCCGCTGCAAGGCTTCTCACTGCACTGGTACCAGGACTTCTTTGCTTCGGCGGAATGGATGCGTTCGTTGAAGAACAGCATGATTGTGGCTCCGGCGGCGACCGTGCTGGCGATGATCTTCGGTACGCTGGCAGCGATCGGCCTGACCCGGGGCGATTTCCCGGGCAAACCGCTGGTGATGGCGCTGGTGATTTCGCCGATGGTGGTGCCGGTTGTGATCATTGGTGTGGCCAGTTACCTGACCTTTGCCCCACTGGGGTTTGGCAACAGCTATACCTCGCTGATCGTCGTGCACGCCGTCTTGGGTGTGCCGTTTGTGATCATCACGGTATCGGCGACGTTGCAGGGGTTTAACCAGAACCTGGTACGGGCCGCTGCAAGCCTGGGGGCTTCGCCGTTGACCGCATTCCGGCGGGTGACCTTGCCGTTGATTGCGCCGGGCGTGATTTCCGGTGCGCTGTTTGCCTTTGCCACCTCATTCGATGAAGTGGTGGTGACGCTGTTCCTCGCAGGTCCCGAACAAGCGACATTGCCTCGGCAGATGTTCAGCGGCATCCGCGAAAACCTCAGCCCGACGATTGCCGCTGCCGCGACGCTGCTGATTGCGTTCTCGGTGGTCCTGTTGCTGACACTGGAATGGCTGCGTGGGCGTAGCGAAAAACTGCGTACCGCGCAGGTCTGAAATTACACACAGCTCAAAATGTGGGAGCGGGCTTGCTCGCGAAAGCGGTGGAACATTCGACCTACACGTCGGCTGACACTCCGCCTTCGCGAGCAAGCCCGCTCCCACACTTGTGTGGTTTTCAGGATCGGCGGTCATTCACCAACTTAATAGCAGACAACCCCCAATCCCCAGCTACTATTGTGCCCAGCTCCCCTATCTATAAGAGGCTGCGCACATGAGTCTTTCCTCTTTCAAAATCGCTCACAAACTGATCACTGGCGCAGGTGCCATCGAGCAACTGGCGGCTGAGCTCACACGTCTGGACATCGATAACCCGCTGATCGTCACCGATGCTGCACTGGTCAAGTCCGGCACGGTAGAGCTGGCGCTGGCGCAGCTGGGCGAGCGCAGTTACGAGATTTTCGACCGGGTGCTGCCGGATCCGGAAATCGCCATCGTCGAAGATTGCATGCGGGTTTACCGTGAAGGCGGGCATGACGGATTGATCGGCCTCGGTGGCGGCAGTGCCATCGACATCGCCAAGAGTGTTGCAGCCTATGCCGGTTACCACGGCGCTCTGGAAGACTTGTTCGGCGTCGATCAGGTGCCGCGCAAAGGCCCGCCGCTGATTGCTATCCCGACCACTGCCGGTACCGGTTCAGAAGTGACCAACGTGGCCATCCTCTCCGACAAAATCGCGCAACTGAAGAAAGGTATTGTCAGCGATTACCTGTTGCCGGACGTGGCACTGATCAGCCCGCAAATGACCCTGACCTGCCCGCGCAGTGTCACCGCTGCCAGTGGCGTCGATGCGCTGGTGCACGCCATCGAGTCCTACCTGTCGCTCAATGCCTCGCCAATCACCGATGCCCTGGCCATTGGCGCAATCAAGCTGATTACCCAGGCGCTGCCCAAGGCCTACGCCAATCCATCCCACCTGCAAGCCCGCGAAGACATGGCCACCGCCAGCCTGATGGCCGGCATGGCGTTCGGCAATGCCGGGGTCGGCGCGGTGCATGCGTTGGCGTATCCACTGGGCGGGCGTTTCAACATTGCCCATGGCGTCAGCAATGCCTTGCTGCTGCCGTATGTCATGACCTGGAACAAGATGGCTTGCGTGGAGCGCATGCAGGATATTGCCGAGGCCATGGGGGTGAAGACTGCTCATCTGAGCGCCAATGAAGCGGCGGACAAAGCCGTGGAGGCGATGACCGAGCTGTGTGCAGCGGTAGAAATCCCGCTGGGCCTGCGCAGTTTCGGGGTCCCCGAGGATGCGATTCCCGCCATGGCCGTGGAAGCCGCTGGGATTGAGCGCCTGATGCGTAACAATCCGCGCAAGTTGAGTACCGTCGATATCGAGAAGATCTACCGGGCGGCCTATTAGTACCCAATCATCGCAGCACGGTGCGCGGGTCAAAGCATGAGGTATACAATGCGCGCCATCGTGATTCTGCTCAAAAAAGGTGCGTCATGCAGCCCTTCGTCATTGCTCCGTCGATTCTCTCCGCCGACTTCGCCCGCCTGGGCGAGGAAGTGGACAACGTCCTGGCCGCCGGCGCCGACTTCGTGCACTTCGATGTCATGGACAACCACTACGTGCCAAACCTGACCATCGGCCCGATGGTGTGTGCCGCGCTGCGCAAGTACGGCGTGACCGCGCCGATCGATGCGCACTTGATGGTCAGCCCGGTAGACCGCATCGTCGGTGACTTCATCGAAGCCGGTGCGACCTACATTACTTTCCACCCGGAAGCCACGCAGCACGTCGACCGTTCCCTGCAACTGATCCGCGAGGGCGGCTGCAAGGCGGGCCTGGTGTTCAACCCGGCGACCCCGCTGGACGTGCTCAAGTACGTGATGGACAAGGTCGACATGATCCTCCTGATGAGTGTCAACCCGGGCTTCGGCGGGCAGAAGTTCATTCCCGGCACGCTCGACAAGCTGCGTGAAGCGCGGGCACTGATCGATGCCTCCGGTCGTGATATCCGCCTGGAGATCGACGGTGGCGTGAATGTGAACAACATTCGCGAAATCGCTGCTGCTGGCGCCGACACCTTCGTGGCCGGTTCGGCGATCTTTAATGCGCCGAACTACCAGGAAGTGATTGAAAAAATGCGCTCCGAACTGGCGCTGGCTCGCCCATGAGCGGTTTTGAGCAGCTGTTCCCCGGGCGTCTGCCGCGGCTGGTGATGTTCGATCTGGATGGCACGCTGGTCGATTCAGTCCCCGACCTTGCGGCGGCCGTGGATAACATGCTGCTCAAACTCGGGCGCCAACCTGCCGGTATCGAAGCGGTACGGGAGTGGGTCGGCAACGGCGTGCACGTGCTGGTGCGCCGGGCCTTGGCCAACCACATCGACGCCGAGGGTGTCGATGAGGTCGAGGCCGAGCAAGCCCTGGAATTGTTCAACGGCTTTTATGAGGACGGTCACGAACTGACGGTGGTTTACCCCGGCGTGCGTGACACCCTCAAGTGGCTGAACAAACAAGGCGTCGAAATGGCGCTGATCACCAATAAGCCGGAACGCTTCGTCGCGCCGCTGCTGGATCAGATGAAGATCGGCCGTTACTTCAAATGGATCATCGGTGGCGACACTCTACCGAATAAGAAACCCGACCCGGCCGCGCTGTTTTTCGTGATGAAAATGGCCAACATTCCAGCGTCCCAATCGTTGTTCGTCGGCGACTCGCGCAGCGACGTGCTGGCGGCGAAAGCGGCGGGGGTCAAATGCGTGGCCCTCAGTTACGGCTATAACCACGGTCGGCCAATCGCCGAAGAATCGCCGGCGCTGGTGATCGATGATCTGCGCAAACTAATTCCCGGTTGCCTGGATCCGGCCGCTGAGATAACGTTGCCCGACGCTGTTCAATCCCCTCCTGGAAACGCCATCGTGGTGGTCACTCGCAAACTCTGGATGAAAGTCATCAAGGCCCTGGCCCGCTGGCGTTGGCGCGCCTGACTTGTTCCTGGCCGGCGTACCGGCGCGTTTGCACACCTGACCGTTAGACCCTCAAGCCACGAGGCACCTCATGATCCGCGAAGAATTCCTGCGTTTGGCCGCTGCCGGCTACAACCGCATCCCGCTTGCCTGCGAAACCCTGGCCGACTTCGACACACCGCTGTCGATCTACCTGAAACTGGCCGACGAGCCCAATTCCTACCTGCTGGAGTCGGTGCAGGGCGGCGAGAAATGGGGCCGTTATTCGATCATTGGCCTGCCGTGCCGCACCGTGCTGCGGGTTCACGATCACCACGTCAGCGTGACCCACGACGGCGTCGAGATCGAAAGCCACGATGTTGAAGACCCGCTGGCCTTTGTCGAAGCCTTCAAGGCGCGTTACAACGTGCCGACCATCGCCGGTCTGCCGCGCTTCAATGGTGGTCTGGTGGGCTACTTCGGTTATGACTGCGTGCGCTATGTGGAGAAGCGTCTGGGCAAATGCCCGAACCCGGATCCACTGGGCGTACCGGACATTCTGCTGATGGTGTCCGATGCGGTGGTGGTGTTCGACAACCTCGCCGGCAAAATGCACGCGATTGTCCTGGCCGATCCATCGCAGGAAGACGCCTTCGAACAAGGTCAGGCGCGTCTGCAAGCGCTGCTCGAACAACTCCGTCAGCCAATCACCCCGCGCCGCGGCCTGGACTTCAGCAAACAGCAATCGGCTGACCCGGTGTTCCGCTCCAGCTTCACCCAGAACGATTACGAAAAAGCCGTCGACACCATCAAGGAATACATCCTGGCCGGTGATTGCATGCAGGTCGTGCCGTCCCAGCGTATGTCGATCGACTTCAAGGCAGCGCCTATCGATCTGTATCGGGCGCTGCGCTGCTTCAACCCGACGCCTTACATGTACTTCTTCAACTTCGGCGACTTCCACGTCGTCGGCAGTTCGCCGGAAGTATTGGTGCGGGTCGAAGACAACCTGATCACCGTGCGCCCGATTGCCGGCACTCGTCCGCGAGGTGCCAACGAAGAGGCTGACGTGGCGCTGGAAAAAGACCTGCTGTCGGACGACAAGGAAATCGCCGAGCACTTGATGCTGATCGATCTGGGCCGCAACGACACCGGTCGGGTTTCGGAAATCGGTTCGGTGAAACTCACCGAGAAGATGGTGATCGAGCGTTATTCCAACGTGATGCACATCGTGTCCAACGTCACTGGCCAATTGAAGGCCGGGCTGACGGCGATGGACGCACTGCGGGCGATCCTGCCGGCCGGCACCTTGTCTGGCGCGCCGAAGATTCGCGCGATGGAAATCATTGACGAGCTGGAACCGGTCAAGCGTGGCGTCTACGGCGGCGCGGTCGGTTACTTCGCCTGGAACGGCAACATGGACACTGCGATTGCGATCCGCACCGCAGTGATCAAGAACGGCGAACTGCACGTGCAGGCGGGTGGCGGCATCGTCGCCGACTCTGTGCCGGCACTGGAATGGGAAGAAACCCTGAACAAGCGCCGCGCCATGTTCCGCGCGGTGGCCCTGGCCGAGCAGACGCCGGACACCTGAGTTCATGCAATACCTGTGGGAGCGAGCCTGCTCGCGATGGGGCCAGCACTGCTGACATTGATGTTGCCTGGTTCATCGCTATCGCGAGCAGGCTCGCTCCCACATGGATCTCACCACCATAAAAAACGCGGCGCCTGTGAGGGCTCCGCGTTTTTTATTGCCTGCGGTTTAGAAATCCAGCGCCACCCCAACGCTGATGCCCTGTTGGGTAAAGTCATCATCCTTGCGGAACGTGTAACCACCACGCAGCGCCAGGTCGGCGGTCAACTTGTGGCTGACCCCCAGGCTCACGCGGTTCAAGTGACTCTGCGGCGTATAACCTTCCAGCGTAAAGTCGTTCGCCGGCAGGCTGTTGAGGGCGATGTTTACCTTCTGAACGTCATCTTCGTATTCGCGTTCGTAGGCATATTCGCCAAATACCTGGGTCTGACGTGTGAAGTTGTATTTGCCTTGCAAGCCGACACCCAGGCGTTTCGAGTCTCGGGTCTGATCATCAAAGGTCAGCGCCGTGGAGCGGTTGCTGTTTTCCGAGTAGCCGTCGACTTCCACTTTGGCGTAATCGGCGCTGATGAACGGTGACAGATGCCATTCGCTGCCCGGTTGCGCAATGTCATAGCCGAGGCGAGTGCTGAAGGCCCAGAGGTGGCCATCGGTATCACCCTTTTCCCCACCTTCGCTGACACCCAGGTCGAATTTGCGTTCGAGGTTGTCGTAATCCAGTTTGCCACCGGTCAATGCGGCATCGGCCCACCAGCGATTCTGCTGAAACTGGGCGAAGGCGGTCGCCAGATAGCTATTGAGTTTGTAGTCCGAATCGTTACTACCGGCGTCCAGGTTCTGACGATAGAAGCCTGCTGCCACACCCACGCGCCAGGCTTCATTGAGGCGATAGCTGCCGCCGATATTCAGGTTGTAGCCGCTGCCATCGGCGCTGGCGCCGCTGCTTTGACTATCGACATCCAGATGCTGGCCACCGCCGGCGACAATCGTGCGCCATTGGCCGACGGCCTGCCAGTTCTCCCAGTCGGATTGCCACTGGCTACGCAGTTCATCCTGATGGGCGCGTAAGGTGGCGTGGGCCATTTCCGGCAGCAACGTCAGTTCCCAAGGCGCCGACAGCAAGGAATAGGCGTAATCGGCTATCAGCTTTTGTCCGGCTTCAGTGGGGTGAACCGAGTCGTTATAAATCAGCTTGCTCGGGTCCGGGGTGGCACTGTTGATGCCATACACGGCGTTCTCCGTACAACCGCTGCCGCTAAAACAGGTGGCCGTCAGGTTCTGGCCGGTGGCGAGGCCGAAACGCGCCGGGTCGGCGAAGGTTTCCTGCAGCAGCAGTGGAATGTTCAGCGGGATAATTTCGGCATTGATCCCCGCCAGGCGTGTGACCAACTGTTGATTAAAGTCGGTACTCAGCTGTGAGATCGAGGCTTGTAATGGAGTGCCATTGACGGCGGGCGTCAATCCAAGGTCGGGCAGCAGCCAGACCACGATGTATTTGGCGCCGGCGGTTTGCAGGGTCTGCACGCTGTCGGCCAGTTGATTCGCCGCGGTATTGGCCTGGGCGGTATTGAGTACGCGGCCTTGAAGGAAGTCGTTGCCGCCCCCGGAGATGTAATACAGCGCATTCGGATCGGCGCGGAAATTGTTCGTCGGCAGATAGCCTGGTCGGGTGCGTTCGCCCGTGGCGGATTCGGTAGTGATCGAATCCAGAATCTGGTCGGTGCGGTAACCGCCCACGGCCCAGTTGTTGCCATCCACCAGCCCTTCATTGGCGCGTACAGCCGACGTCGAGGCGGCGGTCTGGTCTGCTGAGAACCCGAGACGTCCGCCCAACAATTGCGTGGAATTCAGCGAGCGAAATTCACCACTGCCATCCAGGTAGACCGGCCCGGTCCGGTTGGTAAAACGCTGGGTCGCACCGGCAGGGCCACCCGTGTCGGTAAACTGCCCGGCATCGTTGAGGCTGTCGCCAAAGACGACGAAATTCGAATACGGGTTGGGCGCGGCAATCGCCTGGGAACAGGCAGCAGCGAGCAGGCATCCGGCGAGCGGTACAAACAACGTCTGTTTGATCATGAGCAAGTCCGTTTATTTATTGTTGTTGTAAACGAAACGACAGTACCAAAAACTTCCGGCCCTTTGCCATCTGTCGCGAACCCTTTGATTGTTTCGCGAGCTGTCGCCCCGGCCATATTGCACGCTCTGCCCAGCTAAGTTACTGTGCCGAGACGTATGAATGAGACCTTCCCCGTGTTGATCGTCAGCAAACTCCTGGATCAAGTCATCAAGGCACACGCCCGTTGGCGTTGGCGCGCCTGAATCTTTTCTGCCGGCCTGGCCGGACCTGTACCGCTTTGCCTTCTTTACCTGTATGAAATGCCGCTTTGCTGGCGCCACTCCAGCACCTGACAAAGCGCAGCGCACTGCGGGTAAATCATTCGAAGGCCGTCTTAAAAGTCAGTGAATTCAAGAGGTTCTTAACGCCATGTTGCTGATGATCGATAACTACGACTCTTTTACTTACAACGTTGTGCAATACCTTGGCGAGCTGGGCTCCGAGGTCAAGGTCGTGCGCAACGATGAACTCACCATTGCCGAAATCGAAGCTCTCAACCCTGAGCGCATCGTCGTGTCGCCTGGTCCTTGCACTCCGACCGAAGCCGGTATCTCCATCGAAGCGATCAAGCACTTCGCCGGCAAACTGCCGATTCTCGGCGTTTGCCTGGGGCACCAGTCCATCGGGCAAGCCTTTGGTGGTGATGTGGTCCGTGCCCGTCAGGTCATGCACGGTAAGACTAGCCCGGTATTCCACGAGGACAAGGGCGTATTCGAAGGTCTGAATCGTCCGTTGACGGTCACCCGCTACCACTCGCTGATCGTCAAGCGCGAAACCCTGCCCGATTGCCTGGAGCTGACCGCCTGGACCCAGCTCGAAGACGGCTCGGTCGACGAGATCATGGGCCTGCGCCACAAGACGCTAAACATCGAAGGTGTGCAGTTTCACCCTGAGTCTATCCTCACCGAACAGGGACACGAATTGTTCGCCAACTTCCTCAAACAAACCGGCGGCACGCGCTAAGGACTTTCCATGGATATCAAGACAGCCCTGAGCCGTATCGTCGGCCACCTCGACCTCAGTACCGATGAGATGCGCGATGTCATGCGCGAAATCATGACCGGGCAATGCACGGATGCGCAGATCGGCGCGTTCATGATGGCCATGCGCATGAAGAGCGAAAGCATCGATGAGATCGTCGGCGCCGTGACGGCGATGCGCGAGTTGGCGGACAAGGTTGAACTCAACACCCTCGACGGCGTGGTCGATGTGGTCGGCACCGGCGGCGACGGTGCGAACATTTTCAACGTTTCCACCGCTTCTTCGTTTGTCGTTGCCGCGGCCGGTTGCACCGTGGCCAAGCACGGTAACCGTGCGGTGTCGGGCAAAAGCGGCAGCGCCGACCTGCTGGAAGCCGCAGGTATCTACCTGAACCTGACCCCGGTACAGGTGGCGCGTTGCATCGATAACGTGGGCATCGGTTTCATGTTTGCCCAGACTCACCATAGCGCCATGAAGCACGCCGCCGGCCCGCGCCGTGAGTTGGGCTTGCGCACCTTGTTCAACATGCTCGGCCCGCTTACGAATCCGGCCGGTGTGAAACATCAGGTGGTAGGTGTGTTCAGTCAGGCGTTGTGCCGGCCATTGGCCGAAGTTTTGCAGCGTCTGGGTAGCAAACACGTGCTGGTGGTGCATTCGAAGGATGGCCTGGACGAGTTCAGTCTGGCGGCTCCGACCTTTGTGGCTGAATTGAAGAATGACCAGATCACCGAGTATTGGGTCGAACCCGAAGACTTGGGGATGAAGAGCCAGAGCCTGCACGGTCTGGCGGTGGAAAGCCCGGCGGCTTCCCTTGAGCTGATTCGCGATGCCTTGGGCAAGCGCAAGACCGAGAACGGTCAGAAAGCCGCCGAGATGATCGTGCTCAATGCCGGTGCCGCGTTGTACGCCGCCGACCATGCCAGCAGTTTGAAAGAAGGCGTTGCCCTGGCGCACGATGCGCTGCACACAGGCCTCGCTCGGGAAAAACTTGAGGAATTGGGTGCATTTACCGCGGTATTCAAAGTGGAGAATGAGGGATGAGTGTGCCGACGGTTCTGGAAAATATTCTGGCCCGCAAAGTTCAGGAAGTCGCCGAGCGTAGCGCCCGTGTGAGCCTGGCGGAGCTGGAAAATCTGGCCAAGGCGGCCGATGCACCCCGTGGTTTCGCCAAGGCATTGATCGATCAGGCCAAGACGAAACAGCCGGCGGTCATTGCTGAAATCAAGAAGGCTTCGCCAAGCAAAGGCGTGATTCGCGAGAACTTCGTTCCCGCCGACATCGCCAAAAGTTACGAAAAGGGCGGGGCGACTTGCCTGTCGGTGCTCACCGACATCGATTACTTCCAGGGCGCCGATGCGTATCTGCAACAGGCTCGGGCGGCATGCAAGCTGCCGGTGATCCGCAAGGATTTCATGATCGATCCGTATCAGATCGTCGAGTCCCGTGCGCTGGGTGCTGACTGCGTGCTGTTGATCGTTTCCGCACTGGATGACGTGAAAATGGCCGAGCTGGCGGCTGTAGCCAAAAGCGTCGGTCTCGATGTGCTGGTGGAAGTCCACGACGGTGATGAGCTGGAGCGGGCTTTGAAGACACTCGACACGCCGCTGGTGGGCGTGAACAACCGCAACCTGCACACTTTCGAAGTCAATCTGGAAACCACCCTCGACCTGTTGCCGCGTATCCCGCGTGATCGTCTGGTAATTACCGAGAGTGGCATTCTTAACCGGGCCGATGTCGAGCTGATGGAAATCAGCGACGTGTATGCGTTCCTGGTCGGCGAAGCGTTCATGCGCGCCGAAAGCCCGGGTACCGAACTGCAGCGCCTGTTCTTTCCCGAGCGTGGCATTCCAGTGAGCGGTTCTACGCTCGACTGATTGAAAATCGGGGCGCTCCCTTCGCGAGCAAGCCCGCTCCCACATTAGTCCGCGTTCATCCAGACAACGCGAATCCACTGTGGGAGCGGGCTTGCTCGCGAAGGCGGCATAAGATGCACCACAGACTGACCGTCCTATGGAAGACCTTATGACCTCACCAATCCCCCTGACCATCGAAGCCGGCCTGCTCGCCGAGCAGGACCTGCTGGCCCATGTGTGCACCGGTGAGTCGGAATTCGGTCTGCTGTTCTGGCAACCCACTGACCGCGCATTGGTCATGCCTCGTCGCTTGAATCGTCTGCCACAGTTCGAGGATGCCTGCGAAGTCTCCGCTGCCGCCGGCTGGCCGGTATTGCTGCGCGAAACCGGCGGTGAACCAGTGCCGCAATCGGCCTCGACCATCAACATTGCACTGGTTTATGCCCCGCCACGCAGTGAAAGCGATCTGAACCGCATTGAAACCGGCTACCGGCGTCTGTGCGATCCGATCTGTCAGTTACTCGATGAGCTGGGCGGCACTTCGTCGTTGGGCGAAATTGAGGGCGCGTTCTGCGACGGCCGTTTCAACGTCAACCTTGATGGTCGAAAGATGGTCGGCACCGCCCAGCGGTGGCGCCAGAGCAAGGGCGGTCAGCGTCCGGTCGGCCTGGTGCATGGGGCGATGTTGATCGATGACGAGCGAGAGTCGATGGTGGCGGCGGTCAATCGTTTTAACGAAGCCTGTGGCCTGGAGCAGCGGGTTCGCGCTGAAAGCCACATCGCCCTGCATGAAAAGTTTGCCGCTCCTGATGCACTGGAACGGCTCGATACGCTGTACCGACAGTTGCTGGCAGACATGCTCGGAGCTTAAATTCTCGGGTCCTGGTTTTCGAGCTTAGCGCGTACCGAAGACCACCATGGTCTTGCCCTTGACGTCGACCAGATTGCGCTCCTCCAGATCCTTGAGCACGCGGCCGACCATTTCGCGGGAACAACCGACAATCCGGCCGATTTCCTGACGGGTCACTTTGATCTGCATGCCGTCCGGGTGAGTCATGGCGTCAGGCTGCTTGCACAGTTCCAGCAGACAGCGTGCAACGCGACCGGTCACGTCGAAGAATGCCAAGTCACCGACCTTGCGCGTGGTATTGCGCAGGCGCTGTGCGATTTGTCCGCTGAGTACGTAAAGAATGTCTGGATCTTGTTGGGACAGCTCGCGGAATTTCGCGTAGCTGATTTCCGCGACTTCGCATTCGACTTTGGCGCGCACCCAGGCGCTGCGCTCCTGTTCCAGCCCCGCTTGCTCAAACAGACCCAGCTCGCCGAAAAAGTCCCCGGAGTTGAGGTAGGCAATGATCATTTCACGGCCGTCGTCATCCTCAATCAGGATGGTCACCGAACCTTTGATGATGAAAAACAGCGTGTCCGAGCGGTCACCGGCACAAATGATGTTGCTCTTGGCGGCATAGCGACGGCGTTGGCAGTGCATCAACAGTTTGTCGAGGTTCTTGATTTTGGGTGTGGGGGTAATAGCAACCATGGTTGTATCCCGAAAAGACTGCACGGTATGTTTGTTTTTTTGTAGGCGCTGGCGAAGCCTGCGGTCCTTTTATTCGCTGCAAAGCTGGCGATACGCCATTGATTTGGCGTCAGCTTAACAGACGCATTCCTTCAGGATTCGAGAATTTGCCTACGACGCAGATGGTTATGTCCTAGGAAGGCGAAGCGCTGCCAACCAAGGGCCCTGTGCTAAGCTGGCGACCCTTTTTTAGACAGTGGAGTCTTGGCGATGAAGGCACGCATCCAATGGGCTGGCGAAGCCATGTTCCTCGGCGAATCCGGCAGCGGTCATGTCGTGGTCATGGACGGACCGCCCGAAGCCGGCGGTCGTAACCTGGGTGTCCGGCCGATGGAAATGCTCCTGCTGGGTGTTGGCGGCTGCAGCAATTTTGATGTGGTCAGCATCCTCAAGAAGTCCCGTCAGGCCGTCGAAAGCTGCGAAGCGTTCCTCGAAGCCGAGCGTGCGACCGAAGATCCGAAGGTTTTCACCAAGATCCACATGCACTTCGTGGTCAAGGGCCGCGGGCTGAAAGAAGCCCAGGTCAAGCGCGCCATCGAGCTGTCGGCCGAGAAGTATTGCTCGGCCTCGATCATGCTCGGCGCGGCTGGCGTGGCGATTACCCACGACTACGAAATCATCGAGCTCGGTTGAATCGACGTGCAGACTCAGGTGATGCAAATTTTCTACGCGCGCAACATGCTGAACTAAGAGTTCCGAGTACAAAAAAGGCGACTACATTGGGTAGTCGCCTTTTTTATTACCGAAACGCGGTCCCTGTGGGAGCGGGCTTGCCCGCGATGGGGACGTCGCGGGCGCTGCAATGCTTAGATCCGATACGTACTCTTGGTCATTACCTTGGCCAACAGACTCATCCCGAACTTCACCGGTGCCGGAAAACGAAATCCACCCGCATCCAGCGCACTTTCAGCATGATGCTCTTCATCGATACGCATCTGCTCCAGGATCGCCCGGGATTTTTCGTCCTCGGCCGGCAGTTGCTCAAGGTGTTCATTCAGGTGTTTGCAGACCTGATGCTCGGTGGCAGCAACGAAACCCAGGCTGACTTTGTCGCTGATCAATCCGGCGACCGCGCCAATCCCGAACGACATGCCGTAGAACAGCGGATTGAGGATGCTGGTGTGGCTGCCCAACTGATGAATGCGCTGTTCGCACCACACCAGATGGTCGATTTCTTCTTCGGCGGCGTGCTCCATGGCGGCGCGCACTTTCGGCAGCTTGGCGGTCAGGGCCTGGCCTTGATACAGCGCCTGGGCACAGACTTCGCCGGTATGGTTGATGCGCATCAAGCCGGCGACGTGTCGGGTGTCCTCGTCGCTCATTTGCGCATCCGGCTGCACGATGGCAGGCGACGGACGGTAGGGCTGACCACTGAAGGGCAGCAAAGTACGCATCGCGGCATCGGCTTGCAGCAGAAGACGGTCAATTGGCGAGTAGTGACGTTGGGTAGTCATGCTGACCTCCGGGAAGAATCTCGGCGGCCAGTTTAACTCAATCGGCCGAGGGAGGGTTTGCGCTGGGTCATTTCCGTTGGTGTCACCACCAATCCTGTAGGAGCGAGGCTTGCCCGCGAAGGCGTCCTCAAGTGCGCTAAAAGCTTCGCGGGCAAACCTCGCTCCTACAGGGGCGGTTGATGAATCAGCCCGGCGGCCAGTGCATCTGGCGCTGACCCAGCACGTGCATATGAATGTGATAGACGGTCTGCCCGCCCAACTCATTGCAGTTCATGACCACCCGGAAACCTTCCTCACAGCCCAATTCCAGAGCCAGGCGCTGGGCAGTGAACAGAATATGCCCGGCCAAAGCCTTGTCGTCCTCGGTGAGGTCGTTAAGGGTGCGCACCGGTTTCTTCGGGACTACCAGAAAGTGTACGGGGGCCTGTGGCGCGATGTCGTGGAAGGCCAGTACCTGGTCGTCCTCATAAATGATCTTCGCCGGGATTTCCCGGTTGATGATCTTGGTGAACAGAGTATCCACAGCTGTTTTCTCCGTTGTTTGGGCTGGCCTGAGTGTAACCATGGGGCAGGGTCAGAGCCCAGTCTTTTGCCTTGAGGATTTGATCAGCGCGGGCAATAGGCTTTGTTGACCATGCCCGCGATTGTCCGGGTCAGCCAGCGTGAGCCGAGCCGCGGCAGGAATGCAAACCAGCGATTCAGGCGGCCGGGGATAATAATGGCGCGATTTTTCGCCAGCGCGCGCACGGTATAGAGCGCGACTTCTTCTGGGCTCATCAGCAAATTGCTCGCGACCAGTTTGTCGGTGTCCAGTTGCGCGGTGCGGAAAAACGCCGTGCGGGTCGGGCCGGGGCACAGCACCGATACCTTGACCGCGCACTTTTTCAGTTCAACGCGCAAACCCTCGGAAAAATGCAGCACGTAAGCCTTGCTGGCGTAGTAAGTGCTCATCCAGGGGCCGGGATGGAACGCTGCGACCGAGGCGACGTTCAGAATCTGTCCACCGCCCTGCAAGGCCATGCTGTTGCCGATGGCATGGCACAAGCGAGTGAGGGCCAGGATGTTCACTTCGATCAAGTCTTGTTCGGTCATCCAGTCCTGGGCCAGGAATGGGCCGCAGGTACCGATGCCGGCACAGTTGACCAGCAAATCGATTTGCCGGTCGCCTTCCTCCAGCTCCAGCAAAAAACCGGACAGCCTCAGCGGCTCGCCCAAGTCACAGGCACGAAACAGCACCTCAACACCAAAACGTTGAGTCAGTTCAATCGCAATGCTTTCCAGCTGATCACGCTGTCGGGCCACCAGAATCAGGTTGCGGCCGCGCCGGGCCAGCGCTTCGGCCATCGCCAGGCCGATGCCGCTGGAAGCGCCAGTGATCAGTGCGTAACGGGTCATGCAGTTCTCCATCGCAACAGCTCCGCGCCGGCGACGCAGGTGTCACGGGCGGGGAGCGCTGTTCATTCTTTCGCAGAGTCTACAGGGGCCTCGGCTGCTTCGGCTGCATCATCGGATGAATTTGGCGCTGGTTCGGCCTCATCGGCCGGCTCGACTTCAACTTCATCGGTGATCATCGAGCTGCTTTGATAGGTGCTCTCGGTGGCGCTTTCATACTCATCCTGGATCGCAGTGAGGCCACCAGTCAGCCCGCCGACGAACATGATCGCGATAAACACCAGCCACAGCGAAGCCAGCACCCTGACCGCGTTGCTGTTGGGCGGTGGTGGTGCGCCATATCGGTTGGCCGTGTTGTTACCCGGCACGATCATTATTACAAACGGAAAAACGCTGCCCACGACCGGCACGAGGTTCAGCAGCCAAAGCCAGCCGGACCAGCCGATATCGTGCAGGCGCTGCACACTGAACTGGATGCTGATGAAGGCGAGTACCACGACCAGGATAAAGGCCAGCAGGCCAGCGAGAATCAAGCCGGCAGTCGAGTCTGTGCTAATGAGCGCGAAGCCGAAAATAGCCAACACGGAGCCAACGCCAAGCGTCACCAGCGTAAGAGCCATCGTCCAGGCCAGAAAGCGCAAGCGACCGATGCGGCCAACGAAACTGAAGGCCTTGAGTGCAGAAAACTCCGGCAGTGCTTCGCCGACAGAGGCGCGGGGCGGTGCATAGGGAGAATCGGGATCTGCCGTGACAGGTTGGCTGCTGGCAGGAGCGTGTTCGTGAACGTCGGACAGGTTCAGCTCGATCGAGGGTTCTGTTTCTATTCGGGCATCGATGCCGGTTTTCGTCAGCGCCTGAAGGTAAGTCTGCGCATCGGCGTGGGACAGGTCGCGTTTGAGCGCAACCTGCCGGCCACTGAACAGGCGTTCGATGGCCGCGACGTCGCTCTTGAACAGCTCGGCGAGGTTGAGCTTCGCGGTGGTGACGTCCACACCTGGCAGCAGAGCGCCATCGAAGACGATCTTGAAACGGTTTTCGCTCATGGCCGAGGCATCCTTGTCGCGAGAGTTTGTAATAGGCGGAGTCGCAAATATGGAGTGTAGGGCCAGCCGGATTGGGCTGGCCAAGTTTTTCTGTCAGCGCGGCCAGCGCTTGGGCAACGCCGCCGCCAGTTCCAGCGCCTTGCGGTATTCGGCATCGAGACGTGCGACCAGTTGATCGACACTCGGCAGGTCCTCGATTTCCCCGACGCCCTGGCCTGCAGACCACACGGTTTTCCAGGCTTTGGCTTCATCGTTCAATGGCTTGAGCTTGGAGCCGAAGTCCACCTCGCCCTTGCCTTGCAGGGCTGCCATGTCGAAACCGGCGGCCTCAAGGCTCCGTCGCATGAAACTCGCCGGTACTCCCGACACCGCTGGAGTATGGACGATGTCTGCGGCTCTGGAAGTCAGGAGCATCTCCTTATACGCGTCAGGCGCATGACTTTCCGTGGTGCCGATAAATCGTGTGCCGAAGTAGGCAAGATCCGCACCGAGCAATTGCGCGGCAAGAATTTCATGGCCATGGTTCAGGCAGCCGGCCAGCAGTAAGGTCTTGTCGAAAAACTGTCGAATCTCAGCGATCAGTGAAAACGGGCTCCAGGTTCCGGCGTGACCACCGGCGCCCGCAGCCACGGCGATCAAGCCGTCCACACCGGCTTCGGCAGCTTTTTCCGCGTGGCGGCGCGTCGTCACATCGTGAAACACCAGGCCGCCATAGCTGTGTACGGAGTCGACCAATTCCTTCACGGCGCCGAGGCTGGTGATCACGATCGGTACTTTGTGCTCGATGCAGATTGCCAGATCCGCCTGCAATCGCGGGTTGCTGTTGTGGACGATCAGGTTCACCGCATAAGGCGCGGGGTTTTCCAGTTTCGCCAGTCCTGCTTCGATTTCTTCCAGCCAAGTCTTGAAACCGCTGCTCTCACGCTGGTTCAGCGCAGGAAAGCTGCCGACTACGCCATTGCGGCAGCAGGCGAGCACCAGCTCAGGATTTGAAATCAGAAACATCGGCGCTGCTACAACGGGCAGACGCAAACGTTGTTCGAGCAAAGCGGGCAGCGACATTGGAAGTACCCCGGTTGAATGATGCTTGTTGGATTAAAACGGCCGAACGACGACCAGAATTACGATAGCCAGCAATATCAGAACCGGCACTTCATTGAACCAGCGATAAAAGACATGGCTGCGGGTGTTTTCGCCACGGGCAAAACGTTTTACCTGTGCGCCGCACATGTGGTGGTAGCCGATCAGGATCACCACCAGGGTCAATTTGGCATGCATCCATGCACCTTGGGTGAAGTAGGCGCTTGGGTTGAGACTGATCAGCCAGATGCCGAACACCAGGGTGGCGATCATCGCCGGGCCCATGATGCCCCGGTACAGCTTGCGCTCCATGGTACTGAAGCGTTCCTTGCTGACGGTGTCTTCGCTTTGGGCGTGATAGACAAACAGGCGCGGCAGATAAAACAGGCCGGCAAACCAGCAGACCATGCTGACGATATGAAGCGCTTTGAGCCACAGATAAAGCATTTTCAGTTATTCCCAGGTTCACGGTAGCCCGAATAGTAGAGGCTTGAGCCGCCGCACGTCACCTTGACGGTTGTCGCAGGGCCGCGCGGCCCCTATTATCGACGGCTTTCCAGTGGGTTCGTTGAGGGCAGGTTTATGGTCAAGGTCGGTATCGTCGGCGGCACGGGTTACACCGGTGTCGAACTGCTGCGTCTGTTGGCACAGCATCCGCAAGCTGAAGTGGTAGTGATCACTTCCCGATCCGAGGCCGGCCTGGCCGTGGCCGACATGTACCCGAACCTGCGAGGCCATTACGACGGCCTGGCTTTCAGCGTTCCGGACATCAAGACCCTCGGGGCTTGCGACGTGGTGTTCTTCGCCACGCCGCACGGTGTCGCCCATGCCTTGGCGGGTGAGTTGCTGGCTGCCGGGACCAAGGTCATCGATCTGTCGGCAGACTTCCGCCTGCAAGACGCCGATGAGTGGGCCAAATGGTACGGTCAGCCGCACGGCGCGCCGGAACTGTTGGAGGAGGCGGTTTACGGCTTGCCGGAAGTCAATCGTGAGCAAATCAAGCAAGCGCGCCTGATTGCTGTGCCGGGTTGCTATCCGACGGCCACGCAATTGGGATTCCTGCCATTGCTCGAAGCCGGTCTGGCAGATACCACTCGTTTGATTGCAGACTGCAAATCCGGCGTCAGCGGTGCCGGCCGTGGTGCTTCTGTAGGTTCGCTGTACTCCGAGACGTCGGAAAGCATGAAGGCTTACGCCGTCAAAGGGCATCGTCACTTGCCGGAAATCCGTCAGGGTCTGCGTCGTGCTGCGGGCAAGGACGTCGGTCTGACCTTCGTTCCGCACCTGACGCCAATGATTCGCGGCATCCACTCGACGCTCTACGCAACTGTTGTGGATCGCTCGGTGGATCTGCAAGCGTTGTTCGAAAAGCGCTATGCCAATGAACCGTTCGTCGATGTGATGCCTGCCGGCAGCCATCCAGAAACCCGCAGCGTGCGCGGTGCCAACGTTTGCCGTATCGCCGTGCATCGTCCGCAGGATGGTGATCTGGTGGTGGTATTGTCGGTGATCGACAATCTGGTCAAAGGCGCGTCGGGTCAGGCGGTGCAGAACCTGAATATCCTGTTCGGCCTGGATGAGCGCTTGGGTCTGTCCCATGCGGGCATGCTGCCGTAAGGCTTTACCCCGCTCAGCAAAAAGGCCCGTCGAACGGGCCTTTTTGCATTGTGGTCTGACAATTGGGTTGATTGATATACCGTAACAATAGTTGACCGATTTTCTGGGAGAAGCGGATAATGCGCGTCATCACGCATTATGGCGGCGTAACGCCGGGAGATAGTCAGCATGAGCGTCGAATCCTTCACCCCCACGGCTTTGCAATTCACCCACGGTGCCGCGCACAAGGTGAAGAGCCTGGTCGATGAAGAGGGGAATGATCGCTTGAAGCTGCGCGTATTCGTTACGGGCGGCGGTTGTTCAGGGTTTCAATACGGCTTCACCTTCGATGAAGAAGTGGCCGATGACGACACCATCGTCGAGCGCGAAGGCGTCAGTCTGGTGGTCGATCCGATGAGCTTCCAGTACCTGGCAGGTGCCGAAGTGGATTACCAGGAAGGTCTGGAAGGTTCGCGTTTCGTGATCAAGAACCCGAACGCTACCACCACGTGTGGCTGCGGCTCTTCGTTCTCGATCTGATCGCACCTCACCGCATTACCAGGCGCCGCAGGGTCTCAGGACTCTGCGGCGTTTTGCTATCTGGGGTTTCAGGCTCAGGCGGGGTAGATGGCGCCGAGTACGCGCAGGCCGCGGGCACCGGTGACACTCGGACGGTTGGCTGCGATACCTTCCAGGCAGCAATGAGCCAACCAGGCGAAGGCCATGGCTTCGACCCAGTCCGGGTCTACACCATACGCAGCGGTGCTGCTGACTTTCGCATTCGGCAACAGACTGGCCAAGCGCTTCATCAGCGTGGCGTTGTGCGCGCCGCCACCACAAACCAGCAGCTCCCGGGTATCCGATTGGGCGCTTTGCAATGACTCGACAATGGTCAGCGCAGTCAGCTCAAGCAGCGTGGCCTGTACGTCTTCGGCAGCGAAGGTCGGTAGCTGCGACAGATGCTGCATCAGCCACGGCAGATTGAACACTTCGCGGCCAGTACTCTTCGGGCCTTGGGTCACAAAGAACGGATCACTGAGCAGCTCGCTCAACAGAACCGGTTGAACCTTGCCGCTGGCGGCCCATTGGCCGTCACGATCAAAGTTGTCGCCGCGTTGCTGGTGAATCCAGGCATCCAGCAGGACGTTGCCCGGGCCGCAGTCAAACCCGGCAACAGGCTTGCCGGGTTCGATCAGGCTGAGGTTGCTGAACCCGCCGACGTTCAATACCGCGCGGTTGCCAGGCCGTTCTTCAAACAGGGCTTCGTGAAAGGCTGGAACCAGTGGCGCACCTTGTCCGCCAGCGGCTACATCGCGGCTGCGGAAATCGCTGACCACGGTGATGCCGGTCAGCTCGGTGAGTAAGGCAGGGTTACCGATTTGCACCGTGAACCCGCGCGCCGGTTCGTGGCGAATGGTCTGGCCATGGCTGCCAATCGCGCGAATGTCGTCGGGCTTCAGGTTTTGTTGGTCGAGGAGGGTGTGAATGCCCTGTGCTGCCAGTTTCACCCAGTTCTGCTGGGCAATGGCGGAGCGGGCAATCTCGTCCGGGCCGCTGGCGCACAAGCCAAGCAGCTCGGCGCGCAGGGAATCAGGCATAGGGATGTAATGGGTGGCTTTCAGCTTGATCGTCGGGGTTTGCTCGATCAACGCAATGTCCAGGCCATCAAGGCTGGTCCCGGACATCACACCTATATAGAGCGCCATGGCTTAGCGTTTCGAAGCCAGCTGAGTGGTTTTCTCTTGATCCATGCGCGCCATCAGCGGTTGGCTTTGCGCGAGGAAGCGTGAGCGTTCAGCTTTGGAGATCGGATCGGCCATCGCCACCTTCTGACCCAGCGGATCGACGTGCACGCCATTGACCTGGAACTCGTAGTGCAAATGCGGGCCGGTGGAGAGGCCGGTGGTGCCGATGTAGCCGATCACCTGACCTTGCTTGACGCTGCCGCCAGTCTTGATGCCTTTGGCAAAGCCCTGCATATGGCCGTATAGCGTGCGGTAGGTATTGCCGTGCTGGATGATCACGGTGTTGCCGTAACCGCCGCGACGACCTGCCAACAATACTTTGCCGTCACCGGCAGCCTTGATCGGCGTACCGCGTGGTGCCGCGTAATCGACACCTTTGTGGGCGCGGATCTTGTTCAGGATCGGGTGCTTGCGGCCCATGGAGAATTTCGAGCTGATGCGGGCGAAGTCTACCGGAGTACGGATAAACGCCTTGCGCATGCTGTTGCCGTCAGCCGTGTAGTAGCTGCTGTTGCCTTGTTTGTTGGTGTAGCGCACCGCGGTATAAGTCTTGCCGCGGTTGGTGAAGCGTGCGGAGAGGATCGGGCCGTTGCCGACAGCTTTGCCATTGACGACCTTCTGCTCGTAAATCACATCAAACTCGTCACCCTGGCGAATATCCTGGGCGAAGTCGACGTCATAGCCAAACACACTGGCCATATCCATGGTCAGGCTGTGGGATAAGCCTGCCCGGGCGGCAGATTGCGATAGCGAGCTGTTGATCACGCCATGAACATAGGCGGAGCGAACGGTGGGCTTGGCGGTAATGCGATTGAACGTATAACCCTTGTCATTCTTGGTCAGGCTGATGCTTTCCGTGTCGCTGACTTTGCTGTGCAAATTGGTCAGCTGGCCATCAGGGCTCAGTTCGAACTCAAGCTTCTGGCCATGTTTGAGCTGGCTGAACTGCTTGGCCTGCTTGTCGCTGGCCAATACTTCATGCACCGAGGTGGCCGGAAGACCGACTTTCTCGAACAAAGTCGAGAGAGTGTCGCCTTTGCTGACAATCACTTCCTTATGACCTGGCGCCTTCTTCTCTTCGACGACTGGCGCGGGAGCAGGGGTGGGGGCGGCCTGGGCGGTTTCCTGAGTCTCTTCGGCGCTGTTTTCGATCTGCGCGAAGGGGGAGGCTGCCGGCTCATTTGTGGCTTGGACGGTGTCGGCGGCGTCTTGATCTTGTGTCAGTTGTTCTGCGGGGCTTTCCAGTTCAAGACTCAGGGTCGTCTTTTTGGCTTCAACATCACTGGAAGGGAATACCAGAAGCGCCAGGCTGAGAAGGGCGGCGATGCCACTTGCTGCGAGCAAGTGAGTCTTCGGGTAAAGCGGCGGCGCTTTAGACGGTTCTGTGGTCATAGGTAGTTTTGACTTTGAAAAGATGAATTGGAAAAGATGAATGACATGATGAAGACGAAATAACTGTATAAAATATAACCAAATCATCTCTTAAGCAAGTCTGCGAGCGCTCTGTCCGTGGATTGGCGTCCGCGCGCCGGGCAAAACTTGTATTTGGTGCGCGATCTTGTATGGTTGTTCCCCTTTGAATCTGAGCCTTGCGGGTCTGTTATGAAGTCGGTTGAAGAGCAGCTAGCGCTGATCAAACGTGGTGCAGAAGAACTGTTGGTCGAGTCCGAGCTGATCGAGAAACTCAAGCGTGGCCAGCCGCTGCGTATTAAGGCAGGCTTCGATCCGACCGCGCCGGATTTGCACCTGGGTCACACCGTGCTTATTAATAAGTTGCGCCAGTTCCAGGATCTGGGGCACCAGGTGATCTTCCTTATAGGTGATTTCACCGGGATGATCGGTGATCCAAGCGGCAAGAGCGCGACACGTCCTCCGCTCACCCGTGAGCAGGTTCTCGAGAATGCCGAGACCTACAAGACTCAAGTCTTCAAGATTCTTGATCCAGCCAGGACCGAAGTGGCGTTCAACTCCACCTGGATGGATCAGATGGGGCCAGCCGACTTCATTCGCCTGACTTCGCAATACACCGTGGCTCGCATGCTTGAGCGCGACGATTTCGACAAGCGCTACACGACCAATCAGCCAATCGCTATTCACGAGTTCCTCTATCCGCTGGTTCAGGGTTATGACTCGGTCGCATTGCGCGCGGATGTCGAGCTGGGTGGTACCGATCAGAAGTTCAATCTGCTGATGGGGCGTGAGCTGCAGCGTGGTTATGGTCAAGAGGCTCAATGCATTCTGACCATGCCGCTGCTCGAAGGTCTGGATGGCGTGAAGAAGATGTCCAAGTCGTTGGGCAACTATGTCGGTATCCAGGAAGCGCCGGGTGTCATGTACGGCAAGCTGGTCTCTATTCCGGATGTGCTGATGTGGCGTTACTTCGAGTTGCTCAGCTTCCGCTCCATGGAAGAGATCAATGCTTTGCGGGCTGACGTCGAGGCGGGTGCGAATCCGCGTGACATCAAGATCAAGCTGGCTGAAGAGATCGTTGCGCGCTTCCATGGTGAAGAGGCTGCGGCCAATGCTCATCGTGCGGCGGGCAACCGTATGAAAGACGGTGAGCTGCCGGATGATCTGCCAGAGATCGAATTGACTGCCGCCGAGGATATGCCGATCGCTGCGGTCCTTAATAAAGCAGGGTTGGTGAAGAACTCCGCAGTGGCGCGCGACCTTCTGGGTTCTGGTGGTGTGCGTATAGATGGTGAGGTTGTCGATCGCACCTTTATATACGTACTGGGCGCGACCCATGTTTGCCAGGCCGGGAAGAAGGCATTTGCGCGTATTACGCTCAAATCCGAATAAAGCTGCAATCAGGGGTTGACGGCAGATT
>NZ_AKJE01000007.1 GCF_000282495.1 Pseudomonas sp. GM79
CGCTCCCACATGGATTGCGCATGACTAACTGGCATTGGGGCAAGCCAACTCGCCACAGGTTCAGACTTTCGATAGTAGCTGAGCGTTATGCCTTAAGGCCAAACACCTCGGCCAAATGCTGCTCATAACGCGCCACATCGGCTTCGACGTTCGGGCGCTTCATTACATCGACGCACAGGAAGGTTGGCAAACCGGTCATGCCAAGGAAGGTGTTGGCCTTGTGGAACGGGAAGTACACCGCGTCCACGCCTTTGGCTTCGAAGAAATCGGTCGGGTCGTCGAAGGCTTGTTGCGGCGCGTTCCAGGTCAGCGACAGCATATATTTTTTACCGTGCAACAAACCGCCGCTGCCGTACTTCTGCGACGCGTCGGAACGCGTGCGGCCATCGCTGGCGTAAAGGCTGCCGTGGCCTTCGGTGAAGACTTCATCGACGTACTTCTTGACGGTCCAGGGGGCGCCCATCCACCAACCGGGCATCTGATAAATGATCACGTCGGCCCAGAGGAATTTGGCGACTTCCTCCGCGACGTCGTACCCCTCGTCGATAAACGTGGCTTTTACATCCACACCGCCGCGATCCAGCACGCTCAGCGCCGCTTCATGCAACGTCGTGTTGTAGCGGCCATCGGAGTGGGCAAATTTTTTGCCGCCATTGAGCAACAGGACTTTTTTCATGGGAGAAGTCTCGCAAGGTTGAAATTCGATGGCGGCAGAGTAGCGATCGACCTCGCGTGGAATAAGCCCTCATTCAGCAAAATTCATTTGACCAATACGCACGAATCGGCAGGCGATTATTGCCATAAGCTTGTGCCGATTCTGACTTTCAAGGAAAACCTGATGAGCGAACTGCATGGCTTCATCCTGCACGCCAAGACCCGCCCGGAAAAAACTGAGGCCTTCGAAGCGTTGTTCCGTGCTTATGTCGAACCAAGTCGCGCCGAACCCGGTTGCATCGAGTACCACATGCTGCGCGACAAACAGGACCCGACACTGTTTATCTTCTACGAGATCTGGCAATCCCAGGCTCATCTGGATACGCACTCGAACCTGCCGCACATGAAGCAGTTCCTCGACCAGCGCATGGAGTTTCTGGAACGGGATTTCGATATCCGGCCGATCGAGATGCTCAGCGCGTCGTCCGCTAGCCGCTGATCAGCAAGTGGCCACCGAGCATACCGAGGCCGATGAAGAATACGCGCTTGAACAACACGGCGCTGATCCGCTGGCGCAGCCATTGCCCCAGCAGCATGCCGAGCACCGCCGGAATCAGCGCCAGCAGCGATGCACTCAACTCGCCACCGCCGAGGGCACCGCGCCATAACAGCCCGGCGGCCAATGCCAGGGTCGAGACGGTGAACGACAGGCCCAGCGCCTGCACCAGTTCATCCTTGCTCAAGCCCAGCGCTTGCAGATAAGGCACCGCCGGAATCACGAAGACGCCGGTGGCCGAAGTGATGACGCCCGTCAGCACACCGCAGAGCGGACCGAGCCAACGCTCGGTGCGACCGCCGACGCGCAAGGTCGGCAGGAACAACCCGCTCAAGGCGTATATCAACAATGCCGCCCCCAGCCCCCGCACGACCCAATGCCCGCCGGCCATGCCGATCCACAGAGTACCGGCACCCGTGCCGATGAAAATCGCCAGCAGCATCGGCCACAACCGGTTCAACAGCCCGCGCAAATGACCGCCGAATGCCAGTTGCCAGACATTGGTAAAGGTAGCGGGAATAATCAGCAACGCCGCAGCCTGCGACGGTGCCATAGCCAGACCGAGCAAGCCCATGGCAATGGTCGGCAAGCCGAGGCCGATCACACCTTTGATCATCCCGGCCAGCAGGAAGGTGGTGATAACCAATAAAGACAGGGCCAGACCCAGATGTTGGTAGAACGCGGCGAGTGTATTCATGGGGCTATGGTGAGCCCTGATGGTTGCCTTGAAAATCTGCCATATACTGAGGCTGCCTCTTGCTCATCAAGAGGCAGAAGACTTCGCTGGTACTGCTGGCGCTTTCGCGAGCAAGCCCGCTCCCACAGGGATCGAATGCGGACACAAGAAGTCGGAACACCCGAGATCCATTGTGGGAGCGGGCTTGCTCGCGAAAGCGCCCGTCCAGACAACAAACCTCCCGAGGCTGTAACGATGCACTTCGACCTCACCGACCTGCGCCTCTACCTGAACATCCTCGACACCGGCAACATCACCGCCGGTGCCGCCCGCAGTCATCTGTCTCTTGCGGCGGCGAGTGCTCGAATCCGCGCCATGGAAGCTTCACTGGGCATCGAGTTTCTAGAGCGAGGTCGCCGCGGTGTCAGCCCAACCCCGGCCGGCAAGGCCCTGGCGCAGCATGCCCGAGCCCTGTTGCAACAGGCCGATCGCATGCAGCAGGACCTGGCCGAATACGCCAAAGGGGTCAAAGGCCAGGTGCGATTGTTGTGCAATACCACGGCGATCACCGAGTACCTGCCGGAGTTGCTGGCAGACTTTCTGCGCGATCATCCGAACCTCGACATCGACCTGCAAGAGCTGCCCAGCGCGCGCATCACCCACGCCTTGCGCCAAGGTGCGGCGGACCTGGGCATCGTGTCCGACGCCGTGGATGCCGACGGCCTTCAGACCCGCTATTTCCGTGACGACCCACTGGTGCTGATCCTGCCCTGCGATCATCCCTTGGCCGACAGCGAACCATTAAGTTTCAGCGCCACCCTGCACCACGATTACGTCGGCCTGAACGCCAACAGCGCCTTGGCCGTGTACCTGGAAGAACAAGCCCTGCACAGCGGCTTACGGATGCAGATCCGCATCCGCGCCGATGGCTTCGATGGCGTGATGCGCATGGTCGCCCGAGGTGCCGGGCTGGCGATCGTGCCCTTGGCGGCGGTCGAACGCTGGCCGACTGAAACACCGTTCAAAAGCATCGCACTGAACGAGCCATGGGCACGACGCAAACTGTTGCTGTGCGCCCGGGACTTCGCCGTGCTACCCGGTTATGCCCAGGCCTTGCTGAACGCCTTGACTCTCCCCTGAGGGGCAGGCTTTACCCTTGAAGTTTCATCTTCAGGGACAGTTACGATGAGCCAGCAAACCACCCGGTAGAGGGGCCTTGAACACGCGCTCCTGCAGCCCCCTTTTCAGCAAAAATAAGCACAAGGAATAGCTTGCATGGTACGACTACATACGTACTATAGCTTCGAAGCCGAACGTGTCGTTCAGTACCCGCCACCCTGCGGCGACGGCGGGCAAGGAAGAACGGATCAGCTCCAATAACCTACAAGGAATGAGGGGACGCTATGGTTGATTCAACTGAGTTTCGTAATGCGATGGCGATGCTGGGAAGTGCGGTCACCATTGTGACAACGGATGGCCCCGCGGGCCGTTTTGGCTTTACCGCTTCGGCGGTGTGCAGCGTGACGGATTCACCGCCCACACTGCTGGTCTGCGTGAACCGCTCCTCGTCCAATCATGAGCATTTCAAAACCAATGGGGTGCTCTGTGTGAATGTGCTGACGGGAAATCATCAATCAACATCCGGGGCGTTCGCCAATCGTCAGCTGTCCATGCAGGAACGCTTTTCCAGTGTGAACTGCGAAACCCTGGTGACCGGTTCGCCAGCCATCGATGAAGCGCTGGTCAATCTCGACTGTCGCATCAGCAAGATCGACGAAGTGGGTACTCACAGCATTTTTTACTGTGAAATCCTCAAGCTCAAACACAGCGAGGCCAAGGAAGGCCTGGTGTACTTCAATCGCAATTACTACCGCCTCAACGACGAACTGCGATTGGCGCCCGATCAGTAACCGCTGCCTGCCCGGCATTGATGACAGCCGTCGTGTGCCTGGACGTCGGCCTGTCCAATACCGGGTCATCACAGGGATGAGAACATGTTATTCAATGAAGAAAACTTCGCGGACATAGACCTTAACCTGATCATCATTTTTCTGGTGTTGTTCCGGGAGCGAAGTGTTTCCCGCACGGCTGAACGCCTGCATGTCAAACAACCAGCGATCAGCGGATCGTTATCGCGCTTGCGCAAAAAGTTCGATGACCCGTTGTTCCTGCGCACCTCCAATACCATGCGCCCCACCTCGAAAGCTGAAAAACTGGCGCTGGCCCTCACCCCGGCGATCAGTCAGATAGAAGCGGTGATTTGCCGCTGACAAAGAACGCCAAAACCCCTTGGTCGGGTGAGCGATCAGGGGGTTGTCCCGGATTCAACCGTAGAACGCTGAGAGGATATGAAAAGATAAGGGATCGGAAGATGCGTGACTTCAAGCTCGATTGCCGGGCCTGATCCTGACTAAACCCGCGCCCAAAAGGCCGGTAGAAAGCACTCACTGACCAGCAAGGCAGAGCCGTTGCGCGTGAAGCGCGAGCGCCTGGCCAGCAATCGTTTGGCATGAGGGGCGAAACGATAGGACAGCGCCGCCAATGGCGCACCGGGGGACAGCAAAGCGCACTGGAAAGGTTCTCGCAGGGTTTGGGCCGACGTATAGAGGATCTCGGCCAATGGCCGGCCACCGTATTCGTTCAGCTCCGACCAATCGGCGCTCAGGGCCGGTACGCTGGTCAGGCTGCGCGCCGTGATACAGGGTTCACCATCGAGCTTCATGACCACTTCACGCACCCAACCGGTCGACGCCGCCGGCACGTTCAAAGCCTCTGCCTCGTCAGGGTTGAGCGGCCCGTGGGACTGCTCGACCACTTCGATGGAGTAATTGCCCATCGCCTTCAAACGAGGGGTCAGCGCGCCCGGCAAAAACAGCCAGTGATGTTCGGGGTCAGTTAATTCCGACAACGGTCGCGACGACCAATAATGACTTGTCCCCATACTCTCACCTCCCTGGTGATCGTGAACTCAATGGTTGCAGTGAAGGGCTCTGCCCTTCACTTGCCGTGTACTCCTACAACTCAAGCCTCGGCGTCTTCGTTCACTTCATGCTTGCTGATCACTTCGACGGTTTGCTCATCGAATTTGACCGCTGTGAGCAGTGAATCGAGCAGCCCTGGAAAACGCTGGTCCATGTCTTCGCGGCGCAGAGACAACAGGTTTTCCCGACCATACGGCCGTTGCCAAATCAGACCGCTGTCACGCAGGACCCGCCAGTGATGCGTCATTGTCGATTTCGACGCCCCTTTGAGAATCCGCCCGCACGGGTGTTCCTGGCCATCGGCCAACACTTTCAATACAGTCAGACGCAACGGGCTACCCAGTGCGGACAGAACATTCTCTAATAAGATCTGGTCCTGATTAGGGTGATTTGCAACGTTCATAGGTAGGTACCTTTGATGATATAGGCGGGAGGTGTCTTACTAGGATTCGTCTATACGAGAACAGTAAGACTATACACAAAAAGTACACCCCCGCGATAACCACCCCGGGCACTACAGCACCTTGAACCCTGCAATCCCGAGTTTGTTTTTTACTGCACTTCACGCTCCTGGAAGCCGCCGCCCAAGGCCGCCATCAACGAAATCGAACTGTCGATGTGCTTGCTGTTGAGGAAGGCCAGGCGCATCTCGTCCTGAATCAATTGTTGCTCAATGTTTAACGCATCCAGGAACGTATCTTCACCGGCCTTGTACCGGGACTGAGAAAGATCGTAGGACGACTGGGCAATGGCACAGGCCTCTTGCTGCACTGCAATCTGCTGTTCGAAAGAGCGCAGTTGCGTGACCGAAATCGCCACTTCATGCAGGGCCGAGGTCAGTACCTGGTTGTAGTGAGCAATCGAAATATCCAGTTCGGCATTGCCGGCCTTGAGGTCGGAGCGCAAGCGCCCGGCATCGAAAATCGGCAGGGAAACGGCCGGGGCGATGTTCCAGAACTTGCTGACGCTGGCCAGCAATGCATCCCCGGACAAAGCGTGAGTCCCCGCCGAGGCCACCAGGTTGATGTTGGGATAAAACGTAGTCTTGAGCGCATCGATATTCTTGTTCTCGGCTTCGACCCGCCAGCGTGCCGCCACGATATCTGGCCGACGTCCGACCAGTTGCGCCGGCAACTGAGCGGGCAGCGCCACCACACTGGCTTGCAGGCTTGAAGGACGGTCGATGCTTTGCGCGCGATCCACGCCCTTGCCGACCAAGGCCGACAATTGCAACCGGGCGATTTCGATGTCATCCAGCGCGCCGATCAAGGTCGACTCCGAGCGCGCCTTGAGGCTTTGCACCTGCTTCAACTGCGACAGGTTATCCAGCCCCGAGTCATAGCGTGAACCCGAGAGCTCCACCAGCTTGCTCAACCGCGCGAGATCCCGCCGATTGAGCTCCGACACCTGCCAGGCGTAGGCCAGTTGGTTGTAGGCCTTGACCACGTTGACCGTCAGAATCAGCCTCGACGATTGCAAGTCGACTTCGGCCGCCATGGCACTGTTGAGTGCCGACTCCCAAGCCGCCCGCTGTCCACCCCACAGGTCAAAGGTGTAGTTGAAATTGACCGCAAGCGATCGGGCGGTGACGTAGTTCCGGCCCTCTCCGCTGTAGTCCTCATACCGGGACAGTCGGGCACGGGTGACGCCCGCCGAAGCATTGACTTCGGGGTAGCGCTCGGCCTCGCGCAAATCCAGAAATGCATTGGCCTTGGCGACCCGTGCCGACACTTCCTGCAAGTCCGGGTTGCTGGCATAGGCCTCTTCGATCAAGGCGCCCAGTCGCGGGTCACCCAACGACGTCCACCAGTCGGCACGAGGCCAGTTGGCGGGCGGCAGTGTGTCTTGCAGCGTTTTGGAGTGCAGATCGTCAACCGACAACAAGCTGCCCTGATGATCGATCCCGGCATAGTTCACACAGCCTGCCGCCATCAGGATGGAAATAGCCAGCGGCGCCAGCATCAAGCGCGTAATCCGATACATACAACATCCTCACATGATGGGTTGCGGCGCACTGACCAGAGTGGCCTCTGACGCGCTGGCTGGCTGTTTGATCGAGCTCAGCAAGGTGTAAACCGAGGGCAGGATAAACAGCGTGAACAGCGTGCCGATCAGCATGCCCACCACAATCACCAGGCCCAGCCCGAAGCGGCTGTTGGCGCCGGCACCGCTGGCGAACAACAGGGGAGCAAGCCCCACCACCATCGCAGCAGTGGTCATGAGAATCGGCCGCAGGCGAACCTGCGCGGCATGTTGAATCGCCTGCACCCGGTCCATGCCTTGCTTGCGCTGCAATTCATTGGCGAACGCGACCATCAAAATGCCGTGCTTACTGATTAATCCGATCAAGGTGATGAGGCCGATTTGCGTGTAAATGTTCAGCGAGGTCATCCCCAGCGCCAGCGGTACCAGCGCCCCGCAAATCGACAGCGGTACGCTGATCAGAATGATGAACGGATCGCGGAAGCTCTCGTATTGCACGCTCAGCACCAGGTAAATGATCACCAGCGCCAGACCGAAGGTGAACGCCAGGCTGTTGCCTTCCTGCACGTACTGCCGGGCATCGGACTGCCAGTCGAAACTGAAGCCGGCCGGGAACCCTTCCGATTGCTTTTGCAGGAACCCCACGGCATCGCCCAGGGTCACGCCCGGTGCCGGAATGGCCTGGAACGTGGCGGAGTTCTGCTGGTTGAATTGGGTCAAGCGATTGGGCTCGACTTTCATGTTGAGCGTGGCCAGTGTCGATAACGGTACCGGATTGCCCTTCTGATCCTTCACGTAATACAACTTGAGGGTTTCGGGGGTGAGCCGGTCCGAGGAAATCGACTGCGGAATCACGTCGTAGGAGCGCCCGTGAAAGGAAAACCGATTGACGTATTTCTCACCGATCAAACTGTTGAGGGTCTCACCGATATCCTGCATGCGAATGCCCAGGGCGTTGGCCTTGGCGCGATCGATCTGGATTTCCACCACCGGGTTGTTGAAGTCCAGGTCGCTGTCGACCACGGCAAACAAGCCACTGGCCTGAGCCGCCTGCTTGAGCTGATCCATCACGTTGAACAATGCCAGGTAATCCTGATCACTGCGGATCACCATTTGCACCGGTAACCCACCGGTGGAACCCGGCAAGGGCGGCATCTGGAACACGAAGATGCTGGTGCCTTCGATCTCGTTGACCCGCGCCTGCAAGTCGGGCTGGATCGTGTTGGCGTCGCGACCGCGCTTGTCCCAGTCCACCAGGTTGATCCCGCCGACGCTGTTGGACAGCCCATCGGAACCGTTGGCCACCCAGTTGCTGTAGCCCTCGGGGATCTGGTTGAACGTCTCGTAGAGCTTGTGGGCGTACGCCTCAAGGTAATTGAGGTTGGCATGTTGCGGCGCCTTGATGGCCGTCAGCAAAATGTTCTGATCTTCCAGCGGCGCCAGTTCAGTCTGCGCCGAGCGGTACAGAAACGGCAGGCTGAAAAAGATCACCAGGGCCACGCTGAGGCTGATCCAGCGCCGTGCAAGCGAGCCGCCCAGCAACGCGCCATAGCGGCGGGCCAAAGACTGGAAGAAACGGTCGGCCTTGACGGCCATGAAGCCCTCGCTGCTTTTGGCGTCCAGCAGACGGGTACTCATGATTGGCGACAACGTCAACGCAACGATGCCGGAGATAACCACGGCCCCTGCCAGGGTCAGCGCGAACTCCTTGAACAGCGTGCCGGTCAGCCCGCCCATCAAACCGATAGGCGCGTACACCGCCGCCAGGGTGAACGTCATCGCGACCACCGGCCCAGCCACTTCCCGGGCCCCGATCAACGCCGCATCGAATGGGGATTTGCCTTCCTCGATATGGCGGTGCACGTTCTCCACCACCACGATCGCATCGTCCACTACCAGGCCGATGGCCAGAACCATCGCCAGCAACGTCAGCAGGTTCAGACTGAAGCCGAACATCTGCATCAACATCGCGGCGCCAAGCATCGACAGCGGAATGGTCACCAACGGAATCAGCACGGTGCGGAACGTACCCAGGCACAGGTAAATCACCAGGACCACGATCACCAAAGCTTCCAACAGCGTGTAAGACACTTCATCAATCGAGGATTGAATGAAGTGCGCCACTTCGAACGGAATTTGTACCGTCACACCCGGCGGCAGAGTTTCCTGGATCTGCGGCAACAGTTCCCGTACGCGCTTGACGATCACCAGCGGGTTGCCGGTCGGTGCGGCGTCCAGGCCGAGGAACAGCGCCGGCACATCACTCATCGAACCACTGGTATCGGTTGAAGCGGCATTGAGCTCGACAGTCCCGACATCCCGCACGCGGATGATGCGGCCATTGTCGTTGCGCAGCACCATGTCGCGGAAATCTTCAACACTGTTCAGGTCGGTGTTGACCCGCAAGTTGCTGACCACATACAAGCCCTTGACCTGCCCCGGGGCGGCCTGGAAATTGTTGCCTTCGATCGCCTTCGACACGTCCTGGCCGGTCATTCCATAGCCCGCCAGGCGTTGCGGATCCAGCCACAGGCGCATGGAGAGTTTCTGCTCGCCCATGATGTTGATTTTGGCCACGCCTTCGATGCCGGCGAACATCGGTTCGACGACACGGGAAATGTAATCGGACATCTCCGGAATGGTCAGGTTGGAACTGGCGAACGCCACATAGGCCACGCTGGTGAAACCACCCGAGGTGCGTTCCACCACCGGGTCATAGGCATCCTTGGGCAAGCGGTATTTGATCTGATTGACCTTGGCCATGACCTCGGTCAGCGCGGAGATGGAATCACTGTTGAGTGCCATCCGGATCGTCACTTGGCTACGGCCCTGGGTCGACGCCGAAGACAGATAATCGATGCCCTCCACCGAGGCCACCGCCTGGCTGATCGGTTGTGTCACAAAGCCCTGCATCAACTCCGACGAGGCGCCCGGGTATTGAGTGGTGACCGTGATGGTCGAAGTTTCCAGCATCGGATACTGGCGGATCGGCAGGTTCAGCAACGCACGCACGCCGAACAGCAGGATCAGCGTACTGACCACCACTGCGAGCACGGGGCGGCGGAGAAAGATATCGGTGAATTTCATTTTTCCAACCCCGTGGTGAGGTTAAGGCCAACCGTGTCCGGCACACCTTCCACAGCCACTCCGTCATGAAGTTTCAACTGACCGGAAGTCACCACCTGCACGCCTTCGTTCAAACCTTTGTCGACAACCGCCCAGCCATCGCGGCGCTCACCGACCTTGATGCTCTCGCGCTTGACCTTCTGCACCCCCAAGTCATCCGTGTACACGGAGAAGACGCTTTCGCCGTAGGCGTTGTAGGTGATGGCCGTCTCCGGAATCACCAGCTCGGAAGTCTGCGGCAACGTGACCGATACCCGGGCATACATGCCTGGGCGCAGCAGTTTTTTCGTGTCAGTGATCACCGCCTGGACGTTGATCGTGTGGGACTGATTGATCTGTGGATCGACCGCCACAATCTTTCCCTGAAACTTCACATCCGCCCAGGCATCAACTTTCGCCTGCACGGTTTGGCCGAGCTGTACGCGGGAGCCATCGCGCTCGGCCAGGGTAAAGTTGACCCGCAGCACACCGGGGTCGGTCAGGGTTGCGACAGCGCCACCGGCCTCCAGGTACTGACCCAGATGCGCCTGACGAATCCCCAGGGTGCCAGCGAACGGCGCACGAATATGACGCTGGGCGATTTGCGCCTGCATGCGCTCCATGTCGCCTTTGGCCGCGTCATATTGAGCGCGGGCGCTGTCAAAGGCCCGACGGCTCTCGGCACCGGTTTTCGCCAGTTCCTGCACCCGGGCGAATTGCGCCTTGGCCGATTCGAACTCGCCCTTCAGGCGAACCAGTTCACCTTGCTCCGGTGCGTCGTTGAGCGTGAGCAGAACCTGCCCCGCCGCCACTTGATCACCGGACTCAAAGTCGATGTCCACGACCTTGCCACTGACTTCAGCCGACACCAGCACCTGGCGCTGAGCCTCAAGCTTGCCGATGGCTTCCAGGTAATAGGTGTAGGGCTGCTTCTTGACCTGCGCCAAACCGACCTTGGTACTGGGTATCCGTTGTTCGGCCGAGACCGGGGCGGGCCACCAGAAACGCCAACCGAAAGCACTGCCAATAATAATAACCAGCAGAACAAACACCAGTGATTTAACTTTATTTCGAGCAAGCATGTGGCACTCCCTTGACTCTCTACTGCGAGCGCAAAAGTTCAAGAATTAATAAAAGAGGCGGCACAAACCCGACGCGTCATTAATCCCTGTGATTAATCACTCATGACACGCCGGATTTATTTATAACCGTTTACGCTGCCGCGAGCGCATTGGTCTTATCCAGGTAAAACTTGCCGATACCGTGCAAGTTCAAAGGCGACAAAGTAAAGTGCTTTGAACCGGTATGAATGTCGCGGAAACAGCGTTCCAGGAAGTGGGACTTGTAAACCGCTTTGGAACCGGCGAGCGCGTAAATCTGATTCACAGCGTTTACCGAGTTTTCAGTGAGCACCGAGGCCGCCAGCCCGACCCGGGCACTGACCGGATCACCGATGGTCTCACCACGGTTGATGACCTGGCAGATCGCATCTTCGAGCAGCAACTGAGCAGTGTGCACCGACGAAATGGCCCGACCGGTTTTCTCGAAAATCACCCCTTCCAGGCCAGGATCGGTGTTCACCGCACGCTCGTTACGGAAATGATCGACCGCTGCACGAGCAACGCCCAGCACGGTGGACATCGCCGCCAGGGTACCGAATTCGTAATAACCGGTGGCGTACGCCCGCGAACTACGGATTTGCGGGGACTTCTTCAACGTCTCGACATCCAGGGAGAACGCCTTGTTGACCAGCACTTGCTCACACTCGAAATGGTGGCTGCCCGTGCCGCGCATGCCCAGCGTGTCCCAGGTGTGGTTGATCTTGCATTGAGACGCCGGAACAAAAAACATCCGCACTTCAGGGGCCGAACCGTCGGCCGGGCCTTTCACCGTGGCGGTGCATACCAGCCAGTCGGCATAGGCCGAACCGCTGGCGAAAGCCCATTTGCCGTTCAGCAGGTAATCGTCGCCGACCGGCACTGCCTCACCGCCAGAGTGAATCGCACCAATCACAAACCCCGTGCAAGTGCTGTAGATCGCTTCGGAGGTCTGCTCCGGCAAGTAGTCGGAGAGTCGACCCATTGCCACTTGCACCGCCAATTGCCAAGACACCGAGGCATCATGACGGGCAAATTCGAGCAGCATGGCGGAGGTCGTCTGGATATCCACTTGCGAACCACCAAACGCCCTGGACACCGACGTTCTGCCGAAACCTTCCTTGAAGAGCTCAGACATCACATCCTTGTGAGTCGCATTCGTCTGCTCGCTGTAATCCCTGTGCCTGATGATCAACGGGTTCAGCGCACGCACCTTCTCAAGCCATTCATTGGACTCAGTGGGAAGATTGTTCCATTGCATAAGATTTTTCATAACGGCTCCTAGCTATTATTTATTTAATGATCAGCAGACGAAGAACAGATGAATCTTTATTATTTTTGAACCCGACAAAAATGTACGTCTACAGTCGTACATTGGCAAGCGTTAGTTAGGTTTTCTTTTAGGAAAAATCCCGTCCAGCTTAATGAAAAACTCCAGACGAAAAGACACTACCGAACTTCCATAGAAGTTACGTTTCTTTTAACTTTCGGTATTAGCGTGAGCCGGCGCGTCGTGCACTCACCTCCGACAACGATGCCCAGTCCTGATCGCCCTGACCATGGGCCATTCCGTCCAGCAAGTTGTCTTTCAACACACTGGCAAACGGCAATGGCACCTGCGCCGCTTCGCCCGCCTCCAGGGCCAAGCGAATATCCTTCAGACCCAGGGACAGCTTGAAGCCCGCCGGCTCAAAATGTTTATCGATCATCAGTTGCCCGTAGCCTTGATAAACCGGCACGGGAAACAGCGTCGAGGTGATCATTTCAATGAACGTCGCGCGGCTGATGCCATAGCTGCTGGCCAGAGTGGACGCTTGCGCCATGGACTCGATCGCCGACGCAATCATCAGGTTGGCCGACAGTTTGGCCACGCACGCCAGCTCCGCGCATTCCCCGAATGGCCAGGTCTTGCGTCCCAACACATCGAATAGCGGCTGAACACGGGCCAGTGCCTGCGCAGGACCAGAGGCGAGGATGTTCAAATTACCGGCCGCGGCCACGTCCACCCGTCCCAGCACCGGCGCAGAGACATACGCCACACCGCGCTCGGCATGCAGCGCCGCAAACTCCTTGGCCAGCGCGACCGACACTGTGGACATATTCACGTGAACACTCCCCGCGGCGAGGCCATCCAGCCCTTTGCCGTCGATGAACACCGAGCGGATGGCGACGTCATCGCCCAACATCGAGATCAACACCTCGGCCTGCGCGGCGAGTGCCGGACTATCGACGGGCTGAGCACCGGCACGCGCCAATTCATCCAGCGGTGCCGACGATCGATTCCACACTTTGACCCGATGACCGGCCTTTAACAGGTTCAGCACCATCGGCACGCCCATCGTGCCCAAACCAATAAATCCCAACTCCATGCTCTGCTCCCGTCCTTGTCAGCTGCTCGAAATGTCCGTGGACGCCGATCCAGAATTGCGATTGTACGTGTACAGGCGTACATTTCAAGTGCCTCGTTTATTTAACCTCGAGACACCGGCTTCAAACACACCTACACACAAGGCAAGGAGGCTTTATGCAATTCGGGATCTACACCGTTGGCGACGTCACACAAGACCCGACCAACGCCAGTACCCCAAGTGAATCTCAGCGCATTCAGGCCACCCTGCAAATCGCGCAAAAAGCCGAAGACATCGGCCTGGATGTGTTCGCCACGGGCGAGCACCACAATCCGCCGTTCATCACGTCCTCCCCCACCACGTTGCTGGCGTACATCGCAGCGAAAACCCAGCGCATCATTTTGTCGACGTCCACCACCCTCATTACCACCAATGACCCGGTGCGGCTGGCCGAGGAATACTCGTTGCTGCAACACCTGGCAGGCGGCCGCATGGACTTGATGCTTGGCCGGGGAAATACCGCACCGGTCTATCCCTGGTTCGGCAAAAGCATCGTCGACGGCCTGCCGCTGGCGATGGAAAATTATCGATTGCTGCACCGGCTCTGGCGCGAAGAGGACATCAACTGGAGCGGTCGCTTTCGCACACCCTTGAAGAATTTCACCTCCATTCCAAGACCGCTGGACGACGTGCCGCCCTTCGTCTGGCATGGCTCGATTCGTACCCCGGAAATCGCCGAGCAAGCGGCGTATTACGGCGATGGTTTTTTTGCCAGCCATATCCTCTGGCCCCGCGAGCACTTCATTGCCCTGGTGGAGTTTTATCGTGAGCGATTTGCGCACTACGGGCATGGCACGCCGGAACAGGCCATCGTCGGCCTGGGCGGGCACATTTTCATGCGCCGTAACTCTCAGGACGCACGACGGGAGTTCCGCCCTTACTTCGACAACGCCCCGGTCTACGGTCATGGTCCTTCCCTTGAGGAGTTCATGGAGATGACCCCGTTGTCCGTGGGCAGCCCCCAGGAAATCATCGACAAGACCCTGACGTTCCGCGAGCACTTCGGCGACTACCAGCGACAGCTGTTTCTCTTCGACCATGGCGGCATTCCTTTAAAAACCGTGCTGGAACAACTCGACATGTTCGGCAAGGAAGTACTGCCGGTATTGCGCGAAGAGACCCGCAAGCGTCGCTCACCGTTAGCCGCCGAGCCACCGACCCACGCCAGCCGCCTGGCACGTTTGCGTTCGACACAAACGCCGCCGCTTGAACCGCGACCGGGCTTCAAGACTCCGCAACACGACAGGGTCACCGGACGATAAACCGCCACTTCAATGGCCCACGATCGACCTGTGGGCCATTGAATGGAGTCAGGCCGCGCCTTTGAGCGGTTGCCGTGCATCCATGACCGACAGCACGTCATGGGTGATCAGGCGAGCGAGGTATTGACCGTAGCCGGTCTTGCTCATGCTCCCTGCCTGCACCAACAGTTGCGCATCGTCGATCCAGCCTTTGTTGTAGGCAATCTCTTCCAGGCAAGCGATCTTCAGGCCCTGGCGTTTCTCGATGGCATGCACGAAATTTCCTGCTTCCAGCAAGGAGTCGTGAGTCCCGGTATCCAGCCAGGCCAACCCGCGCCCCATCACCGAAACGTTCAACTTGCCGCGTTCCAGGTAGACATTGTTGACGTCGGTGATTTCAAGTTCGCCCCGTGGCGATGGCTTGATATCCGCGGCGATCTGCAGCACGTCGTTGTCGTAGAAGTACAACCCGGTGACCGCGTAATTGGATTTCGGATGAGTCGGTTTTTCGCAGATGCTCAGAGCCTTGCCGGTGTCGTCGAACTCGACGACGCCGAAGCGCTCCGGGTCGGCCACGTAATAGCCGAACACCGTGGCACCCTCCTCGCGGCTGGCCGCTTCCAGCAGCGTGTCACCGAAACCGGCGCCATAGAAAATGTTATCGCCCAGCACCAGGCATACGTTGTCTTCGCCGACAAACTCGCGACCGATGATGAAGGCTTGGGCCAAACCGTCCGGGCTCGGTTGTACCGCGTAACTCAAGCTCAAGCCCAACTGACTGCCGTCGCCGAGCATGCGTTGGAAACCCGGCAAATCTTCCGGGGTGGAGATGATCAGGATTTCGCGAATATCCGCCAGCATCAACACCGACAGCGGGTAATAAATCATCGGTTTGTCGTACACCGGCAGCGACTGTTTGGAAACGCCCAGGGTCACAGGATGCAACCGTGAACCCGCGCCACCCGCCAATAAGATTCCTTTGTACTTGGCCATGCTTTTCTCCTTGAAGCAGTTGTGTGACAGACGCCCGCAATGGCGTCCGTGAAGTGGGTTGGGTTCAGGCTTCGACGGCTTCGTTCTGGTGTTCGCCGATGCGTTCCAGGGCGTAGTCGCCCGACAGTACCCGCGTCCACCAGGAACGATTGTCGAGGTACCAGTCGACCGTTTTGCGCAGGCCGCTCTCGAAGGTTTCCTGCGGCGTCCAGCCCAAGTCCTGCTGGATTTTTCCGGCATCGACGGCGTAGCGCTTGTCATGGCCGGGGCGATCCTTGACGAACGTGATCAGGTCCCGAAAACGCTCCACACCCGCCGGTTTGAGTGCGCCACGCGTCTCCAGCAAGTCGCACAAGGTGTGCACCACTTGCAGGTTGGTTTTCTCGTTGTGGCCACCGATGTTGTAGGTCTGACCCACCTCACCGCGGCTGACCACCGCATACAACGCCCGGGCATGATCTTCGACGAACAACCAGTCACGGATCTGCCCTCCGTCGCCGTACACCGGCAACGGTTTGCCGTACAGCGCATTGAGAATGATGTGAGGAATCAGTTTTTCCGGGAAATGGAACGGCCCGTAATTGTTCGAACAGTTGCTCAGCACCACCGGCAAACCGAACGTCCGGTGCCAGGCGCGAACCAGGTGATCGGAGCTGGCCTTGGTCGCCGAGTACGGCGAACTGGGTGCATAAGCGGTGGTTTCGGTGAACGCCGGATCTTCGGGTTCCAGGTCGCCGTACACTTCATCCGTGGACACATGATGGAAACGAAACGCCGCCTGACGTGGCGCATCCAATCGGTTCCAGTAGCCACGCGTCGCTTCGAGCAAAGTGTAGGTGCCGACGATATTGGTCTCGATGAAGGCTTGGGGGCCGTCAATCGAGCGATCCACGTGGGACTCGGCCGCCAGATGCATGACGGCATCGGGTTGAAGACGCGCAAAGATCTCGTCCAGCGCGTTCCTGTCGCAGATGTCCACTTGATAGAAACGATACCGCGGCGAGTCGGCCACATCGGCCAATGACTCGAGGTTACCGGCGTAGGTCAACTTGTCTACGTTGATGACTTCGCACTCGGTTTCGTTGATCAGATACCGCACGACTGCCGAGCCGATAAAGCCCGCGCCCCCTGTCACTAAAATTTTCATCAGCGCCTCCCTTGGCCAATTGATGATTCACAGCCCATCGATGTCGTGTGCCATCGAGCCATCGGTCAGTTGAGCAAGGCCACCCAGTACTGGCTCAAGCCTTTCTCCAGAATCAGCAAGGTCTGAATGCAGACAAAGCTTTCATCGGTGGTGGCCGATGTGGAATTGAGTGGCCCGAACCCGCCATCCTGTTTTTGATGGGCAGCAATCCAGTCCTTCGACGCTTGCAAGTAGTGTGGTTGGGCATCGAGCAAATACATCGCAGCGATGGCCATGTAGGTACCCACCAGGCTGACGGCCTTGCCGGGCCGGTAATGGAACGAGCCATTGGGCTGTTGCAGTTTTTGCAGCCACGCCACGGTCTGCTGCGCGTCGACGATGCGTTTATTGAGAATGAACAGCGTGGAGACCACGCGGTACACCGAGAACGCATCCGGCGGATAACCCGGTTTGTTGGCAAACCCGCCATCGGCGGTTCGGCATCGCAGCGCAAAAGCCTGCACAGCCTGTTCGTCAGGCGCCCGAGCGCCGAGCGCATGCAGCGACAAAACCGCCAGGTTGGTGTGCCAGATATCGGAGACATAACCGGCGACATCGCCGAAACCACCGTCCGGGTTCTGGCACGCCTGCAAGTAACGCACGCAACCTTCGACATCATTCGGCAGCGCCCCCAGCACCCGCAGTGACAGCACCGCGCAATAACTGGCGAATACATCGCTGAGATGACCCGGTTGTTCGGCGAAGCCGCCGTCCGCGTTTTGCGATGACTTGATGCAGTCGATCAGGCTCGCCTTGTTTTCAATCTCGATGCCCAGGGCATGCAAATCCGAGATCACATGCAAGCCGGAAAACACCTGCCACGTCTTGTCTGCCCGGAACCCCAGCGGAGCGGTTTCAGCGGTCAAGCCGTAAGGTGTATCACTGGAAGCACGAGCCTGGGACAGCCAGGCCAGGTAGCGCTTCAAGTCAACATTGATCGTCGGCACGGCCGCTGGATGAATGTCTTGCACATCGCCACTGCCATCGATGCTCTCCAGCCCCTGCGCCACCAATGCTGCGTCATCGTGATGATGCACCGCCGCGGCTGGCTGGACCGCCTGCAGTGCCTGCGCGGCGACGAGCTGGGTTTTCAGGCTCTTCAAATGCAACGGCAGGTACGTCAGGTTACCGATGGTGAACACGCCTGGCTGGCGCGGCGCCGCCCAGAACTGCCGAATGAAGGGCACGGTCGGGTCGTTGGGGGTCGACCAGAAATAGCCTTTGCCCATGAACAGCCCACCGTTGCGGCTGTCGTGAAAATCCAGCAACGCCGCCGTCACGCCGGTGCGATCGAGGTCATGAGCGTCAGCCGGGAACGCCTCAATCGCCTGCAACAGCAGCGCTGCGTCGTAGGCCGTTTTGATCGGAAATGGCGACTCGTGTTTTTTATAAGACGTGTGCCAATCGACCCGCACTTTGCCGTTGATACACACGCGGTCCCAGTACCCGCCATAGGCGGGATCGCGGAACAACGCCAAGGTCTGTTTGAGAAACGAACAGGCCAGATTCGACAGAGCATTGTCATCGCGAAGGCTTGCCAAGCCGACCAGTGCAAGGCTGGTCTGCGCGCGCACGGCACAGCGGCTCAACACCACATCGACGCCCTGCTCGCTATCACTGCCGGCGACGCGAGCGATCAGGTTTTCGGCATGTACTTCAAGATACCCGACAAGGCCGGCTCCCAGCGGATCGGTACCGATCAACGAGAGCAAATTGACGGCGCTGATGTCCAGCTCGATCGAGGTGGCCAGCTCCAGCGGTTCTGACCAGTCACTGCTATAGATGCCAGCTACGCCCGATCGGCTATAGACCGTTTCGATTTTTTCCAGCGTCGCCTTGATGTTGGCCAGGTTTGCGGTGTCTTGCGGCACTTTGCGCTGGTAGGCAATCAACGCCGCCAACGCGTCCAGCTGCAGCGCCAGCGTCCGGCAACGCCCCGAACCGTGGGGCGTCCAGAACCGATCGGCGAGTTCGTGAAACCCCGCGTGCTGGCCATCGTACAAACGCATGAGGCCCTCATGGGCGAAACGCAATTGCGCTTCGCTGCCATGAGCTGCCTGGTAGAGCGTCACCTCAACCTGATCCTGCAACTGCTTGTCACTGGAAATCGCGACCTGCCCACTGGCATCGGTGATGGCGAAGTAACCACCGTACTCGGCGTCTTTGAGGCCTTGATCAAAAAGGAACTGCGGATGAAGCGACATGGTGTATCCCTCTTCCTTGAGGCTAGGCGGCTTTGCTTTCGGTCAACGGCACGACGGCGCCCTGGCACAACTCGATAATCCGCGTGGCAGCGCGGGCAGCGCCTTCGCCGTCCGGGGCGGCCACTTGTTGATGAGGGGCGAAGTACCCGGCCGTCTTGGTGTTTTTTTCGAGCTCGCCCGCCACCAGTTCAACGATCCGGTGCTGGTCGTGACCCAGGTGGGTCGGGAAACCCAGAAGTTCCAGGCGACGCAAGGCTTCCAGCTCGTGGTATTCCGATTTCGACGGCAGGACGAACAATGTAGGAATGTTCAGCGCCGAAATTTCCGTCACGGTGATCCAGCCTGGTGCCGAAATCAGCAGACTGGCTTCACGCAACAAGCCCATCCAGTCGGGGTAGTACGGCACGCAGATGACACCTTCCTGGGCCTGGATATCCTGACGTCCCAGCAGCACCATTTTCAGCTCGGGATTTTGTTCGCGCAGGGTTTTGAAACTCTCCAGATAGGCCGCCAGCAGTGCTTCCTTGTTTTGCGAGAACATCGTAGTGCCGCTGATGGAGGCGACAATGAACGGCGAGTCGCCAAGGTTCAGTTCGGCGCGCACGTTCAAGCCGCTTTGCACCGTGATGTCACGGATCATCGGCCCGACGAAGTGTGCTTTGCCGGCACTCAAGGCCTCGGCGACCGGAGTGCCTTGATCGAGGGAAGCGACATAGGGTTTGTCGGTCAGGACCAGTTGGCTCTGATTGATCATCCAGGAGAACTGGCTATGCAGGGCCGTGCGGGCTCTGGCCATCTCAAGGGCGTTGACTTCGAATCCGCCGTCGGCCAAGTCGCTGTCTTCCAGTTGGCAGAGGGTGAAGTCATAACGCTCGGTCACAAACACCAGCGGCGTACCGCTGAAAATCGCCGCCAGGCAGGCCGCCATGTTGTAGTCGGACACCAGCACCGCCGGCTTGTATTCCGCGATCAGCGCCAGATAAGACAGGATTCGCTCGCCGGACAAAAAGGTATTGGCGATATAACCACCAATGTAATTGGCCCAATCCAGCTCTTTCGACAAGTTGCTCTTTTTCGAGTAATCGACCAGTCGCCCGGCAATGTCCACCACCTCGACCCCGGCCTTTTCGAACAATGGTGTAAAGGTCGGTTGCAAGGAAGCCAGCGCCACGGTCAACGCCATATCCGGACGTTGTTTCTTTATCGCCTGAGCGATGGAAAGAGCCCGCATGTTATGTCCGGAACCGGTAGGGTTGGGGGCAAATAAAATCATTCCTGTATCTCCATTAGTTGAACAACGCCATTGACCACAGTGTTTTCCAATACATCCCTTATAACCACTGAGTAGGGCTTTATAACGGCACCATCACCGATACTCAGTGGACCAACTATGATTGCTCCCTCACCAATAACGCAGCGACTTCCAATGCGTACAGGGGCCTCCTCCCAAGGCAGTGAACGAAACGAATGATCATGTGATGAAGTAACGACAGTGACCCGCGCGCCCAACTCACTGAAGGCACCAATCGTGACTCCGCCCGCGGCCTCGATAACGATGCCTTCACCCAACGAAGTCCCGGTTCCAATATCGATGCCACCCAGTTGCGACATCCCGCCCTGACGCACACTGCGTCCGATCAGAATGCAGTCCCGAGCGATTTCCACCGAGGCACCACCGCGCAACTCGGCGTCGATGAGCGTGTCTTCGCTGATGTCCCAGGTTTGGGTATCCGGGTTCAGTTCCTTGAGTCGGGCCACGGACAACGAGGCCCGGTCGAGCAATGAAGGCATGCCCTGACGAGCCCGCTCCCGCACTTTCGCCAGCACGCGTTCGGGGCTCGGCGCGCCGTCCTCTACCACACTGCGATAGGCGATGATTCGGGCAGGGCGCCCTACTGTGACAGCATCGGGCGGAACATCCGAGACCACCAGAGCCCCCGCAGCAACCACCGCGCCAGCCCCGATGGAAACACCTGCTTTCACCGTAACCTTCGCACCCAGCCAGGCGTTTGCGCCGATCTGGATCGGCGATTGAGCCGTCCCCAAGCACTGCACGCCGGTGGCCAGCATGCTTGCCTTGCCGATGGCGACAAACCTCAAGTCAGACTTGAACCCGACGAAACAGTCATTACCCAATTGAACATTTTGCAGACGACTGGCGGCACGAATCCATACATGCCGACCGAGTTCACTGCCAGAATCGATCGTCGTTAAAACCTCGACCACATTAGTGTCATCCACAGTAAAGCCTCATTCCATTGATACGGGATGCATGATGATTTAATGCACACAGAAACCTGCGGACCTATCCGCTTGTGCATAAGCAATAACTAACTGTTTATTTTTTCTGCCATCTCAAAGCACGCATAACATTGCGTCCGCGCAACTTTAATAACTGTTACTCCGCCGCCACGTTGTTATTTGGATAACAACAGGTAGACAGCAACACTTGGCCCGATGGCCAAGTCAGCAATTAATGATAGAGAAAGCTGAATAAAGTCTGTCCGTGACTAGAATGTAGCTCCATTGGCGGAAAAGTCCGCTAGTACGAATGTTATAGTACAGACGATTTTGTTTTGCAATAGGTGTCCGGCTGGTTATTTCGTTTGCGTCTAAAAATTTATTGAACTTTTATGGTGCGTCGCTGTAGTAAAACCGTCATGCATGCACAGCAGTGGTGCGAATCAGCCTTTGTACAGGCTCTTGCTATCAGCGTTTACAGGTAACTGGATGTCGACCCCAGACATCCGGGTGCACTCTCCCGACGATAGGCTGGTCATTCAATCCTGCCTCTAGCCTGGAGCTGACATGTCCGCACCTATCACCGTCCTACGCGATACCCACCCAATGCCCGTGCTCGACGCCTGCAAATGGGAAAAACTCGAAGGCGACCCGCACACCGTCAACCTCAACGCCTACACCAGCGAAGACGGCAGCAAGATCATGGGCACCTGGATTTGCACGCCTGGCAAGTGGTACGTGGAATACGTGAAGTGGGAATACTGCCATTTCCAGGAAGGCTACTGCGTCATCACTCCGGAAGGCATGGCGCCGATCCATCTGCGTGCCGGTGACATTTTCGTCATCGAGCCAGGGATGAAGGGCACATGGGAAGTGGTTGAGACCGTGCGCAAGTATTTCGTTTTTGCCTGATAAAGCAAAAGATCGCAGCCTTCGGCAGCTCCTACATGGGAATGTGTACACCCTGTAGGAGCTGCCGAAGGCTGCGATCTTTTTTCAGTCCATAAAAAACCGGGGATCTGCCCGACGCAGATCCCCGGAAAAACCTCTTACTGCGGCTTGCGATAGCTGTTGATGATCGCCGAGAAGTCCTTGCCGCCTTCCCCACGCTGACTCATCGCCTGATACAACTGCTGCGCCACCGCGCCAAGCACCACCGGTTGGTGCGCCTGACGTGCCGCCTCAGTGGCCAGCCCCAGATCCTTGAGCATCAGTTCAGCACCAAAACCGCCGGTATACCCGCGCGAGGCCGGAGCCGTTTCGACGATGCCGGGCCACGGGTTGTACATCTCCGAACTCCAGCAACGCCCGGTGGAACTGTTGATGATCCCCGCGAGCACCGTCGTGTCGATCCCCAGCGCATCGCCCAAAGCCATGGCTTCGCTGACGCCAACCATGGAAATCCCTAGCAGCAAGTTGTTGCAGATCTTGGCAATTTGCCCGGTGCCGACTTCGCCGCAATGGACGATGTTGCGGCCCATCTGCGCCAGCACCGGTTGCAGGGTCGCGAACAGCTCAGGCGTGGCGCCGACCATGAAAGTCAGTGTTCCGGCCGCAGCACCGCCGGTACCGCCAGAGACTGGAGCATCAGCCACGGCCACGCCTTGTTTGGCAGCCGCTGCGGCAACGTCGCGCGCCGTCTGCGGATCGATGGTGCTGCAATCCACCGCGGGCACACCCTGGGCGATCCCCGCCAGCACCCCGTCTTCGCCCAGCCAGACGCTGCGCACATGCACAGCGGCGGGCAGCATGGTGATCACCAGTTCTGCACCTTGAGTGGCTTCACGCGCCGAAGCGCTGATGCTGCCGCCCAGTTGCTCCAGCTCTGCCAGCACAGCTTTGTTCAGGTCGACCAGCCGTAGCGAATGGCCGGCCTTGATCAGGTTGCGCGCCATCGGCGCGCCCATGTTGCCGAGACCGATAAAAGCGATTTTCATGTCCGGCTCCTTAACGCAAGTGGATGGTGGTGTTCACGCCGTCGTTGACGCTGTTATCGTCGAACCAGCGCGCGGTGACGGTCTTGGTTTGAGTGTAGAACTGCACCACTTGCTTGCCATAAGGACCGAGGTCACCGAGCTTCGAACCACGGGAACCGGTGAAGCTGAAGAACGGTACCGGCACCGGAATCGGGATGTTGATGCCGACCTGGCCCACGTCGATTTCCGTCTGGAATTTACGTGCCGCCGCACCGCTTTGGGTGAACAACCCTGTGCCGTTGCCAAATGGGTTGGCGTTGACCAGAGCGATGGCTTGATCGAGGGTATCGACTTCCAATACCACCAGCACCGGGCCGAAGATTTCCTGGGTGTAGATCTGCATCTCGGGAGTGACACCAGAGAACAGGGTCGGACCGACAAAGTTACCCTTCTCGTAGCCCGGAACGCTGATGTCGCGACCGTCCAGTTCGAGCTTGGCGCCCTCCTTGATGCCGCTCTCGATCAGATCGAGAATCCGCGCCTTGGCTCGCTTGGAAATCACCGGGCCAACGTCAGTGCCCGGCTCGCTGCCGGCATTGACCTTGAGTTTCTGCGCCAGTGCTTTCAGGTCTGGCAGCCATTGCTTGGCCGCGCCCACCAGCACCACTACCGAGGTGGCCATGCAGCGTTGCCCCGCCGCACCGAAACCGGCGCCGACCAGCGCATTGAGCGCTTGCTCGCGATTGGCATCGGGCAGCACAACGGCGTGGTTTTTGGCGCCCATCATCGATTGCACGCGTTTACCGTGTTTGCCGGCCAAGTCGTAGACGTGAGTGCCGACCGCGGTCGAACCGACGAACGAAACAGCCTTGATGTCCTTGTGGGTGCAAAGCGCATCCACCACATCCTTGCCACCATGAACGACGTTGAGCACACCCGGCGGAATGCCGGCCTCGATGGCCAGTTCCACCAACAACATGGTCGACATCGGGTCCTGTTCGGACGGCTTGAGCACGAAGGTGTTGCCGCAGGCGATGGCCATCGGGAACATCCACAGCGGAATCATCGCCGGGAAGTTGAACGGAGTAATGCCAGCGCAGACGCCGATCGGTTGGCGCAGGGTGTAGGTGTCGACACCACCAGCGACGTTCTCGGCGAACTCGCCCATCTGCAGGCTGCCAATGGAGCAGGCATGTTCGACCACTTCCAGGCCACGGAAGATGTCGCCTTCGGCATCGGCGATGGTTTTGCCCTGCTCATTGCTGAGCACTACGGCAATACGCTTGGAGTGTTCGCGAATCAACGCCTGAAGCTTGAGCATGATGCGCATCCGCGCGCCGATCGGCGTCAGCTTCCAGGTCTGGAAGGCGCGATGGGCGGCGCTGATGGCGGCATCGACTTCGGCGGCTGTGGCGAATGGGACTTTGGCCAACACTTGTTGGGTCGCCGGGTTGACGATGTCGTGCCATTCGGTGGTCTGGGATTCGACCCACTCGCCATCGATCAACAGCTTGACCTTTTGCACGGTGGTTTCTAGCGATGCGTTCATATTGGTCTCCGGACGTTGTTCTTATTTAGAGAGCGATCTTTGGAGCCAAGGCGAGAAAGTCGCCTTGAGATGAGGCGTGTGTCACGAATTGGTTATCGGACTGTTTTTGGAGTATAGATGTGCAAACTTCTAATAAGAACGCACATAAAAGCCGGTCCATCATGCAAAAAAACATCACGTCTTTAGGCTCGTTGAACTGGGATGACCTCAAGTTTTTCCTCGAGGTTGCCCGCACTCGCAAGGCCAGTACCGCAGCCAAGCGCCTGGCGGTGGACTACACCACCGTGTCGCGACGCATCAGTTCGCTGGAAGCCTCGTTGGGCACGTTGCTGTTCGAAAAGTCCCGCACCAGCGGTTTCGTCCTGACTGCCGAAGGCCAGCGGCTGCTGGGTTACGCCGAGTCGATCGAAAGCACTCTGCACATGGCCTGCGAGCAGGTTTCGGGCTCCGGCGTGGCGTTGTCCGGGCATGTGCGCATGGGCTGCACCGAAGGGTTCGGCAGTTTTTTCATCACTCCGCAGCTTAGCCATTTCGTCGACGCCTACCCGGCGATCTCGGTGGACATCCTGCCGCTGCCGCACTTCATCAGCCTGTCCAAGCGCGAGGCAGACATCGTCATCGCACTGGAGCGACCGGAACATGGCCCGTATGTCTGCTGCAAACTCTGCGACTACCGACTGCAGCTGTATGCGACCCAGGATTATCTGGACAAGCACCCACCGATCCGCCGCCCGGCAGACTTGGGCAAGCATCAATTCATCAGTTATGTGGACGATCTGGCGTTCAGCTCGGAGCTGCTGTACCTGGCGAATGTGTTGCCCGGTGCCAGTGCCAATCTGCGCAGCACCAGCGTGATCGCGCAGTTCGTAGCGGCGCAGCAAGGACGGTCACTGGCGATTCTGCCCTGCTTCCTGGCGGCTCAGGATCCGCGATTGCTGCCGGTGTTGCCGCAAGAGATCACCATTACCCGGCAGTTCTGGATGTACTGCCGGGAGGACCTGCGCAAGCTCAAGCGGATCACCCTATTGTGGGATTACATCCGTGGGGTCACCGAGCAGAATCAAGCGCTGTTGATGGGGGAAAGTCGGGAGATGTTGTTCGCCGATTAATCCGCGCTCACTACGATCGACACCCGACGGTTCTCGGTGCGTCCGACCGCGGTGTCGTTGGAAGCGACGGGCTTACTGCTGCCCAGGCCGCGCAGCTGGATGTTTTCTTCTTTTATGCCGACTGCGGCCAACACCTTGCCGACGCTTTTTGCGCGACGCAGGGAGAGCTGTTCGTTATAGGACTCTTTGCCCGAGGCATCGGTGTGCCCATCGATCCTCACCCGCTCGATGCCCACACCCAACAACGCCTTGCCGATGCGCTCGACGATCTCGGTACTGGCAGGGTTCAGGCTCTCGACGTCACTGCTGAACAGCACCTTGTCCGACAGGCCATAGGCCCAGCCATCATCCGTCATTTCGAAACCTTGCTGCTTGAGCACAGCGATCTGCGCCGGGGTCAGGCCCTTTTGCGGTGCCGTCTGGCAACCGGTCAATGCCAGCAAGGCCAGCAACAGGGTGATCGTGAAAAGTCGTAGAGAACGCTGATTGAAGGTGAACACAGACATTAGCTCCTGGTTTGAACATGGGCGACAGGGAGCTCCGACCCTGCCGTTTGCTGCGCGCCTCGGGAAAGGCGTTTGGCCTGGTACATCGCGGCGTCGGCAGCATCGAGCAACTCGCCCGGTGTGACCCCATGATCGGGGTACACGGCGATGCCAATACTGAGTGAAGTCAACACCTGGGTACTGCCCGGCAACTGGATGGGTATTTCCATGCTGGCGATGATTTTGTCAGCAATCCGTTCGGCGTCTTCGGCCTTGTGCAGCGGTGTGAGCAGGATTGCAAACTCGTCGCCGCCCAGACGCGCGACCAAGTCCTCTTCACGCAGTTGCGCACGAACCCGGGTTGCCACGGCGACCAGCACCGCATCGCCGGCAGCATGGCCAAAGTTATCGTTGATCTCCTTGAACCGGTCGCTGTCGAGAAACAGCACCGCCACTCGCTCATCCAATTTGCTGGCATTGCGCAAGGCACGCATCAGGCGGCCTTCGAAAAATGCCCGATTGGGCAGTCCGGTAAGGCTGTCATGGCTGGCTTGGTGGGCCAGGGTTTCGTTTTCGCTTTGCAGGTGGGTCTGCCAGGACTCGAGCTCATCGAGCAAGGCATTGAAGTCGTTGCCCAGGTTGTCGAGTTCGGCGATGTCGGCGGGCGGTACGCGCTGGTCAAAGGCTCGCTCGCTGCGAGCGGCGTGAGCCACGGCAGCCAAGCTGCGCAAAGGGCCGGTGATCCCCCGCAATTGCCGCCGCGCCAGATAGAGCGCAACCCAGGCACTGATGGCGGTACACAAGACGATTCCCATCAGACCGCTGAGCAAAAAGCGCATGAGACTGCCGCCGTGACCGATGAGCAGAATGCTGCCGATTTCCTGACCTTGATGCATGATCGGCATGCTGATGGGTTTTTCCAGAATCACCCGGGCGATCTGCACTTCAAGATCGGAGAGCAACCCCGTTTCCGGCCGTTGCCAACGTGCGAGTAACTCACCTTTCTCGTCCATCACCTGTGCATCGGCCACTTCTTCGGTGGACGCGATCAATGCCAGCGCTTCGGTGGCGGCGACCTTATCGTTGAACACCACCGCGGCTTCCACGGTGTAGTTGATCGAGCGGGCGATCAGATGCAGGTTGTGATCGGCATAAACCCGCAAGGCCAAAACCCCCAGCAGGGTCAACGAAACACTGGCCATGGCAACGCCCACCAGGGCGACGATCAAATGTCCACGGCCGATAACCGAACCCAGGGTCGGACGTATACGGGATTTGAATAGACTCATGGTGCCGCCGGCTTGCGGCGCGACAGTTGCAGCACACTGGGATGAATGCGCACACCGCTACGGGCGACCGAGTCGAGGTTGACCTCGAAGGATACTTGTTCATCTCCGACCCGAAGGCAGAACAGACTGCCGACGGTGCATTGATCGCCGCCTTCGCTGATGCTCACCACTGGGCGCCCTGTCAGCGAGGCGAATAATCGACTGCGTTCGTCGCTGGTCAGCTTGCCGATGTACACCGCGTCGCATTCACCGGCAATGGCCGGGTTGTCGGCCAAAAGCCGTCGCACGGTGACAGGCCGACCAGTGGCCTGGGTAGTGCCCTTGACCAAATCGTCGGTGTACTCGGTAGGGCCAACCACGCACAGACGCAACTGTTGAGGCTCAACAGGCCACCGGGCATAACTGAGGATCCCGAGCACCACCTGAGTGACTGATCTGGCGCGCTGGTCGGCCTTGCTCACGGCAGTTTCCGGCTGAGCGAAGGCAACGCCCGTCAACAAACAGAGAAGGCCGGCAAGCAGCGCTCTCTTGCAACCAATAACGCGCTCTGTCGTCCAGACAGCCACCTTCATGCAGGGATTCTCTTCGATCGCAACGAAATGATGCCGCAACGATAGCACAGCACCGAAACACCAGCGAGGCCACGTACCACGGCACTTCGGACAGATTCCGTCGTCTGGCGCCGCCCGTTCAGTGACTCCGCTCGATACCCTCTTCCAGCTCCAGCATCAGCCCGCTCAAGCGCTTGACCTTGCGCCGCACGGCCTCTTCGAATACGCCGGCACGAGGCTCAATCAGGGTGAACCAGTGTTTGGCCCGGGTTATGCCGGTATAGATCAGTTCCTTGGTGAGCACAGGGTTCAGGGCATCCGGCAGAATCAGCGCCGTATGGGCAAATTCCGAGCCCTGGGATTTGTGTACGGTCATGGCGTACACGGTGTCGACATCGTTGAGCCGACTTGGCAGGACGAAGCGCACACCGCCCTGGCCATCGTTGCGCGGGAAGGCCACACGCAGCACTTGCCGTCCCGCCTCGGCCCCCTCACGCTCCGGCAGCTTGAGGGCAATGCCGATATCGCCGTTCATCAAACCCAGGCCATAGTCGTTGCGGGTCATCAGTACGGGCCGACCTTCGTACCATTGGTGGTCGCTGTCGATCAACCGAGCCTTGAGCAGCGCGTCGGTCACTCGCTGATTCAAGCCTTCCACCCCCCAAGGCCCTTTGCGTACCGCGCACAACAGCTGGAAGGCGTCGAAAGCTTGCAGGACCACACGAGCCCAATGGGTCCAGCCTGGATCGTCGAGCGGGCTGTCGAGCGGTGGCCGCTGACTGCGCAAAAGACTCAGGTAATGCCGATAACCTTGCGGCCCCTCGCCATGGCCTTCGAGCAGTAAACGCTCCAGCGCCCGGTCCTGCTCACCCTTGAGGGGCAGGGAAAATACGTCGCCATGGCTTCCAGCCGCCAGTAACTTGCGGGCTTCCTCGGGTTGCTGCCGGTTGACCCAACGGGCCAACTGGCCAATGCCGCTGCCCTCACCGAAGCGCCGTGAGTGACGCAGCATCACCACTTGCTGAGCCAGGGGATGCGCTCCGTTGATGTCTTCGTGCAAATCGCTGGCACCAAGGTTTTCCCCGCTGACTGACTCCAGCCACTGGCATGTCTGCGGGCTGTACCAACCGGCTTCGGCATCACGGCACAGATCCCCCAGGACGGCACCGGCCTCTACCGACGCCAGTTGATCCTTGTCACCGAGCAGTACCAGACGGGCATGGGCCGGCAATGCGTCGAGCAGATTGGCCATCATTTCCAGGTCGATCATCGAGGCTTCGTCCACCACCAATACATCCAGTGGCAAGCGATTGCCGGCGTGGTGCCGGAAATGTCGAGTGCCGGGACGACTGCCGAGCAAACGGTGCACGGTGGTCACATCCGACGGGATTTTCTCCCGCACCGTTTCAGCAACCTCCAGGGTTTGAACCTGTTGGCTGATGGATTCGGTCAATCGTGCGGCAGCTTTGCCAGTGGGTGCCGCGAGACGAATGCGCAGTGGTTTCCCGGCCTCCACCGCTGGCGCTTGTAGCAATGCGAGCAAGCGCACGACCGTAGTGGTCTTGCCGGTCCCCGGGCCGCCGGTGACGATGCTGAATGCGCTACGGGTAGCCAGGGCGCAAGCGAGCTTCTGCCAGTCGATCACTTCATCAGGCCTGGCTGGGCCGAACAGGCCGGTCAGGCGTTGGGGCAAATCACTCGGTGTTGTTTCGTGTGCAGCCAGGCGCTGACGCAGGGCGTTATCAATGCGCCGTTCGTAAGCCCAGTAGCGGCGCAGGTACAGGCGTTTACCCGACAGCACCAACGGCCGATGCTGCGCGGCCTCACGCCCATCGACGGCCAGAGCCACCAGACGGCTGGACGCCAGGACCTTGCACCAATGAGCCCCCTCCAGCGACTCAAGCAATTGCGACGGCAGCAACATCGCGCCACTTTGCAGATCACCTTCCGGCGGCAGCGACAGAGCGAAGTCCGGCTCTTTCAGCGTTTCGAACAGATCCAGGCAAACATGGCCGTGGCCCAATTGGTGACTGGTCAACGCGGCGGCCAGCAGCACCAGCGGATCATCGTCGGGGGCGAGTTCGTGGAGAAAGGCCACGAAGGCCTTGTCCAGCGCCCGCAGCCAACCGCGTTCGACCCAGCGCGTGAGCAGCAGCAACAAGTCATCTGCGCGACTCAGCGGGGCCAGGTCCGCCAGACTTTCGGCCGCCAACGGCGTGGGCAGCAAATCGGCGAAGGTGCGAGTCATAGCAGTACTCCCTGTTCCCAGGCGGGTTCGGCCTTGGGCTCTGGCTTGCCCTGGAACAACCGGTCCAGACGCTCGATCAGCTCCCGTGGCGGACGGGCGAAATACACGCCCTGGCTGGCCGCTCGAGTACCGCGAAGGAACAGGTACAACGCTCCACCGACATGCCGGTCGTAATCGTAATCGACCAGCCGCGCCTTGAGCTGGCGATGCAGGGCGAGCAGGTACAACACATATTGCAGGTCGTAACGATTATCCAGAATCGACTGCTCCATGGCCGGCACGGTATAGGCCGCGTCATCGACGCCCAGCCAATTGGATTTGTAGTCGGCGACGTAGTAACGACCGTCGTGCTCGAACGTCAGGTCGATGAAGCCTTTGAACATGCCATTGAGCAGCACCGGTTCGGCGGCCACCCTGGCCACGCCGTTGTGGGTGTATTGGCGCACCAGTTCATCGAGCTTGAGCACATCGACTTTATGACTGGCGAACCAGAATTCCATCTCGACCCGGTACTGGGTCAGTTGCTCGAACACCACCGGTGCCTGCCCGCCACCGATGTGCAGCGGGGATTTGAGCAAGTGCTGTAGCCAGTCACTCAACGTCGTGATCCAGCCTTCCCAGCCACGGCGATTGCAGCGGCGGGCGATGGCGTCTTCCACAGTTTGTGGGGCAGCGGCAAAACCTTCGTCGCCGGCCCACTCGAGCAATCCATGGAGAAAAGTGCCGGGGTTTGGCCCGCGAGGGAATCGATGGATATCAGCGCCGCCAGCAATCACTTCTCGCGGCGCTTGCGGATCGAGACGTTCGTCGTCAAAAAGCTTTTGTGCTTGCGGGCTCTCCGGCGCTTCGTCACTGCCCACGCTCAGACTGTCGCCAATGCGCAAGGCGCTGTAGGAGGCAATCCACCAGTTTTCGCTGGCCTTGCGCTTGGGTATCAGCGGCGCAAGCAAGGTCGCTTCATTGCGCGGCGGATGGTAATGCTCGGCGGTCGCTTCAGGCATCTCACCGTAGTTCAGCGCCGGGCAGTCTTGTTGCAAATCTTCCAGCCAACGCCGCAACCCTGCCGACTCGGCCAATGACGCACCACCGCCCAGCAGATAACCCAGCGCTGAAAGGTGCAACGTCGAACCGTTGTTATTGCCGCGCTTGAGGTCAGTCACGCCGAGCCAGCAAGCATGTTGTGCCCGGGTCAGGGCGACATAGAGCAGCCGAAGATCCTCGGCCAAGCGCTCATCATCAGCCTGGGCGATCAACTCGGGCGTCGGCTTCAAGCTCACCTGAGCCTTGCCCGTCGCGTCGTGGTAATGCAATGGCAAACGGCTGCCGTCCACCGGTTTTGCCGAGCAAATGAACGGCAGAAACACCAACGGATATTCAAGCCCTTTGGATTTATGGATGGTCACAACCTTGACCAGTTGCTCGTCGCTTTCCAGGCGCAGGATCTGTTCTTCGCCAGCCTGACCGGACAATGCCAGATGCTCGGACAAGTGACGGATCAAGGCTTGCTCGCCATCAAGCTCGGCGGCGGCCTGCTGTAACAGCTCGGACAGGTGCAGCAGGTTGGTCAGTACCCGCTCGCCATCGTTGCGCGCGATCAACGCCTGGGGCAGTTGGAAGTCGTGCAGCAAACGTCGCAGCATTGGCAGCACGCCCTGCTTGCGCCAGAGCTCGCGATAACCGCGGAACTGCATGACCCGTGTTTCCCAAGCCAGTTCGTCCTGATTCAGCCGTTCCAGTTCAGCCAGCGAAAGGTTCAGCGTGATGCAGGCCAGCGCGGCACGGAGGGGACGCTCGACATCCGGCTCGGCACACGCCTTGAGCCAGGTCAGCAGGTCATGGGCCTCCTGCGCGGCGAACACGGAGTCCTTGTCTGACAGGTAAACACTGCGCACGCCGCGGGCCGAAAGTTCGCCACGCACGGCCTGGGCCTCTTTGCCGTCGCGCACCAGAATTGCAATATCCGATGGCAGTAGACCTTTGAAGTCCTTACCGTCCTGGATGAAGCCAGCACAGCCTTGCTGACCGCCATTGAGCAGCGCGGTGATTTCACTGGCGCAGGCGGCGGCCAATTGTTGCCGATACACCGCGCCAGACAGTGGCTGATCGGCCGACAGGTGCCAGATGTTCAGGGCCGGTACAACCTGACCATCAATCTGCAGGACTTCTTTGCGTCCCTGGGATTCGACGGGCAGGAACGGTACCGGGTTCTCTCCATTTTTCTCACGAAACAGGAATGCTCCGCGCCCCTGCTCACGAGATTCGGCGCGCTCGAACACATGGTTTACCGCACTGACCATGCCATGACTGGAACGGAAGTTGGTGCCCAGGGTATGCAGGCGGCCAGTGGTGGCCTGGCGAGCGCGCAGGTAGGTATAGATGTCGGCTCCGCGGAAGGCATAGATCGCCTGCTTCGGGTCGCCGATCAGAAACAGACCGGTTTCAGGATTGTTATCTTCGATGCGATAAATGCTCTCGAAGATTCGGTACTGCACTGGGTCGGTGTCCTGGAATTCGTCGATCAACGCGACCGGGAACTGCTCGCGGATCAGTGTAGCCAGGCGCTCACCGCCTTCGGACTGCAAAGCCGCATCGAGGCGTAGCAGCATGTCATCGAAGCCCATTTCCGCGCGGCGACGCTTCTCTTCCTCGAACCGTGCACCGACCCAGCGAGCGGCGTGCTGCAGCACGGCGGCGTCGGGGGTCGGCAAACCATCGAGACTTGTCTTGAGACCGGCCATCGCATCGAGACCTGGATGACGGGGGGCTTCACCTTTCCAGGCTTCAGCCATGCCATCGGGAGTCAGACGAGTGAAGCCGGTGCCAATGTCCAGCTGCTCGAGAGACTCATCTTCGGCCCAGGCCCGAAGTTTCTCGAACCAGGGTTCGAAGTAGCGCGGCTGCATCTTGCGGCCATCGACGCTCTTGCTTGCGACGCCCTGGTGACAGATGGCGAGCAACTCATCCGCCCATTGGCGCCAGGGCATCTTGAGTTCGAGCAAAGCAGCCCGTCGCTCCTGCAGGCACTCGGCAATCAACTCGGCAGGCTCTTTACCTTCAACACTGTCACGCTCACTGGCGAACAAGCCACGCACTCGCGGCAGCAACGCCGCCGGGCCACCCCAATTGCCGCGAACCCAGTTCAACGCATCGCCTTGCATCGGATAGCAGAACAGGCGCCAGTAGTCGCGCAGGACTTCGCCGAGCAAATCACTATGATCGGTTTCCAGGGTCTGGGTGAACAGGCTTCCACTGTCGAACGCATGTTCGCGCAACATGCGCTGACACCAACTGTGGATGGTCGATACCGCCGCTTCATCCATCCACTGGGCGGCGATGTCCAGGCGGTTTGCACAGCCGGACCACTGCTCGGGGAAGTACTGCTCGCGCAATTCAGCAATGAGGCCATCCGGAGCCGGTGTCTCATCGCGGAAAAACCGTGCGGCTTCAGCCAGCCGTGTGCGAATACGTTCGCGCAGCTCTTTGGTCGCAGCATCGGTGAAGGTCACTACCAGGATTTGCGGCGGCAGCAACTCACGGCCAAAACCACTCGATTCGCCGCCGTGACCAAGGACCAGACGCAAGTACAGCGCAGAAATAGTGAAGGTCTTTCCGGTCCCGGCGCTGGCTTCGATCAGTTGGCTACCACGAAGCGGGAATGCCAGGGCCAGCGGTGTTTTCGTGGTCATGCGCGCGCCTCCTCGCTGGTCAATGAACGCCAAGGGGCTTCAAGCAGAGGCCGATACAAAGCGTCGCACCAATCGGGGAAGGTTTCATCGGCAATCAGAGCATCGTAGTCGGCGAATTGCCGAGCGAGTGCCGGGCTTTCGCGGCGCTCGCCGTCAGTGGTCTGGCCGTCGCCTTCATAGGTCTTGCGGGCAGCGGCGTCAGCTTTGGCCGGGTCGGTTTGAGCGAGCCAGGCGAACGCTGTTTTTACTGCAATCGGCAGCGGCCGGCGCATGCCCGTTTGCCAAGCCAACAACAGGTCGCCCAGAACCCTGGACGCTGCGGTCTCCTCCATCGGACCGAGCAACAAACTGTCGTCGCTGGCCACCAACGCAGTGGTCATTGGCATGCCGCTGGCACAGGCAACCAGGTGATTGACCCAAGGTCGCGTCAGGCGATGCCATTTGCGGGCCTTGATCGAACCGATGCTGTTGGGAATCGTAGTCACCGACAACAACCCGCCATCTGCGCGTTGATGCAGGCCACTGAGCCAGCCTTCCAGACGCAATCCTTGTAGCTCCACACTCACCGGCAACGCGCTGGTGAGCGGGGTCGGCCATAACGCCAGAAGCTGCTGATAGCGCAGCAGCAGATCCGGCAGCGGCTCGATCAACTCTCGCTGAAGACATTCACCAAAACCGGCCATGGGCAAGAGCCCGCTGTTTTGCAGGCGCTTTGCCTGCGCCTCCAGTACCTGATCGGTTTGCTCCAATTGTCCCAATGCCGCTTCGAGCAAGCTGTCGCTGAGGCTATAGCGTTGCAGCGCGTCGAGCACAAATGGCTCTTCATCAGCCAAAGGCACTTCTGCAGCCTCGAAGAACACTTTGAGCCGGTGGCTGAAGAAATGTCGTACAGGGTTGCGCAGAAAATCCTGCAGCTGACCCAGGCTCAGCGGCTCGTCCTGGACGTAGGGTTCAAGCACTTCGATATCAGTCGCCAGATCACTGGCTTGATGTAGAACCTGCCACTCGCTGGCGTAGCTGAATAGATCTTCGCCTTCATGAAAGTAGCGAGCGCTGAACGGTTGCAGCGGGTGTTCCTGAGTCATGGACTCAAGCAGGTCATCATTATCATCGTGCAGTCGCCAGCCGCTGCCGAGATGATCACGCAACTGCCCTATCAACACCGAAGCAGGGCGCTCGCTGTTGTCCCGAATACTGCGGCCGACCCAACTGATATAGAGTTGGTCGCGTGCCGACAACAATGCTTCCAGCAACAGATAGCGATCATCTTCACGTCGGGAGCGATCACCGGGGCGGTAGTCACTGCCCATCAGGTCGAAATCCAGCGGCGGCTGCGCGCGAGGGTAATCGCCGTCATTCATGCCAAGCAGGCAGACCAGTTTGAAGGGGATTGCTCGCATGGGCATCAAGGTACAGAAGTTAACGGCCCCGGCAAGGAAGCGCTGAGACAGACGACCTTGGTCGAGCCCCGCCAGCCAGGCTTCACGGACTACGGTCAACGGTAATTCGTCGTGCAAACCTACGGACTCGCAGGTCTCAAGCCAGGTCTCACGCAGCTCTTCGAGTTGGGCCAACAAATAGTCGTCATGCTCGTTGCTGGCCAGGAAGAATAACTGCACCAAAGCTTGCAACCGCGAGCCCCATTGTTTGGGCGCTGCAGGTTGAGTGAGTTCCTGGTGAGCAACTTCCAATGTATCCAACAACGCCACCAAAGGGCCTATGAGCGCAGCATCCAGACCACCAATTTCGTCGTAGGGTTCAATCCCCTCGCAGGCACTGGCGCTGCCCACGGCATAACCCAGCAACATCCGTCGCAGACCGAAACGCCAGCTGTTTTGCTCCAGTTCCTCAGGCAGACCCAGGCCCGCACGCTGCTCGGCGTTCATCCCCCAGCGAATGCCTGCGCCTTCGATCCAGCGATGCAAGGTCGGCAGATCTCGTTCCTCTACGCCAAACCGGGCGCGTAATGCGGGAACGTCGAGCAGATCCAGGATCTCGCTGACAGGGAAACGACTGTCGGGAAGTTTGAGCAGGTGTTCGACAGCAATCAGTAGCGGATCCCGGCCGCGCTGGCCTTGATCCGCAAGTGTGAAAGGAATGAAGCGCGGATCAAAGCGATCGATCTGACCAAAAACAGCACGGATATGCGGGGCATAACTGTCGATGTCCGGGACCATCACGATTACGTCGCGAGGCCTGAGGTCTGTGTCAGCACTGAATCGTGCGAGCAACTGATCGTGGAGTATTTCCACTTCGCGTTGAGCGCTATGGGCGATGTGAAAACGGATCGATTCGTCTTTTTTCAGATCGACAGCAGCCCAACGCTCGCGAGTCTCGTTCAAGGGACGCAATTCCAGGATATCGTCCTGCAACTGATTGAGCATGTTCTGTGGCTGGCTTTCGCTGAAAAGATCGATGCGCCCGTCGCGAAACGCCGAGCGATAGCTATTGGGATCGTCGTAGCTGTCGAGCAGATTAATGTAGTCCCGCCCCTGCTTGCCCCACGCGGCCAGTAGCGGATGGGCATGCTGATGGAGCGTTTGCGCGTCGAGTACGACCGGCATGCCGCTCTTGCGAGCCTGGCGCTTGTACTGATGTCGCAACAGATCTTTATCAGCGACGATGTCCGCCCAATGGTGACGACATGGGTTGTGTACGCACAGTAAGACCTGGCTGAATCGAGCAAGCCCGGCAAGCGCTTCCAGGGCCTGAGCAGGCAGTGAAGAAATCCCGAAAACGATCACCCGCGAAGGCAATCCACTCGGCGCTACGTCGAGGCTATTGATGCGCTCGATAAAGCGTTGGTGGACGCCTGCGCGGCTTTGCGCCATGCCTTGTTCACCGACATCCAGCAACAGCGCACGCCACAGCTCCGCCTGCCAACAGTTGGCCGGGGACAGGGCTTTGGCCTCGCCTCTACCATTTCGTAACTGATGACGACCTTCTGCCCAGTCTTCGAGCCAATCGGCACGGTAGACCTGATATTGGTCGAACAGGTCCGCCAGTCGCTCCGCCAATTGATAGCGTTTACGTAAGTCGGTGTCATGGGTAAGAAAGCGCTGCAGAGGTTCGAAGTGCGGTTGGTTGATTAACTGTGGCAACAGACGCATCAGACGCCAGGTCAGCGGGGCTTTATCGAGAAGGGATTTGACCGGGATCTCGTCACGTCCCAGCACCATGCGATAAAGCTGCCACATGAAGCTGCCCGGTAACTGCACATCGATGGCAGCGGCGATTCCGCAGCCGCCCATGTCGTCATCTTCGGGGTCTTCGGCCAGTGCCAGCTTCAGCCATTGGGCGATGCCGTTGCTCTGTACCAGGGCGATTTCATTTTCCAAGGGGGCCAGCGGGTAGCGCCGCATCCAGCTGACCACCAGGCTGCGCAACTCGTCCAGACGGTTGCCGTGAACCACCATAAAACCAGCACTGAGGGACGTAGCGTCCGGCATAAAGGCTTCCTTGGGAAAATACAAAAGCTAGGGCCGAACCTTAGCACTGTCATCAGACTGTGACAGCCGGGAGCGGTCCGATAATGCTGTACGAACTTT
>NZ_AKJE01000008.1 GCF_000282495.1 Pseudomonas sp. GM79
GCTCGGCAGCTGCTACGGGCTACAGTTCGCTATTTGTCGCTCACCTGAAGCTGCCCGTCCCACCCGCCGCCCAGTGCGGCGATCAATTGCACGCTGGCGATCAAGCGGCTCTGCAGCAAGCTCAGCACATTGCGCTCATTGCTCAATGCAGTGGCCTGAACCACCACCACATCCAGATAGGCAATCAGCCCGGCCCGGTACTGATTCCGGGTCAAACGCAAGGACTCGCGCGCCGCCTCCAGGGCTTCCTGACGCACCTTGGCTTCGTCTTCCAGCACCTTGAGCTGCACCAGATAGTTTTCCACTTCACGGAAGCCGTCGAGCACGGTCTGGCGGTATTTAGCGACGGTTTCGTCATAGGCCGCTTCGCTGCGATCGACTTCCGCCGAGCGCTGCCCACCGTCGAACAGGGTCATGGCCAGTTGCGGGCCGACCGACCAGAAGCGGTTCGGCACGCTGATCCAGTTGTTAGAGGTGCTGCTGCTATAGCCACCGTTCAGGCTCAGGGTCAGGTCTGGGTAGTAGGCGGCTTTGGCCACGCCGATGTTGGCGTTGGCGGCCATCACCGAACGCTCGGCGGAGGCGATGTCCGGGCGGCGTTCCAGCAACTGCGAAGGCAGGCTCAGCGGTACCTGCGGCAATGCCGGGATGTCTTGGGTTTCCGCCAGGCTGAACTCGGCCGGCGGCAGACCAATCAATACAGCAATGGCGTTCTCGAACTGCGCGCGCTGCCAGATCAGGTCGACCATTTCCGCCTGGGTGCTTTTGAGCTGAGTGGTGGCCTGGGCCACTGCGTCCTTGCCGGAGACACCCGCGCGGTACTGGTTTTCGGTCATGGTCAGCGAACGCTGATAGGCCTCGACCGTCGCTTCCAGCAGGCGTTTCTGTTCGTCGATCACCCGCAATTGCAGATAGTTCTGCACCAGCTCCGATTGCTGGCTCAGGCGCATCGCCGCCAGGTCGGCAAAACTCGCCTCGGCATTGGCTGTGTCGGCTTCCAGGCCTCGGCGCAATTTGCCCCAGACGTCCGCTTCCCAGCTGACCCCGGCCTGCGCGGTGTAGGTGTCGCGAATACCGCTGGAGGAACTGCTCAGGCTTGAGCTGCTGCTACCGGTGCCTTGGCTGGAACGGGTTTTCCCGACGGTCAGGTCCACCGTCGGGAAAAACGCCCCCCGGGCGCTGCGCACCAATGCCTGGGCCTGGCGGTACTGGGCTTCGGACTGAGCGACGGTCTGGTTGGCGCTGTTGAGTTTTTCGATCAGGCCGTTGAGCTGCTGATCGCCATACAGCTCCCACCAGGCACCACGCGCCAGAGAATCGCTGGGGTTGGCCTGACGCCAGCCAGCCGCTTCCTTGTATTGTGCCGGCGCGGCGGCTTGCGGGCGCTGGTAATCCGGGCCGATGGCGCAGGCGCTGAGCATCGCCACGCACAGCGACAGGCTCAGCAAACGCGAGCGCTGCGCCGTGAACAGCGCCGTGATCAGCGGTGCAGCCAGGTTGATAAGCGAACGGTCAGTCATAGCGGAGTTTCCAGAGCAGCATCGGTACGCACTCCACGCCAGTGGTTGAAGCGATGGCGCAGTTTGTCGAGAAAGAGGTAAACCACCGGGGTGGTGTAAAGCGTCAGCACCTGGCTGAAAACCAGCCCGCCGATGATGGTCAGGCCCAGCGGCTGACGCATTTCCGCCCCTTCGGCCCGGCTCAGCAATAACGGCAAGGCGCCGAGGATTGCCGCCAGGGTGGTCATCAGAATCGGTCGCAGACGTTGCAGGCAGGCGCTACGGATCGACTCCAGCGGCTCAAGGCCCTGATGCCGTTCCAGTTGCAGCGCCAGGTCGATCATCAAAATGGCGTTTTTCTTCACCACGCCAATCAGCAAGAACAACCCAAGCAAGGAGATCAGGCTGAACTCGCCGCCCAGCACATAGATCGACAGCAACGCCCCAACCCCGGCGGACGGCAAGGTCGAGAGAATGGTCAGCGGGTGGATGTAGCTTTCATACAGCACGCCGAGCACCAGATAGACCGCCACCAGCGCACCGAGGATCATCCACGGCTGGCTCTTCTGGGTCGCGGCGAAGGCATCGGCGGTACCGGCCATTTTCGCGATGACGTCTTCCGGCAAACCGACCTTGGCAATCGCCCGCTCGATGGCCGCTGAGCCCTGCTCCACCGTCACGCCTTCGGCCATGTCGAACGCGATGCTTTCCGAAGCGAACTGGCCTTCGTGGCTGACCCGGTCGTCTTCCAGGCTGTTTTCATAGTGCGCGATGGTGGACAACGGAATCCGCGCACCGTCGGCGGTGATCACCTGCACCTGCTTGAGTGTTATCGGGTCCTGGGCGTATTTCGGGTTGACCTCCATCACCACCTGATACTGGTTGAGGCTGTCGTAGATCGTCGAAATCTGCCGCTGGCTGTAGGCGTTGTTCAGCACCGCGGTGACCATGTCCATGTCCACGCCCAGACGCTTGGCCTGATCGCGATCGACAATCAGGGTCACTTGTTGGGCGCCACGGCCTTCGCGTGCGTCGATTGCCGTCAGTTCCGGCAGCGCCTTGAGGGCGGTGACGACTTTCGGATACCACTCGCGCAACGCGCCGAGATCGCCGCTTTGCAGGATGTAGGAATATTGCGAGGAGGTTTGCTCGCGGCCGCCGCCAAATTGCAGGTCCTGATCTGCCATCAGCATCAATTGCGCACCCGGCACCTTGGGCATTTCCTTGCGCAGGCGTTCGATGACTTTCTGCGCGGACAGGTTACGTTCCTTGATCGGTTTGAGCCGCACCAGCATGAAAGCGTTGTTGGTGCCGTTGTTGCCACCGATGAACCCGGCGACGCTTTGCACCGCCTCGTCCTTGAGCACGGCGCGGCGGAAGATTTCCATCTTCGGCTGCATCACGCTGAACGACAGGCCATCGTCGCCGCGCACGAAACCGATCAACTGGCCGGTGTCTTGCTGAGGTAAAAATGTTTTAGGAACAATAACATACAGAGCAATGTTCACGCCAATCGTCACGAACAGGCTGAGCAAGGTCAGTCGACGGTGACGTAACACCCAATCGAGGCTGGCGGCATATTTGCCGACCATCCACTCGTTGGTCCGCTGGCTCCAGCGCTGCAGGCGGTTTTCCTGCCCCGGCGTATGCGGCTTGAGCCAGCGGGCACAGAGCATCGGCGTCAGCGTCAGCGACACCAGCAACGACACCACAATGGCCGCCGCCAGGGTGATGGAAAACTCGCGGAACAGGCTTTCGATGATCCCGCCCATGAACAGGATCGACAGGAACACCGCCACCAGCGAGACGTTCATCGACAGCAGCGTGAAGCCGACTTCCTGGGCCCCGAGGTAGGCCGCCTTCATCGGTGGCACGCCCTTGTCGATGTGCCGGGAAATGTTCTCCAGCACCACAATGGCGTCGTCCACCACCAGCCCGGTGGCCAGAATCAACGCCATCAGCGACAGGTTGTTCAGGGAGAACCCGTAGAGGTACATCACCGCAAACGTGCCCACCAGCGATACCGGTACCGCCAGGGTCGGAATCAGCGAGGCGCGGAAGTTACCGAGGAACAGGAACACCACCAGAATCACCAGCGCCACAGCAATCAGCAAAGTCATTTCCGCTTCATGCAGGGTGGCCTTGATCACCGGCGAACGGTCCATCGCCAGGTTCAGCTTGACGCTGGCCGGCAGCACAGCCTGCAGCGCCGGCAATTGCGCCTTGATCTCGTTGACCGTCTCGATGATGTTGGCGCCGGCCTGGCGGTTGATCACCAGCAACACCGCCGCGTCGTCATTGAAGAACCCGCTGTTGTAGCGGTCCTCGACGCCGTCGCTGACCTTGGCCACATCCTTCAGGCGCAGGGCCGCGCCGTCCGCGTAGTGAATGATCAGCGACTCGTAGTCCTTGGCCTTTTCCAGCTGATCGTTGGCCTGCACCTGCCACAGCCGCTGGCCATCTTCGACCGAGCCCTTGGGCCGGCGCACGTTGGCGTTGGCGATGGTGTTGCGTACATCGTCCAGTGCCACGCCGTACTGGTTGAGCGCCTGGGGTTCGAGTTCGATACGCACCGCCGGCAACGAACTGCCGCCGATCTGCACTTCCCCCACGCCCTGCACCTGGGACAGGCTCTGAGACAGGATCGTCGAGGCGAGGTCGTAAAGCTGGCCTTTTTCCAGCACGTCCGAGGTCAGCGACAGCACCATGATCGGCGCCTGGGACGGATTGACCTTCTTGTAGGTCGGCATGCTGCGCATCCCGCTGGGCAGCAGGTTGCGCGAGGCATTGATCGCCGCCTGCACTTCCCGCGCCGCGCCGTTGATGTCGCGGTCCAGGTCGAATTGCAGAATCACTCGCGTCGAACCCTGGCTGGAACGGCTGCTCATGGTGTTGACCCCGGCGATAGCGCCGAATGAGCGTTCAAGCGGCGTGGCCACGGTCGAGGCCATGACCTCCGGGCTCGCACCGGGCAGACTGGCCTGGACCACGATCACCGGGAAGTCCATCTGCGGCAGCGGCGACACCGGCAACAGGCCGAAGCTCACACCGCCCAGCAGCATGATCGCCAGGCTCAGCAGCATCGTCGCCACCGGGCGCTTGATAAAAGGTCCGGACAGGTTCATGGCTGTTCTACCGCTTCCACGGTGTCAGATTTACGGCCCCAGCGCCGCCCGAGGCGGTCGAAGTACAAGTAAATAACGGGTGTGGTGAACAAGGTCAGTACCTGACTCACCAGCAAGCCACCCACCATCACCAGACCCAAAGGCTGGCGCAGTTCCGCGCCGGAACCGGTGGCCAGCATCAATGGCACTGCGCCGAACAACGCAGCCAGGGTGGTCATCAGAATCGGCCGGAAGCGCAGCAGAGCGGCCTGATAGATCGCCGTTTGCGGGTCCATGCCCTGATTGCGTTCCGCCTCGAGCGCGAAGTCGATCATCATGATCGCGTTCTTTTTCACGATGCCGATCAGCAAAATGATGCCGATGATCGCGATCATCCCCAGGTCATTGCCGCTCAACAGCAACGCCAGCAAGGCGCCGACCGCCGCCGAGGGCAAGGTCGAGAGAATGGTGATCGGGTGAATGTAACTCTCGTAGAGCACGCCGAGCACGATGTACATGGTCACCACCGCCGCCAGAATCAGCAGCAAGGTGCTCGACAGCGACGCCTGGAACGCTTCGGCCGCGCCCTGGAATTGGGTCTGCACGCCAATCGGCATGCCGATGTCTTTCTGCACCTGGTCGATGATCTCGACCGCATGCCCTAACGCCACGCCGGGCGCCAGGTTGAAGGACATCATCACCGCCGGGAACTGGCCGATGTGAGTGATCGCCAGTTGCGCCTGACGTTCCTCGACATGCGCCAGGCTGGACAGGCGCACCTGACCGCCATCGGTGGTCTTGACGTGAATCTGGTTCAGCGCATCCGGGCCGATCTTCTCGCCGGACTGCGATTGCAGCACCACGCGATATTGGCTGGCCTGGGTGTAAATGGTGGAAATCTGCCGCTGACCGAAGGCGTCGTACAGTGCGTCGGTGATGTTCGACACCGATACGCCGACCCGCGACGCCGCATCACGGTCGATCACCAGATAAACCTGCAAGCCCTTGTCCTGCAAGTCGCTGGCAACATCAGTCAGCTCCGGCCGTTGCGCCAGCGCTTCCACCAGACGCCCGCTCCACAGGCTGAGCAACTCGGAATCCGGCGAGGACATGCTGAATTGGTACTGCGTGCGGCTGACCCGATCTTCGATGGTCAGGTCCTGCACCGGCTGCATGAACAGGCGAATGCCAATCAGCTTGTCCAGTTCCGGTTGCAGACGCGCAATCACTTCGGTGGCGCTCAGGTCGCGATTGCTGTGGGACTTGAGGTTGATCAGCAGCCGGCCACTGTTCAGCGTCGAGTTGTCGCCATCGACCCCGATGTAGGACGACAGGCTCTCGACGGCCGGATCGGCCAGGATCACCTTGGCCAGTTCCTGCTGCCGCTCGCTCATCGCCGCGAAGGAAATCGACTGCGGTGCCTCGGAAATACCCTGGATCACCCCGGTGTCCTGCACCGGGAAGAAACCCTTGGGCACCACCATGTACAGGAACACGGTCAACGCCAACGTGCCGATGGCCACCATCAGTGTCAGCGGCTGGTGCTTGAGAACCCACTTTAACTTGCGCCCGTAAGCCGCGATCATCCAATCAATTGCGGCGCCACTGGAGCGGTAGAATCGGCCCTGCTCTGCTTCCTTCGGCTCACGCTTGAGCAGCCGCGCGCACATCATTGGTGTCAGGGTCAGGGAGACTACAAGGGAAATCAGGATCGCCACCGCCAGGGTGATCGCAAACTCGCGGAACAAGCGGCCCACCACGTCGGCCATGAACAGCAGCGGAATCAGCACCGCGATCAGCGACAAGGTCAGGGAAATCAGGGTGAAGCCAATCTGCTTGGCGCCCTTGAGCGCCGCTTGCAGCGGGCTGTCGCCCTCTTCGATGTATCGGGAAATGTTCTCCAGCATGACGATCGCATCGTCCACCACAAAACCGGTGGCGATGGTCAGCGCCATCAGGGTCAGGTTATTGACCGAGAACCCCGCGAGGTACATCACGCCAAAGGTGCCGATCAATGACAGTGGCACGGCCACCGACGGAATGATCGTGGCGCTGGCCCGCCTCAGGAACAGGAACGTGACCATCACCACCAGCGCGATGGCGATCAACAATTCGTGTTGCACGTCGGTGACCGAGGCGCGAATGGTCTGGGTACGGTCGGTCAACACGGTGACTTCGAGACCGGCCGGCAGGTTGTCGGTGATGCTCGGTAGCAAGGCCTTGATCCGGTCGACCACTTCGATGACGTTGGCGCCGGGCTGACGCTGGATGTTCAGCAGCACCGCCTGGTTTTCATTGGCCCACGCCGCCAGACGTTCGTTCTCGGCGCCGTCGACGATCTGCGCCACGTCCTTGAGCCGCAACGGCGCACCGTTGCTGTAGGCGAGGATCAGGTTGGCGTAGTCCTTGGGTGACGTCAGTTGGTCGTTGGCGTCGAGCATCGACACCCGGGTCGGGCCGTCGAAGTTGCCCTTGGGCTGGTTGACATTGGAGGCGCCGATCAACGTGCGCACGTCCGACAGGTTCAGGCCATTGGCCGCCAGGGCCTCGGGATTGACCTTGATCCGCACCGCCTGACGCTGGCCGCCGGCAATGCTGACCATGCCGACGCCGCTGATCTGGGCAATTTTCTGCGCCATGCGGGTGTCGACCAAATCATTGAGCTTGGGCAACAGCATGGTTTTTGAGGTGATGGCGAGGGTCAGCACCGGGGTGTCCGCCGGGTTGACCTTGTTGTACACCGGCGGTGCCGGCAAATCCTTGGGCAGCAAATTGGTCGCGGCGTTGATCGCGGCCTGCACTTGCTGCTCGGCGACGTCCATGTTGATGTCGAGGCTGAACCGCAGGGTCAGCACCGAGGCGCCGCCAGAACTGGTGGATGCCATTTGGGTCAGGCCAGGCATCTGCCCGAACTGACGCTCCAGCGGCGCAGTCACGGCGCTGGTCATGACATCCGGGCTGGCGCCGGGATAGAGCGTCATGACGCGAATGGTCGGGTAATCCACCTGGGGCAATGCCGACACCGGCAGCAGCCGATAAGCGATCACACCGGCCAGAATAATGGCCAGCATGCTCAGGGTCGTGGCGACCGGGCGAAGGATGAACAGCCGCGAGATGTTCATGCGCCGCCCTTTTTCACCTTGTCGGTGGTCGCGGGTTCAGTCGCATCGGCCGCCGATTTGCCTTGCAGGTGTTCGGTCGGGGTGGTCGGTACATCCTTGCTGTCGTTGACGACCTCCACTTCGCTGCCTTCTTTCAGGCGGTCGGTGCCTTCCAGCACCACCCGATCACCAGCGGCCAGGCCTTCGGTGATCACCGTGTTATCACCGTCACTGGCGCCGACTTTCAACTGGCGGATGGTGACCTTCTTGTCACCATCCATGGCATAGACGAACGTGCCGTTGGTGCCGAACTGGATCGCCGCCGAAGGCGCAAGCACCACGCCCTTGAGGGTGTCGGCCAGCAAGTGGACGTTGACGAACTGGTTGGGGAACAGTGCTTGATCGCGGTTCTCGTAGCGGGCCTTGAATTTCAGGGTGCCGGTGGTGACGTCGATCTGGTTGTCCAGGCTCTGCAACACGCCAGTGGCCTGCAATTTGGTATCGCCACGGTCCCAGGCTTCGGCCGGCAGCTTGGCACCGGTGCGATAGCGGGCCAGTACGGTGTCCAGGCTGTTTTCCGGCAAGGTGAATGCGACGCTGATCGGTTGAGTCTGGGTGATGATCGCCAGTGCCGTGGTGTCATTGACCGCCACAAGGTTACCGACGTCCAGTTGACGCAAACCCACACGCCCGGCGATCGGCGCGCGGATTTTGGTGAATTCAAGATTAAGCTTGGCGTCGTTGACCGCCGCCTGATTGGTCTTGACCGTGCCCTGGTACTGGCCGACCAGTGCTTCGGCGGTGTCGAGGGTTTGCTTGGCGATACTGTCTTCGCGGTACAGGCCGCGATAGCGCTCGACATCGACCTGAGCGTTCTTCAACTGCGCCTGATTCTGCAGCAAGGTGCCTTCGGCCTGGAGCAAGGCGTTCTGGTAAGGACGCGGATCAATTTCGGCCAGCAGGTCGCCCGCCTTGACCATTTGCCCTTCTTCGAACGAAATCTTGACCAGTTCGCCGCCTACCCGGCTGCGCACATTGATGGTGTTCAGCGCGGTCACGGTGCCCAGCGCCTTGTAATACAGCGGGAAATCGCCCTTGACCGCCGGCGCCACGCGCACCGGGACCGGCCCGGTCGCCCCGCCGAACCCCGGACGCATCCCCCCCGACCGGCCGGTGTGTCCGGCAACGGCTTTCTGCCCTGCGCCCTCCTTCGGGCTGCTGCCTGCGGGCCAGAACTTCCAGCACAGGCCAGCGATGACCAACAGGACAAGCAGGCCAAACAGCCAGCGACGGGGATTACGGGAAGCGGAGGATTGCATTGAGTGATCAACCATTGGGCGCGTGGGCTTTTTTACATGAGGCTGAACGATAAGCACTGGCGGGTCTGAAGCAAAGCGCCTTTACCGGCAATTTACCTTTGGCTTACGTAACAGAAGATTTATCTAAGACACTGAAGCACAAATGAAAACGGCCTGGGCAGAGGGGGCGTTCTCAGTTAATTACCCCGCCGCGCCGGGTCTGCTGTTGTGCAGGGCAAGGCGCGAGAAGCGTGGTTTGGTCATTCCAAATAAGCTTTGAGCAACGCAGCCCTGCACAACAGCAGGCCCGGCCCTTCGGGTTGTCGCCTTAAAGCGGGCCAGGCTGCGTTGCAGGCCTTGGAAAGGGAACAACCATTCCCAGCGGCCTGCGCCTTGCCTGGCCCGCTTTAAGGCGACAACGCGACGGGGAAATTAACTGAGAACGCCCCCTCAGGCCGTTAACAATTGTAAAGGTTTACTTATTTCAGAGCTGCGAGAGCCGCTTCGTAGTTCGGTTCTTCCGCGATTTCCTTGACCAGCTCGCTGTGCAGAACCTTGTCGTTTTCGTCCAGAACCACAACGGCACGGGCGGTCAGGCCTTTGAGTGGGCCATCGGCAATCGCTACGCCGTAGTTCTCGATGAACTCGGCACCGCGCAGGGTCGACAGGTTTTGCACATTTTCCAGGCCTTCGGCACCGCAGAAACGAGCCTGGGCGAACGGCAGGTCAGCGGAGATGCACAGCACGACGGTGTTGGCGACGTCATTGGCCTGGGCGTTGAACTTGCGAACCGAAGTGGCGCAGGTCGGGGTGTCGATGCTTGGGAAGATGTTCAGCACTTTGCGCTTGCCGGCGAAGCTCGCCAGGGTCACGTCCGACAGATTGCCGGCAACCAGGGAAAAGGCTGGCGCCTGGGAACCGGCTTGTGGCAGTTGGCCGTTGACTTGAACCGGGTTGCCTTTAAGAGTGACTTGAGCCATGAACGGAGTCCTTCTGAACGTTGGTGTAGAGAATTTTGACGAGGCCGAAGTTAACCACGAAATGGTCTGGCGACCTATGCCCAGATACAAATTGTGATATGTCGTCGCACAAAACTGGATACAAGCGTTTCAACAAAACTGACTAACACCGCATGACCCTGTGGGAGCGGGCTTGCTCGCGAAAGCGGTTCAACATTCAACAATGATGTTGGCTGATAGTCCGTCTTCGCGAGCAAGCCCGCTCCCACAGGACCGTATACCGGCTGCTTAACCGAGCAACCGCAACATATTGCGATGCCTCGCTTCGAAAATCCGCCGCATGTAGGCATTGACCAGCAGCCACTCCAACGGTGCGCCGCCAATCGCCGCATAGGTCACACGGTCGGTGTACAGCGTACCGCCCTTGCCCGCCGCCACACGGTGTTCATGACGAAAGGCACGCAACGGCCCCTTGAGCATTTCATCGACGAAATGCGTGTCACCGACCTCGCGGATCACCACCGTCCAGCTCGACGGGATCACGTTGAACATCCAGTGACGGAAACGGAACTGTCGACCGGCTTCGATGCGCAGGTTACTCAAATCAATGTCGCTCAACAGCGTGACTCGCTCTGGAAATATCTTCGGGAAGTTGATGCCTTCCAGGCAGAAATCGAGGACTTGCTCGGGGGTACGATTGGGGACCAGGGTGGTGAGTTCCAGTACAGGCATAGACCGTAACATTCCTTTATTTGGCGGGGTGGCTGAAAGCGACAGTGCTAGGACTTTGCTTGAGCAATGGTCATTTCGGGGTATTCGTTCCGGTCTCTGAACATGATGTAAAGCGGGTCCAGGCCAGATTCCGGCGGGAACACCACAACATAGTCATCGAAACGGATCGCAGCCATGTCGTTGAAAGACTCCAGCAAGGGCACAGGTGAAGACCGGAGGAATCCCAGCCGATACTCGGGGGCCGGCGCCAGGGTCGATGTGGCTTCAAGGGATGCTGGCGCGCTCCAGCTCACGATCATCGGGGCCGGTCCGTCAGCGGTGAAGCAGTAAGTCTTCATCTGCGCATCCCAGACAGCAGCTCGCACTCTCACCCTGGAGGACACTACATTGCCATTAGTCGGCGTAATGGCGACCTGTAGCAACGTGTTTATTTCTCTCAGGCCTCGGGACATCGTCCCTGGTGGAACGGCGTACGTGCCGCTGCTCATCCTGAACGGAAGATCGACTTCGGCACCCGTCGCGGCCAAGTCTTGCCAAGACTGGCCCTCGATCGGCAGCAGCTCGAGCAGTGGAACGCTGAGCCCATACCTTTCCACTTCGGCCCGGCTGGAGAATTCGAATTGCAACACGGCCGCGTATTGACCTTGATGGTCCTGGGCTCCCGAGGTGATCTGCCAGGTAAACTCCGCCACCGCCGAGCGTATGGCTTTTTGCAGTGCTACCCGATGGGTCTCCAAGGGTTGCGAAAGGCCGCCATCGAGGAAAATACCCGGTCGCGCATTGGCAAAGGCATGTGGCGCAAAAAGCAACTCGCCCGCCTGGGTCGGCCCTGCTCCCTGCTGATAACGCTGATCAACGAGTTGTGTTTGCGCAACCGCCAGCAGCGCTTCGGCATCCACTTGAAAACGATGGAGACGTTGATTGATTTCATTCAACTTCGCCAGATAACGGTCGTGAGTGGCATTGATCTGCTGGGCGATACTTTGCCACTGCGCGAGTTCGGACCGGGCGTCGGATAGCTCGCGCCGGGCGCTGTCTCTTTTGAACCCGATGCTCATTTTCCAGAATTCGTATCGGCGCGCTGCCACGCGCGTTTCAAATTCAGAAGTTTCCAGAGCACGGATGTCCGCCTCGCGCCCACGGATGTCCACCTGGGCGTTCTGTCGCTGACGCAAGTGTTTGATCTGTTGCTCGAATACACTGAGTGCCGCTTCTGCCACCCGTTCTGAGTCCGCCAGATCTACAGCGACTTTCTGTACGTCAGCCAGGTTCCAGGCGATACGTTGCTGTGTCATCTGCGCCGGGGTCAACGGTGTTCCCGGTCTTGCAGCAACCGGACGTGGAACAGGGACACCCTCTCCTTTTAATGCAGCACGCCCCTGTTTGTGGTGCCAGTCTTTGACGTAGTACACGACCGAGTCCGATGAATAAGTGTTCGTATCATCCTCTGGCGGATAAAACAGCAGGTCGGCCCCTTTGGGATCACCGACGATGCGGTCGAAATGATTGATCAGTCGGTCGTGGTCCTGTTTCGGCAGATCGACGGCCCAGATTCTGTTCACCAAGGCCTGGAATTCCGATTCGGTGTAATCCTTGAGTGTTGTTTTAAGTTCCATCTTTGTTGCTTCCTTGTGTAGCTTGGACAAACTTTCGAAGACAATGGCACCTGCCCATTTCGCTATGAACAGATGCCAGTTAGCCACCGAGCTGAATTACTCGGATTTGAAGCCAGGTTTATTATTGGCTGCGCGCCACTCTTTGACTTCCTTCAGGATACCTTCGGGACTGTCCTCTTGGCCTTCCTTGGGGTAGAAGATGACGTCTGAGCGGCCGGGGTGTTCGGTAACCACCTCAAAATGATCCAGGAGCTTTTCCCGATAAACTTCCAAGGCTATCCCCTTCAAACCGCTTGTTTGATGGAAAAACTCCCCTAGAAAAGTTAAAAACTCTTCCTCGGTGTAGTCCTCCAACCGCCCTTTTAGAATCATTGATTATTCTCCTTGTGCAGATTGATATGACGTTTCGGAGTCATTACCGAAATATTATCCAAACCGTAAACATCCCCACCTTTCGAAATTTCTACCTGATGATGGAGTTCGAAAGCCTTACGCCCCCCAACTTGATCCACAAGGACCGAAAAAGGTGCAGACCCATCTCGCATTCTGTCCAAATTAGATTTACTAAACTGCTGACTCAATCCAGCATCCGCCGCAACAGCCCTCCAAAACGCCCGCCTGAATCCATGGAAATTACGAAACTCCATCGACCGCAACTTATCCGCAATCTGCTCGGGAATCGGCGCACCTTCCGTTCGTGCCGCATCCCCCAACCATATTCCTGAAACCGACTGCCCAACCCCCATCGCCACACCCGGATCGTCACGCCGATCCAGAAACAGGACATCCGGCGAAGGCAACTCCATATCCGCCGGATACCCAGGAATACTGGCACCGATCTGCCCTTCGTCAACAGCCGGAAACGTCTCGTTTTGCGGTAGGACCGGGATGATCGGTGTGCCGGGATAAACCGCTGGAATCGACGGTGTCACCGGTAAGGTTGTAGGACCCAGGTGTTCGATACCTGGCGGAACCAGGGGTGTCCAGGTTCCGACACCAACCGGACGAATCGGCCAGGGCAAGACCGCAGGAGTGATCCCCAGCCGTCCCTGGATGCTTTGCGGCGTGGTGATGCTGATTTTGTCGAGGTTGAAAGGATTGGCGCCGAGCTCTGCCCGCTCCTGATAGCGCAGTTCGAACTCACGTCGCTCACCGACCCAGGTACTTTTCGGCGCGTACGGCGCGAAGCCTTGTTCGATGCGCTTTTTGTTCACCTCATCGAATTGAGCGATGAGCGTCGGATGCTCGCCGAGCGTTCGCCACAGCGCTTCGTCGAAGGCGGCAAGCGAATTGAATTCACGACCACGAAACTGGTCGCCGATCTGCACGGGAATGGCAGCACCTTGTGCCTGGCTCGCGGCTTTCCACCAGTCATTCGCCGCCGGTTTACCGACCCCTGTGACGACGCCCGAGCCTATCGGTGGCAGATTGAAGGTGAAGTAAATCGGCGGCTGATCAGGCACGCACACAATGCAATCGCTGATACGCAGATCGACGCCCGCCGCAATGGCCTCGACCTGGGGTGTCAACACGCTCAACCCGGGCTGACTGGCAGTGGCAACCTGAGTGGTGTCCGGGGTGAATTGCAGGTGCCTGGCTGGCGATCCGGGAATCTCGGCGCTATAGAGGCCGGTCAGCGGGTCAAGCACCGCATTGATGACCGGCACATCAGCACCAATGGCATCGCCCGTAGCGACAGCGATGATCGCGGTGCCTTCCGGCACGGTTTCAGATTTGAGTCGGTACGCGACCTCCACTGAACCGCCCGCATCGGCGACCGATTGCAATGCTTGGCGGTCAGTAAGACCCAACGTTGGCGCGGGCACCCCGACAGCCTGAAACAAACGCCGACGTTGCTCAGCGCTCAACTCACCATCACCAAGGGTTGGCGAGTACACCATCGCGGTGACGAACACCGGTCCCGTTTTTGCGGCAATCCGCCCGAAATCGATGAGGGTATTGACGGCAGACTGGACAGCCATTTCAAGCACTGCAGCGCCTTGCTGCGCAACAAATATGCCATCGCGCGTCAAAGCCATCCCGCCAGCGGTCAGCGAAGACACCGGGACTGTCAGCGTGTTGGCCTGCCTGACCCGCTCAACCCGTGCATCTTCATCGGCCTGCTGCTTGAAGCGAACTCGGGCTTCACGCTGCCTGGCGTACTGGCGTTGGGCCTCCCAGACCGCTTCCCTTTCGCGCCAGACAATCGTCTGCTCGGCATGACGCCTGGCCAGCGCGCTGGACTTGCCAGTGAGTGCGCTTATCTGTGTGGATAGCAGCCGCGCTTCGTGGGCCGCGTTGTAGGCGTTTTCCCAGGTCTGGTGGCCGTGAACCAGCGCCTCGCCGAATTGCTCCAGTCGGGCCCGGTAATCGTTAACCGTGCGGGTGAGTGGATCGTGTCCATCGAATGATCGGGCAACCGCGTTCTTTGCGTTCAGTTCTGCGGTTTTTCGGGTGATCAGCCCATCAACTTCTTGTTTTTGTTTGGTGATGTTGTGAAGCTGCAAGCGCTCGCTCAAGTGGATATCGGGCGGTCGTCGCGCCGCCAGGACTTCCTGTTCCAGGGTCGGAGCGAGTTGTGCGGATCGGGCAGCAAAACGTTGGTCTACCTCGACCCTTACGGCGGCATGATGCTGCGCCAGCCCCTCGAGTTGTTGATGCCGGGCCTGGACGCGGGCCTGCTCCTGAGCTTGCGCTGCGGCTGCCTGTGCTTGAGCCGCCTCGGCTTGCGCTTCGGCCTCGGCCTGCGCACGCTCTTTTTCCTTCTTCTGACGATCAGCTTCTATGGCCCGCCTGCGGGCCTTTTGTCTTCTCTTGCTGGTTCTACCGAATCCGCCTGAAACCCCTCCGCCGCCACCAAAACCGCCGCCTGAGCCACCACTCGAAGCGGGTGGTCCGGACGTGATGACAACACTTCCTGACGTTCCATCGTAATGTGTTTGTTGTGCCATACAGTCTCTCCTTGTCTGTAGGCACAGCATGTCGATGCAACCGCAGTCAGGTGCGGTACATAGTTATCGGTGTCGATTTAAAACGAGGTGCTATTTGAGGGAATCAATCACCCTCACAGGTAACAAATCCACTTCTTTTGCGGTCTTTCGTTAGAGGTAGTGTCGATTCGGGCGACGGCCATTCGACTAGACAGTGAGTCACTCAAATCCAGCGGAGACAAAACCATGCGATTCATGATCATTGTGAAAGCCAGCCCGGATTCCGAGGCCGGTGTGATGCCCAGCGAAGAACTGATGACCGCGATGGGCAATTTCAACGAGGAACTGGCCAAGGCCGGCATCCTCATCGATTGCGACGGCCTGCAGCCCAGCAGTAGAGGTGCCCGCGTACGTTTTTCGGGTGACGAGCGTACGGTGATCGACGGCCCGTTCGCCGCAACCAAAGAGCTGATCGCCGGCTATTGGCTGTGGCAGGTGAAATCGAAAGAGGAAGCGATCGAGTGGGTCAAGCGCTGCCCCAACCCGATGCCGGGTACAGAGGCCGAGATCGAGATTCGCCAGGTGTACGAAGCCGAAGACTTCGGGGCCGAGTTCACACCGCAGTTGCGCGAACAGGAAGAACGAGTGCGTGAGCAGGCGAAGAAGAACTGAAGCTAACCTGATACACCATAGGAGCTGGCGAAGCCTGCGATCTTTTGATTTTGCTCTTTCCAAGGGCCGCAAAAGCAAGATCAAAAGATCGCAGCCTTCGGCAGCTCCGCGGGTGTCGGGTTTGCGGGGGATTTAGTGGGGACCGCTTTCGCGAGCAAGCCCGCTCCCACATTTGATCTCTGGTGTTCACAAAATCTGTGATCGAAACAGAATCAATGTGGGAGCGGGCTTGCTCGCGAAGAGGCCCTCAGCCCCGCCGCATTACTTGGACTTGGACTTGAGCTTCAGATACGACTGATGCAGGTCCGACGCCCAGCCATCGATCACGTTTTTCACGTCACCGGCCTTCATCACCTGATCTGAGTTTTCCAGCGGTTTGCCAATGCCCTTGCGCACCACTTGGGCCACGACTTTGTTGTTGCCACCATCGAGAAATACCGCTTCGGTGGCCAGATTGGTTTCCTGGTCGCGAATGCCGCTGGCTGTACTGACTGCCGCCGCTACCAGGGCGATCGGGATCACTTCATAAGGCTGGAGGCTTTCGGTCTTGCTGGTAACAGAGGTGATCGCCGCACGCACCACCATAACGCCAGGGCCGGGACCGCTGGCCAGTGGCAGGGATTTGCCTATTTCGCGTTTAAGTGCTTGATCGTAGTAACTGGTGATGCCGTTCAGAGTGGCCTGAGGAATTTTCACCGTTGGTTGCGGTTTGGGATAGAGCTGAGTCGGTTCGATGTAGACACTGGTGAATTTGTTGATATCGAGCTTGGGGTCCATCCAGCGCATCACCACGGCGCCTGATGGCGACTTGGCTTCCTTGAGCTGACTGTAGTTCTTGAGAAAACCGGAATACTGGTCCGGCTCGACGACTTTGCTGGAGCAACCCACCACTCCGATAGAGGCGATGAATAGGGTGCTCATCATTAACGCAAGCTTCATGCTTGTAACTCCTGTCAGAAGGCCGGCAACAATATGGCATACGGGAATTAAAGGTATAGCCAATGCCCGGCACTTTCGTTATCAAAAAGCACAATATTCATCTATTGCTGAGGTGATCGCGGCAATATTCAAAGGCCTCTTCGCGGGCAAGCCTCGCTCCTGCAAGTCCGGGTTGTATGAACCCAACCCCCCGTAGGAGCGAGGCTTGCCCGCGAAGACATCAGCTCGAACAACACAAAACCTCATTGGAAAAACCTGGTCAATCACCACGAAGATCCGCTTTTCGCCGCCAATTCCCGCCGACTATTGGCGCGCATCGCCTTGATCAGCGACACCGTGCCCACCAGGATGATCACCGCCGCGAACAGGAAGTCGATGCTGTACAGCTGAAAGTCGTTCAACGGCCCCACCAGAAACACCCGGATCGCCCCAATACTCACCAGCGTCGCGAGAAAGTCGATGCCCGGCTCATCGCGATAAAACACGTGCAGCAGCGGCAGGCACATCACCAGCAACAACAGCAGCACAATCACCTTGAACGAGCCTTTGCGCTCGACACTGAACGCGCATTCGTTGGCGCCGTAGGGCTTGTAGTCTTCCTCGCGAATCAACGAGTTTTTCTCGTTGATGTATTCCACACGGTTGTACTTCTGGATCGGCGTGAAGGTGTTCGACATCTCCATGCTGGTGGTGACGTTCTTGAAGCGCAGGTCTATGCGCTCGTTGCCCTTGAGGTAATACAGTACCGGTTTGTAGCCGTAGCGATAGGTGTCGAACGGAAAGTCCGTCGACCGCCCCAAGACCCCGATGGGTCTGGACTCAAGTTCCGCGTAGGCACTTTTATCGGTCGAAGACAGGTTGCGGCTCAGGGGCTTGATCCTGACCTGCTCCATGAGAATCGGCGCAATGCCGTAGGACCACTGCAGGGGTTCCATGCGCAGCCGCAGTTCGTTGCGGCCCAGGTCATAGCGATCAAAGGTTCGCTCGGAGACGATCACCGCGCCCGAGAGCATGAACTCGCCATGAACGTTGTTGGTGATGTGCAGCGACAGTCGATCCCTGCCCGAGCCTGTGGCATCGCTGGCCGGTGGCGTGCCACACCAGGCGTAGCTGCTGAACGTCTCCCCGAGCAGGCCGTTACGGTTCTCTTTGAACACATAAAAGTAACTGCCCCACAGGGCCGCCATCAGCAACAACGCTATCAGCCCTAAAATTTTCTTGCCCACGCTCAAACCAGACTCCTTTCTTTGCTGACTCCTTATGAGGCGCGGACTGTACCAAAATGCCATCATCGGCCCAAGCAAAAATCCCCGTACACGGAAGATCCTTGTGGGAGCGGGCTTGCTCGCGAAAGCTGACTGACATTCAACATTGATGTCGTCTGATACACCGCTTTCGCGAGCAAGCCCGCTCCCACAGGGGTTGCGCTAACTGGCTGGGATTTGAGCCAGGAAAGCTTCAGCGCCGCCTGAACAACGGCCGCGGCTCGATCACCGAGCGTCCGTACAACACGCTCATCCCTGCCAATCCCTTAAGCGCATCTTCGGCGGATTTGTCTTCGCGCACGGCAAAGCTGTCGAAACCGCATTGACGCATGTGGCTGAGTTGATCGCGCAGCACATCGCCAATCGCGCGCAATTCGCCTTGCCAGCCGAAACGCGTGCGCAGCAGATAGGCCTGGCTGTAGGCGCGGCCGTCGCGAAAACTCGGAAAATCCAGGGCAATCAGCGGCAGGTCGGGAAACCAAGGCGTCAGGTTTGTCACTTCGTCGTTGGGCCCCAGCCAGACGCCTTCGAGCGCTGTCGTGGTATTGGCGTTGAGGGCCAGCCACTGGGGTAACGGCAGTATCAGCGGTCCGGCCGGCAACTCATCCGTTGCTTCACGAATCAACTGCCACGGATCATCGCGCACCCACTCGGCACCGCCCTCTTGCAAACGCAGCAGATTATTCATGCCGACACCTCCAGCATTTTCGGGTAAACCCGCTCCTTGAACGGCTCCAGACCGATGCGTGCCAAGGTATCGACGAACAGTTCCTCGCTCTCGCGGTAGCGGACAAATGTAGCGATGATCCGCTCGATCACGGCGGGTACTTCGGCGGCGCTGAAGGACGGACCGATGACTTTACCCAGCGCACTATTTTTTCCCTGAGCGCCTCCGAGGGTGATCTGGTACCACTCACTGCCGTTCTTATCGACGCCAAGAATGCCAATGTTGCCGATGTGGTGGTGGCCGCAGGCGTTCATGCAACCGGAGATATTCAGACTGATGTCGCCCAGGTCATGCAGGTAATCCAGGTCCTCGAAACGCGCCTGAATCGCTTGTGCGATGGGGATGGATTTGGCGTTGGCCAACGCGCAGAAGTCGCCGCCGGGGCACGCGATGATGTCGGTCAGCAAGCCGATGTTGGCGCAACCCAGGCCTTGCTCGCAGGCCAGGCACCACAGAGCGTAAAGGTCGGTCTTGGGCACGTCCGGCAGGACGACGTTCTGTTCATGGGCGATGCGGATCTCGCCGAAACCGAACTGCTCGGACCACTGGGCCACCGCCTCCATTTGCTCGGCCGTGACATCCCCCGGTGGCGCGACGATGCCCGGTTTGGTCGACAGCACCACGCTGGCGTAACCCGGCATCTTGTGCGGCTGAACATTGCGCGTAACCCAACGGGCGAATGCCGGGTTCTCGGCCAGGCGGGTTCCGAAGTCCAGATCGGTGCCGGCCAGTGAACGGTAATCGGGCGGCACGAAGGCACTGGCGACACGCTCATACTCGACGTCGGTCAACTGCGCCGGACCGTCCTTGAGGTGCTGCCACTCCTCCTCCACTTCCTTGGCGAACGCTTCGATACCCAAAGCCTTGACCAGAATCTTGATCCGCGCCTTGTACTTGTTATCGCGCCGCCCGTGGCGGTTATAGACGCGCAATACCGCCTCGACGTAGGACAGCAAGTGCTGCCATGGCAAGCCTTCGCGGATCTGCAAACCGAGAATCGGCGTGCGCCCCAAGCCGCCACCCACGATCACCCGCAAGAGCATTTGCCCGCTCTCATCGCGATAAAGATAGAGGCCGATGTCATGCATCATGATCGCCGCGCGGTCCTGCCTGGCCGAGCAGATGGCGATCTTGAACTTGCGCGGCAGGAACAGGAATTCCGGGTTGATGGTCGACCATTGCCGCAGGATTTCTGCCAGTGGGCGCGGGTCCATCAACTCGTCCGCCGCGACGCCGGCGAAGGCTTCGGTGGTGATGTTGCGCACGCAGTTGCCAGAGGTCTGGATCGCATGCATTTCCACCTGAGCCAGACGTTCGAGAATGTCCGGCACCTGGGCCAGTTCAATCCAGTTGAACTGCATGTTCTGCCGGGTGGTGAAGTGGCCGTAGCCACGATCGTAGTCCCGCGCAATGCTCGCCAGAATGCGCATTTGCTTGGCGCTCAGGGTGCCGTAAGGAATCGCCACGCGCAGCATGTAGGCATGCTTTTGCATGTACAGGCCGTTCTGCAGGCGCAGGGGCAGGAACTCTTCTTCGCTCAAATCGCCTGCCATGAAACGTTCGACCTGATCGCGAAACTGCGCAACACGCTCGAACACCAGGGCCCGGTCATAGTCATCGTACTGATACATGTGGCTGCCACCTCATCAGGATTATCGGGCTCTGCGGCTAATGCCAGTCAGTCAGGTGCAGAACCTGTGGGAGCGGGCTTGCTCGCGAAGAGGCCGTCACATTCAACCTCACCGGTGACTGACACTCCGTCTTCGCGAGCAAGCCCGCTCCCACAAGGATGTGGTGTTCAATTCCTTAACTGATCGGCATCAAGCTCTGCGGCTCGTTTTCGAGGTTGTGACTATGAAGCAGCAGCGCAGCACGTTACAGATTCAGCTAAACACTAAAAAACCGTATCAGGGCGCGGCCTACGGCCGCAGGCCGGCATCACATCTGATCCGCATAAACTCGGTTTTTCTGAGTCTGTTTTGTTTGTGGCAGGGTTTCTACAGTTCATGGCATGCCAGACCGGGTGGCCTGGCAAGTCTTTGCAACCGTGGAAGAACTGACCATGAGCACAGCAACAATCGGACAGGCCTATAACTACAAGGTCGTTCGCCAATTCGTCGTGGCAACCATCGTCTGGGGCGTCGTCGGGATGGCGATGGGGGTGTGGATCGCCTCGCAACTGGTATGGCCCGAGATGAACCTCGACCTGCCGTGGACCACCTTCGGCCGCTTGCGTCCGCTGCACACCAGCCTGGTGATTTTCGGCTTTGCCGGTAGCGCCCAATTCGCCGCCAGTTACTACGCGGTGCAACGCACCTGCCAGGTGCGGCTGTATTCCGACAAGCTCGCCGCCTTCACCTTCTGGGGCTGGCAATCGGTGATCGTGGTGATGCTGATCACCCTGCCGCTGGGCTACACCACCACCAAGGAATACGCCGAGATCGAATTCTCCGGCGCGGTGTGGATGACGGTGGTCTGGGTCGCTTACGCCATCGTGTTCTTCACCACTGTGGTGCAACGCAAGACCAGGCACATCTACGTCGGCAACTGGTTTTTCGGCGCGTTCATTGTGGTGATCGCCATGCTGCACGTGGTCAATCACCTGTCGATTCCGGTGGACTGGTTCAAGTCGTATCCGGTGTATTCCGGGGCCACCGACGCCATGGTGCAGTGGTGGTACGGTCACAACGCGGTGGGGTTCTTCCTGACCACCGGGTTCCTCGGGATGATGTATTACTTCGTGCCAAAACAGGTCAATCGGCCGGTGTATTCCTATCGCTTGTCCATCGTGCATTTCTGGGCGCTGATCACCCTGTACATCTGGGCCGGCCCACACCATTTGCACTACACCGCGTTGCCAGACTGGGCACAGTCGCTGGGCATGGCGATGTCGCTGATCCTGTTGGCGCCGAGTTGGGGCGGAATGATCAACGGCATGATGACCCTGTCGGGCGCCTGGCATAAGTTGCGCACCGACCCGATCCTGCGCTTTCTGGTGCTGTCCCTGGCCTTCTACGGCATGTCGACGTTTGAAGGGCCGATGATGGCGATCAAGACGGTGAACGCCCTCTCCCACTACACCGACTGGACCATCGGCCACGTTCACGCCGGAGCCCTGGGCTGGGTGGCGATGATCACCTTCGGCGCCATCTACCACATGGTCCCGAAAGTCTTCGGTCGCCCGCAGATGCACAGCATCGGCCTGATCAACGCGCACTTCTGGCTGGCGACCATCGGCACTGTGCTGTACATCGCCTCGATGTGGGTCAACGGCATCACCCAGGGCTTGATGTGGCGCGCGATCAACGACGACGGCACGCTGACCTATTCGTTCGTCGAAGCCTTGCAGGCCAGTCATCCGGGGTTCGTGGTGCGCTTTGTCGGCGGGGTGTTCTTCCTCAGCGGCATGTTGCTGATGGCCTACAACACCTGGCGCACGGTGCGGGTGTCGGACGTGAGGATGGCTGAACTTGAAGCGCAGATTGCCTGAGGCAAGGAGCCTGACATGATCGAGATGGCGTTGAATCTATTGGGTGTTCTGGGGCTTTGGCTGGCGGTCGAGTACTGCCTGAAACACCAGACGGCCGAGAGCCTGGACGATGCCAGCCTGATTCCGTTCGCCGATGATCCCGAGGTGGCGCGGCGGGTGGAATTGGCGACGGGTAAGAAAGTGAACGCTGTGGCGCCGGAGGAAGCGAAGCCGGGTTGGGGTAACCTCGAAATTTGATACCCCCATCCACTGCGGGAAGCGCCGCAGATCAATTTGGGAGCGGGCTTGCTCGCGA
>NZ_AKJE01000009.1 GCF_000282495.1 Pseudomonas sp. GM79
GGCGGGCCACCGCTGTTGCCGCCGATCGAAATGCCCAATCCACCCAAGGACCAGACCTTGCCGGGCCTTGAGCCGAGCACGACGAAAATCAAAACACCGGGAGGCTAGACCTGTTGTGAGAGCAGTTGCCCATCGGCCATACGCAAGCGTTTGGAAAGGGAGACGGCGAGGGCGCGGATGATCTTGGCGGCGATTTTCGGCGCGTCGTTGAGCATCTTTTCCAGGGAGTCCTTGCCCAGGTTGAGCAACTGGCAATTGCTCGCGGCCACGCAACTGGCTGAGCGTCGTTCACCGTCGAGCACAGCCATTTCGCCGAACGCCCGACCGCTGCGCAAGGTGGCCATGGTCACTCGTTGCCCGTCGCTGTTGGTCTTCTGCACCGCGACCTGGCCGGTGTGGATGATGCACATGAAACTGCCGGCATCGCCCTCATGGAAAATCTCTTCACCTTCGGCGATGGTGCTGATGCTGAAGTAACCCGAAGCCGCCACGAAGTCTGCCGGCAACAGTTGATCGAACAGGCCGCAGTCCATCAGCCAGTCGCGAATTTCGTTGTTCAGTAAGGTCGGTTCTGACATGTCGTCACGGTCTTTTTTTGTGTCTGGTTCCGATTTTTTAGATGTTCTCAATCCCTTGTGGGAGCGGGCTTGCTCGCGAAAGCGGAGTATCAGTCAACGTTGATGTTGAATGTGATGGCCCCTTCGCGAGCAAGCCCGCTCCCACATTGGTTTTGCGCTGCATCCGGTTCGGCGTACTGGTGTTAAGACCGGTACGCCGGGCCAAGTTCCTCAGGCGATGCCCAAAACCTTGAAAACAAATGCGTATTCGAGGGCTACGTCACGTAATCCCTGATAACGACCGCTCATGCCGCCATGCCCGGCACCCAATTCGGTCTTGAGCAGCAGGGGATTGGTGTCAGTTTTGGTCGCGCGCAATTTCGCCACCCACTTGGCCGCTTCCCAGTACTGCACGCGACTGTCGTTGTAACCGGCGATCACCAGCGTTGCCGGATAGGCTTGCGCGGTGACGTTTTCGTACGGGGCGTAGGCCTTGATCCGATCATAGACGTCCGGCTCTTGCGGGTTGCCCCACTCGTCGTATTCCGTGACGGTCAGCGGCAGCTCCGGGTCGAGCATGGTGTTGAGCACGTCGACGAACGGCACTTCGGCAATCGCTGCACCGAACAGCTCCGGCCGTTGATTGAGTACCGCGCCGATCAGCAAACCACCGGCGCTGCCACCGCTGATCGCCAGCTGCGATGGGGTGGTGAAACCGTTGGCGATCAGGTGTTCGGCGCAAGCGATGAAATCGCTGAAAGTGTTGTGCTTGTGTTCCTGTTTGCCGGCGCGGTACCAGGCTTCGCCCAGTTCACCGCCACCGCGTACGTGGGCGATGGCAAACGCCATGCCGCGATCCAGCAGGCTCAGGCGCGCGTGGGAGAACCACGGGTCGAGGCTTTCGCCGTAGGCGCCGTAGCCGTACAGATAAAGCGGCGTCGGCTTGCCGAGGAACTCGCGTTTGACCACAAGGCTGATAGGCACTTGCGTACCGTCCGGTGCCGTCGCCCAAAGCCGCTGGCTGACGTACGCATCGGCGTCGAACGGGCCGAGCACCGGGGTTTCCTTGAGGACTGTCTGCTCGCCGGTGGTCAGAATCAGTTGACGGATCTGCGCCGGACGGTTCAAGGCTTCGTAGCGCAGACGGATCCGGTCGCTGACAAATTCCAGACTGTTCTGCACATGCAGGCTGTAGGCCGCGTCCGGCAATTGCACGCGATAGGGCACTAAATCCCGTGGGCGGACTTCGATGATCGGCAGGCCACCTTCGCGCAGGCTCAGGGTCATGGCCTCGGCGTTCAGGCTCATGCCGTCGAGCATCACCGTGTCGCTGTGGGGAATCAGGATCTGCCAGTCGGCTTCGGTCGGCGCGACGCCAGTATCGGCGGCCTGGTACAGGGCGAAGTTGATGCCGTCGCGGTTGGTGCGGATCAGCCACGTCCACTCGCCATCGAGTTTGCCGTGGTCGACATCGTACTCATGATCTTCGACCCTCGGCGCCAGGCAGGTAAAGGCCTGATGCGGCAGCGAGGCGTCGAGCACCCAGACTTCGCTGGTGGTCTTGCTGCCCAGTGATAACAGCAGTTGCCGTTCGGAGCTCGAGCGATAGCAATGCAGGAAGAATCGGCCATCCGGCTCATGGAACACTTCTTCGGCCGCGGTGCCGTCCAGCCGATAGCGCAACAGTTTGTGCGGGCGATGGGTGTCGTCGAGTTCGCCGAAGAACAGCGTCAGGCTGTCATTGGCCCAGGTCATGCTGCCGTCGCAGTTCTGGAACTCCAGCTCGCTGACACGGCCGCTGGATAATTCCTTCACGAACAGCGTGTAAATCTCTTCGCCGCTGGAGTCGATGCTATAGGCCAGGCGCTGGTGGTCTGGGCTGATGCTGAATGCACCCAGGGAAAAGAAGCCACCCTTGGCCAGCACGTTCGGATCAAGCAGCAGTAGTTCCTGGCTTTCGTCGATCTGCAGGCTACCATCGGCCGGACGCGGGCAGCGGTAGTGACGGGCGTATTCGTCGCCAGCGGTGGTGCGGGTGTAATACAGGTAGGGGCCCCAGGGCGAGGGCAACGACAGGTCGGTTTCGAGAATCCGCCCCTTGATCTCTTCGAACAGGGTTTCACGCAGGCCGGTCTGATCGGCGGTTTGTGCCTCTTGATAGCGGTTTTCAGCTTTCAGGTAATCGAGCACCGCGTCGGTGTCGCGCTCCTGCAGCCAGGCATACGGGTCGCAACCGTCGGCCTTGTGGGCAATTGGAGCGCTGGTGACGTTGGCGGATAGGGGCATGAATGGCTCTCGAACAATGTACGGAATAGGGGTTGGCAACCTGTGGGAGCGGGCTTGCTCGCGAAGGCGGTGTGTCAGGCAGCATCAATGTCGAGTGATACTCCCTCTTCGCGAGCAAGCCCGCTCCCACATGGAATGCGCTTAACTCACTGGTATTGGGACAAGCCTGACGTGCGAAAAGTCGTTACTATAAGCGCCTCTTTGCCTGCCTTGCCATGGACACCATGACCGAGAACGACTATCTGATCGCTTGGGGCCTCTACGCCTTTGCCGCTTTAGGCTGCCTGTTGGTGTGGATGCGCATCACCCGCTGGATGTGGCGTTGGCTGCGTGAGCCGCTGCGGCTGCTGGTGGCGGTGTTGCTGTTCAGCCCGACCATCATCGACCCGGTGAAAGAAAAGGTCGCCCCGGCCATCGCCATTACGGCCCTCGACTTGCTGTTCAAGGTCGGCAACAACGCCTGGCGGGCGGTTTCTGATCTGTTCATGTACGGCATGATTGTCTTCGGCATTTACCTGGTGTTCGTGGCCATCCGTTTTCCCATCGAGCGCGCCTCCAACGCTCGCAAGGAACAGGCGGCTGCCGCCAAAGCAGCCGCAGCCGCGCGGGCCGACGAGCCTGACGACGATCAGCCTTTCGGCGGTGCCGGCGATGATCGTTACGGCCGGCCACCGGTGCCGAGCAATCCTCAGCGTTCGCGGGTCGAACCGCGCCTGTAACCGCGCCCCTGTACTGAATCGAGAGTCCGAGCATGTGTGAGTTATTGGGCATGAGCGCCAATGTCCCGACCGATATCGTGTTCAGCTTCACCGGGCTGATGCAGCGTGGCGGCCGCACCGGGCCGCACCGTGACGGCTGGGGCATCGCTTTTTATGAAGGCCGTGGCCTGCGGCTGTTCCAGGACCCGGCGGCGAGCAGCGAGTCGGAAGTGGCGAACCTGGTACAGCGCTATCCGATCAAAAGCGAAGTGGTGATCGGGCACATCCGCCAGGCCAATGTCGGCAAGGTCTGCCTGTCCAACACCCACCCGTTCGTGCGCGAGTTGTGGGGGCGCAACTGGTGTTTCGCCCACAACGGCCAATTGGCCGATTTCAACCCGACCGCCAGTTTTTACCGCCCCGTTGGCGACACCGACAGCGAAGCGGCGTTTTGTGATTTGCTCAATCGGGTACGCGCTGCGTTCCCCGAGCCGGTAGAGATCGAAGCACTGTTGCCGGACCTGGTGGCCGCCTGCGCCGAGTACCGCAGCAAAGGCGTGTTCAACTGCTTGCTCAGCGATGGCGACTGGCTGTTCTGCTACTGCTCGAGCAAATTGGCGCAGATCACCCGCCGAGCACCGTTCGGCCCGGCGCGGTTGAAGGACGTCGATGTGATCGTCGACTTCCAGGCCGAGACCACGCCCAACGACGTGGTCACGGTGATCGCCACCGAACCCTTGACCGAAAACGAAACCTGGACCCGCTACGAACCGGGCCAATGGAGCCTCTGGCGACGCGGTGAATGCGTCAGCCAAGGCAAGACCGAATAAGGATCTCTCCCCCATGTTGCTCAGTTATCTTCGGCTGGTGTTGTTCGCGGCAGGCCTGTTGATCGGTGTCCAGGTGCCTGGGTTCATCAGTGATTATGCCAAGCGGGTCGAGGCGCATCTAATCGAGGCGCAGACCGGTCTGAGCGGTTTCCAGGGCACCGCCAATCAGTTTTTCAAGGGTGATATGCAAGCGCTGGTGGCCCATTACCGTGCAAGCGAAGACCCGATCTTTCGCAGCGATGCCGACAGCCTGAGCACCTTGCTCACCCGTCAACTGGCCCTGGACAAGCAATTCCAGGCCATGCAGGGGCCGTGGTACATACGCGTCCTGCAAGTTGCACTGGCCGCCGACCCGGATATTCGCAAGGAAACCTGGAACGGCTACAGCTACCAGATCCTGCTGACGCCGGAAGCGATGATTTGGGGCATGAGCGGCGCGTTGCTGCTGTCGTTCGGCATCGAATGCCTGTTCCGGCTGATCGACTGGGTGGTGCTGGGCGGCAAGCGTTTGCGCCAGAGCCGGCCGATTGAAGACCGGGATGTGCGGGGGCTGTAACGCTGGAGCCAACTTGTCAGGCGACATGTATGCCGGCAGATCGCTCGCTGGCGAGCCGCAAATGCCAGCAGTCAAGGCTTTTCGTAGGAGCCAGGCTTGCCGGCGAAGGCGCTCTTAAGGACGCCTTCGCCGGCAAGCCTGGCTCCTACATGTCCGATTGATCCTTAACTGTGGCAAGCCGGCTCCTGTTTTTACCAATCCACCGAGTAGCTCATGCTCAGCGTGCGGCCTTCGGCGTTGGCATACGGCGCTCTGGCGTTGGCTTGGGTGAACAGGTTCTGGTACGTGCGGTTGGTCAGGTTGTACACGCCGCCTTCAAGACGACCGACCGGCAGTTGGACGGAGCCGAGCAGGTCCACCAGCGTATAACCTTCGATCTCGCGCCCGTTGTTGTCCTTGGCGGCGGCGTCGTAACTGGACAAATGCATGCCTTGCAGGCGCAGGGTGTAGTCGTCTTCGGTGTAGCCGACGAACAGTGTGGTCTTGGCCGGTGAGATGCGCGTAGCCGGCAGATCGATCCATTTGCCGTTCTGCTCGGTCTCGCCTTTGGCCCAGGCATAAGTGCCACCCACCGACCAGTGATCGGTCGCGCGGTAGGTCAGGCTGTTTTCGATGCCGCGAACTCGCTCTTTCTGGTTGATCAGGCGCAATACGCGATCATTGGCATCGTAGAACTGGGTCACGTCCGAGGTGTTTTCGTACACGGTGACATCGGCCTGCCACTGATCCCAGTTACCGCGCCAGCCCAGTTCGTAACTGTCGACCTTGATGGCTTGGGCGTTGAGGGTCTGAATGTCGAAGGTGCTGCTGACATCACGCATGAAGCGCTGGATATCCGGTAGCGAAAACCCCTGGCTGTAATTGGCGAAGACGTCCTGGTTTTCACTCAGGTGGTAGACCGCCCCCAGGTTGTACAGGGTGGCATCGTATTTGAGGGTGTCGCCAGGCAGCGTTGCGCGTATGCCGGTCTGGACGATCTGACCATAAGCGATGCTGTCGGAGACGTCGCTTTCGATCCATTCACGGCGCACACCGCCACGCAACGTCCAGTCACCGATGTCCCAGGACATCTGCCCGAACAGCGACTTGGTGGTGGTTTCGATGTCCGGGCCCAGCTCGTAGGTGGTGCCGGTCTTGGAGTAGGTCAGGCCATTGAGCCTGTATTGATCACCTCGTTGGCGGGAGCGCTCATTATCATAGTCGGCGCCCCAGACCAGATTACCCGTGGCACTCCCGATCGCCGGCAGCGGCGTGTCGATGGCCGCGCGCAGGCCGTAGACATCTTGCACACTGTTGTTGTCGGAGATCCCGGCCCTGCCTCGCGACAGGTCTGGAAAGAACAGTGCATCGGCGCGGCGCCAGTAGCTTTCCAGTTGCAGGCCCTGACCGTAGAAGTCCTTGTCGGTGTAGTTGAGGTTGACCGCCTGGTTATGGGTATAGGGCTGGTCGTCGAGTTTCAGTCCTTTGACTGCCACGGCTTCCTGCCGGTTTGTCGGGTCTTTTGTGTAGCCAGTGTCCTGCTGGTCCTTGTAGTCCTGCAGCGACAGGCTGAGTTTTTTGTCGGCATCCAGTTCGTAACCGAAACGACCTTGCAGGTCATAGGTTTCGGTATCCATGTTGCTGCCCTGGGAAGTGTCCTGAGGGATGCGGTTGCCGTTGCCATCGTACTGATCGTTACGCTGAGTCAGGTCGGCGGAGACGTACCAGTCAAGAGCATCCTTGCGCCCCGTCGCACTCTGAAAGGCTTCGTAGGCGAAGCCTTTGCGGTTGAGGTTGTTGCCGCTGGTCAGGCCCAGTTTGCTGCTGTAGGCAATGTCCTGGCCCTGATTACGCTTGGTGATGATGTTGATGATGCCGCCTGAAGCGCCGGCACCGTAGATGCTGCTGGCGCCGGAGATCACTTCGATGCGTTCGATGCTGGCCGGGGCGATGCTGTTGAGCTGGCGGTAGTTGTCGCGCGTGGCGTTCTGCGATACGCCGTCGATCAACACCAGCATGTTGCGCCCGCGCAGGGTCTGACCGAAGTTGCTCATCCCGCCGCTGGACGGCGCAAGACCGGGGACCAATTGTCCGAGAATGTCGGAGACCCGGCGACCCGCGCCGCTCTGCTCACGGACCTGCTGTTCGTCGATAACCTGGACCGAGCCCGGAATCGACGCAATGCTCGCTTCACTGCGAGTAGCGGAGACGACGGTGGGTTGCATGTTCAAGGTGCCGGGTTGCTGTTCAGCATCCTCGGCCCAGGCCTGGGCGCTGAAGGTACCGAGCAGCGGGATCAGCAGAGAGAGTTTGGTTCGGATCATGACGTGGTCTTTTTTAGTTGTGATAAGTGTGGGGCGATAAGGTCGAGCGGTCGGGCGCGGAGTTTAACGAGCGCACCCAGCGGATCCCGATGGCGGCTATGGCGTAGGTCAGCGCCACCAGCCAGAAACTGTGAGCCAGGCCAACCAGGCCCATGCCGATCCCGCCAAGGACGACACCGAGCAGAGCGCCAGCCTTTGCCGCGCTATTGCCGAGGCCGAGCGCGAAGCCCTGCTGGGTGATGGAAATGGAGTTGGCGATCAGGGCATAGGCGACGGGCAGCAGGGCGCCTTGCCAGATGCCCCAGACGAGTCGACTGACGAGAAACCCCAGCCATTCGTTGGCCAATGCCGTGGCCGCCAGCGTCAGCGCACACAGCCAGGCCACGCCTTCGATGACGCGCAACGTGTAGGCCGGCCGCCAGCGGTCGAACAGGCGTCCCCACAGTGGTGCTGAAATGGCCAGGGTCGCGGCGCTCGCCGCGTAGGTGGCGCCGATCAGCCAGCTTGGGGCATGCAGAATGTTCGCGACATACAGCGCGTAAAACGACTGCGGCATCATCTTCGCGGCCTGAATCAACACGATCACCAACAGGATTCCACCGAGCCAGCCTTTGGGCAGGGCGACCGCTTCAACGGCTTTTTTCTTCGAAGTCCTGGCCTTGTCGGCCGGCAGGAAAAAACTCCCCAGTGCGCACAGCAGGCAAATCGCCGTCGCGCCATAACAGAGCAGGGCAAACCCCGAGACGTCCATCAGCCAGCCACCCAGCACAGGGCCGATCAATGAGCCGACGGCGGTGGCCGATTGCAGGCGCGCCAAGGTGTGACCACGGCTGGAACTGTTGCAGCAGGCCAGGGCATAGGCTTGCGCGGCCGCGAGAAAACCGGCCAATGCGCCTTGCATCACGCGAATACCCACCAGCAGCCACGGATCGAGAGTGATGGCCGCCAACCCTTGGCACAGCGCGAGGGCCAGCAACGCCCGGACAATCATCGGTTTGTGTCCGGTGCGATCCCCCAACCGGCCCCACATGGGCGTCAGGAGCATGGCCGCCAGCATCGGACCGGCATAGACCATCGCCGATAACAGCGCGGTGTAGCCGGCGCCCTCCGGCCCGAGCAGATGCTGGATCTGCAAGGGCCAGAACGGGCCGCTCATTTCCATCGCGCCCATGGAGACAAACTGGATGACGATCAGCAGTCGCAAGGCGCGACCGTCAGCGAGCATGGGTGTTGGGTCGTAGCGGGTTACTCAGGCGTCCGACGATGTCGGCATGACTGTCGAGCAAGCGCATGCGCATGAACGATTTGGCGGGCCAATCCTGTTCCAGCAAGGCCCGGCGCTCGCTTTCCCAACGTGCCGGCTCAACGCGCTCGCGCAAGGTCTCGAAGCACTGTGCAACGTGCGATGCCAACCGCTCCCAAAGGCTACTTTCCGGCACATTCCAGTGACGGGCACTAAGCAACGTCAGCTCACCGAGGTGGCACATGAAGGTGGTGTGCAGGAGTTTGTCACGGACAAAGCCTGCGTCGTCATACAGGGTCATTTTCGGATCGTGCAACTGGATATCCAGGCCCTTGGCGTGCAGGGTTTTGCGATCGATACGAACGTCGCCGAAATCACGCAATAGCAGCCGATTCAACTGCCCGTCAGCGCCCATCACCATGAAACTGTTTTGCTGATGCGCTTCGAACGCCACGCCGTACATCAGGTAAATGCCCAGCAGGCTCGGTACGGCAATCGACAGGTAATCCTCGAAGAACGCCAACATGGCCTCGCTGTCGTCACTGCCCTGAGCCAGCCTTACCCAATCACGCAGCAACGGTTGTTCGAATTCGTTGACGGCGAACAGACTGCCGACCGGCACCGCCAACTCGCCTTCTTGCAGGAGGGTAAGCGGGTTGTCGCGATACAGCACGCCAGCATGCCGGGAGCGCTCGTCATCGGACGGTAGTGGTGCGTAGTGCACGCCGATGCGCTCTGGAACGATGTTCAGCAGACGCTGAATCTGCGGCTCCCGATCGAGAATATCCAATACCAGTTGGCTGATGCGCGGCCCCATCCGGGCGGAGCGCGGCGACACGGTGCGTTGCACGCTGGTCAGTCGCAGAGCCACCGGCAGTTTGACCATCGGTGCCGTGCGACTGGCCTGCGGCAGGACCGTGCGGAAGGACATGGTCGGGTGGCCGGTAAAAGCAACAATGTCAGTGACGATCAGCAGGTTGTCGGCGATCTCGTTGGCGAACGAATGTGGCAGTTCTTCATGGGCTTGCCATGGGTGCGACGGGAGCGGGAGGTAGTCCTTTGCGTCCAGGCCCAGTTGCTGCAAGTGGCGTTGCAATTGTTCGGCGGCCTGTGGGAAGTGACCTTGCCACCAGTCCCAGTAATCGGTGGTGCCGGCCAGCGCTTCGACGTGTGCGTACTGGCGGTGCAGGGCGCACAGGACAATCGGAAAACTCGCTTCGAATTCTGGCGAGAAAGCGATGACCTGAGCGGCGCTCAAGCCCAGTTTGGTCTTGTAGTTCGGGTGCCACGGATGGCCGAGAGTGCCCCACTGTTCGAGCAATGACGTAGGGTTCTGGTGGCTGGAGCCGGCTTTGAGCCACGCGAGCAGATTGTCGTCGTACCCGGTATCGATCTGCTCTCTCAGGCGCTCGGTCCATCCATGATGAAACGCCAGGCAAAGGGTGTCGTTGCTGAAGCTGTCATCCAGCTCCCGGGCCAGACGCTCCAGTACCTGTGGGGAAGCTGGCGGGTTGAGCTGAGTGCTGAGATGAGCGAGCAGTTCGCTGGGCAACTGGATTTTGTGGGGCAGTCTGTCGGGGGTGTGCAGGACGATGCTACCGCGTACGTCCCAGCTGTTCATTCTGCCGCCGGACAAGTGCTCGAAGCAAAGATGCGCGCCATCGCCAAGTGGCAGCCAGCAACGGCTAGAGTCGTCGTATTCGCAGGTGGCGGGGTTGATCAGATCTTCACGAAACAGCGCCTGGATCAGGCGTTGGAAACAGCGTTGAGCGGCGGGCTCCAGCGCATTGCTCAAATGATCGAGAGTGATGCGATGGGACTGGAAGGCCTGAGTGCCAAGCGCTTCGCTCCAGTGAGCGAGCAATTGTTGCTGTTTTTGCGTGTAGCCGCGCATCAGGTCCGACTCCTTCTGGACAATTGATTAGCTGAAAGCGCGCAGAGAATACCGTCTTGAAAAAATAATGCAAATGATAGTGGTTCATATTTAGAGTTTGGGAAATGTCCTTCAGATTCGGGCCTATGGTTTGCTCAAGATGATGTACTGCTCGCCCACTTTATGCGCATAGCGCTCCACGACTTGCTGACACAACGCCACGATTTCTTCGACCCATTCCACGCCCACCCGCCACGACACCACCACCTGCAAATTTGGCGGTCGTTGATCGATGGCCAGCAAGGTCAATTCCCCCCGCGCCAGTTCCTCGGCGACCAACACCGGTGGTAACGCGCCGATGCCAAATCCATCGCGCAGTAAACGGGTAATTGCCGAGACCGAGTTCACGCAGTTGAGCCGCGGCGCCATGACGCCATTGGCCTGCATCAGGGCAAGAATCTCTTGGTGTGGCTGGGAATTTTTCGAATAGGTAATGATCCGCTCCCGCGCCAGATCGGCGACACCCGAATATTCGCGGTTGTAGATGGAATTGCTGGCGACGATCCAGCCCATCGGATGACTGGCCAGCTCCAGGCTGCGCACACTCTCCTGGCGCAACAGGTCGGTTTGCAGGATCAGGTCGAGAAAGCCTTTTTGCAGCTGATCGCAGAGGTTGAGCGCGGTATCGGCCACCAACTCGATTTCCACCAGCGGGTAGTGATCCATCATTTGCGCCACCAACGGGCTGAGCCAGGTGTGGATCACGGTGTCCATGACACCGATCCGGACCCGCCCGACCTTGCTCGAACGCGTCTCGATCGAGTGCTTGAGCGCCTGCATCGTGTCCATCATCTGCTCGGCATATTCGAGCACTTTCAAGCCTTCGGGCGTCAGGCTCACGCCGCGAGAATCGCGCAGGAACAGCTTCACCCCGAGCTCGCCTTCGAGCACGGCGATACGGCTGGAAATCGACGCCTGGGTGGTGAAGAGCTTGTCTGCCGTCAGGCGAAAACTCTTGAGTCGGGCGACCCAGACAAAGGTCTCGAGAAACTTCAGATTCATGGGATCAACTTTTTCTTATGCCTTGGCCGGGTTTTTATTAGTTGGACGCAGCAGGGCCAAGCGTCCAAAAATCGACGCATCCGGTTCCCACGATAGGCGTCGTCGGGGCTCAGAACAATACCAATAAAATTTGCACGGAGACTTGCCATGAGTGCGCCCGACACCCTCGTTCCCAAAGCCACGGCTCGCCCGGGACCCTTCGATTGGTACCACAACATCAACAAGCAGGAACGTCGTACGTTCTGGAGCTGCAAGATCGGCTATGGCCTGGACGGCATGGACACCCAAATGCTCAGCTTCGTGGTGCCGACCCTGATTGCCATGTGGGGCATTACCACTGGCGAAGCCGGGCTGATTCACACCAGCACCCTGATCGCCTCGGCCATTGGTGGTTGGGTGGCGGGGATTCTCTCTGACCGCATCGGTCGGGTACGCACCCTGCAACTGACGGTGCTCTGGTTCGCCTTCTTCACCTTCCTCTGCGGCTTTGCCCAGAACTACGAACAACTGTTGATCAGCCGCACATTGATGGGCTTCGGTTTCGGCGGTGAATGGACCGCCGGCGCGGTGCTGATTGGCGAAGTGATTCGCGCCAAGGACCGTGGCAAAGCGGTCGGTATGGTGCAATCGGGCTGGGCGCTGGGTTGGGGGCTGACGGCGATTCTGTATGCGCTGCTGTTCTCGGTGCTCCCACCGGAAGACGCCTGGCGCGCTCTGTTCCTCCTTGGCATCGTGCCGGCGATCTTCGTGATTTTCGTCCGTCGCTTGGTCAAGGATCCGGAAATCTATCGCGAAGCCAAAGCTAAACAAGAGCCAAGCAACCCGGCCAAGTTCTACGAGATCTTCGCCCCAGGCATCCTGTTCACTACGATTCGCGCTTCGATCCTGACCACCGGCGCCCTCGGCGGTTACTACGCGATCACTTCCTGGCTGCCGACGTTTCTGAAAAACGAACGGGGCTTGAGCGTACTCGGTACCGGTGGCTATCTGGCGATGGTGATCGTCGGGTCCTACGTCGGGTATGTGATCAGCGCGTATTTGACTGACATCCTCGGTCGTAAAAAGAACTTCATTCTGTTCGCGGTCGGCTCGTTCACCATTGTTCTGCTGTACACCCAATTACCGGTCAGCAACGGTGTGATGCTCTGGCTGGGTTTCCCCTTGGGCTTCTTTGCTTCGGGGATCTTCAGCGGCATGGGCGCGTTTTTGACCGAACTGTTTCCGACGCGCATACGCGGCTCGGGCCAGGGATTTTGCTACAACATTGGTCGGGCGCTGGCGGCATTGTTCCCGCTGTTGATCGGCTTGCTCAGCCAGAAGGTGCCGCTGAGTGTGGGAATCGGGGCTTTCGCTGCGGTGTCCTACGGGGTAGTGATCCTGGCGGCCCTGAGTCTGCCGGAAACCCGTGGCAAGCAACTCGACGCTCAATAACCGAATATCCGGTAACTGATAATCTGAGGGGCATATGTCCTTCAGCTAAGAAGATAAAAGCCTACAGGAGTGTTCACCGTGAACCGCCTGCTATTGAACTGCGACATCGGCGAAAGTTTTGGCCACTGGACCATGGGTCTGGACGCCGAGGTTATGCCCTTCATCGACTGCGCCAACATCGCCTGCGGTTTCCACGCCGGCGACCCGAGCATCATGCGCAAGACCGTCAGCCTGGCCCTGAGCCACGGGGTGCAGATTGGCGCTCATCCGGCCTATCAGGATCTGGTGGGGTTCGGTCGCCGATCCATGGCTTACACCGCCCAGGAACTGCAGGACCTGTTGCATTACCAGATCGGCGCCCTCGACGGCATCTGCCGGGCACAGGGCGGGCGGGTGAGTTACGTCAAACCCCACGGCGCGATGTACAACGACATGATGGCCAACCCGGCGCAACTGCGCGCGGTGATTCAGGCCGTGGCGGCCTACGACCGGACGCTGCCATTGATGTTGATGGCGACCCGCGACAACAGTGCCGCGCAGCAACTCGGCGATGAATACGGCGTGACACTGTGGTTCGAAGCCTTCGCCGATCGCGCTTACGACAGCGCCGGCAGACTGGTCTCGCGGCAACTGCCGGGCGCCGTGCATCACGATCCCGAGAAGATCATTGAACAGGCGCTGATCATTGCCCGCGGTGGCATGCTCACGGCCAGCGATGGCAGCGCCTTGCACTTGCAGGCCAATACCTTGTGCGTGCACGGCGACAACGCCAGTTCGGTGGCCGCCGTGCAGCGCATTCGCGAAGCCTTGAATCAGCAGAGTGCATCATGAAGCCACGGGTAGAAGTGGTGGCGCTGGATTGCCTGATGGTGCGTCTGTTCGATGAAATCAGCGAAGCCAATATGCCGTGGATGCTCGCCGCCAGCGAGCGTCTGCGAGAAGCCTTCGCCCGCCATTTGATCGATCTGGTGCCGTCCTACACAACGTTGATGGTGCATTACGATCTGACGGCGCTGAATCCGGCCCAGGCGCGAGAGTTGATCGCTGAAGCCTTGATTGATCTGTCGCCCAACGCTCGGGCCAGGGGTAAATGCCATGTGTTGCCGGTCTGGTACGACCTGAGTGTTGGTCCGGAACTGACTTTACTGTCTCAGCGCAGCGGATTAGCGGTGGAAGAGGTCATCCGTCGTCACAGCGAGCGCGAGTATCAAGTGTTCGCATTGGGCTTCGCGCCGGGGTTTGCCTTTATGGGATTGGTGGAGGAAGTGTTGGCTGCACCGCGTATGAATACCCCGCGCAAAAAAGTGGCTGCCGGCAGTGTTGGTATCGCCGAACGCCAGACGGCGGCTTATCCGGTGGTGTCCCCCGGCGGCTGGAACCTTATCGGCCGTACCCCGGCCAAATTGTTCGACCGCGAGCGCGAGGGTTACAGCCTGATGCAACCGGGCGACACCGTGCGCTTCGAAGCGGTCAGCCATGCCGAGTTCATCAACCTTGGCGGTGATGACACGCCGTTGGAGGCCCTGGCATGAGCCGACTGACGATTGAAGCAAGTACACCGCTGTGCCTGTTGCAGGACGCCGGGCGATTTGGCGTGCGGCATCTGGGCGTGACCCAGGGCGGGGCAGCGGATTGGCGATCGATGTCGTGGGCCAATTGGCTGCTGGGCAATGGGCTGGATGCGTCGGTGATCGAAATCACCCTCGGCGGGTTTACGGTCGTTGCTCAGGAAGATTGCGTGCTGGCATTGGCCGGGGCGGATCTGGGGGCGCAAATCGATGGCGAGGCATTGGCGCCGTGGCGCAGTTTCCGGCTGAACAAAGGTCAGCAATTGCAATTCACCCAGCCACTGCTTGGCGCTCGGGCTTATTTGGCGGCCCCGGGCGGATTTGATGCGCCAAAGGTGTTGGGCAGTAGCGCAACGGTGGTCCGTGAGGAGCTCGGTGGGCTGGATGGCATGGGGCGGGCGTTGGCCAAAGAGGCGCAGTTGAGCTACTCGGGGAGCTCGCTGCTACTGCTGCGAGAGTTGGCAACCGAACAGGTGCCGGATTTCAAACTCGATGCGCCGCTGGACCTGGTGCTCGGTGCACAGATCGGCGAGTTCAGTGGACAGAGTTTGTTCGACGCATTCAACAGCATCTGGACCCTCGACAGCCGCGCCGATCGCATGGGTATTCGCCTGTTGGGAACGGCGTTGCAGTATCAGGGCAAGCCGATGATTTCCGAAGGCATCCCGCTGGGCGCGGTCCAGGTGCCGCCGGACGGGCAGCCGATTGTGCTGCTCAATGATCGGCAGACCATTGGTGGTTATCCGCGACTGGGGGCGTTGACGCCGTTGGCCTTGGCGCGATTGGCGCAGTGTTTGCCGGGGTCGAAGGTGCGGTTGAGGCCGGTGGTGCAGGATGTGGCTCATCGGGAACACGTCGAGTATTTGCGGCGGTTTTCAAATTGCTAAAAGCTTCGCGAGCAAGCCCGCTCCCACATTGAATCCCTGTCGTACACAGATCAAATGTGGGAGCGGGCTTGCTCGCGAAGACGGCATCACAGGCAACAAAAAACTTTATTTGGAAAGAAACCGCATCCCTTCCTCCAACCCCCGCAATGTCAGCGGATACATCTGGTCATCAATCAAATCCCGCACGATGTTGGTCGATGAGGTATAGCCCCAGGTGTCTTTCGGATATGGGTTGATCCAGATGAGCTTCTTGTACTTTTCCTTGAAGCGCTGCATCCACACGTACCCGGCTTCTTCATTCCAGTGCTCGACGCTGCCGCCGGCCTGAGTGATTTCATAGGGCGCCATGGCGGCATCGCCGATGAAGATCACTTTGTAGTCGGCGCCGTACTTGTGCAGCAGATCCTGGGTGGCGGTGCGCTCAGAGGTGCGACGCATGTTGTTCTTCCACACCGATTCATAAATGAAGTTGTGGAAGTAGAAGTACTCCAGGTGCTTGAACTCGGTCTTGCAGGCCGAGAACAGTTCTTCGCAGATCTTCACGTGGGCATCCATCGAACCGCCGATGTCGAACAGCAGCAGCAACTTGACGGTGTTGCGGCGTTCCGGACGCATCTGGATGTTCAGCAACCCGGCATCGCGTGCGGTGTGGTCGATGGTGCCATCGATGTCCAGTTCTTCCGCCGCACCCTGACGGGCGAATTTACGCAGGCGCCGCAGGGCGACCTTGATATTGCGCGTGCCCAGTTCGACCGAATCGTCGAGGTTCTTGTACTCGCGCTGATCCCAGACCTTGACCGCTTTGCCTTGACGCTTGCCGGCATCGCCGACCCGAATGCCTTCCGGGTTGAAGCCACCGGAGCCAAACGGGCTGGTGCCGCCGGTGCCGATCCACTTGTTGCCGCCGGCATGGCGCTCTTTCTGTTCTTCCAGGCGCTTCTTGAATTCTTCGATCAGCTTGTCCAGGCCACCCAGGGACTGGATCGCGGCCCGCTCTTCATCGGTCAGGGAACGTTCGAATTCCTTGCGCAGCCAGTCTTCGGGGATCAAGGCCTGAAGATGATCGTCGAGCTTTTCCAGCCCTTTGAAATAGGCACCGAAGGCCCGGTCGAACTTGTCGAAATGCTTTTCGTCCTTCACCAGGATCGCCCGGGACAGGTAATAGAACTCGTCCATGTCGGCGAAGGTCACGCGCTGTTTCAGCGCGTTGATCAGGTCCAGCAGCTCACGTACCGAGACCGGCACCTTGGCCGCACGCATTTCATTGAACAGGTTGAGCAACATGGCGTTGACCCTTATCGAGTGCCGCGACGGCTCATGAACGCCAGGCGCTCAAGCAATTGCACGTCTTGTTCATTCTTCACCAAGGCGCCTGCCAGTGGTGGAATGGCCTTGGTCGGATCGCGCTCGCGCAGTACCGCTTCACCGATGTTGTCGGCCATCAGCAGTTTCAACCAGTCCACCAGTTCCGAGGTCGATGGCTTCTTCTTCAGTCCCGGCACCTTGCGTACGTCAAAGAATACGTCCAGCGCTTCGCTGACCAGGTCTTTCTTGATATTCGGGTAATGCACGTCGACGATCCGCTGCATCGTGATGCGATCCGGGAAGGCGATGTAGTGGAAGAAGCAGCGGCGCAGGAAGGCGTCCGGCAGCTCTTTCTCGTTGTTGGAGGTAATGATGATGATCGGGCGCTTCTTGGCCTTGATGGTCTCGTCGATCTCGTAAACGTAGAACTCCATCTTGTCGAGTTCTTGCAGCAAGTCGTTGGGGAACTCGATGTCGGCCTTGTCGATTTCGTCGATCAGCAGGATCACCCGCTCTTCGGACTCGAAAGCTTCCCAGAGCTTGCCCTTCTTCAGGTAGTTGCGGACGTCGTGAACCTTTTCCGTGCCCAGCTGCGAATCTCGCAGGCGGCTGACCGCGTCGTACTCGTACAGGCCTTGATGCGCCTTGGTGGTGGACTTGATGTGCCAGGTAATCAACTTGGCGCCGAAGGACTCGGCCAGTTGCTCGGCGAGCATGGTCTTGCCGGTGCCTGGCTCGCCCTTGACCAGCAGTGGCCGCTCCAGAGTGATGGCGGCGTTGACCGCCAGCTTCAGGTCATCGGTGGCGACGTAGGCCTGGGTGCCTTCGAACTTCATCTGCTAATCCTCGAACGGTAACGCCGACCTGAACGAGGCAGGGCGGGGCGCAATAATTGTAGTACCCGACTATAACGCGGTGCCCGGTCGACTGTGAACGCAGACGGCTTATTCAGTCTCTGAATGGGGCGTCACATCTTGACTCAGTCTCGGCCGCTAGCCAGTATTGAGCTATCGCCATTTTGGCGATAGCTTGCGGGGCATGTCTACTAAATACCGATTTCGCGATACGTACCGCATTCAGTTGCGCGAGAAGGATCATCCGCCGCCCCATGTCCACCTGACCGGTGGCGGCCTGGACGTGATACTCAGCCTGCAAACCCTCGAAGTGATGATGGGCAAGGCACCGCCGCTGATTATCAAGGAAGCGCTGGAGTGGGTCAGGGCCCATCAGGTGCAATTGCTGGAGGATTGGAAACGATGTTACCCATGAAACGACCACGGCTGTCGGTCGTGCAGGCGTTGCCGGATTACAGGCTGGCGCTGACTTTTATCGATGGGCAGCAACTGAGCCTCGATCTAACTCGCGACCTGCGTTCATACCCGGGGTTGCAGCCATTGCTGGAGGGCCGTGCTTTTGAAGGTGCAGCCTTGGGTGACGATGGCTGGAGCGTGGAGTGGCCCGAACTGGATATCCAGATTGGCGCAGACACGCTCTATCTGGATGCTCTTGCGCAAAATGCGGTAGATGAAAATACCCGTATTTTCATCGATTGGCGTGCTCGCACCGGGTTGCCGCTGAATCAGGCGGCCGAGGCGCTGGGCGTCAGTGCCCGCAGTATCAGTCGCTACAGCAGTGGTCGTGAAGCTGTGCCGCGGTCGTTGGCCCTGGCTTGCCTGGGCTGGGACTTCTTGCAGCAGCAAACAAACCCGGCGCGGGCAGCGGAAGAAACCGGTCGTTACACCGTCACACGCAAGTCCTAACCGGCATCCGGTTTCGGCCGTTCGTACTGGGCATTGAACGCCTCGATGAAACCATTACGCAAAATCTGCAAAAAAGCCTCGAATGCGCTGATATCTCGTTGATGCACGCTGCCTCTGAGCTGGACGCGAGTGGCGAACTGATTTTTCGGTTGGTTCTTCAGCACATTCTCGGTACCCCCGACGAGTGCTTCCCAGATGGAGCGAAAAATCCCTTTGTCCTTGTTCTCCACATCCTGTTGCCAATTGAACACATCGACGTCGTGCAATAGCGGCTTGATGTAGCCGGTGAGTTGGCCCTTGTTGGCTTCGGCTTCGATGACCACGTCGCCATGGCCGGCATTGAAGTCGAACTTACCGTAGGCCGAGGCGAAGTCGTTCATGCGTTTGAGTTCAAGGTTCCTGGCGCGCAGGCGAAATTCGAAGTCCTGGAAGTCGCTCAGCGGATCGAAGGTCGCCGTGGTTTCCAGCGGTGCATGCCCCAGCAACAGAGCCTTGCCGTCGAATCGGGCATCGCGTTTGCCTTTGGTGTCGATCACGTTGGTCAGGTTGTAAATGCTGGCATTGACCTGGGTGGCATTCATGTTCACGGGCGGTTTTGAATTGAAGTTTCGGAAGGTGACCCGCCCGTCGTTGATCCGCACTTCATTCAGGGTAATCGGCAGCAATTTTTCCAATTGTGCCCGCCAGTCAGTGCCCTCACCGGTCTGGGAGTTTTTCTTGTTGGCACCGCCGTCGACGAAGTTCACTTCGGGTTTGTCGAACTGCGCCTCGGCCACCACCGCGTGGTCATACCAGAGCGAGTGCCAGCTGACGGAGAGGTCAATCAATGGCGCGTTGACGAAAGGCACGGGAACCTTGCCATTGACCTTGACGATTTTCAGTCCATTGATTTTGTAGGCGCCGCGCCACAGGGCCAGGTCTACGTCGGTAATCTGTCCGCGGTAGTCACCCATGTTCGCCAATCTTTCGTTGAGGTAATCGCGCACCACGTAGGGCAGGGCAATGTGCAGGGCAACCAGCAGCAGAACGAGGCCGGCGAGGGTCCACAGGGGCCAACTGTATCGACGCTTCATGGCGGCAAATCTCTGGCGGTATAAAGCGATTGACTGCGGGGGTAAGCGGACGTTCGACTGACTGGACGACCACGGGTAACAGGCATACCTTGGACAGCTAATTCAACGCTGTACAAGGACCCAGCCATGAGCCGTATTTATGCTGACAACGCCCATTCCATTGGCAATACGCCGCTGGTTCAGATCAACCGTATCGCCCCGCGTGGTGTCACCATCCTGGCCAAGATCGAAGGGCGCAACCCCGGCTATTCGGTCAAGTGCCGGATCGGCGCGAACATGATCTGGGACGCCGAAAGCACCGGTAAACTCAAGCCTGGCATGACCATCATCGAACCGACTTCGGGCAATACCGGCATCGGCCTGGCATTCGTTGCCGCTGCCCGCGGTTACCGGTTGGTATTGACCATGCCCGCGTCCATGAGCATCGAACGGCGCAAGGTGCTCAAAGCCCTTGGCGCCGAACTGGTGTTGACGGAACCGGCCAAAGGCATGAAAGGCGCGATCGAGAAAGCCGCCGAAATCCTCGCCAGTGATCCATCGACCTACTTCATGCCGGGGCAGTTCGAAAACCCGGCCAACCCGGCCATCCACGAAAAAACCACCGGGCCGGAAATCTGGAACGACACCGACGGTGCGGTCGACGTACTGGTGGCGGGTGTCGGGACAGGTGGAACCATTACCGGGGTTTCGCGGTATATCAAGAATACCCAGGGCAAACCGATTATCTCGGTGGCGGTGGAGCCGGTGGTGTCTCCAGTGATCACCCAGGCGATGGCGGGTGAAGAGATCAAGCCGAGCCCTCACAAAATTCAGGGCATCGGCGCTGGTTTTGTGCCGAAGAACCTGGACCTGTCGATGGTCGACCGGGTCGAACTGGTCAGCGACGATGAGTCCAAGGCAATGGCCCTGCGCCTGATGCAGGAAGAAGGGATTTTGAGCGGTATCTCGTGCGGCGCCGCCATGGCGGTGGCTGTGCGCCTGGCCGAAACCCCGGAAATGCAGGGCAAGACCATCGTGGTGATTCTGCCCGACTCTGGCGAGCGCTACCTGTCGAGCATGCTGTTCAGTGATCTGTTTACCGAACAGGAGAATCAGCAATAACATTTACGACTGCTTCGCAGCCAAACGGGTAGGAGCGAGGCTTGCCCGCGAAGAACGATGACGCGTAATACTTGAAAAAAACGCGGTGCATTCTTCGCGGGCAAGCCTCGCTCCTACAGGTTCTGCGGTTGATTCAGGTCAGCCCCCGTTCAGGAACCTTGTGTTAATAAGTGTTTGTTGCGTAATCCTTAACACTGAATATTGAGTGATGCGGGTATTTCCCGAGGCCGGTAGTGTTTATCATGGCCGATTGCCACGTCGGGTAAATGGCGTTGTGCGAAGTTACCTACTATCAAGGAGTTGTAGATGAACTTTTCCTTTGTCGCGAAGGCGTCGGTGTTGTTGCTGTTTCTCGGTAGCACGCTCTATGTGCACTTGCGTGGCAAGGCGCGTTTGCCGGTTCTGCGTCAGTTCGTCAATCACTCGGCCCTGTTCGCACCTTATAACGCCCTGATGTACCTGTTCTCCAGCGTGCCATCCAAACCCTACCTGGACCGCAGCAAGTTCCCCGAACTGGATGTGCTGAGGGACAATTGGGAAGTTATTCGCGACGAAGCGATGCATTTGTTTGACGAGGGCTACATCCGCGCCGCCGAAAGGAACAACGACGCCGGGTTCGGTTCGTTCTTCAAGAAAGGCTGGAAGCGCTTTTACCTCAAGTGGTACGACAAACCACTGCCATCAGCCGAAGCCCTGTGCCCGAAAACCGTGGCACTGCTCAGCAAAATTCCCAACGTCAAAGGCGCCATGTTTGCGCTGTTGCCCGGCGGCAGTCACCTCAACCCGCATCGCGATCCGTTCGGCGGCTCCCTGCGTTATCACTTGGGGCTGTCGACGCCGAACTCCGACGATTGCCGGATCTTCGTCGACGGTCAGGTCTACGCCTGGCGTGATGGCGAAGACGTGATGTTCGACGAGACCTATGTGCATTGGGTCAAGAATGAAACCGAGCAAACTCGAGTCATTCTGTTCTGCGACATCGAACGACCGCTGAGTAACCGTCTGATGACCCGCATCAACCGCTCGATCAGCGGCTGGCTGGGGCGCGCCACGGCACCCCAGAACCTTGATGATGAACGCGTTGGCGGGATCAACCAGGCCTACGCCAGGAGCAAGAATTTCAGCGACAAATTCAGCGGTCTGGTCAAACAGTGGAAGCGTCGTAACCCCAAGGCCTACCGCGTACTGCGGCCGGTGGTGGCGGTGGTGGTGTTGACGTTGTTGGGGTATTGGCTGCTTGGCTGAGGCTTCTACAAAACTGTAGCGCGATCTGTAGCAGCCGAACGTAGCACCGCTGGGGCTCGACACCTGCTACAGCCCTTTGTCCAAGTCATTACATTTCATGCCGCGCTGGTTCTATTTCGCCAGAGCATGCTCGGCCCGCACCGAATTCATGAACGCCTGCATCGCCGACGACTGAATACGATGACGCCGGGTGATCAGCCCATAGGGTGGCAGCCGTGCTTCGAACTTGATCGGCAACACGGCCAGCAGATCACGGCCGGGATAATCCTCGACCACCGACACGGGTGTAACACCGAGCATGTCGGTCTGCTGGATCAATGAGAGCAGGGTCATGATCGACGTGGTTTCGACGATGCTGCTGGGGATGTCGACCCGTGCGTTGTGAAATACCTGATTGATGATCGCGCGCATCGGGCTTGGATGTTGTTGCAGCACCCAGGTCATGTTCTGCAATTCTGCCCAGCTCAGCTGCTTCTCCTTCGCCAGTGGATTTTGCGCGCCGGCAATCACGCACAAGGCCTCTTCGCCAAGGCTGTCGAACAGCAACTCTTCGGCTCGCGCACCGGCCGGAATCCGCCCCAATACAATATCCAGCTGATCCTGCAACAGGGCCTGTACCAGCACGTCGCTGGTATCGACCTGAATGCTCATCGACAACCGTGGATGGCTTTGCTTCAAGGTGGCGATGGTGCGGGTCAAGAGCCCGGAGGCCAGCGCCGGGATCGCGCCAACCGCGACCCGCCCAAGGTTGCCAGACTCGAGCGCCACCAGTTCTTCGCGCATGCCACTGAGTTCGGCAAACACCATGCGCGCATAGTAGATGACAGTTTCCCCGAAGGGTGTAGAGCGCATACCCCGAGGCAGGCGCTCAAACAGTTCCACACCCAGCAAATCCTCGGCTTCGTGCAGCATCTTGGTCGCCGCGGGCTGGGTCATGCCGATGTGGTCGGCAGCGCGACGCAATGAGCCGAATTCCTGCAACGCCAGCATCAGCCGCAGTTGGCGCAGACGCAGTCGACTGTGGATCACATTGGCAGCAGGAATTCGGGTCATGGGCCGTGCTCGCAAAAAGGACTGCGGCAAGCCTGACAACAAATGTCAGGCGTTGCCAGCATTGCTGTGTCACAGCACCGATTTTGGCTTGGCGACGTGGGGTTTACGCAGGCCCAACAGGGTTTGCAGCACCTTGGAAATCAGCGGCCAGAACAGCATCAGCAGCGCCGCCGTGGTCAGGCCACCCACCAATGGGTTCGACCAGAAGATCCCGATGTGACCGTCGGAGAACAACATCGACTGCCGGAACGCATCTTCAGCCTTGTCCCCCAACACCGCCGCCAGCACTAGCGGCGCGATCGGGTAACCGAGTTTCTTGAACAGATAACCCAGCGCGCCGAAGCCGAGCATCAGCACCACGTCGAAGAACGAGTTATGCACCGAGTACGCACCGATAGCGCAGACCATGATGATGATCGGCGCAATGATCGAGAACGGAATGCGCAGGATCGAAGCGAACAGCGGCACGGTGGCCAACACCACAATCAAGCTGACGACGTTGCCCAGGTACATGCTGGCGATCAGGCCCCAGACGAAGTCATGTTGCTCGACGAACAGCGTCGGGCCCGGGTGCAGGCCCCAGATCATCAAGCCTCCGAGCATCACTGCTGCCGTTGCCGAACCGGGAATGCCCAGCGTCAGCATCGGCAGCAGGGCGCTGGTGCCGGCCGCGTGGTCGGCGGTTTCCGGGGCGATCACGCCTTCGAGTTCACCCTTGCCGAAGTTCTCGCGATTCTTCGAAAAGCGCCGCGCCAGGCTGTAACTCATGAACGATGCCGCCGTCGGGCCGCCCGGCGTGATGCCCATCCAGCAACCGACCAGGGTGCTGCGCACAATCGTCCACCAGTAGCGCGGCAACTTGGCCCACGTGCGCAGGATGATCATCGGCGTGATGCGCGCATGCTCACCGCGAAACACCAGGCCTTCCTCCACCGTGCAGAGGATTTCGCCAATGCCGAACAGGCCGATGACCGCCACTTCGAAGCTGATCCCGGTCATCAGGATCGGCTGGTCGAACGTCAAGCGCAGGTTGCCGGACACGGTGTCCATGCCGACCGCAGCCATGGCGAAACCTATCATCATCGCGACCACGGTTTTCAGCGGCGGGTTCTTGCTCATGCCGATGAACGTGCAGAATGCCAGCAGGTATACCGCGAAGAACTCCGGCGAGCTGAAAGACATGGCGAACGCAGCAATTTTTGTCGACAGGAACGTCAGCAACAACACCCCGGCCAACGCGCCGATCAACGCCGAGCTGAACGCAGCGGTCAGGGCTTCGGCGGCGCGACCTTCGCGGGCCATCGGGTAGCCGTCGAAGGTGGTCGCCACCGATGAGGGCTCGCCGGGGATGTTGAACAGAATCGAGGTGATCGAGCCGCCGAACAGCGCGCCCCAATACATGCACGACAGCAAAATGATCGCCGACACTGGCGACATGGTGAACGTCAGCGGCAGCAACAACGCCACGCCATTCGGGGCGCCGAGGCCGGGCAACACGCCGACCAGAATGCCCAGCAGCACACCGATCACCATCAGGCCGATATGGCCCGGGGTCAGGATCAGGTTCATGCCTTGCAGCAGAGAATCGAACTCGCTCATTTGAAGGTTCTCCCGGCCAGAGCAATCCAGTCGCCCATCGGGCCGGCATCCAGCGGGACCTTGAACCACAGCGCGAAAATCAGGTAGCTGGCGAGCACCGCGCCGAGGGACACGCCGCTGATCGCCAACTTGCCATACGGTTTGACGCGGACCTTGTCACGCCACATGAACCAGGCGATGAAACAGGCCGATGCCACGTAGATGCCAGTGAACGGCATGGCGCCGACGAACAGCGCAATCGGGATAAACACCGATAACACCTGTTTGAACGCACTGCGGCTGACGAATGAAAGGCTCAGGGCTTGCCAGCGCACCAGGGTCAACACACCGTTGCCCACGCTTGCGGCGCTCAGCAACAGGCCAATGTAGAAGGGAAAGTAACCCGGCTCGGGGCCGGAATCGCCCCAGCCGATACCTTGTTCGACGCTGCCGTACATCACCACCGCGCCGATCAGCGTGGTGAAGAGTGTCAGGCCGAGTTCGACCCAGCGGGTACCGACCAGCGCCGGTGAATCCGAAGAATGGGACATGAAAGCACCTCCAGAGGTGACGGCCGTGCGCAGGCGAACGGCCGCAAACAACTCAGTTTTTCAGCCAGCCGGCTTCTTTGAACACCGGCGTAACGCGAGCGGTGTCTTTCTCGATGTAAGCAGTCAGTGGCTCGCCTTCGAGGAAGGTCGGCACCAGTGCGTTCTGCTTGACGTAGGCCTTGAACTCCGGCGTCTCGGTGACTTTGCGCATCAACTCGACATAGAACGCCCGCTGTTCGGCGGTGACTTCGCCGGGCATGAACACGGTGCGTGGGAAGCGATACTGATCGATGCCCAGGCCTTGCTCGTGACAGGTCGGAACGTCGGCCCAGGATTTTTCGCCGGCGACTTTCTCGGTGTAGCTCATGCGTTGCTTACTGAACACGCAGAGCGGTTCGACCTGATCGCCGCGCCACTGGCTGATGCTTTCGCTGGGGTTGTTGACGTTGGCGGCGATGTGTTTGCCGGCCAGTTGGGTCGCGGCTTCACTGCCGCTCTTGAAGGGGATGTACACCAGCTTACTGTTGTTGGTCTGGTTCAGCAGCAGGGTCAATGTCTGGTCGACATCCTTGGACTGGCTGCCACCCATGCGCAGTTTCGACGGGTCGGCCTTGGCCGCTTCGTAGAAGCTTTTCGCATCCTTCCACGGCGCACCTTTGTAGCTCCAGAGGATGAAGTCGTCCTCGGCCACTGCCGCGATGGGGGTCAGTTCCTGCCATTGATAACCGAGCTTGGACACCAGTGGCAACAGATAGATGTTGTTGGTGCCGATCACCAGTTTTTCCGGATCACCCTTATTCATTTTCAGGTCGAGAAACGCTTCGGCGCCGTTGCCGCCGCCCTTGTTGAGGACGATGGTATTCACGTCAAGGAACTTGTGTGTGGTGATGATCGACTGGATCAGTCGGCCGAGTTGATCGGTGCCGCCACCGGGACCGCCAGCGACAACGATTTCGACGTTCTTGTCCGGTTGCCAGGCGTGAGCCAGAGCGGGAAGGGCGCCGGCGGCGACCAGCGTGCAGCCAAGAAACAGACGGGAAGTGCGACGGACGAATGCATTTCGCATGGAAGGGCCTCGTTTTTGTAGTTGTTATGAGTGACTTGGGAAAGCCGCAAGCCTGGCCTGAGTGTGGGAAGCCTGCGGTCCGGCGTCTAGTCAAAACAATACATACACCGATAGCCTGGGGTTATAGGTGATGACCGAGAAAAGCGCATTTTGTCGCTGATCCCTGTGCGCCTGAGCCGTTCAAGCGCAAAGTCGACCCCTGCGCCAAGCGTTGAAAGCCTCCCGAAAGCAGGGTATGCCATAACCCGAGGCTATCGCCTTATTTCAAGTTTTGATTAGACGGTTATCACTGAGCCTTCGATAGTGCTCACCAGCGCCGCCATGAAGCGGCAAAGTTGCAATTCACAACAATAATAAAACGAGGTATGCACCATGGCTCGTCCCAGTGCTTCCCTGCATCTGCCCGGCGCAGATGTCCAGCCAACGGCAGCGTCGAATTTGATGGCCGGTACCAGCAAAGCCAGCAGCGTGCGCTGGCGGATCTTTGCGATCATCTTTGCCTTGACCATGGTCAACCTGATCGATCGGGTGTCGCTGTCCATTGCAATGCCGACCATCGCCCATGAGTTTTCCCTGTCACCGAGCATGCAAGGGCTGATTCTCAGCAGCTTCTTCTGGGCCTATGCGCTGCTGCAGATTCCCGGCGGCTGGATGATTGATCGCTTCGGGCCGCACCGAGTCATCAGTTGGTCCACCGGATTATGGGGAACGTTTCAGGTACTGGCGGCCTTTGCCACCGGCGGCTTGTCGTTGCTCTTCGCGCGGGTGGCCCTGGGGGCTGCGGAAGCACCGTTGTTCCCTTCGGGCGGCAAGCTGATTTCCCTGTGGCTGGCACCGAGCGAGCGCAGTCGCGGCGCGGTGCTGATGGACAGCGGCAGCCCGTTGGGCGTGGCACTTGGCGGTTTGATCATTGCTTATCTGATTGCTTCGCTGGACTCATGGCGCCTGGCGTTCGTGATCGCTGGCATCGCGACCCTAGTCCTGGCCTGGCTGGCGTGGCGGTATCTGCGCGATGACCCTGCCAGTCACCCGCAAGTGAATGCGGCGGAACTGGAGAAAATCAACGCCGGACGCGCCACTCCTGCCGCCGAAGCTGCGCGCATTCCGGTCAAGGGCCTGGGCATTGCCGCACGATCCCTGAGTGGTTTGCTGATTGGTCGTGCCTGCTGGGCGATGGTGTATTTCGGTCTGCTGACCTGGGGGCCGAGTTATCTGGCCCAGGCTCGCGGCTTCGATATCAAGGGCATTGGCGCTGCGACGTTCGTGATCTTCGTGTGCGGCGCGTTGGGTTCGTTGACCGGTGGTTTCCTCTGCGACGGGTTGATCCGCAAGGGCGTCAGCCGCGGTGTGGCGGTCAAGAGTCTGCTGGCGTTTTCCGGCCTGGTGGCCCTCGGTGCGTTCCTGCTGCTGCCGGCCCTGAGCAATCCTTTTGCGGCCGTGGCGTTGTTGGCCATGACCGCGTTTTTCTTGATGTGGGGCAGCCTCTACTGGAGCTTCCCGGCGCTGCTGGCGGCACCGGCGCGGGTCGGCCTGATCGGCGGCGTGATGAATATGGCCGGCAGCACGGGCGGGATTGCGGTGCCGATCCTGGTGGGAATCATTGTGCAAATGACCGGTGGTTTTGCGTCGGTGCTGGGCTTCTTTGCGGTGTGCTCGGCGGTGTTCGTGCTGGCAACTTTATTCATCAGTCTTGAGGAGGTGCGTCATGGGTGAGTTGTGGAACGGTCCCATCATCGATGCCCATCATCACTTCTGGGATCCGTCGATCAATGACCATCCGTGGCTGGCGCCCGAAGCCAACATTCCCTTTCGCTACGGTGATTACAGCGCGATCAAACGTCGCTACTTTCCCGAAGACTATTTCGCTGACGCTGGCCAGCATCGCGTGGTGCAAACGGTGTACGTCGAGACTGAATGGGACCCGCAAGACCCGATTGGCGAAACCCTTTTCATCGAGGGGCTGGCCGTCCGATACGGCGTCCCGAACGCGGTCGTGGCGCAAGCCTGGCTCGATCATCCGGACGCCATTGCAGTGCTCGCCGAACAAGCCAGTTTCAAGTGTGTACGCAGCGTGCGCCACAAACCCGGCGGCCCGACCACGCCTGCGCAAGTTGGCCATGTTCGCAGCCTGATGAGCGACGAACACTGGCGGCGCAGTTTTGCCGCCCTCGAAGGGCTGGACTTGCATTTCGATTTGCAGACCCCGTGGTGGAACCTGCACGAAGCCGAACGGCTGGCTCGGGACTTTCCCGGTACCACGCTGATTCTCAATCACGCCGGGTTGCCCAATGACCGCAGTGCCGAAGGCCTGGCAGGTTGGCGTCTGGCGATGGCGCGGCTAGCCGAATGGCCGAACGTGCAGGTGAAGATTTCCGGTCTTGGGCAGGGTGGCCAGGCATGGCGCGCCAAAGACAACGCCTGGATCGTGCGTGAAGTGATCGCCATGTTCGGCACTGATCGGGCGATGTTCGCCAGCAACTTTCCGGTGGACAGCCTGTGCGGCTCGTTTGATGACATTTACAGCGGTTTCAAATCCATCGTTGCAGATCTGCCAGGTGCCGATCAGGAACGGCTTTTCTACAGCAACGCGCAGCGGGTTTATCGCTGTGAACCTTGTGCCATTGACCGAACATGGCCTGAAACCTTGAGGAGTGAAGCATGAACAAGACGACCATCGCCATGGTCCTGGGTGACCCGGCCGGCATCGGCCCGGAACTGATCGCACGCCTGCTCGCAGAGCCTCAAGTGCGTAGCCAGGCGAATGTGATCCTGATTGCCGATGAAGCGGAAATGCGTCGCGGCATGCGCATCGCCGGGACAGAGTTTCCTTACCGTCGCATCGAATCTCTGGATCAATTGGATTTTCGCGATGACACGCCGCTGTTCTATGACTTCCGTGGCGACACCATTGGCGAGTTCCCGCGCAGCGAAGCCAGTGTCATCGGCGGGCGCC
>NZ_AKJE01000010.1 GCF_000282495.1 Pseudomonas sp. GM79
GCCGGAGCCATTGGCGGGTGTTCGGCCAGTTCATGGCCTTCGCCGATTCCATGCTCGACAAACTCGATGTGTGGAATGGCAAGCTGAGCATCGATCAAATCGAAATCATCGACCCGGCGCTGCTGCGCAATAAACTGCGCGGCACACGCGGGCAAATGCTGGTAGGCGCGCACTTGGGCAATCTCGAAGTCTGCCGGGCGCTGGCCGAGATCGGTGAGAAAGTCACCATGAACGTGCTGGTGCACACCAAGCACGCCGAACAATTCAACCGTCTGCTGGGCGAAGCCGGGGCGACCAATCTGCGGCTGATCCAGGTCAGCGAGCTGGACCCGGTGATCATGCTGCAACTGCATGAACGCCTGGAGCGCGGAGAATGGCTGGCGATTGCTGGCGACCGCGTGCCGCTGCATGGCGGACGTAGCGTGAGCGTGGATTTCCTCGGTCATCAAGCCGCGTTTCCTCAGGGCCCATGGTTGCTGGCCGGCCTGCTGAAATGCCCGATCAACCTGATGCTGTGCCTGAAGAAACCCACTGGCGACTATCGACTGACCCTCGAACCGTTCGCCGACGCCATCGTGTGGAAACGCAGCGACCGCGAACAGGTCATTCATCAGTGGGCCTCCCGCTATGCCGAACGCCTGGGTCACTATTGCCTCGAAGCACCCCAACAATGGTTCAACTTTTACCCTTTCTGGAAGACCGATGACGACGCCAACGCTTGAGCCGGTAACCTTCGGCGAACTCCCTTTGCGCATCGAAGACGTGCTGGCCCTGGCCAACCGTCAGGTGCCGACGCAGTTGCAGGGCGACCCCGAGTTTCGCCAGCGCATCGCCAAGGGCCCGCAATTCCTTGATTCCCTGTTGGACAAGGAAGGCGTGATCTATGGCGTGACCACCGGTTATGGCGATTCCTGTGTGGTGGCGGTGCCGCTGCACCACGTCGAAGCCCTGCCCCGTCATCTGTATACCTTCCACGGTTGCGGCCTGGGCAAACTGCTCGACGCCCAAGCCACCCGCGCGGTGCTGGCGGCGCGTTTGCAATCGCTTTGCCAAGGCGTTTCCGGAGTACGCGTGGAACTGCTGGAGCGCCTGCAAGCCTTCCTCGAATACGACATTCTGCCGCTGATTCCGGAAGAAGGTTCGGTGGGCGCCAGCGGTGATCTGACGCCGCTGTCCTACGTTGCCGCGACCTTGTCCGGCGAGCGCGAAGTGATGTTCCGCGGTGAGCGTCGACAAGCCGCCGATGTGCACAGCGAACTCGGCTGGGAACCGCTGGTATTGCGCCCCAAAGAAGCGCTGGCGCTGATGAACGGAACCGCCGTGATGACCGGCCTCGCCTGCCTGGCTTATGCGCGCGCGGATTACCTGCTGCAACTGGCCACGCGCATCACCGCGCTGAACGTAGTCGCGTTGCAGGGCAACCCGGAGCACTTCGACGAGCGTCTGTTCGCCGCCAAACCCCATCCCGGGCAGATGCAAGTTGCCGCGTGGCTGCGCAAGGATCTGGCGATCGATGCGCCGACCGCGCCGCTGCATCGCCTGCAAGACCGCTATTCCCTGCGTTGTGCGCCGCACGTGCTCGGTGTGCTGGCCGACAGCCTGAACTGGCTGCGCTCGTTCATCGAGATCGAACTCAACAGCGCCAACGACAACCCGATCATCGACGCCGAAGCCGAACGCGTGCTGCACGGCGGGCACTTCTACGGCGGCCATATCGCGTTCGCCATGGACAGTCTGAAAACCCTGGTGGCGAACGTCGCCGACTTGCTCGACCGCCAGCTCGCGCTGCTGGTGGACGAGCGTTACAACCATGGCTTGCCGAGCAACCTGTCTGGCGCCACCGCCGATCGCGCGATGCTCAATCACGGCTTCAAGGCGGTGCAGATCGGCACCAGCGCCTGGACCGCCGAAGCCCTGAAAAATACCATGCCGGCCAGCGTCTTCTCGCGCTCCACCGAGTGCCACAACCAGGACAAAGTCAGCATGGGCACCATCTCTGCCCGCGACGCCATCCGCGTGCTGGAACTGACCGAACAGGTCGCCGCCGCCACGCTGCTGGCCGCCAACCAAGGCGTCTGGCTGCGCGGCCAGGCTGAAGACGCGCGGCCACTGCCACCAGCACTGGCCGCGATGCACGAAGAATTGGCCAAGGACTTCCCGCCGGTCATCGAAGACCGTGCGTTGGAAGGCGAATTGCGCCTGTGCCTGCAACGTATCGCCGAACAACACTGGAGGCTGCATGCGTAGCAAGGGAGTGCTGCACACCGACACGGAAATCCTCGTACCGTTCTTTGACGTCGACACCATGAACGTGGTCTGGCACGGCCACTACGTCAAATACCTGGAGGTCGCCCGCTGCGCGCTGCTGGACAGGATCGGCCACAACTACGACGCCATGGTGGCGTCGGGTTACGCGTGGCCAGTGATCGACCTGCAGCTGCGCTATGTACGCGGCGCGGTGTTCGGCCAGAAGCTGAATGTGCGCGCCAGCCTGGTGGAGTGGGAAAACCGCCTGAAGATCAATTACCTGATCAGCGATCTGGCCACCGGCGAACGCCTGACCCGCGCCTGTTCCGTGCAGGTCGCCGTCGACATGAGCAGCCGCGAAATGCAGCTGGCGTCACCGAAGGTGTTCACCGATGCGGTTGAAAGGATGCTGCCATGAACTTGCGATCCCTTTGTAGCAGCTGGCGAAGCCTGCGTTCGACTGCGCAGCAGTCGCCCTGCGATTTCCCTGAAGCACCGCATGCGCAGGTTTTACGACGGCTTCGCCGCCGGACGCAGCCTCGCGGGCTCGGCAGCTGCTACGGCATTGTGTTGGGCATATTGATGGTGAGTTTTTCTTCGCTGGCGCAGGCCTTCGATCTGCAACAGCTCAGCGATCAACTGGCCAAACCCGATGTGATCCACGGCAGCTTCATCCAGGAAAAACACCTGCGCGCCCTGCCACAGCCGCTGACCAGCAAGGGCACCTTCGTACTGGCAAAGAACCATGGTCTGCTCTGGCTGCTGAAAACCCCGCTGCAACAGGACTACCGCATCAGCGACAAAGGCATTGCCCGGCGTGATGCCAGCGGCTGGCAAATGCTGCCGAACAAGAGTGCCGGCGCCGAACAGAACCGTTTGTTCCTCGCGGTGCTACAAGGCGACAGCAGCGGCCTGCAACGGGATTTCGAGCTTTCGCTGAGCGGCGATGCACAGCGCTGGAAGCTGACCCTGACCCCGCGCTCGATGCTGCTCAAGCAGGTGTTCAATCAGATCAACATTGACGGCGGCGAACTGGTGCACAGCATCGAGCTGCTCGAAACCCAGGGTGACCGAACCCTGTTGCGCATGCAGGACAGCACCAGCGCACAACCATTGAGCGATGCGGAGCAACATGACTTTGCCGAGTGAACGGATGCTCCCGCGGCTGTTTCTGGTCCTGCTGCTGGCGGTGCTCGCGCTCGCCGGCTGGCAATGGCGTGACGGTGCACCGCTGTCGGCCAACCTGATGGAACTGGTGCCGGGCACCGCGCCGGACGCGCTGGAACTGCGCGCCGAACAACGCATGCAAGAACCGCTGAACCGGGAAATGCTGGTACTGGTTGGCCATAAGGACCGCCAGCAAGCCATCGCCATGGCGCAAAAACTTGGCGAGCAATGGCAGGCCAGCGGCGTCTTCGAAAAGGTCCAGTGGACCCTGCAAGCCGACTTGCCGGCGCTGCGCACGCAATTGCTGCAAGGCCGCCTGGCGATGCTGTCCGCGGCTGATCGGCAGCAACTCATCGAGCACCCTGACGCCTTTATCCAGCAACGGGTACAAGCCCTGTTCGACCCGTTCACCGGCTTCAGCCTGGTACCGAGTCAGGACGACTGGCTCGGCCTGACCGGGCGCATCCAGAACAGCCAGCCACAACACGGCTCGGTGCAACTGGACATCGGCAGCGGTACGCTGGTTGCCAATGCCGACGGTCAGAGTTGGGTGATGCTGCGGGCGCGAACCGCCGGCAACGCGTTCGACATGAACCTGCCGCTGCAAGTGGCTGACCTGCTGCAACACAGTCGCGAAGAAGCCGCCCAGGCCAATGTGCAACTGCTCGCCGCCAGTGGCTTGCTGTATGCCGCCAGCGGTCAACGGCAAGCCGCGCGCGAAATGACCTGGGTCGGCGGCGGCGCCACGGTCGGGATTCTGTTGCTGCTGTTGCTGGCCTTCCGGCGTTGGCGGGTGTTGTTGGCGTTCGTCCCGGTGCTGGTGGGCATGTTGTTTGGTGCGGTGGCCTGCGTGGCGCTGTTCGGCCACATGCATGTGATGACGCTGGTGCTGGGCTCAAGCCTGATCGGCGTGGCGGTGGATTACCCGCTGCATTACCTGTCCAAAAGCTGGAGCCTGAAACCCTGGCACAGCTGGCCGGCGTTACGCCTGACCCTGCCGGGGCTGACCCTGAGCCTGATCACCAGTTGCATCGGCTACCTGGCCCTGGCCTGGACACCGTTCCCGGCCCTGACCCAAATTGCCGTGTTCTCCGCCGCCGGCCTGCTTGGCGCCTACCTGTCGGCAGTGTGCCTGCTGCCGGCGCTGCTCAAGGGTGTGGTTCTGCGCCCGGCGCAGTGGCCGATGCGCATCGCCGAGAAGTTGCTGGAGCTGCGAGAATCGCTGCTGAAATACTTGCGCACGCCAGTGCTGCTGGCACTGCTGATCGCCTTCTGTGTCGGCGGTCTGTTGCAGTTGCAGAGCAAAAACGACATTCGCCAATGGGTCGGCACACCGCAGCAACTGACCGACGAAGCCCAGACCATCGCACGTATCACCGGCTATCAACCTACCAGCCAGTTTTTCCTGGTGCGCGCGGCCAATCAGCAGGCGTTGCTCGAACGCCTGACGGCACTGAGCGAGCGCCTGGATCAACTGGTCAATCTGGAAAAACTCCAGGGTTATCTGTCGCTCAATCAACTGGTCAGCCAACCGAGCGAACAGCGCAAAGTGCGAGAAGCACTGAGCAAGCTGCCGCAGTTCTGGCAACCGTTGCTCGACCTCGGCGTACCGGCCGCCGCGTTGCAGGCCGAGTTGGCAACGTTGCAGGCGCTGCCCACCGAAGACATAGACACGGCGCTGGCCGGTCCATTGGCCGAGCCCTATCGCACCCTGTGGCTGGGGCCGACTGAGGACGGCGTGGCCGCGATGGTCAGCCTGCAAGGCTTGAACAATCCCACGCTGTTGCGGGTTCAGGCGCTGGACTTGCCGGGTGTGGAACTGGTGGATCGCCTCGGCGAACTGAACCAGGTTTTCGCCGCCACTCAAATCAGCGCCGCTGAATTGAAACTCGCCTCCTGCGTGTTGATCGTGCTGGTGCTGATCCTGCCATTCGGTTTCGGTGGCGCGTTGCGAATCGTCTCTTTGCCGCTGCTGGCGGCCCTGTGCAGTCTGGCAAGCCTCGGTTGGCTCGGTCAGCCGCTGACATTGTTCAGCCTGTTCGGCCTGCTGCTGGTGACGGCCATCAGCGTCGATTACGCGATCCTCATGCGCGAACAGATCGGCGGCGCCGCGGCGAGTCTGCTGGGCACCTTGCTGGCAGCGGTGACCACTTGGCTGTCGTTCGGCCTGCTGGCGGTGTCCAGCACGCCGGCGGTGAGCAATTTCGGCCTGTCGGTGAGCCTTGGCCTGGCGTTCAGTTTCATCCTGGCACCGTGGGCCGGACGCCAAGTCCATGCCGCCCCAGTTACGGAGCCGGCAGCATGATGGTCGCAGTGTTCTGGATGATGGCCCTGGTGTTGTTCGCCGTGGCCACTCGTGTCGGTCGTCATTTCGGTCTGATTCCGATCGTCAGTCAGTTGCTGCTGGCGACCTTCGGCCTGCCGCTGCTGATGTACTTCTGGATCGAACCGGGCTGGCAACTGAGCGGTGCCGACCTGATCTCGCCGGGCTGGCTGAAAAACCTCTACAGCCTGAGCTTTGCCTTGCTGCTGGGGCACATTCTCAGCGACGTGATCGACCTGCGGCTGGAACGCCAGAGCCTGAAAATCGCCCTGCCGAGTTTCTGTATTCCGTTCGCCTGCGGGCTGGCGACAGCGTTCTGGCTGTTGCCGCCACAGCCGTGGATCAGCTCGCTGGCGGTCGGTCTGCTGTTCGCCATCACCGCAATTCCGGTGTTGTATCTGTACCTGCGACACATCAACTACCCGCCCGCCGCCACCCGGCGTCTGGTGCAAACCGCGATCCTGATCGACCTGACCTGCTGGACCTTGTTCGCGTTCGCCCAGGGCAGCCTGCACCTGAGCAGCCTCTTGCTGCCGCTGGCCGGCGCCTGTCTGCCGTTGTTGCTGCGCCTGCTCGGGTTGCGCCAACCGTTGCTGCACAGCGGCTGCTTCTTCGCGCTGCTGGTGGTCGCCGAACACTTCAAACTCAATGCACTGATTTTCGGCATCGGCTATCTGCTGTGCATGGCCGCGCTCAAGGTGCCATTGGTGCTGCCATTGTCGGCGGCGTGGATGAGCCGTTTGCAGACCTGGATCGCCATCCCGCTGATCCTCACGTTCGGTATCGTGCAGATCAACGTGCACAGCGCGATGGCCAGCCTCGGCTGGGTGCAACTGGCCGCGCTCTTGCTGCTGCCAATCGCCAGCAAACTGTTGGGCAACTGGCTGGGCCTCGGCTGGGCCGGCGCCTCGTTTGAAGGTGCCAGCCGCTGGCGGGAAAGCCTTTTACTGAATATTCGCGGCTTGAGCGAGATCGTCTTTCTCAACCTGCTGCTGCAACAACAGCTCATCAGCCCGGCGCTGTATTTCGCGCTGATGTTGATGGGCCTGATCGCAACCCTGCTGCCGGCACTCGCCGGCATGCACCGAATCCCTTTGAACATCGCCGCCCCGGCAAGGAGCACCCGTGCCAACAGTTGAAATGGAACGTCGTCAGGTACTGGTCATCGGCGCCGGCCCCTCGGGCGCCATCGCCGCCGCGCTGCTCAAGCGTAAAGGTCATGATGTGCTGATGATCGAGCGCCAGCATTTCCCACGGTTTTCCATCGGTGAAAGCCTGCTGTCCCACTGCCTGGATTTCGTCGAAGAAGCCGGCATGCTCGAGGCGGTCAATGCGGCTGGTTTCCAGCGCAAAAACGGCGCAGCGTTCGCTTGGGGCGATCAGTACAGCACCTTCGATTTCGGCGACACGTTCACCAACGGCAAGCCGACGACGTTCCAGGTCCAGCGCGCCGACTTCGACAAGCTGCTGGCCGATCAGGCTGAGCTGCAAGGTGTCGATGTCCGTTACGGCGAAGCCATCGTCAGCGCCGATTTCAGCCTGGAGAAACCGCAGCTCGATGTGCTGCGCGAAGACGGTAGCCAGTACCGCGTCGAGGCCGACTTCGTGCTCGATGCCAGCGGCTACGGTCGCGTGCTGCCGCGCTTGCTGGACCTTGAAGCACCGTCGAATTTCCCGGTGCGCCAGGCCGTGTTCACCCACGTCGAAGACTGTATCGACAGCCCGGCTTTCGACCGGGAGAAAATCCTCATCACCACCCATCCGACCCAGCGCGATATCTGGTTCTGGACCATCCCGTTCAGCAACGGCCGTTGCTCGGTGGGCGTTGTGGCGGCCGCCGAACACTTCGCAGGCCGCACCGAGAATCTGGACGACTGCCTGCGCGGCTTCATCGCCGAAACCCCAAGCCTGGCCGCTGTACTGAACAACGCCGTGTGGGATACGCCCGCGCGGACCATCGGTGGCTACTCGGCCAACGTCAAAACCCTGCATGGCCCAGGTTTCGCGCTGCTGGGCAATGCGGCGGAATTTCTCGACCCGGTGTTCTCTTCCGGCGTGACCATCGCCATGCGTTCGGCGAGCATGGCCGCCGGGGTGCTGCACCGCCAACTGCAAGGTGAAAGCGTCAACTGGCAGACCGAATTCGCCGAACCGCTCAAGCGCGGCGTCGACACCTTCCGTTGCTACGTCGAAGGCTGGTACGCCGGGACCTTTCAGGATGTGATTTTCTATCAGGGCGGCGCAGCGGAAATCCGCCGCATGATCAGCTCGATCCTCGCGGGTTACGCCTGGGATGAACGCAACCCGTTCGTCAGCGAACCCAAACGTCGACTGCGGATGATCTCGGACCTTTGCGCAAAGGACGCGACATGAGTTACTTGAGCGACAACTACGTCGAAGAAACCCGTTTCGGTTTCTGGTTCCTGCGCAGTCACACCTGGCAGCACCATGTATTGCGCGTGGCGATCAATGATTTGCGCGACCTGTTCAGCGCGCCATTGCCCGACAACCCGGTATTGCTGGATGCCGGTTGCGGCCAGGGCAAATCGTTCCAGTACCTGCGCCAGACCTTCGCGCCTCAACGCCTGATCGGGCTGGATGCCGACCCTCACAGCCTGAACCTGAGCGGCGCAGAAGCGGCCCGCCAGGGCATGGATGTAGAGCTGGTCGGCAGCGACTGCGCGAGCATCAATGTGCCGGACGCCAGCGTCGATCTGCTGTTCTGTCACCAGACCTTCCATCACCTTGTCGAGCAGGGTCAGGCCCTGGCCGAGTTCTATCGGGTGCTCAAGCCGGGCGGTTATTTGCTGTTCGCCGAGTCCACCGAGGCTTACATTGATACGTGGGTGATTCGCTGGCTGTTCCGCCACCCGATGCACGTGCAAAAGAGCGCCGCCGGCTACCTGGACATGATTCGTCGGCAGGGTTTTGAATTCGGCCCGCAGAACGTGTCTTACCCTTACTTGTGGTGGAGCCGCGCCAAGGATTTCGGCCTGCTCGAACGCTTCGGCTTGCGCCAGCCAAAACCCTTTGGCCAACGGGAAGAAACCCTGGTCAATGTAGTCGCGCGCAAGCCTCTTGAAGGGTATGCCTGATGATCCGTTTCCTGCTTCTGGGTTGTGTCCTGTTGCTGAGCGCTTGCGCCAGCCAGGCACCGTTGCCCGAGCGAACCCCGAACCTGGCGTTGCCGCTGCAACTGCACATCGAACGGCAGATGGCCGAACAGCGTCAGGACTGGCTGCTGGTGATCCAGCGTGAAGGCCCAGGCATTCGCTGGTCGATGATGGACCCTTTGGGGATCCCCGTGGCACGGCAGAAACTGATCGATGGCCAGTGGCAGGCCGACGGTCTGCTGCCGCCCAATCCGGAAGCCCGGGAGCTGTTCGCTGCCTTGTTGTTTGCGTTGACCCCTGCGGGCGAGTTGCATCGCAACTATCCCGTCGCCCGGCAGGACGGCGGGCAACGGTCTTTGTCACCACGCTGGAACATCCGCTATTCACAACCACTGAGCTTTGAATTGAACGTATCCCAAGGCCCGCACTATCGCGTCACTCCGTTAGGCGAGCACACGCCATGACGGCCTATCTGAACGCCCTCGGGGTGATCTGCGCCCTGGGCCGCGACAAGCAGGAAGTTGCCCGCAACCTGTTTGCCGGCGATTGCTCGGGCATGCGCAGCGAGGCCGGCTGGGTGGCGGAACGCTCGCTGCCGGTCGCGGCGGTGCGCGGCGAACTGGCGCCGATTCCGCCTGAGCTGGCGCATCAAAGCAGTCGCAACAATCAATTGCTGCTGGAGGCCGCGCTGCAAATTCGCGAAGACATCGAGCAGGCGATCCAGACCTACGGTCGCGATCGTATCGGCGTCATCCTGGGCACCAGCACCTCGGGCATTCACGAGGCCAGCAGCGGTCTGGCCCATTACATCCGCGAGCATCAGTTCCCTGCCGACTATGACTATCAGCAACAGGAACTCGGCGCACCGGCGACGTTTCTCGCCGACTGGCTGCAATTGAGCGGCCCGGCCTATGTGATTTCCACCGCCTGCACCTCCAGCGCCCGCGCGCTGATGAGCGCCCAACGACTGCTCGACCTGGGCATGTGCGACGCCGTGTTGTGTGGCGGTGTCGACAGTTTGTGCAAGCTGACCCTCAACGGTTTCTCGGCCCTGGAAGCGGTGTCCGAGCAGCGCTGCAATCCGTTTTCAGCCAACCGCAACGGCATCAATATCGGCGAAGCGGCGGTGCTGTTTTTGATGAGCAAAAGCGCCGGCAACAGCCAACCGATTGCCCTGCTGGGCAGTGGCGCCAGCTCCGATGCACATCATATTTCCGCGCCGGAACCGACCGGCCGTGGCGCCCTGCAAGCGATGCGCAAAGCCTTGAGCCGCGCAGGCCTGCAACCGCAGCAGATCGGTTATCTGAACCTGCACGGCACCGCCACCCAACACAACGACGCCATGGAAAGCCTGGCCGTGACGACGCTATTCCCGCAAGGCGTGCCCTGCTCGTCGACCAAACCGATGACCGGCCATACCCTCGGCGCCGCCGGTGCCCTGGAAGCGGCATTCTGCTGGTTGAGCCTGAGTACTGATAACCGCGAGCACGCTCTGCCGCCCCACGTCTGGGACGGCCAGCCCGACCCCGACTTGCCGGCCCTGCATTGGGTGACCCCGACTGACCACCTGACGTCCATTGCACCTCGCTGCCTGATGAGCAATTCCTTTGCCTTCGGTGGCAATAACGTCAGCCTGATTATCGGAGACGCTCCATGATTACCTGGCCGCTCGCCGAACTGCTGCCGCATGCTGGCGACATGATCCTGATCGAGCAGATCCTGTCGTTCGATGACGAACAGATTCACACCCGACTCACCGTCAAACCCGGCGGCCTGTTCAATCGCCCCGACGGCAGCCTGCCGGCCTGGGTCGGCATCGAGCTGATGGCTCAGAGCGTTGCCGCATACGCCGGCTGCCATGCGCGCCAGAAAGGCAATGCGGTGGAGTTGGGTTTCCTGCTCGGCACCCGTAAATTCGAATGCAACGTGGAACACTTCCCCGCCGGTACCGAGTTGACCATCCATGGAATACGCTCGCTGGAAGACGACAACGGCATGGGTGTGTTCGAATGCCACCTCACCGCCCCCGGCATCCACGCCACAGCCCGGCTGAACGTGTTTCGCCCTCCCCAGGCCGCGCAATATCTTCATGAACCCCAAGGAGTCGAGTGATGACTGAATCCGTACTGGTCACCGGCTCCAGCCGTGGTATTGGCCGCGCCATTGCGTTGCGTCTGGCCCGGGCCGGGCATGACATCGTGCTGCACTGCCGCAGCGGTCTGGCAGATGCCGAAGCCGTCAAGGCCGAAGTCGAGGCCCTGGGCCGCAACGCGCGCATCCTGCAATTCGACGTGTCCGACCGTGCCCATTGCAAAGCTGTTCTCGAAGCCGACGTCGAAGCCCATGGCGCCTATTACGGCGTGGTGCTCAACGCCGGCCTGACCCGCGACGGGGCTTTCCCGGCCCTGAGCGAGGAGGATTGGGATCTGGTGATGCGCACCAATCTCGACGGTTTCTACAACGTGCTGCACCCGGTGATGATGCCGATGATCCGTCGTCGCGCCACCGGGCGGATTGTCTGCATCACTTCGGTTTCCGGGTTGATCGGCAATCGCGGGCAGGTCAATTACAGCGCATCCAAGGCCGGGTTGATCGGCGCAGCCAAGGCGCTGGCGATCGAACTGGGCAAGCGCAAAATCACCGTCAACTGTGTCGCACCCGGCCTGATCGACACGGCGATGCTCGATGAAAACGTGCCGGTGGAAGAACTGATGAAAATGATCCCCGCACAACGCATGGGCACCCCGGAAGAGGTGGCTGGTGCAGTGAATTTCCTGATGTCGGCGGAAGCGTCGTACATCACCCGGCAGGTTCTGGCCGTCAATGGAGGCCTGTGCTGATGAAGCGCGTCGTCGTCACCGGCATGGCCGGCATCACCTCACTGGGCAGCGACTGGGACACCATCGCCGCCAACTTCGCGGCCAACCGCAGCGGCATCCGCCGCATGGACGAGTGGGATCGTTTTACCGAACTCAGCACACGCCTGGCCGGGCCGATCGATGACTTCAAAGTGCCGGGCCACTGGACGCGCAAACAACTGCGCAGCATGGGCCGCGTCTCGCGGCTCGCTGTTGGTGCTGCTGAGCAAGCGTTGGCGGACGCCGGGCTGCTGGGTGACGAGTCGATCAAGGACGGGCGCATGGGCGTTTCCTGCGGCTCGTCCACCGGCAGCACCGACGAGATCAAGGCGTTCGGCAATATGCTGCTCAACTCGGTGGCGGAAGGCTTGAACGCCAACTCCTACGTGCGGATGATGCCGCACACCACAGCGGCGAATATCAGCATCTTCTTCGGCCTCACCGGCCGGCTGATCCCGACCTCCAGCGCCTGCACTAGCGGCAGCCAAGGCATCGGTTATGCCTATGAATCGATCAAGTTCGGTCGCCTGCCGCTGATGCTCGCCGGCGGCGCCGAAGAGCTGTGCCCGACCGAAGCCATGGTGTTTGATGCGCTCTACGCCACCAGCCTGAAAAACGACGCCCCGCAAACCAGCCCTCGCCCCTACGACACCGGCCGCGATGGCCTGGTGATCGGTGAAGGCGGCGGCATGCTGGTGCTCGAAGAGCTCGAACACGCCCTGGCGCGCGGCGCCCGCATCCACGCCGAGATCGTCGGTTTCGGCAGCAACGCCGACGGTCAGCACGCCACTCGTCCGGAGCAGCTCACCATGCGCCGGGCCATGGAACTCGCCCTGGAAGACGCCAGGCTGCAGCCTTCGGACATCGGCTATGTGAACGGTCATGGCACCGCTACAGAACAGGGCGACATTGCCGAAACACTGGCCACCAGCGCGTTGTTCGGCGAACACATGCCGATCAGTTCACAGAAGAGTTTCCTCGGCCACACCCTGGGAGCCTGCGGCGCGCTGGAGTCCTGGTTCAGCATCGAAATGATGAACCGCGACCAGTACGTACACACCTTCAACCTCGACGAGGTCGATCCGCAGTGCGGCACGCTCGATTACCTGCGCGGTGAATTCCGGCAGATGAACAACCAGTACGTGATGAACAACAATTTCGCTTTTGGTGGGGTCAACACCTCGTTGATTTTCCGCCGCTGGTCGTAATCGAATAACTCAGGGTCAAGGAGACCTTCATGCACTTCAAGAAACTCGCTGCCGCCGCCACCCTGCTGATCTGCGCATTGCCGAGCATCAGCCAGGCCCGTGACACTGCGGTGTATCTGCCTTTTGACAAAGCCGTCGCCGAAGCAACCCGCGCCGGCAAAATCGATGGCAGCGTGAAGTTCTACCTGGCAGGCAATACACCGACTGGCAACGTCACCGTGCTCAGCACCGGCGCCGTAACCAACAAGAAAACCAACGCCTTCAACAAGTCTGACGAAGTGGCCTGCGAATGGGTCGCGCAATCGGCAATCATCAGCCTGCACCAGGCGGCGAAGAACGCCGGCGCCAACGCTGTGACCAACATCGTCAGCTTCTACAAGAAAAATGAGCGCAAGGATGCCAAGACCTATGAGTGCCACGCCGGGGCGCTCATGGCGGGCGTTGCGCTGAAAGGGGATTTGGCGAAGGTTCAGTAACTCAAGACACGTACCTGTGTGCTGGTGAAGCCTGGTTCAGTCTGGTTCTACCTGAGGTGCACGGGTCTCCCCTTCCAACGCCGTTGCGCCCTCGAACTCTGTCTGCAGTAGCGCCAAGAACGCCTCCCGAGCGGGATGTCGACCTGAGTTTTCATGCCAGTAAAACAGGTTGTCGATACTCGTCAGTTCCGGAAATTCGTATCCTTGCCACCCTGCACTGTGACGGTATTGCTCATAGATCCCGCGAGGTACCAGCGAAACGCCAGCACCCGCACTGACACAGCCAACTATGGCGCCATAGCTTGCGATGCTGACGATCGGCAGCACCTGTCCATGGCGCAATAGCCACTGCTCTAGCGCGAAGCGGTACGGACAGCCCGGTGGCCACATGAATATTTCCTTACCTTGCAGATCTGCCGCCTTGCGTAAAGGCCCATGGGACGCGGACGCGATGAGGATTAAATCTTCACGATAGATCACTGCACGCTTGAGGCCGGGGTGTTCAATGTTCACTGCCACGATCACCCCATCAAGTCGGTGATGCTGAGTATCGTCCAGCAGTTGAGCCCAAGTGCCGGTGCTCAACTCCAGCGATACCTGCGGGTACAGCTCATGGTACTTGGCCAATAACCGGGGCAGCCGTCCCGTAGCACTAGATTCAATGGCGCCAATGCGCAGAGGACCGCCAGGCGTATTGGTGGGCGCTACCGCGCGCCGAGCTTCATCGGCCAAACCCAGGATTTTCGTCGCGTAATCAAGAAATACCTCTCCAGCAGGCGTGATTCGCAACCCTCGGCCGTCGCGGAAAAACAGCGGCGTGCCGAGCTCCCGCTCCAGGGACTTGAGCCGTGCGGTGATATTGGACGGTACACAGTGCAGCAACTCGGCGGCGCGCGCGATGCTGCCAAGATCGTAAACCGTCTTGAACATGCGCAGTTGGGACAATTCCATGGCTCACCCAGAGTGAATGGATGGATCAGTTTAAGTCACTTGTAGTGAGGCCATGTGCTTTTGATACTTCAATCAGCGCGCGTTGCACTGACGCCGTAGCCTTCATATCCCTTGATGAGCAGGAGTTTCTATGGAGTTAGTTGAACGAAAAATCCAGTCCCTCGCCGAAAGCGCGCTCACCCATGAAGCTTTGAATAACGCGTTTTACCAACGATGGATGGGAGGCTCACTCTCCCTCGGCGACGTTGAGGTGTTTGCTCGAAACTACCTGACCCGTATCAGGCAGACCTCACACATGGACGCCCTGTCATTTCTGGGTACTTTCGTCCTGCATGCTCAGGTTGATGTTGTCAAAAATCTGTACACCAAGATGCGCGACGACAACCCGGAAAAAACCTTCGCCCTGCTGGAAAGTTATCTGATCGACCTTCTCAGCCGTCTCGCTGATCGGCCTTACAGCATGGACGAACTCATGGCCCTGCCTGTGCTGGACAGCACCTGCACGTTTAGTCGCGAACAATTGAGTCTTTATACCGACGGTGGCCACAACAACAATCCGCGCCATGTGCTCGGCACGTTGTTGGCTCAGGAGTGGCTGGCCTATTCGATGCTCACCCGTTTATACGAAGGAGCGCGTAACTATCAGCATCTGTATGCCAATAACGACGACTTTCATGAGCACTGCGAGTATTTCTACATCCACATCGGGGATGCGGAAAAAGAACACAAGATCCAGGCCGTGAAAGCCGCGACCCAGGAATGCACCACCGACCAGCACATAGAGGAAGTCAGCGCGTCGTTCAACCGTTTCCTGGTCATCACCGAGCAGTACTGGAACGGTATAGCCCATGCCATGCCCAGCGTGCAAAATCGTGTTGCGTCCAGGATGACGTCTTGATGAATACAAGGCCTGGCGTAAAAATCGCTTTAGCGGCGTTTTTTGTCATCGTTTGCTGGGCCTATTCCCCCATTGGAATCCACATCGGGCTAAAGGCTTACGAGCCCGGTCATCTCGCGCTGGTGCGATTTCTCATCGCCTCAACGTTCATGGCCGGGGTTGCATTGGTGATGCGTATTTCCCTGCCTCGCCTTAAGGACCTGCCACTGCTGGCTGTGCTGGGATTCTTTGCCGTCAGCCTGCATCACATAGCCCTCAACTACGGCCAACAAGGCGTTAGCGCCGGGGCCGCCAGCGTACTGGCACAATCCACGCCGCTGTTCAGCACGTTATTGGCGCATTTCGTGTTCAAGGATCGGGTCAACGGCTGGCAATGGATCTGTGTGCTGTGCGGCCTACTCGGTGCCGCTGTGGTAGTCACCGGTGACCGTGGCTTTGGTGAACTGGACGCGCACGGGCTGCTGATCCTGCTGGCGGCGTTGTCCTGGAGTCTGTATTTCGCCTTGCAAAAACACCACTCCCATCGTTATGACGGGCTGACGATGGTGTGTTACACCATTTGGTCGGGCACGGTACTGCTCCTTGTGTATGTCCCGGGCCTGTGGAGCGAAGCGCAAAACGCCTCAACTTCAGTCAACTTGGCGGTGCTCATTCTGGGCATCTTCCCCAGCGCCCTTGCGTACCTCGCCTGGGCATATGTACTGGCGCACAGCAACGTGAGCCGCGCATCCATTTCGCTTTACCTGATACCGCCCACAGCCATGTTGATGGCCTCGTTGGTTCTGAGTGAACGCCCTTCAACCATGGTCATCGTCGGAACGGTCACGGTGCTGACGAGCGTACTCGCCCTCAATCTGGAACCATCGAAAGTTGCGGTTCCCGCCGACAAAGTTTGAATAGAGGTCGTGACCATCTATGAATGACACAGAAAATCCGACTCTAGCCTATGAACACCATGTGCTGATCTGCACCAACTTGCGCCCCGATGGTCGTCGTAGTTGCTCGGGCTCCGGCGCACATGAACTACTCAGCGCAGCAAAACGCAAGCTCGCCAAAATGGGTGAGCCAGGAACATCGCGCGCCAACGCATCGGGCTGCCTGGGCCGCTGCGACCACGGCCCGATCATGGTGATTTACCCAGCTAATCTGTGGTTCTCGTGCAAGACGCCGCAAGAGGTTGAACGCATTCTCAATCAACACCTCTTCCGTCCCGATAAGCAATTGTGTCCCAAGGGGCTTAAGCGGGAATCCACATCATGACTTGGACAGATGAAGAGATGCGCATCGCCCAATGGATGTTGGCCGAATACCGTAAACAAGACTATCTATCGCAAGCCTTTGCCGCGCGGGAGATCCGTCTGATGTTCGGCGAAGTTCACGTGTACCAAAATCGCCACGGCAACTGGGCCGTGAACAAGCCGATCCTCGAAGCCTTCAAAGCACTGACTGCTGAGTACGTGGTATGGAGCCGAAGTTTTCAACTATGGAGGCAAAGAACCGCACAAGATCCAGCAGGCATACGCGTGAGCCGCTGACAAGAAATCCCGATGGATACCATGCTGCGGGATTCATGACCCTGCCACCACCGCCCCCTGCAGGAGTTGCCGAAGGCTGCGATCTTTTGATCTTGATTGCCAGCCATTCCGACGCAACCATGGCCGGGGTTGCGTCGAAAGGGAATCTGGCGAAGGTTCAGTAAGACCTTGAGTTCAATGCCAACCTATTGAGGAGGACGAGCCGAAGCGCTCGTCCTGTGGCGAGCGAGCTTGCTCGCGCCGGGCTGCGCAGCAGCAGCCCCAAATCCTGACGTCACTGAAGATTTTGTGAGCGCTACGCACTCAAGCGGGAGCAAGCTCCCTCGCCACAATGACGAAGGGCGCCTTTCGAGGCGCCCTTTTTTCAAATATAAATCCACGAAAACGGCCTCTCCACACCTCCACTCCAGCAAAGAAATGAAACAAAGGAAAGCGGAGCACCTCATTTCGGAAACGTCCCACAGCGAGACCATAAGTTTCGCGATAGGGTCGATACCCCAGCGACATGTCAGGGTATTCCAAGGATGAACAACATGAATAGAAAAGCGGTGATCGTTTTTAGTGGTGGCCAAGATTCAGATGGTTGCGATTTGATGGACGTCATTGGTCGACGATTGCAGGTGCAGGTCTCGGTCTAGTGCCTGGTAAAGAAAAACGGGTGACCTCACTGGGGTCGCCCGTTATTACGGCTTCAGAGGTTCAACCTTACGCGTCAGCAACTCCACAAACGCCTTGGCCATCGGTGATTTCTGATCCTTGCGCTGCACCAGCCACACTGCCGACACAGCTTCCGGATCCAGCAACGGACGGTAGACCACGCCATCAATACGCATCCGCTGATACGACGCCGGCAACACCGATACTCCCAAACCTGCCGCCACCAACCCGATAATCGTCATCGCCTCGCCAGCCTCTTGCGCGAAGTGCGGGCTGAAACCGGCATCCCGCGCCAGGCTGAGCAGCTGTGCGTACAAACCACTGCCATAGCTGCGCGGGAAAAATACGAATGGTTCGAGGGCTAGCGCCGAGAGGAATAAACCTTCTTCGCTGCCATTCACCAGCGGATGCTTGGAGCTGAGCACCGCCACCAGTGGCTCACGCATCAATTCCACTACGCTGAGCGAGTCCGGCAGCCCAAGCGGCCGCATGATGCCAACTTCGATTGATTCGTCCACCAATGCATCGGCCACTTGGGTACTGCTCATTTCCCGCAGGTTCAGGTGCACCGCCGGGAAGCGCTGGCGAAACGAGAAAATCGCTTGGGGAATGGTCGAGTTGAACGGCGCCGACGAGGTGAAGCCGATCTTCAGTTCACCCAACTCGCCGAGTTGTGCCCGCCGTGCAACATCGGCCGCTTTGTCGACCTGAGCCAGCACCAGCCGCGCCTCTTCCAGGAACAACCGCCCCGCCTCACTGAGTTCGACCCGACGATTGGTACGCTCGAAAAGCCGCGCGCCGACCTCCTGCTCCAACGCCTGAATCTGCTGGCTCAGCGGTGGTTGCGAGATGCCCAACAGCTGAGCGGCGCGGCCGAAATGCAGTTCTTCGGCGACGGCAATGAAGTAGCGCAGGTGGCGTAATTCCATGTGAACTCCATTAGGTCGTTAAACCTATCAAACAGGTCGAACAATATATTGGATAGAAACATTAGCCAGCTATATGATTTTTCCATTGCCTGACCGGGCTGCGCCCTCCGAGGTTCGAAGTGAAAACTGCTGTCGCCCCACTCGCCCATGAAATTCCGCCCACTGCGCTGGATGATGTCGTCGCCGAGCGAAGCGAGATCTACATCGAAAAAGGCACGCCGATGTTCATGCGCACGGTGCTGGCGCTGTTCTCGGGCGGTTTTGCGACCTTCGCCCTGCTGTATTGCGTGCAGCCGATGATGCCGCTGCTATCCCACGAGTTTTCCATCAACGCAGCCCAGAGCAGCCTGATCCTGTCGGTCGCCACCGGCATGCTCGCCATCGGCTTGCTGATCACCGGCCCCATCTCTGATCGCATCGGGCGTAAACCGGTGATGGTCGCCGCGCTGTTCGCCGCCGCTCTCTGCACCATGGCCAGCGCGATGATCCCGAGCTGGCAAGGCGTGCTGGTGATGCGGGCGCTGGTGGGGTTGTCGTTGAGCGGTCTGGCGGCGGTGGCGATGACTTACCTGAGCGAAGAGATCCACCCGCAGCACCTTGGCCTGGCCATGGGTTTGTACATCGGTGGCAACGCTATTGGCGGCATGTGTGGGCGGTTGATCGTCGGGGTATTGATCGACTTCGTCAGCTGGCACACGGCGATGCTGGTCATCGGTGGCCTGGCGCTGATTGCCGCAGCGGTGTTCTGGAAGATTCTTCCCGAGTCGCGCAACTTCCGCGCCCGCTCGTTGCATCCGCGCAGCCTGCTCGACGGCTTCACCATGCACTTTCGCGATGCAGGTCTACCACTGCTGTTCCTTGAGGCGTTTGTGCTGATGGGTGCGTTCGTCACGCTGTTCAATTACATCGGTTATCGCCTGCTGGCCGAGCCGTACTACATGGACCAGGCCTTCGTCGGGTTGCTCTCGGTGGTGTACCTGTCGGGCATCTACAGCTCGGCGAAAATCGGTGCCCTGGCCGACCAGCTCGGCCGGCGCAAAGTGCTCTGGGCAACCATCGTGCTGATGATCGCTGGCCTCGCCATGACCATGCTCACGCCGTTGCCGGTGGTGATCATCGGCATGCTGATCTTCACCTTTGGATTCTTCGGCGCGCATTCAGTGGCCAGTAGCTGGATCGGCCGTCGTGCGATCAAGGCCAGAGGACAGGCGTCGTCGCTGTACCTGTTCAGCTATTACGCCGGGTCGAGTATCGCGGGTACGGCGGGCGGTGTGGCCTGGCATTTGGGTGGATGGAATGGGATCGGGCTGTTTATTGGCGGATTGTTGGTGATTGCGTTGTTGGTGGCGTTGAAGCTGGCGAAGTTGCCGCCGTTGGGCGATGTGAAGGCTTGACGCAAAACCATGTGGGAGCGGGCTTGCTCGCGAAAGCGGTGGATCAGTCGACATCGATGTTGAATGTTCAACCGCTTTCGCGAGCAAGCCCGCTCCCACATTGACCGAGTACTACCTGATGTCTCAAACAAAAACGCCCGGCATAAGCCGGGCGTTTTTTATTGGGCGACGATCACTCGTGATACTGCGCCGACAACTCATGCACCGCTCGCAGGAACGCACCGGCATGTTCTGGATCAACTTCCGGGGTGATGCCATGACCGAGGTTAAACACGTGGCCGCTGCCCTTGCCGTAGCTGGCGAGAATGCGACCAACTTCGGCGCGGATGGCTTCTGGCTTGGCGTAAAGGACGGTCGGGTCCATGTTGCCTTGCAGGGCGACTTTGTTGCCGACGCGCTGGCGGGCTTCGCCGATGTCGCAGGTCCAGTCCAGACCCAGCGCATCCGCGCCAGCGTCAGCGATGCTTTCCAGCCACAGGCCGCCGTTCTTGGTGAACAGGATGACCGGCACTTTGCGGCCTTCGTGCTCGCGGATCAGGCCGCTGACGATTTTGCGCATGTAGGCCAGGGAGAATTCCTGGTAGGCCGCTGCGGAGAGGTTGCCGCCCCAAGTGTCGAAGATCTGCACCGCTTGCGCGCCGGCCATGATCTGGCCGTTGAGGTACGAAGTGACCGACTGTGCGAGCTTGTCCAGCAGCAGGTGCATGGCTTGCGGGTTGTCGTAGAGCATGGCTTTGGTCTTGCGGAAGTCTTTCGACGAGCCGCCTTCGACCATGTAGGTCGCCAACGTCCATGGGCTACCGGAGAAGCCGATCAGCGGCACGCGGCCGTTCAGTTCGCGACGGATGGTGCTGACCGCATCCATGACGTAGCCGAGATCTTTGTGCGGATCAGGAATCGGCAGGGCTTCGATGTCGGCCAGGGTGCTGATGACTTTCTTGAAGCGCGGACCTTCACCGGTTTCGAAGTACAGGCCTTGGCCCATGGCATCGGGGATGGTCAGGATGTCGGAGAACAGGATCGCCGCGTCCAGTTGCGGATAGCGGTCGAGCGGCTGCATCGTGACTTCGCAAGCGAACGCCGGGTTCATGCACAAGCTCATGAAATCACCTGCCTTGGCACGGCTGGCGCGGTATTCAGGCAGGTAGCGACCGGCCTGACGCATCATCCACACAGGGGTGACGTCTACGGGTTGCTTGAGCAGGGCGCGAAGGAAACGGTCGTTCTTCAGGGCAGTCATGTCGGCATCCGGAAAAAAAGTGCGGGCATTTTCTCAGAGCCGGGCGCAAAAGGCACGGCAAGAGCCGTTCCTTTTGTCTATCGGGTCAATTGGTCGCAGGGGAGCAGCTGCAAGTTTCAAGCTACAAGCCGCAAGCGCCGTGGCTTGTAGCTTGCAACTTGTAGCTTGAAGCTGGGGTCTTCAGACCCCCAGGTAATCCAGGATCCCTTCAGCCGCATTGCGGCCTTCGAAGATCGCCGTTACCACCAGGTCGGAACCGCGCACCATGTCGCCACCGGCGAAGATTTTCGGGTTGCTGGTCTGGTGTTTGTACTGGCCTTGTTCCGGTGCCACGACGCGGCCTTGGCTGTCGGTCTGGATGCTGAACTGCTCGAACCACGGCGCCGGGCTTGGACGGAAGCCGAAGGCGATGACCACGGCGTCGGCCGGGATGATCTCTTCGGAACCCGGAATCGGCTCGGGGCTGCGACGGCCACGGGCGTCCGGCTCGCCGAGACGGGTCTCGACCACTTTCACACCTTCGACGCGGTCTTCACCGACGATCGCAATCGGCTGGCGGTTGTAGAGGAATTTCACGCCTTCTTCCTTGGCGTTCTTCACCTCTTTACGCGAGCCCGGCATGTTCGCTTCGTCGCGACGATAGGCACAGGTCACCGCTTTGGCGCCCTGGCGGATCGAAGTACGGTTGCAGTCCATCGCCGTGTCGCCGCCACCCAGTACCACGACCTTCTTGCCTTTCATGTCGACGAAATCTTCCGGCGACTTTTCAAAGCCCAGGTTGCGGTTGACGTTGGCGATCAGGAAATCCAGCGCGTCATGCACACCCGGCAGATCCTCACCGGCAAAGCCGCCCTTCATGTAGGTGTAGGTGCCCATGCCCATGAACACGGCATCGTATTCTTCGAGCAGTTGCTCGATGGTCACGTCCTTGCCCACTTCGGTATTCAGGCGGAACTCGATGCCCATGCCGGTGAAGACTTCGCGGCGATTGCTCAGCACGGTCTTTTCCAGCTTGAACTCGGGGATGCCGAAGGTCAGCAGACCGCCGATTTCCGGGTTCTTGTCGAACACCACCGGGGTCACGCCGCCACGTACCAGCACGTCGGCACAGCCCAGGCCCGCAGGGCCCGCGCCGATCACCGCAACACGCTTGCCGGTCGGTTTGACCTTGGACATGTCCGGGCGCCAGCCCATGGCGAACGCGGTATCGGTGATGTACTTCTCGACCGAGCCGATGGTCACCGCACCAAAACCGTCGTTGAGGGTGCAGGCACCCTCACACAGACGATCCTGAGGACACACCCGGCCACAGACTTCCGGCAGGGTGTTGGTCTGGTGCGACAGCTCGGCGGCCTGCAGGATGTTGCCCTCGGCCACCAGTTTCAGCCAGTTGGGAATGAAGTTGTGCACCGGGCACTTCCATTCGCAATACGGGTTACCGCAACCCAGGCAGCGGTGGGCCTGGTCGGCCGACTGCTGGGGTTTGAACGGTTCGTAGATTTCCACGAACTCTTTCTTGCGTTGACGCAACAGTTTCTTCTTCGGATCTTTGCGCCCGACATCGATGAACTGGAAGTCGTTATTCAGACGTTCAGCCATTGTTAAAACCTCTCAACAGCAGCTCGAAGCTGAAAGCTTCAAGCTGCAAGACAATCACGGTGGCAGGCACATCGCGCACTGCTGTTAACTGGCGGCTTAAAGCTTGCCGCTTGCAGCTGCGTCGTTACTGCGGACTGGCACGAGTACTGGAGAGCAACGTTTTCAGGCTCGCCGCCTTAGGTTTGACGAGCCAGAAACGACGCAGATAGTCATCGAGGTTTTCAGCGAGGTTACGACCCCACTCGCTGTCGGTTTCCTCGACGTATTCGTTCAGCACGCGTTGCAAGTGGCTGCGATAGGCTTCCATCGCCTCACCGCTGATCCGCTGGATTTCCACCAGTTCGTGGTTGACCCGGTCAACGAAGGTGTTGTCCTGGTCGAGCACGTAGGCGAAACCGCCGGTCATGCCTGAGCCGAAGTTGTAGCCAGTCTTGCCCAATACGCAGACAAAACCACCGGTCATGTACTCGCAGCAGTGATCGCCAGTGCCTTCCACAACAGTGTGAGCACCGGAGTTACGCACCGCGAAACGCTCGCCCGCGGTACCGGCGGCGAACAGCTTGCCCCCGGTGGCGCCATACAGGCAGGTGTTGCCGATAATGGCGCTGTCCTGAGTCTTGTAGATACTGCCCTTCGGCGGAACGATGACCAGCTTGCCGCCGGTCATGCCCTTGCCGACGTAGTCGTTGGCGTCGCCTTCCAGGTACATGTTCAGGCCGCCGGCGTTCCACACACCGAAGCTCTGACCCGCCGTGCCTTTGAAGCGGAAGGTGATCGGCGCGTTGGCCATGCCCTGGTTGCCGTGCTTGCGAGCAATTTCACCGGAGATTCGCGCGCCGATGGAACGGTCGCAGTTGCAGATATCCAGGGCGAAATCAGCGCCGCTCATGTCGTTGATGGCCGAGGTGGCCAGGTCGACCATTTTCTCGGCCAGCAGGCCTTTGTCGAACGGCGGGTTGCGGTCGACCTGGCAGAACTGAGGCTTGTCTGCCGGGATGTGATCGCTGCCCAGCAACGGGGTCAGGTCCAGGTGGTTTTGCTTGGCGGTCTGGCCTTCGAGGATTTCCAGCAGATCGGTACGACCGATCAGCTCTTCGAGGGAGCGCACGCCCAGCTTGGCCAGCCACTCACGGGTTTCTTCGGCGACGTAGGTGAAGAAATTCACCACCATGTCGACGGTACCGATGTAGTGATCCTTGCGCAGCTTCTCGTTCTGAGTCGCGACGCCGGTGGCGCAGTTGTTCAGGTGGCAGATGCGCAGGTATTTGCAGCCCAGGGCGATCATTGGCGCGGTGCCGAAGCCGAAGCTTTCAGCGCCGAGAATCGCCGCCTTGATCACGTCGAGGCCGGTTTTCAGGCCACCGTCGGTCTGCACCCGGACTTTGCCGCGCAGGTCGTTGCCACGCAGGGTCTGGTGGGTTTCGGCCAGGCCGAGTTCCCACGGAGCGCCCGCGTATTTGATCGAGGTCAGCGGCGATGCACCGGTGCCACCGTCGTAGCCGGAGATGGTGATCAAGTCCGCGTAGGCCTTGGCCACACCGGCAGCGATGGTGCCGACGCCGGCTTCTGCAACCAGCTTCACCGAGACCAAAGCCTTCGGGTTGACTTGTTTCAGGTCGAAAATCAGCTGCGACAAGTCTTCGATCGAATAGATGTCGTGGTGCGGCGGAGGCGAGATCAGGGTCACGCCCGGCACTGCATAACGCAGCTTGGCGATCAGGCCGTTGACCTTGCCGCCTGGCAACTGACCACCTTCGCCCGGCTTGGCGCCCTGAGCGACCTTGATCTGCAGCACTTCAGCGTTGACTAGGTATTCCGGGGTTACACCGAAACGACCGGTCGCCACTTGCTTGATTTTCGAGCTCTTGATGGTGCCGTAACGCGCCGGGTCTTCGCCGCCTTCGCCGGAGTTGGAACGCGCACCGAGGCGGTTCATGGCTTCGGCCAGGGCTTCGTGAGCTTCCGGCGACAGCGCGCCGAGGGAGATGCCCGCGGAGTCAAAGCGCTTGAGCACCGATTCCAACGGCTCGATCTCGCTGATGTCCAGCGGCGTATCCAGGGTCTTGACCTTGAACAGATCGCGGATCATCGACACCGGACGGTTGTCCACCAGCGACGTGTATTCCTTGAACTTGCTGTAGTCGCCCTGCTGCACAGCCGCTTGCAGGGTGCTGACCACGTCCGGGTTGTAGGCGTGATATTCGCCACCGTGGACGAACTTCAGCAGGCCGCCTTGCTGGATCGGCTTGCGCGGGCTCCAGGCTTCGGCCGCGAGGGCTTTCTGCTCGGCTTCGATGTCGACGAAACGCGCGCCCTTGATGCGGCTTGGCACACCACGGAAGCTCAGGTCGCAGACTTCCTCGGACAGGCCGATCGCCTCGAACAGTTGCGCGCCGCGGTACGAGGCGATGGTGGAGATGCCCATCTTCGACAGGATCTTCAGCAGGCCTTTGGTGATGCCTTTACGGTAGTTCTTGAACACCTCATAGAGGTCGCCCAGCACTTCACCGGTGCGGATCAGGTCGCCCAGCACTTCGTAAGCCAGGAACGGATAGACCGCCGAGGCGCCGAAACCGATCAGCACCGCGAAGTGATGCGGGTCGCGAGCAGTCGCTGTCTCTACCAGGATGTTGGAGTCGCAACGCAGGCCTTTTTCGGTCAGGCGGTGGTGCACCGCACCGGTCGCCAGCGAAGCGTGGATCGGCAACTTGCCCGGGGCGATGTGACGGTCACTCAGCACGATCTGGGTGCGACCGGCGCGAACGGCTTCTTCAGCCTGATCGGCAACATTGCGCACTGCGGCTTCGAGGCCGACGCTCTCGTCGTAGTTGAGGTCGATGATCTGGCGTTCGAAGCCCGGACGATCGAGGTTCATCAGCGAACGCCACTTGGCCGGGGAAATGACCGGCGAGCTGAGGATCACGCGCGAGGCGTGTTCCGGCGACTCCTGGAAAATATTGCGCTCGGCACCGAGGCAGATTTCCAGCGACATGACGATGGCTTCACGCAGCGGGTCGATCGGCGGGTTGGTGACCTGCGCGAACTGCTGGCGGAAATAGTCGTACGGCGTGCGCACGCGCTGGGACAGCACGGCCATCGGCGTATCGTCGCCCATCGAGCCAACGGCTTCATAGCCTTGTTCGCCGAGCGGACGCAGCACCTGGTCGCGCTCTTCGAACGTGACCTGATACATCTTCATGTATTGCTTGAGCTGATCGACGTCGTAGAACGCCGAACCATGGTCGTTGTCTTCCATGGTCGCCTGGATGCGCAGGGCATTCTTGCGCAGCCATTGCTTGTACGGATGACGGGACTTCAAACGGTTGTCGATGGCGTCGGTGTCGAGGATCTGACCGGTTTCGGTGTCCACGGCAAAGATCTGGCCAGGGCCAACGCGGCCCTTGGCGATCACGTCTTCAGGCTGGTAGTTCCAGACACCGATTTCCGAGGCCAGGGTAATGAAGCCGTTCTTGGTGGTGACCCAACGCGCAGGACGCAGACCGTTACGGTCGAGCAGGCACACCGCGTAACGACCATCGGTCATTACCACGCCGGCCGGGCCGTCCCACGGTTCCATGTGCATCGAGTTGTATTCGTAGAACGCGCGCAGATCCGGGTCCATGGTTTCGACGTTCTGCCACGCAGGCGGAATGATCATCCGCACGCCACGGAACAGGTCGATACCACCGGTGACCATCAACTCGAGCATGTTGTCCATGCTGGAGGAGTCGGAACCTACGCGGTTCACCAGCGGGCCGAGCTCTTCCAGATCCATCAGATCGTTGGTGAACTTGGTGCGACGGGCCTGAGCCCAGTTGCGGTTGCCGGTGATGGTGTTGATCTCGCCGTTGTGGGCGAGGAAGCGGAATGGCTGAGCCAGCGGCCATTTCGGCAAGGTGTTGGTGGAGAAGCGCTGGTGGAACACGCAGATTGCGGTTTGCAGGCGCTGGTCGCTCAGGTCTGGATAGAAGGCGGTCAGGTCCGCCGGCATCATCAGGCCTTTATAAATGATGGTCTTGTGGGAAAAGCTGCAGATGTAGTGATCGACGTCGGCGGCGTTGGCCACGGACGAACGACGACGGGCGCTGAACAGCTTGATCGCCATGTCCTGATCGCTCAGGCCTTCCCCACCGATGAACACTTGTTCGATCTGCGGCAGGCGCTCGAGAGCCAGGCGGCCGAGGACGCTGGTGTCGATCGGCACTTTGCGCCAGCCGACCAGTTGCAGGCCTTCGGCCAGGATCTCGCGGTTCATGTGCTCGCGAGCGGCTTCGGCTTTCACCGGGTCCTGGTTGAAGAAGACCATGCCCACGGCATATTGCTTGGGCAGTTCGACGCCGTAGGTTTCCTGGGCAATCGCACGCAGGAATACATCCGGCTTTTGAATCAGCAGACCGCAACCGTCACCGGTCTTGCCGTCGGCGTTGATCCCACCGCGGTGGGTCATGCAGGTCAGGGCCTCAATGGCCGTTTGCAAAAGGGTATGACTGGGCTCGCCCTGCATATGGGCTATCAGGCCGAAACCGCAGTTATCCTTGAATTCATCTGGTTGGTACAGACCTGCTTTCATAGACACTTTCTCACCAGGCTGCCTCTTATCGAGGCAAATTTCTTTTCAATTCAACCAGTTACCATCCACGCCGAACGTACGCCAGCTTTGCGGGGGCAAAAGGGAGGTCATTGTACACACCGACACAGAGGCTCACAAATTTGACGACGAAATGTCGCAAATCTATGTCGCATTTGTGAAAGGTTTAAAGCGATATGCTGTGCTAGTCAAAACTTTTTTAATTTTGACCGCAACGACTCAAAGACCACTGTGACGCAGACACCACAAGGCACGCGGCCTGTAGAGGCGGCATGCACTTGCAGAAATTTTGAGGTGCCGGGAGAGGCGGCCTGGGTAAGGCCGCCGAATCTTCAGCGAGTTGTTGCCAGTTCCTGTTGGACGCTGGCGACAGTGCGAGGCCAAGGTTTACCAGCCTGAACCTTCGCTGGCAAGGCCTTGATGGCGGTAACGGCTGCATCGCGGTTGGCGAAGCTACCGTAGGTGATGACGTAAAGCGGCTTACCGTTGAGTACTTTCTTGAAATAACGGTACTCGCCGCCCTGCTCTTTGACGAAGCTTTGCGCGGCCGATTCGGAGCTGGTACCAAGGATTTGCACCACGTAGTTACCCGGCGCCTGGCCTGCGTACCAGCTGCCACCAGCGGCTTTGGCCACGGCGACTGGTTTCTCGGCAGGTTTGACGGCGGCGACCGGCTTGGCGGGCGCTGGAGCCGGTTTGGCAACAGGTGCAGGCGCTGGCGCTGGCTTGGCGGTCGCGACCTGAGTCGGCGCTGGAACCGGTTTGGCGGCAGGTGTTGGCGCCGGGCCCGGCTGGATGCCCGCAGGCGGCGCAGTCGTGGTCACGGTTGGTGGTGTAGCGCTGGAACCTTCGAGCGGCACGCCGTCGTCGCCTTCGGTGATACCACCGGCCGCTTCGGCCAGCGGACCACGCATCACCGGCTGCGAGTTGCCGACCAACGGCAATGGCATCGGTTGTGAATTACCGGCGAACTCTACGGCGGGAGCGCCACTGCTGTCAGTTTGTGGCGCGCCCTGGCCCAATGGCAGTTGTGCCTGTTCGTTGGCAGGCGCGCCGGTGGTCGGTGCTTTGCTGCGACCCGGCATCAACCAGGCGGCGGCTACCGCGACCACGACTACGGCGGAAATCGCCAATACGTGTTTCTTCGGCATGTTGAACCCCATACTTGGACGCTTCACCGCTGAGCGGCTGGCAATCATGGCTTCGATCATTGCATCGCGGGCGACCTGGTTGATGTTGCCAGGCCAACCGTCGGAGCTTTCGTGAATATCAGAGATCTGATCCGCGGTGAAAAGTTCGATACCCCGGCCAGCACCTTCAAGACGCTGATCCAGATATTCGCGGGTTTCTTCTTCGGTGTAAGGCTGCAATTCGATGACGTGGAAACGCTCTTCCTCAAGGCTCAGCGCGTCAAGTTGAGCAATCAGCGAGGACTCGCCGAACAGGAACACGTGGGGGCGACCTTCCGGCGCGCCCGCGGCTAAAGCCAGCAAGGCTTCCAGCGCGGATTCGTCGAGTTGCTCGGCATCATCCACCAGCAAATAGACTTCCTGCCCCGTGAGGGCAAGCTGTACCACTTGGGCCAGGATGGCGCCGATTTCGGCCTGTTCGACATTCAGCGCCTGAGCCACCTGACGCAGCACACCAGCCGCATCGCCGGCGCCACGGGCGGAAACCACCACGCTCTGCACTGACTGTTTGTTGGTGCTGGCCACCAGGGCCTGACGCAACAGGGTTTTGCCGCTGCCTTGAGGGCCAGTGACCACCAGCAACAACTGGCTGTAACGGGCCAGATGATGCAGTTGCCCCAGCACCGGTTTGCGCTGGGCCGGGAAAAATTTGAAGCCAGGCACCCGTGGAGCGAAAGGGTCATGACTTAACTGGTAATGGCCGAGGAAAGCCTCGTCGGCATGCAAACTAGTCATCGGGATCTTATTAACCTTTAAGCTGAGCCAGGGCGCGGTAATCCGCTCCCAGCGTGGCCTGTAAAACCTCTTTCGGATAATCGTCGGTCACCACTGCTTCGCCCATGTGGCGCAGCAGCACCAGGCGCAAACGACCGTCGATCACTTTCTTGTCAATTGCCATGTGCTCGAGAAAATCGGCTTCGGTCATCTCTTGCGGCGGGATGACCGGCAGGCCGGCCCGCTGGAACAGGCGAATACCGCGATCACGCTCCTGCTCGCTGATCCAGCCCAGGCGCGCGGACATCTCCAAAGCCATTACGGTGCCAGCAGCGACTGCTTCACCATGAAGCCAGACACCATAGCCCATGTGGGTTTCGATCGCGTGGCCAAAGGTGTGGCCCAGGTTCAACGTGGCACGTACGCCCGTCTCTTTCTCGTCGGCACCCACCACCGCAGCCTTGGCCGCGCAGGAGCGTTCGATGGCGTAAGTCAGGGCGGTCTGGTCCAGCGCTCGCAGGCGATCGACGTTTTCTTCGAGCCAGGTCAGGAATGGCTCGTCGCAGATCAGCCCGTATTTGATGACTTCCGCCAGCCCGGCGGACAGTTCGCGGGGCGGCAGGGTGTTGAGGGTGGCGGTATCGATCAGCACCACGTTGGGCTGATAGAAGGCGCCGACCATGTTCTTGCCCAGCGGGTGATTGATCCCGGTCTTGCCGCCCACCGAAGAGTCGACTTGCGACAACAACGTGGTTGGTATCTGGATGAAATCGACGCCTCGCTGGTAGCAGGCGGCCGCAAAACCGGCCATGTCACCGATTACACCGCCACCGAGGGCGATCACCGTGGTACGGCGATCGTGCCGTGCAGTCAGCAGGCCGTCGAAAATCAGTTGCAGGGTTTCCCAGGTCTTGAAGGCTTCGCCGTCGGGCAGCACCACGGAAATCACCGAGAACTGCGCGAGGCTGCGGGTCAGACGCTCCAGGTAGAGCGGCGCGACGGTCTCGTTGGAGATGATCGCTACCTGCCGCCCGCGGATATGCGGGGCCAGCAGCTCAGGCTGATCCAACAAACCTTCGCCAATATGAATCGGGTAGCTGCGCTCGCCTAGATCGACCTTGAGTGTCTGCATGTGTCCCCACAGTGAAGATGGAATCAGGCGTCCTGCCTTGAGTTTACGAATTCCATGGCGTCTGCTGGTGTGACGCCATTCGGTAGCCAGCCGCCACAACCTTGAGCGGCTGCGACAGGACGCCGAGGATAGCGCATTTCGCGCCGCGCATTAACGGGGCGGTAGCTGCTGCAAGCGTTCGAGGATGTCGAGCACCACCATCCGCGGCGGCCGCTCATCGGTTTCAACCACCAGATCGGCGATTTCCCGATACAGCGGATCACGGATCGCCAGCAAGTCGCGCAGGGTTTTCGCCGGGTCGGCGGTGCGCAGCAGTGGCCGATTGCGATCGCGAGCTGTTCGGCCGACCTGCTGCTCGACCGACGCATGCAGATAGACCACCCGCCCACCGGCGTGCAGCGCCCGGCGATTGGCTTCGCGCATCACTGCGCCGCCACCGGTCGCCAATACCACACCGTCGCACGCGCACAGCTCAGCGATCATCGCCTGCTCGCGGTCACGAAAGCCCGGTTCGCCTTCCTTATCGAAAATCCACGGGATATTGGCGCCCGTGCGCAATTCAATTTCCTTATCGGAATCTTTGAATGGCAGGCGCAGCTCTTTGGCCAGCAACCGGCCGATGGTGCTTTTTCCAGCCCCCATCGGTCCAACAAGAATCAAATTTCGCACAGAATCAATGACTCACAGCAATCGCCTGATTGTTCATGATACGCGGAGTGAGAAATACCAGCAGCTCGGATTTTTTCTCCGAAACCACGTCACGCCGGAAAAGGCGGCCAAGATACGGCACATCACCGAGAAATGGCACCTTATCTACAACCTTGCTCTGAGTATTTGAGAAAACCCCACCAATGACGATGGTCTCGCCATCGTTAACCAACACCTTGGCGTTGACCTCGTTTTTCTTGATCGGCGGTACATCCTGCACTTTGTTCAGGTAATCCGGTTCATCCTTGGTGACCTTGACCTCCATGATGATGCGGTTGTCCGGCGTGATCTGCGGGGTCACTTCCAGGGACAGTGAAGCTTCCTTGAACGACACCGAGGTGGCGCCGCTGGAGCTGGCTTCCTGATAGGGAATCTCGGTGCCTTTGAGGATTTTCGCGGTTTCCTTGTCGGACGTGACTACCTTGGGCTGCGAGACGATTTCCCCGTTGCCGGTTTTCTCCATGGCCGAAAGCTCAAGGTCCAGCAGCACATTGTCGGTAATGAAGGCGATGCCGATCCCCGAGGTATTGGCAGAGGTCCCCAAGTCGACGAACGGCGAGTTGGTACTGGTGCTGCCCGGCGTCCCTATGGTGGTCGAAGAGCCGTTGACCCCGGAGGTGTTCCAGTTACCCTTCTGCACCGAACCGCCCCAGCGCACGCCAAGGCTTTTGTCGTAATCGACGTTGGCCTCGACGATGCGCGCCTCGATCATCACCTGACGCACCGGAATATCCAGTTGCGCAACGATGCGACGCAGCTCGTCGAGTCGATCCTGGGTCTGGTAAGCAATGATGTTGTTGGTTCGCTCATCGACAGTGATTGACCCTCGCTCGTCGATTTTCGCCTCGGCGCTGGTCACCGACTGGAACAGCTTGGCGATATCGGCGGCTTTGGCGTAGTTGACCTGTAACAGCTCGCGACGTAGAGGCGCCAGTTCGGAAATCTGCTTCTGCGACTCCAGCTCCTGGCGTTCTCTGGCAGCGATTTCATCAGCCGGCGCCACCAGCAGCACATTGCCGATCTTGCGTTTATCCAGGCCTTTGGTTTTCAACACCAGGTCCAGTGCCTGATCCCATGGCACGTTCTGCAGGCGCAACGTGATGCCGCCTTGCACCGTGTCGCTTGCCACCAGATTGAGGTTGGTGAAATCGGCGATCAGTTGCAGCACCGAGCGCACATCGATGTCCTGAAAATTCAGCGAGAGTTTTTCGCCGGTATAGGCAAAGCGTTCGGTGTTGCGCTTCTGCAGGTCATCGACAGTCATCGGCCGGATGCTGACGGTCAGCTTGTTGTCGGTCTGATAGGTCGAATAATCGAAGGCGCCACTGGGCTCGATACTGATAATGGCCCGGTCGCCCGTGGCGCTGGCGTTGACGAACTGCACCGGCGTGGCGAAATCCTTGACGTCGAGGCGTACACGCAACCGTTCAGGCAGTTGGGTCTTGGTGAAACCGACGATGATTTTGCCATCGCGTTCCTGGATGTCCGGGGCGATGGACGGATCCGACAGATCGATGACCACATTGCCCTCACCCTGGGTGCCGCGCTGAAAATCCACGCCCCGGATGGCTTTGCCCACGGGTGCATTGACCCTGGCGGGCGCTGGCGTCGCAATGGCTGCACGCGGTGCGCTGGCGGCAGGTTTGGGCGCCTTGCTACCGGCGCCTTGCCCGACAACCACGAACAAATTGTTGCCTTCGACGCGAGCGTTGTATGGCGTCAATTGAGTCAGGCTGATGATCAGACGCGTACGGTCCTTGGCCTCAACAACCGTGGCGCTGCGGGCGTTGCCACCGCCCAGATCCCGATTCTTGTTCGCCAGCTGACTGGTGACCCCAGGCAGGTCCAGCGCAATCCGCGCAGGCTGCTCTGTCGTGTAACCGTGGGGCTGCGGTGGTGGTCCATCGAACGATAACTTCAACTCGACACGGTCACCGGGCAGCGCGGCGACATCCAGCGCTTTGAGGTTGGCCGCCAGTACCATCGGCGACAGAAACGCTATCCATAGCGAAATACCGAAGGTTGATAAAATCCTGTTCATTATTCGAGTTCCACTATGAGTGCTCTTTCAAAGGGATGGTCCGCGGCCGTTCCAGCCAGGCGCCTTCGCCGTCAGGAACGATTTCGACCACGTCGACTTGCGAACCGCTGATGGCGACGATCCGCCCATCGTTACGCCCCAGGTAATCGCCGACTTTCAGCCGATGCACGCCGCCTGCCCCACGCAGCAGCGCAAAGGAGCCGGTTGCATTGGAGAGGGTGCCGACCATTTCAAACTGTTCGATGTTGAAACCTTCGAGATACTGCTTGACCCGGTTGGGGTCGGGTTTGACGTTACGCGAGCCGTGCTTCTGACCGGCCAGATCGACTCTGACCTGCCGGGAGAACGGGCTGCGCAGGTTGGCAGCGTTATAGGTGAATGTCGGGTAAGACCGGAATGTCGGCGTTGGTTCAATTTTGCCGGGGGCACGCAGGCGCACTTCGTTCAGGTAGGCGTCCAGATCGCTGAAATCAGCGTCGCCGCCACAACCGGCCAGGATGACCAGACACATAACCATCGACAGGCAACGAATCGGGCTCATTTCTGCAACCCCTTGTCGTTGTAGCGATAGGTCTTGGCAAGGATGCTCATGCGCAACTTCGGACCGCCATCGGGATTAGCCGGCGCCAGGTCGAAGTCATGCAGGGTGACAATCCGTGGCAGCCCGGCCACGCCGCTGACAAAAGTGGCCAGGTCGTGATAAGCGCCGGTGACGGTGATCTGGATAGGGAGCTCGATGTAGAACTGCTGGGTAGCCTCCGGGAGCAGCTTGATTTCTTCGAACTCCAGGCCGCTGCCCAAGCCGGTGCGGGTGATGTCCTCCAGCAGGCCGGGCACTTCGGTGTCGCTGGGCAATTGCCGCAAAAGCATGCCGAAGGAGTTTTCCATTTCCTTCATCTGCTGGGTATACAGCTCCAGATTCGCCGCCATATGGGCTTTGGTCGCGAATTGCTCCCTGAGCGTCGATTCTTCCTCGCGCCTGAGTTCCAGGTGGTTTTGCAGGTCACTGATCAAGAAGCTGTAGCCCAGGGTTAGCACCAGGACCATCAGCAGCACACTCGCCAGGACCTTGATCGCCGGTGGCCAGGAACCCATGTTGTTGGTGTCCAGATCGTTGATGTCGATCTGGCGCAACCCTTCGAACCATTCGGATGGTTTCATTTAGCGCCCCCCACAATCGCGGGCTGGGTCTGACGGACGGTCAACTGAAAAACATTGGCCTGATCCAGCTGACCGGCGGTGGTCGCCTTGACTTCCGTGAGGTTGGGCGCATCGAACCAATCGGAGGCATCAAGATTGCGCATCAGATCCGAAACCCGGTTGTTGGATTCCGCCGCGCCGGTGATGGACACGGTTTTGCCGACCATTTTCACTTCGGTGAAATAAACTCCGTCCGGCAAGGTACGCGCCAATTGATCGAAAATCCTCCCGCTGATCGGCCGGTTGCCTTGCAGGTCCTGAATAATGCGCATGCGTTCAACGAGTTGCTGTCGGCGGGCCTTCAGATCGCTGATCTGTTTGATCCGCTCGTCGACCACGGCAATCTGCTTGCCGATGTAATCGTTACGGGCGACTTGCCGATTAATGGCGCTGTTAATGACCTGGTCCGCAATCAGCAGCGCTCCCACCGAGCCCACCAACACACCGACCAACGCCAGTAAAAAGCGTTTGCGACGCCCTTCGCGCAACTCTTCACGCCAGGGTAAAAGATTGATCCGCGCCATCAGTCGAAACTCCTGAGGGCCAGCCCGCAAGCGATCATCAGTGCCGGAGCGTCGCTCGCCAGGGCACCGGCGTTAACCTTGCTGCTCAGGGTCATGTCGGAGAAAGGGTTGGCGACGTGGGTCGGCGTACCCAGTCGCTGCTTGATCAATCGCTCCAGCCCGGGGACCGAGGCGGTGCCGCCGGCCAGAAGGATGTGATCGACCGAGTTGTACTGGCCAGAGGCAAAGAAAAACTGCAATGAACGCGACACCTGTTGCACCAACGCATCACGAAACGGCTGCAAGACCTCGCTGACGTAATCGTCCGGCAAACCGCCCTGCTTCTTCGCCAACCCCGCCTGTTCGACCGTCAAGCCATAACGACGCTGGATCTCTTCCGTCAGTTGACGCCCGCCGAACAATTGTTCGCGGGTGTAGATGATCCGCCCGTTGTGCAGCACGCTCAGGGTGGTCATGGTGGCGCCGATATCGACCACCGCCACGGTCAGACGCTCCTGAGAGGCGGCCAGCTGGGTTGCCAGCAGGCCGAACGATCGCTCCAGGGCATAAGCTTCGACGTCGACCACGCGCGCGGTCAGCCCGGCCAGAGCCAGGGCCGCTTCACGGACCTCGACGTTTTCCTTGCGACACGCCGCCAGCAGTACATTGACCCGCTCGGGGTTGCGCGCCGACACGCCTTGCACTTCGAAATCGATCGCCACTTCATCCAGTGGATAAGGGATGTACTGATCGGCCTCGATCTTCAGTTGGTTTTCCATCTCGTCGTCGGAAAGACCGGCGTCCATCTCGATGGTCTTGGTGATGACCGCTGAACCGGCCACAGCGACAGCCACGTTCCTGACGCTGGTTTTGGCCTTGGATAGCACCCGCGCAAGCGCCTGCCCCACCCCTTCGAGCTCGGCGATATTTTTCTCGACCACGGCGCTGGCAGGCAGCGGCTCGACCGCATAGGCCTCGACCCGGTACCGGTCGCCTTGACGACTTAGCTCCAGTAGCTTCACCGACGTGGAGCTGATGTCGATCCCCAGAAGCGTATTGGCTTTTTTATTGAAGAGTCCTAGCACTACCAATTCCCTATGACTATCCGTGAGTTACGGACTCTGTAATATCCATTGCGTTCAATACCCTCCGTCTTGACAGAAGCGCAAATGACGCCCCCGACGGAAAAATGCTTATAATGCTGAGCGTTTTTTCCGCTTTCACTGCAAGCGCGGGTCATTCTCTGTATAGCCTGAACCCTGATGCCTAATTCATTTTTTACCCTGGATATCCAAAAGCCTTGATTCGTCTGCTGAAATTTCTCGGTTGGTCCATCGTCGCCGTTTTCTGCGGACTGCTCCTGAGTCTGAGCGGCGCTTTTCTTTACCTTAGCCCCGGATTGCCATCTGTGGAGGCGCTGAGAAGTATTCAGTTGCAGATTCCTTTGCGGGTGTACAGCAGCGACAACAAGTTGATCGCAGAATTTGGCGAAATGCGCCGTACGCCAATCCGTTTCGCCGACATTCCCCCCAATTTCATTAATGCGTTACTAAGTGCTGAAGACGACAATTTCGCCAACCACTACGGCGTCGATCCCAGCAGCCTGATGCGTGCCGCCACCCAGCTGGTAAAGAGCGGACATATTCAGTCCGGCGGCAGCACCATCACCATGCAGGTAGCGAAGAACTTCTTCCTGACCAGCGAACGCAGCTTCTCGCGCAAAACCACCGAAATCCTCCTGGCCCTGCAGATCGAACGACAGTTGACCAAGGACGAGATCCTCGAGCTGTACGTCAACAAGATCTATCTGGGCAACCGCGCCTACGGCATCGAAGCAGCGGCGCAGGTTTATTACGGCAAGTCGATTCGTGACGTGAGCCTGGCGCAGATGGCGATGATCGCCGGTCTGCCAAAAGCTCCGTCGCGCTTCAACCCGCTGGCCAACCCGACCCGCAGCAAAGAGCGTCGCGACTGGATCCTGGGACGCATGTATAAGCTCGGCAAAATCACCGAAGCCGACTACACCACTGCGATCAATGAGCCGCTGAACGCCAGCTACCATGTGCCGACCCCGGAAGTGAACGCGCCATACGTCGCCGAAATGGCCCGTGCCGAAATGGTCGGCCGCTATGGCAGCGATGCGTACACCGAAGGTTTTCGTGTCACCACCACGGTGCCGAGCAATTTGCAGGAGATGGCCAACACCGCGGTTCATGAAGGCTTGATGACCTACGACCAACGGCACGGTTATCGCGGCCCCGAGTCACGCCTGCCGGGTAAAACCCGAGAGGCCTGGACTCAGGAGTTGACCAAACAGCGAATCATCAGCGGCCTGGAACCGGCGATCGTGACCCAGGTCGACAAGAACGGCGTGCAGGTGTTGACCCGCACGGGTACCGGCGAAGAGCACGTCGCCTGGGAAACCATGAAGTGGGCTCGTCCGTTCCTGAACACCAACAGCATGGGCGCCAATCCGAAGCAGCCGTCGGATGTCGCACAGGTCGGTGATCTGATTCGCGTACAGCGTCAGCCAGATGGTTCGCTCAAATTCAGCCAGATTCCGCAGGCTCAAGGCGCGCTGGTTTCCCTCGACCCGCAGAACGGCGCCATTCGTTCGCTGGTCGGCGGTTTCGCCTTCGAGCAGAGCAACTACAACCGCGCCATGCAGGCCAAACGTCAGCCAGGTTCGAGCTTCAAGCCGTTCGTCTACAGCGCCGCCCTGGACAACGGCTATACCGCCGCCAGCCTGGTGAACGACGCACCTATCGTGTTCGTCGACGAGTACCTGGACAAAGTCTGGCGTCCGAAGAACGATACCAACACCTTCCTCGGCCCGATCCGCATGCGTGAAGCGCTCTACAAGTCGCGCAACCTGGTATCGATCCGCCTGCTGCAAGCGCTGGGTGTCGACCGCACCATCGACTACATCAGCAAGTTCGGCTTCAACAAGCAGGACCTGCCGCGCAACCTGTCCCTGGCCCTGGGTACCGCGACCCTGACGCCAATGGAAATCGCCACCGGCTGGGCCACCTTCGCCAATGGCGGCTACAAGATCACCCCGTACATCATCGACAAGATCGAAAGCCGCAACGGCGACACGCTATTTGTCGCCAACCCGCCGAGCGTTCCGAAAGGCACCGTAGCCAGCGATGGCATCGCCATGCCGGCCTCTGACACCTTCACGGTCAACGCTACTCCAGGCGAAGCACCGAGCGCCCAGCCAATGCCACAAACGCCGGCCGTGGCCGAGCGCATCATCGATGGGCGCACCACTTACATCCTCAACAGCATGCTCGAGGATGTGATCAAACTCGGCACCGGCCGCCGTGCGCTGGCGCTGGGTCGCAGCGACATCGCGGGCAAGACCGGTACCACCAACGAATCCAAGGACGCCTGGTTCTCCGGCTACAACGCCGATTACGTGACCACCGTCTGGACCGGCTTCGACCAACCGGAAAGCCTGGGCAAACGCGAGTTCGGCGGCACCGTTGCCTTGCCGATCTGGATGAACTACATGGCGGCGGCCCTCAAAGACAAACCGCCCCACACCCAAGCGGAACCCGAAGGCATTCTCAGCCTGCGCGTCGACCCGATCAGCGGCCGCGCGGCCACCCCAAGTACGCCAGGCGCCTACTTCGAACTGTTCAAGGCCGAAGACACACCACCGTCGGTTAACGAGCTGAGCAACGGCAATGTACCAGGCAGCCCGCTGCCAGCCGATGAGGCAGCGCCGATCGATTTGTTCTGATCGTGTAGCACCACCTAAAAGCCCCGTCCTCGAAAGATGTGCGGGGCTTTTTATTGCCTGCCGGTTATGCGCTGAATAACCCGCCCCCTTCGCGGGCAAGCCCGCTCCCACAAGGCTCTGTGGTGCTATCAGGGGTTGTGAACCACCGCGATTCCTGTGGGAGCGGGCTTGCCCGCGAAGAGGCCCTTACAAACGATGCAAACCTCCCAGATACAAAAAAGCCCCGACTCGCGAGAGCCGGGGCTTTTGGTTGATGCGCTACAACGGCTTAGCCGTTGAACACGTCATCCACGCTTTTCAGCGGGTAGTTCTTCGGATACGGCAGGGTCGCCACACCGGTCTCGATCGCAGCCTTGGCTACAGCATCAGAGATCAGGGTGATCAGACGGGCATCCATTGGTTTCGGAATGATGTACTCACGACCGAATTCCAGTTTGATGCCGCCGTAGGCGTCGCACACTTCCTGAGGTACTGGCAGCTTGGCCAGTTCACGCAGGGCATTGGCGGCAGCCACTTTCATTTCTTCGTTGATGCGCTTGGCGCGAACGTCCAGGGCACCACGGAAGATGAACGGGAAGCCCAGTACGTTGTTGACCTGGTTCGGGTAGTCCGAACGGCCGGTGGCCATGATCACGTCGTTACGGGTGGCGTGCGCCAGTTCCGGGGAGATTTCCGGATCCGGGTTAGAGCACGCGAACACGATCGGGTTGGCCGCCATGGATTTCAGGCCTTCAGCACTCAGCAGGTTCGGGCCGGACAGGCCAACGAACACGTCAGCGCCTTCCAGCGCGTCAGCCAGGGTGCGCTTCTCGGTCGCGTGAGCGAACACAGCCTTGTACTGGTTCAGGTCGTCACGGCCGGAGTGGATCACGCCGGTACGGTCAACCATGTAGATGTTTTCGATGTTGGCGCCCATGCTCACCAGCAATTTCATGCAGGAGATGGCGGCAGCACCGGCGCCCAGGCAAACGATCTTGGCGTCAGCCAGGGTTTTGCCAGCGATTTCCAGGGCGTTGATCATGCCGGCCGCAGTAACGATTGCGGTGCCGTGCTGGTCATCGTGGAATACCGGAATGTCGCACTGCTCGATCAGAGCGCGTTCGATCTCAAAGCACTCAGGTGCCTTGATGTCTTCCAGGTTGATGCCACCGAAGGTAATGGAGATACGCTTGACGGTGTCGATGAAGGCTTGCGGGCTTTCAGAGTCGACTTCGATGTCGAACACGTCGATGCCGGCGAAGCGCTTGAACAGCACGCCTTTACCTTCCATAACTGGCTTGGAAGCCAATGGGCCAAGGTTACCCAGGCCGAGAATCGCGGTGCCATCGGAAATGACTGCAACCAGGTTGCCCTTGCCGGTGTATTTGTAGGCCAGTTCAGGATCGCGGGCGATTTCGCGTACTGGTTCGGCTACGCCGGGGCTATAGGCCAGCGACAGATCGCGGGCGGTAGCGGTGGCCTTGGTGAGCTCGACACTCAGCTTCCCTGGACGGGGATGGGCGTGATATTCGAGAGCGGCAGTTTTCAGATCAGACATAGGGGCATTCCGCTTTTTACTGTTGGACAGACGGACCGCCGAGGATACTCGCCTCGCAAAGTCCTCACAAGACTGACCAGTCACCCCTGTCAAGCGCCCGGTCCTACGACTTTGGGCCAAGAGCCACGGAACACAAGGGATAGACTGTTCACAATCAACAGAAAAAATGTCTACAACTTTTTCTTACGGCGCCGCCTGCAACATCGCCGGATCGGTCAGCGGCAGAAGCCAGCGCGCCTGCCCCGGTTGCAACCCACCGCGGCGCGAACGATCCACCACCCAGCCACGAGCCTCGATTTGCTTGCCTTTGAGCTTTTCAAGCGATGCGACATCGAATTGCTCCAGCACATTGGGTGCAACCCGCAATACAACCGAATCCTGCAACTCGATCCAAACCCCGCCGCGATTGCGCTGAACCTTGCTCACACGACCACTGAGCATGGCGAAACCGGACGCGCTGATCTGCTCCGCTTTCAATACAGGTGATTGTCGCCACAGCCCGAGACCGGCCCGACGAGCACTGCGTTCAGCCGCTTGCTGGCAGGCGACCAAATCGACATTCGGTGCCACCGCCACCTGAAAACCGAGGCCCTCGGCGAGCATCTGCGCTTCGAGGTTGGCCCCATCGACACTGTAGACATGAGCCAGGGTGCGGCCGTAATGGTCCTTGCTTTCCTTACCCGGCAACAAACCGACCCGCCCGTCGCTGGCGGCCACCAGAGCCTCAAGGCGTTTGCGCGCGGCCACCGCGAACGGCTCGTCGGAGCGACCCTGCTTGCCCAGCTCCGGCGTATTCAAACCAATCATGCGCACACTGCGGCCATCGCTCAGACGCAAAGTGTCGCCATCCACCACGCGCTGCACCGTGACCGACGTGAGCCCGCTCGGCGCCGGGCAGAAGGCCTGGGCACCGGAAAGCCAAATCGCGGACACAAAAAAGGCGCCCGCGAGGGACGCCTTTTTCATCAGCAAGGAAAAGCCCACGGGGCTTTCGACCTTACTCTGCAGCAGCAGGAGCTTTCTTGCCGAAAGCGCCGAAACGGTCTGCGAAGCGCTGTACACGACCGCCAGTATCCAGAGTCTTCTGCTTACCGGTGTAGAACGGGTGGCACTCGTTGCATACGTCGATCGCCAGAGGCTTGGCCAGGTTCGAACGAGTTTCGAACTTGTTGCCACAGCTGCAGGTAACTGCGGTGATTTCGTATGTTGGATGGATATCGGCTTTCATGATGTATTCCCCAGGCTAGCGTGCCGCCACTCAACACCATTGTTGAATACCGCACGTAATTAGGCCGCGGATTCTACCAGACAATGCCATTCACGCAAGCTGTCGCTTAAACCAGTCGTCTGCTAGGCTCGCGCCCCAGATGCTGATCATCAGCACGCAAACCTGTGGGAGCGGGCTTGCCCGCGAAAGCGTCCTGACAGCCAATGAAGATGCCGACTGCATGGGCCTCTTCGCGAGCAAGCCCGCTCCCACAGGGATTGCGCTCAGCCTTTCTTACTGCCCGCCCAGAGAGATCCCCCCGCGTGCCCAACGCCATTCTGCGCCTCGCCCTGCCTTCGCCTCTGCGCCGCCTGTTCGATTATCGTGCCCCGGCCGGTATCTTGCGTGCCCAGTTGCACCCTGGCATGCGCTTGCGGGTGCCGTTCGGCCGGCGGGAGATGATCGGGATTCTGGTGGAGGTCACCGACACCAGCGAAGTGCCGGTAGAAAAGCTCAAACCGGCCCTGGCGCTGCTCGACGCCACGCCGCCGCTGCCGCCCGCGCTGTTCAAGCTGTGCCTGTGGACCTCTCAGTATTACCAGCACAGCCTCGGCGACACGTTGAGTTGGGCGCTGCCAGTGTTGTTGCGTCAGGGTGAACTGGCCGAGGCTCGTCAGGAACGCTTTTGGTCCGCCGCACCCGGCGCCAGCCTCGATGATCCGCGCATCGCCCGCGCACCACGCCAGCGTGAAGCCTTGGCAACCCTGTCCCAGCATCCCCATGGCGTCGCTCATCAGTTGCTGAGCAAACTGATGCTGAGCAAGGACAGCCTCGATCTGTTGCTGGCCAAGGATCTGGTGCAAGTCGAAATCCGCAAGCACGCCCCCGGCGCCCGCCACGAACACTGGCTAGCGCAACCGGAATTGCCGCTCAACCCGGAGCAGCGCGCCGCTTATGAAGCGATTCGCGCCGGATTCGACAGTTATCACGCGTTCCTGCTGGCTGGCGTCACCGGCAGCGGCAAGACCGAAGTCTATTTGCAGCTGATCCGCGAAACCCTCGAGGCCGGTAAGCAAGCCATGGTGCTGATCCCGGAGATCAACCTCGGCCCGCAAACCCTGGCGCGCTTCGAGCAGCGCTTCAATGCGCGCATCGCGCTGATCCACTCCGCAGTCAATGACCGCGAACGCCTGGAAGCCTGGCTGGCGGCACGGGATGGTGAGGCCGACATTATTATCGGTACCCGTTCGGCACTGTTCACGCCGATGAAAAACCCCGGCCTGATCATCATCGATGAAGAGCACGACGGCTCTTATAAACAGCAGGAAGGCCTGCGCTACCACGCCCGCGACCTGGCACTGGTCCGCGCCCGGCAGGAAAACATCCCGATTGTCCTCGGATCCGCCACACCTTCGCTGGAAAGCCTGCAAAACGCCTACACCGGTCGTTACGGTCTCTTACGCCTGAATGAGCGGGCCGGTGGCGCCAAGCAACCACGGTTCCTGCGCCTGGACGTGAAAAGTCGTCCGCTGGACAGCGGCATTTCCGGGCCAATGCAGCAAGCCATCGGTCAGACCCTGGCCGCCGGCCAGCAAGTGCTGGTTTTCCTCAACCGCCGAGGGTTCGCCCCGACGCTGCTCTGCCACGACTGCGGCTGGATGTCTGAATGCCAGCGCTGCGACGCGCGAATGACCGTGCATCAGCGCTCCGGCGAACTGCGTTGCCACCATTGTGGCTACGTCGAACGAGTGCCCCGCCATTGCCCGAAGTGCGGCAAGGTCGATCTGCGGCCTGTGGGCGCCGGTACCGAGCGCGCCGAAGAACGCCTGGGGATTTTGTTTCCGCACGTCCCGGTGCTGCGGGTCGACCGCGACAGCACTTCACGCAAAGACGCGATGAATCAACTGTTCGCCACCATTCAAAAAGGCCAGCCGTGCATTCTGGTCGGCACACAAATGCTTGCCAAAGGGCACCACTTTCCACGGGTGACCCTGGTGTCGATTCTGGATGCCGACGGCGGACTGTTCTCCGGCGATTTCCGCGCCAGCGAACGCATGGCGCAGTTGATCGTCCAGGTCGCCGGGCGCGCGGGGCGGGCCGAAGAGCCTGGCAAAGTGATTATCCAGACGCACCTGGCGGACCATCCGCTGCTGGTGCAACTGACCGAACAGGGCTATTTCGCCTTTGCCGAACAGGCGTTGAGCGAACGCCGCTCCGCAGGGCTTCCGCCGTTTGCGCATCTCGCACTGCTGCGGGCCGAAGCGCATAAACCGGGGCAGGCCGAAGGCTTCCTCGATGAAGCGTGCAGCGAGGCTGAGCGTTTGCTGGCCGAGCAGAATCTGACCGGGATTGAGTTGCTGGGGCCGGTGCCGGCACCGATGGAGCGCCGGGCCGGGCGTTATCGCGCGCAGTTGTTGCTGCAAGCCACGGCCAGGGCGCCGCTGCATCGATTGCTGAGCAGTTGGTTGCTGGTTTTGGAGCAGATGCCGAGTGGGCGGGCGGTGCGCTGGTCCTTGGATGTCGATCCTGTGGATTTGTACTGATTTTAGAGATCGCCTTCGCGAGCAAGCCCGCTCCCACACGGGTTTTGTGCCAGACACATAATGCATGAACACTGCAGATTAACTGTGGGAGCGGGCTTGCTCGCGAAGAGGCTCTAATAGTCACCACATATCCATAACCTGCCCGCTATAGTTGGCAAGCCCGTCTTCGCAACGGATAATGCCCAGTTTTTCCACCAGCGCATCGAAGCGCCGCCGCGCTAGCGGTCGAAAGAGAAGACCATGAAAGACACCATTCGCCAGCTGATCCAACAAGCCATCACCCAACTCGTCAACGAAGGTGTGTTGCCTGAAGGCCTGTCGCCGGCGATCCAGGTGGAAAACTCCCGAGACAAGAAAAACGGCGACTTCGCCAGCAACATCGCCATGATGCTGGCCAAGCCTGCCGGTATGAAACCCCGTGACCTAGCCGAGAAAATCATCGCCGCGCTGCCGGCTGACGAGAACGTCTCCAAAGCCGAAATCGCCGGCCCTGGCTTCCTGAACTTCTTCCAGAACACTCAAGCCCTGGCGACCCGCCTGGACGCGGCGCTGGCCGACGACCACATCGGCGTGCGCAAAGCCGGTCCGGTGCAGCGCACCGTGGTCGACCTGTCGGCCCCGAACCTGGCCAAAGAAATGCACGTCGGCCACTTGCGTTCGACCATCATCGGCGACGGCGTGGCTCGGGTTCTGGAGTTCCTCGGTGACGAAGTGATCCGCCAGAACCACGTTGGCGACTGGGGCACCCAGTTCGGCATGCTGATGGCTTACCTGCAGGAAAACCCGATCACCAGCGATGAGCTGTCAGACCTGGAAAACTTCTACCGCGCCGCCAAGCAACGCTTCGACGAATCCGCAGAGTTCGCCGATCGCGCCCGCGGCCTGGTGGTCAAGCTGCAAGCCGGCGACCCGGACTGCCTGGCGCTGTGGACCAAGTTCAAAGACATCTCGCTGTCGCACTGCCAGAAAATCTACGAATTGCTGAACGTCAAACTGACCATGGCCGACGTAATGGGCGAAAGCGCCTACAACGACGACCTGATCAACGTGGTCAACGACCTCAAGGCCGCTGGCCTGCTGGTCGAGAGCAACGGCGCTCAATGCGTGTTCCTCGACGAATTCAAGAACGCCGACGGCGACCCGCTGCCGGTGATCATCGTCAAGGCCGACGGCGGCTACCTCTACGCCACCACCGACCTGGCAGCCGTGCGTTATCGCAGCGGCGTGCTGAAGGCCGATCGTGCGCTGTATTTCGTCGACCAGCGCCAGGCCCTGCACTTCCAGCAAGTGTTCCAGGTCGCGCGCCTGGCCGGTTTCGTGACGCACCCGATGGAAATGGAACACATGGGCTTCGGCACCATGAACGGCGCCGACGGCCGTCCGTTCAAGACCCGTGATGGCGGCACCGTGAAGCTGATCGACCTGCTGACCGAAGCCCAGGAACGCGCCTACACACTGGTGAAAGAGAAGAACCCGGAGCTTGCCGAAGACGAGTTGCGCAACATCGCCAAGGTCGTGGGCATTGGCGCCGTGAAATACGCCGACCTGTCCAAGCACCGCACCAGCGACTACAGCTTCAACTTCGACCTGATGCTGAACTTCGAAGGCAACACCGCGCCATACCTGCTGTACGCCTACACCCGGGTGGCCGGCGTGTTCCGCAAACTCGGCAAGGACTTCAGCGAAGTCGAAGGGCAGATCGCCCTCGAAGCGCCGCACGAACATGAGTTGGCCGCGAAACTGGCACAGTTCGGCGAAATACTGAACAACGTGTCCGACAAAGGCACGCCGCACATTCTCTGCACCTACCTGTACGATGTTGCCGGCCTGTTCTCCAGCTTCTACGAGAACTGCCCGATCCTCGGCGCCGACACCCCGGCGCAAATGCAGAGCCGTCTGCGCCTCGCCGCGCTGACCGGCCGCACTCTCAAGCAAGGCCTGGAACTCTTGGGTCTGGAAACTCTGGAGCGCATGTAAGTTGGCTGCCAAGAAAAAACCTGCCCCCAAGCGTGGCGCCAGCCGTTACCAAGCTCCTGCAAAGCAACCGATCCCGGGCTGGCTGTGGATGGCCATCGGCCTGACGGTCGGTGCATTCATTGTGTTCCTGATGAAGCTGGAGCCGGGCAAGGGCAGCGATACCGTCAAGCGCGAGAAGATCGAGCAGCAGAAAGCCACCAAGATCGCCGAGGCCAACAAGACTCCGCCGAGCCCGACGCAACCGGTGAAGCCGAAGTACGATTTCTACACCTTGCTGCCGGAATCGGAAGTCATCGTGCCGCCGGACGCGGTGCCGGAGAAAACCCTGCCGACACCACAAGTGCCGGCCATTCCGACCACGCCGGTGACACCGGAGCAAGCAGCGAAGATCGACACGGCCCGGGCTCAAGCGGCATTGGCCGGCATCACCCCGCCGCCAGCGCCGCCCGTGGCGAAAGCTGCACCGGTGACCAAGTTCTTCCTGCAGGCCGGTTCGTTCCGCAAGGAAGCCGATGCCGACAAGGTGCGTGCGCAGATCATCCTGCTGGGTCAGGCCGTGGCGGTTGAATCCGGCACGGTGAAGGACGAGACCTGGTATCGGGTGCTGGTTGGCCCGTTCAGCAACCGCGAACAGCTGACCACCGCTCAGAAGCAACTGGCGGGCAGCGGCTTCAGCAACCTGTTGTTACAACAACGCCAAAGCCGCTGACCCTTCATGATCGTTCCCACGCTCCGCGTGGGAATGCAGCCCGGGACGCTCCGCGCCCCTTTCTAGAGCTGGAACGCGGAGCGTCCCTTGAGGCATTCCCACGCAGAGCGTGGGAACGATCAAGCCTTCGGCAGCTCCTACGCGCCTCGCACCGCTCGTCCCCCGCCGCGTCCTACAGTTGAAAAACGCTCCACCACCCCCATATGAGTTGGCATAAGGCATTTTCGCCCCGCTGCGTGGAGACTCTCCCTTGACCACCATCGTTTCAGTTCGCCGCCACGGCAAAGTCGTCATGGGCGGCGACGGCCAGGTTTCGCTCGGTAATACCGTGATGAAAGGCAACGCGAAGAAAGTTCGCCGCCTCTACCACGGCCAGGTTATCGCCGGTTTTGCCGGGGCCACCGCTGACGCCTTCACCCTCTTCGAGCGTTTCGAAGGCCAGTTGGAGAAACATCAGGGCCACCTGGTTCGCGCTGCCGTCGAACTCGCCAAAGAATGGCGCACCGACCGCTCCCTAAGCCGCCTCGAAGCCATGCTCGCGGTCGCCAACAAAGATGCCTCCCTGATCATCACCGGCAACGGTGACGTGGTTGAGCCCGAAGAAGGCCTGATCGCCATGGGTTCCGGCGGCGGTTACGCCCAGGCTGCCGCGAGTGCCCTGTTGAAGAAAACCGATTTGTCGGCTCGGGAAATCGTCGAAACAGCGCTCGGCATCGCCGGCGACATCTGCGTGTTCACCAACCACACCTTCACCATCGAGGAGCAGGATCTCGCTGAGTAAGCCTGTGCAGGCCATTGCGCCACGGCTCACTTTTGCTTGAGGACCGCCAATTACTATGCCCATGACCCCCCGTGAAATCGTCCACGAACTCAATCGCCATATCATCGGCCAGGACGATGCCAAACGCGCCGTCGCCATCGCCTTGCGTAACCGCTGGCGCCGGATGCAGCTACCTGAAGAGCTGCGCGTCGAAGTCACCCCCAAGAACATCCTGATGATCGGCCCGACCGGTGTCGGTAAAACCGAGATCGCCCGTCGCCTGGCCAAACTGGCCAACGCGCCGTTCATCAAGGTCGAAGCGACCAAGTTCACCGAAGTGGGCTACGTCGGCCGCGACGTCGAATCGATCATTCGTGATCTGGCCGACGCCGCGATCAAACTGCTGCGCGAACAGGAAATGACCAAGGTTCGCCACCGCGCCGAAGACGCTGCCGAAGAACGCATCCTCGACGCCTTGCTGCCACCGGCACGCATGGGCTTCAGCAACGAGGACGCTGCACCGTCGGCCGATTCCAACACCCGTCAGCTGTTCCGCAAGCGCCTGCGTGAAGGTCAGCTGGATGACAAGGAGATCGAAATCGAAGTGGCCGAAGTGTCCGGCGTCGATATCTCCGCGCCACCGGGCATGGAAGAAATGACCAACCAGCTGCAGAGCCTGTTCGCCAACATGGGCAAGGGCAAGCGCAAAAACCGCAAGCTCAAGGTCAAGGAAGCGCTGAAACTGGTTCGCGACGAAGAAGCCGGTCGCCTCGTCAACGAAGAAGAATTGAAGGCCAAGGCCCTGGAAGCCGTCGAGCAGCACGGCATCGTGTTCATCGACGAAATCGACAAGGTTGCCAAGCGAGGCAACTCCGGGGGCGTCGACGTGTCCCGTGAGGGCGTACAGCGCGACTTGCTGCCGCTGATTGAAGGCTGCACCGTCAACACCAAACTGGGCATGGTCAAGACTGACCACATCCTGTTCATCGCTTCCGGTGCGTTCCACCTGAGCAAGCCGAGCGATCTGGTGCCGGAGCTGCAAGGTCGCCTGCCGATTCGGGTCGAACTCAAGGCCCTGAGCCCGGAAGATTTCGAGCGCATCCTCAGCGAGCCGCATGCATCGCTCACCGAGCAATATTGTGCACTGCTGAAAACCGAAGGTCTGCTCATCGAATTCCTCCCGGACGGCATCAAGCGTCTCGCCGAGATCGCCTGGCAGGTCAACGAGAAAACCGAAAACATCGGTGCCCGTCGCCTGCATACCCTGCTCGAGCGCCTGCTCGAAGAGGTGTCGTTCAGCGCCGGTGATCTGGCCAGCACCCACGAGGACAAGCCGATCCTGATCGATGCCGATTACGTCAACAGCCACTTGGGCGAATTGGCGCAGAACGAAGACCTGTCTCGTTATATCCTGTAAGCCATACTTACAGCGGTAGCGGACCCTGTGGGAGCGGGCTTGCTCGCGAAGAGGCCGTAACATTCAACATCTGTGTTGACTGTTACAGCGCTTTCGCGAGCAAGCCCGCTCCCACATTTGAACTGTGGTGTTTTGCAGATCAGGTTCCACCAGGTCTCCCACACAGACGGACTGCCAGCCATGACCCAACTCCCCACCGACATCAAACTCCACAAAGCCTCAAAAACCCTGTCGCTCAAATACGCGTCCGGCGAGGAATATCACCTGCCCGCCGAGTTCCTTCGCGTGCATTCTCCTTCCGCCGAAGTCCAGGGCCACGGCAAACCTATCCTGCAATTTGGCAAGATCGGCGTCGGCCTGAGCAAGGTCGAACCGGCCGGTCAGTACGCACTGAAATTGACCTTCGACGACGGCCATGACAGCGGCCTGTTCACTTGGGAATATCTGTACCAGCTGGCAGTGCGCCAAGAAGATCTTTGGAACGATTATCTTGCTGAACTCAAAGCGGCTGGAAAGACCCGCGATCCGAATGAATCGGTCGTCAAGCTGATGCTCTAATACAGGCCTCTGGCTGTTTAGAGGGCATTTTCTAATTCCATCTGTTTGAATGCTCCGCTGCGGTGTCAACGATTGGCCCGCTTGCGAAAAAAATTAAACTCGGGTAACCAATGGAGCTGGCAAGTTCCGTGCATTTGTAGCTATTCGCAATTAACGGTCACCCGAGCAGTAGTACCTGGCGTTTGCTGTGTGACTACACAGCTGGGCTCAGGTACTCGTCTCAGGACAATGGAGCGTCGTAGATGAGTAACAAGCTTAACGATGACTTGAAATTTCAGGCTTCGGAAAATACCTTGGGGCTGAATCCTGTTGTTGGACTACGTAGAAAGGATCTCTTGGGCTCTGCCCGAATGGTGCTGACCCAGGCCATCAGACAACCCATCCACAGTGCCAGGCATGTCGCTCATTTCGGCATCGAACTGAAGAACGTGCTGTTTGGAAAATCCGAGCTTCAACCGCAAAGTGATGACCGTCGCTTCCTTGATCCGGCCTGGAGTCAGAACCCGCTCTATAAACGTTATTTGCAAACCTATCTGGCGTGGCGCAAGGAGCTTCACGCGTGGATCGATGACAGCAATCTTTCGCCCAAGGACGTCGCTCGCGGGCATTTCGTGATTAACCTCATGACCGAAGCCATGGCCCCGACCAACACGGCGGCCAACCCGGCGGCGGTCAAACGCTTCTTCGAAACCGGCGGCAAAAGCCTGCTCGACGGTCTCTCCCACCTGGCCAAGGATCTGGTGCACAACGGTGGCATGCCGAGCCAGGTCAACATGGGTGCATTCGAAGTCGGCAAGAGCCTGGGCGTGACCGAAGGCGCAGTGGTGTTTCGCAACGATGTGCTGGAGTTGATCCAGTACCGACCGATCACTGAGCAGGTGCATGAACGCCCACTGCTGGTGGTGCCGCCACAGATCAACAAGTTCTATGTTTTCGACCTGAGCCCGGACAAGAGTCTGGCGCGCTTCTGCCTGCGCAACAATGTGCAGACGTTCATCGTCAGCTGGCGCAACCCGACCAAGGAGCAGCGCGAGTGGGGTCTGTCGACCTACATCGAAGCGCTCAAGGAAGCGGTCGACGTGGTCACCGCAATCACCGGCAGCAAAGACGTGAACATGCTTGGCGCCTGCTCTGGCGGCATCACTTGCACCGCCCTGCTGGGCCACTACGCGGCGATCGGCGAGAAGAAGGTCAACGCCCTGACGCTGATGGTCAGCGTGCTGGACACCACCCTCGATAGCGACGTGGCTCTGTTCGTCGACGAGCAGACCCTTGAAGCCGCCAAGCGCCATTCTTACCAGGCCGGTGTGCTGGAAGGCCGTGACATGGCGAAAGTCTTCGCGTGGATGCGCCCCAACGACCTGATCTGGAACTACTGGGTCAACAACTACCTGCTGGGCAACGAGCCTCCGGTTTTCGACATTCTGTTCTGGAACAACGACACCACTCGCTTGCCGGCCGCGTTCCACGGCGACCTGATCGAGATGTTCAAAAACAACCCACTGATCCGCTCCAACGCACTGGAAGTGTGCGGCACACCGATCGACCTGAAGCAGGTCACTGCCGACATCTTTTCCCTGGCCGGTACCAACGATCACATCACTCCGTGGAAGTCCTGCTACAAATCCGCGCAGCTGTTCGGCGGCAAGGTCGAGTTCGTGCTGTCCAGCAGCGGGCATATCCAGAGCATCCTGAACCCTCCGGGCAATCCGAAAGCGCGCTACATGACCAGCACCGACATGCCGGTCAATGCCGAAGAATGGATGGAAAACTCCACCAAGCACACCGATTCCTGGTGGTTGCATTGGCAGGCGTGGCAGGCCGAGCGTTCGGGCAAGCTGAAAAAGTCCCCCGCCAACCTTGGCAACAAGGCCTATCCAGCGGGTGAAGCGGCGCCAGGCACTTATGTACACGAGCGTTGAGTTTCAGGTAACACGCAGTCCGCGGCACTGGGAGGTGCCGCGATCTCTATCAATCACTCTCGAGGCCAGCCTCGAACATTCTGCGACGGCCCGGGACGGCCCGATCAGCGTTTAAAACCTACAGGGCTTCGTGCATGCCGCAACCGTTCGTATTCCGTACCGTCAACCTGGATGGCCAGACCCTCCGCACAGCGGTACGCCCCGGCAAGCCTCACTTGACGCCCTTGCTGATTTTCAACGGCATCGGCGCCAACCTGGAGCTGATATTCCCGTTCGTCCAGGCTCTGGATCCGGACCTGGAAGTCATTGCCTTCGACGTGCCCGGTGTCGGCGGCTCATCGACTCCCAATCGACCCTATCGCTTCTCGGGCCTGGCAAAACTCACGGCGCGAATGCTCGACTATCTCGATTACGGACAAGTCAACGTGATTGGCGTTTCGTGGGGCGGCGCTCTGGCGCAGCAGTTCGCCCATGACTATCCCGAGCGCTGCAAGAAGCTGGTGCTGGCGGCCACGGCGGCAGGCACCGTGATGGTTCCGGGCAAGCCTAAAGTGCTGATGATGATGGCCAGCCCGCGACGCTACATCCAGCCCTCCCATGTGATCCGCATTGCACCGATGATCTACGGCGGCTCGTTCCGTCGCGATCCGACCCTGGCAGCCAGTCACGCCGCCAGGGTTCGTTCGGCAGGCAAACTCGGTTATTACTGGCAGCTGTTCGCCGGTCTCGGCTGGACCAGCATTCACTGGCTGCACAAAATCCATCAACCGACCCTGGTACTGGCCGGCGACGACGACCCACTGATCCCGCTGATCAACATGCGCATGCTGGCTTGGCGAATTCCCAACGCCCAACTGCACATCATCGACGACGGCCATCTGTTCTTGATTACCCGCGCCGAAGCGGTGGCACCGATCATCATGAAGTTTCTTGAGGAAGAACGTCAGCGCGCAGTAATGCATCCACATCCGGCGCCATCGGGCGGTTAACCGACCCCGACTTTTGTTTATGAAAAGGAGTCGGCAGGAGGCCGTGCCGCGCAACAACCCGCAACAACGTCTATGGTGTTTTGTTCGGGTGTGTTTGTTTTTGGCCTGATGACGAAGGAGTGTTAACTCATGCGCGACAAACCAGCGAAGGGCTCTTTGCCCACTCCCGCTGCATTCATCAATGCTCAGAGTGCGGTTACCGGTCTGCGCGGCCGGGACCTGCTTTCGACCTTGCGCAGCCTGGCCACCCACGGCCTGCGCAACCCGGTGTATACGGCCCGGCATGCCTTGAAGCTGGGCGGCCAGTTGGGCCGCGTATTGTTGGGTGAAACCCTGCATCCGACCAACCCGCAAGACAGTCGCTTTGCCGACCCGACGTGGAGCCTCAATCCCTTTTATCGCCGCAGTCTGCAGGCCTATCTGAGCTGGCAGAAAGAAGTCAAAAGCTGGATCGACGAAAGCAACATGAGCCCGGACGATCGTGCCCGCGCCCACTTTGCCTTTGCCTTGATCAATGACGCCGTGGCGCCGTCCAACACCCTGCTCAATCCGCTGGCGATCAAGGAATTTTTCAACTCCGGCGGCAATAGTCTGGTGCGGGGTATCGGCCATCTGGTCGACGATGTCCTGCACAACAACGGCCTGCCAAGACAAGTCACCAAACAAGCATTCGAGGTGGGCAAAACGGTCGCCACCACTACCGGCTCGGTGGTGTTTCGCAATGAGCTGCTGGAGCTGATCCAGTACAAGCCGATGAGCGAAAAGCAGTATTCCAAGCCATTGCTGATCGTGCCGCCACAGATCAACAAGTACTACATTTTCGATTTGAGCCCCAACAACAGCTTCGTTCAGTTCGCCCTTAAAAACGGTTTGCAGACCTTCATTATCAGCTGGCGCAATCCCGATGTGCGTCATCGCGAATGGGGGCTGTCGTCTTATGTCGAAGCCGTCGAAGAAGCGATGAATGTGTGCCGGGCAATCACCGGCGCTCGCGAGGTCAACCTGATGGGGGCTTGTGCCGGTGGGCTGACCATCGCCGCGCTGCAAGGGCATTTGCAGGCCAAGCGGCAGCTACGACGGGTGTCCAGCGCGACCTACCTGGTCAGCATGCTCGACAGCCAGATAGACAGCCCGGCTACCCTCTTCGCCGATGAACAGACGCTGGAAGCGGCCAAGCGCCGCTCGTATCAGAGGGGCGTTCTGGAAGGTAGTGACATGGCCAGGGTGTTTGCCTGGATGCGTCCCAACGACTTGATCTGGAATTACTTCGTCAATAACTACCTGATGGGCAAGGAGCCGCCGGCGTTCGACATCCTCTACTGGAACAATGACAACACGCGTCTGCCAGCAGCGTTTCATGGCGACCTGCTGGATTTCTTCAAGCACAACCCGCTGAGTCATCCTGGCGGGCTGGAAGTGTGCGGCACGCCGATCGACCTGCAGAAAGTCACCGTCGACAGCTTCAGCGTGGCAGGCATGAATGATCACATCACCCCATGGGATGCGGTGTATCGCTCGACATTACTGCTGGGGGGCGAGCGGCGCTTCGTGCTGTCCAACAGCGGTCATGTACAGAGCATTCTCAACCCGCCGAACAATCCGAAAGCCAACTACGTCGAGAATCCGAAACTGAGCAGCGACCCGCGGGCCTGGTATTACGACGCCAAGCGCGTCGACGGTAGTTGGTGGACGCAATGGCTGGACTGGATTCAGGAACGCTCCGGCGCACAACACGAAACCCGGATGGCCCTCGGCAACCAGAACTATCCACCGATGGAGGCGGCACCCGGTACTTACGTGCGCGTGCGCTGACGTTTAACGAACCACGGCCGCCAATGGCCGTGGCATGACTCGACCATTAAGAAGACTGGATGAAAACCCGCGACCGGATTCTCGAATGTGCCCTGCAGTTGTTCAATCAGAAGGGCGAACCGAATGTGTCCACCATGGAAGTGGCCAACGAAATGGGCATCAGCCCGGGCAACCTCTACTACCATTTCCACGGCAAGGAACCGCTGATCCTCGGGCTGTTCGAGCGCTTCCAGGCCGAGTTGACGCCCTTGCTCGACCCACCGTCCGATGTGGAATTGGGGCCCGAGGATTACTGGCTGTTCCTGCACCTGATCATCGAACGCCTGGCCCATTACCGGTTTCTGTTCCAGGACCTGTCGAACCTTGCCGGCCGCCTGCCGAAACTGGCCAAGGGAATACGCAATCTGCTCAATGCGTTGAAGCGCACACTGGCTTCATTGCTGGCGCAATTGAAAGCTCAAGGTCAGTTGGTCAGTGACACCCAGGCACTGGGGCAGCTGGTGGAACAAATCACCATGACGTTGCTGTTCTCACTGGACTATCAGCGAATTCTCGACCGTGAAGGTGAAGTGCGACTGGTGGTATATCAGATCATGATGCTGGTGGCGCCGCACTTGCTGCCGCCTGTCAAGGTTGCGACCGAGCGGTTGGCATTGCAGTACCTCGAAGAGCACGACTAACCCTGTGGGAGCGGGCTTGCTCGCGAAAGCTATTCATCATTCAACATTGATATCGATTGACCCACCGCTTTCGCGAGCAAGCCCGCTCCCACATTGGATTTGTGGTGCTTTCTAGAATCCATGCACAAACAAAAACGCCCGACCTTCGCAGGCCGGGCGTTTTTTTAGTCCTGAAATCAGGACTGACTGGTTGGCGTCGATGGAGCCGGCGCAGCAGTCGGGGTTACAGCAGGTGTCGGAGCAGTGGAGGAGTTCGCCGTGCTGACCGGAGTTACCGGCTTGGCGGCAGCCA
>NZ_AKJE01000011.1 GCF_000282495.1 Pseudomonas sp. GM79
CCTGCAGCACTACCGGCTGCTGCCGCAAACGTACTGGCGGCACCTGCCGTCAATACCGTTACGACGATGATGATCGCAAGCATCGCCCCCTGACCAAGGCTGGAATGGCTGTACTTGAAGGAATCATGCAACTCCTTCACATGCCGCCAATCCACATCCCCGCGTTTCTCAGCCTCTTTCAACCAAGCCAATTGCGGATCAGCCTTCACCATCACATCAATGGTCTGGCTAACCGTGTTCTGATTAATCTGTCTGATATCAATCTTCAAGCCATCTACGGCCTTGATCGCCAACTGCCCCTGCGCCACCAACTCACTCTGGCGAAGCGTCTCGTCGGTATTGCCCTTGCCCTTGGCGCTGGTCCACGCCAGGTCACTCTTACTCTTCTCGTGACTCTCCTGATGCAGGTCCTTGACCGCCTCAAACGTCACCGCGCCGCCGCTGGAGATCGTCAGGTCGTTACCACTATTGAGCTTGGCCCGCTGATACAGCTGATCGCCACCACTGGCCAATGTCAGGTTGCCACCGGTCTTGATTTCTGCCCCTACGTTAGTTACGTGGGTGACTTCATCACGCTGGGTTTTCTTGGCGCCCCAGCCACCTTTTTCTTTCATGTCGTAGAGGGTGTAGGTGCTGTTCTGCGCGGCCAGCAGGTTCAACCTATCCCCGCTGTACAGATACGCCTCATTCCCCGCACTGATCTTGCTCGCCACAATTGTCGTGTCGCGCCCAGCCTGGCTGGTAAAGTCCCCGCCCGCCGTCAGCACACTCGCCACTTGCGTCGTCTGATCATCCGAAGTCTTGATGCGCTTCTTGCCGTGCTTTTCCTTGCCCTCAACGTTGTGCATATCGCTGACCGACACGATGTTCAGGTCGCGCGCGGCCTGAACGTTCAGGTCTTTGCCGGCGGTAGCGGTGCTGCCGATAACGTTGACGTCTTGCCCGGCCTTCATGTTGAGGTTGCCGCCGACAGTAACGGTCGCGGCGAGGTTCTTCACGTCAGTGGTGATGCTCGACTTGTGGCCGCCGTCGCTGAATTCGTGTTTCTCGCTGGTATCGGTTTTGGCCGCCAGGTTGATGTCCCGGCCTGCCGTCAGGGTCGCGTTGCCGCCACTGCTCAAGGCGCCGTGGTTGGTCAGGTCGCGGCCGGCCGCAACGGCCAGGTTTTCCCGGGCACTGATGCTGCTGCCCGCATCGGTCAGGGTGCGCATGCCGGACCCGTCACGAACCTGAATCGCGGTGCGATCGTTGATGATGTCGCCCTTGAGCGCGACAAGGCTGACCTGGCTGGCGCGGATCTCGCCGGCCATGGCGTTGCGAATGCTGTCTTGCGCCAGTATTTGCAGGTCGTTGCCGGCCTCGACCAGCCCGCCCTGGTAGACGCTGCCGGCGCTTTGGACGTTGAGGTTGTTGCTGGCGCGCAGCGTGCCGACGTTGACCAGATCGCCGCCGGTGAACAGGTTCAAGTCCCGGCCCTGGATCAGGCTGCTGCCGCGTACGTTGCGGGTATCTGCCTGGGCCAGGTACAGCACCGGCACGAGGACTTTTTGCCCGTCGACGATGCGGTTTTCCATCCAGACAATGTCATGGGTCAGCGCGCTGACCTGCTCGCCCGTCAACGAGACGCCAAGGCTCAGGCGCAGTGCGTCTTTGCTGGCGAGGGCGTTATCCATCAGGTAGCGGTATTGGTCGTAGTCGCTGGTCAAACCGCCGGCGAGAAAACGCTGGCCGGTTTTCGCCAGCACCGCATCGCGAATCAGGCGCTGCTCGTAGAGGCCATCGCCGAGTCGACGCCAAGTGCTGTCGGCGTTGACGTTCAACAGCTTGAGCAGGTAGTCCGAACCAAAGAACTGCGACAGGTTCGTGAGGTTCGGGTTGGTCTCGATCAGGTAGCGGCTTGTCGGGTCGGGGTTCTTGATGAACAACCCGTAATCGCCCTTGGGCAGCTGGAAATTCGGCCCGGCCGTCGGGTCCACAGAGGTGAAAGGTAGCCCGCTGTAATCCACCGGTTTGAAGACGGTCTGTACGCTGCCATCCGCCGCGATACGCTCGATGGGCTGCACAGCGGCAGGCGTCACGGCGGCGGCACCGGTCGCCTGCGGGTTGAGGTTGATATTGATCTCGCCAACCCCGACGCCCGTCTGGTCGTCGCCCAGCGTACCGGTCAGTTGTTCGAGCGTGTTCTGGTGCAGCGTTCCGTTTTGCACGGTACGCGTGACGTTGAGGTTGACAGTGGCGCCGGCCTGAATCGTGGCGGCGTAGGTCGGTTCAGGGTTGTCGGTCCAGACGGTGACGTTGCTTTGCTCCTGGAAGCGGCTGTCGCTGGAGCGCGATTTCAGCAGCTCGAAGCGGGCGTCGTCGTAGTTACCGGCGGCAACGGCCGCGTTGAAAGCCGGGACGTCGACGAACTCCATCTGGTCCCAGTAACCGGTGGAAATGCGCCCGGGCGTACCGATCTTGATGGTGTTCTGCCCAGTGCGAGTGGACGCACCCTGGTTGAGCAAGTCATCGGCAATGATGGTCAGGTTGTTGTTGGCGGCCAGCAAGCTGTAGCGGTTCTGCACGCTTGAGCCCTGGATGTTGAGGTCTTTGCCTGCAACCAGGCGCGCCGAAGCAGAGTCCTTGATGGCGCGCTCGATGAACGTTTGGCCGATGGTGATCTGGCCGCGCTTGAAGGAGTCATGACCGCCACAGTGTTGGCCGCACACCCAGCTCAAGGTGCCGCTCACCCGTTGTTGGCCCAGCTCGAATTCGGCTTTGGCATTTTCCACCGAGACGGCGTGAAGGCTGATATTGCCTTGGCTTTCGACGGTCCCGGAGAGGTTTCTGAAGCTTTGCGCGGCGGCGCCGTCGATGCCGGCGAAGCTTAGATTGCCGGCGCTGTAGAGGTCGCCATACCAGTTGAGCAGGCTACTGGCGCGCAAGCTCATGTCGCCGCCGCTGAACAGCAATGTATCGGCGCCGTTGGTGATGCCGCCGGTGGCGGTGAGGTTGACTTTGCCTTGGGCACCCAGTGTGCCGTGGTTGTCGATTTGCGCCGCGTCGATGCGCAGGTTCTGGCGGGCAGTCAGGTAACCGAGGTTATCCAGCGTACCGCTCAGGTTGAGGCGTGTGTCGGTGCCGGCCCCCATGCGTCCGCCGTTCTGGCGGACGTCATGGGCGGTGATAGCCAGCATTTTTTGCGCGGATAACCGACCGCTGTTGAACAGATCGCCCGTAAGGTTCAGCGTGAGGTCGCCATCGCTGAGCAGTTCGCCGCCGTTGCTCAGGCTGCCAAGGTTGAGCACCAGCGCGGTGCTGCTGGCCAGGCGATCGCCGGACTGAAGCGTCAGCGAATCGCTGGTGTAAGTCAGAGCCTCGTTGAGCTGTGCATGCCCCAGCCCATTCACTGCGCCAAAGTTCCAGTCGCCACTGCCCAGGCCGGTGATCACACCACCGGCACCGGTCAGGCTATCGAGGTGCAGGGTAAATAACCCGGTGTTGGCGTGTTCGAGGGTCCCGGTACGGTTATCCAGCGTGCTGGATTTGAAACTGAACGACGAGTTACCGACCTCGATGGTGCCGTTGTGGTTATTGACGGTGTCGCTGAAATCGAGCGTGCTGATGTCGTCTGTCGAGACGCGAAGAGTACTGACGTTGTTGCCCAGCGCACGGATTCGCCCGGAAGCGCTGTTGTCCAGCGTGCCGCCCTGGAGTGCAAGCCAGGTGTTGGATTCGATCAGGCCACCCTGGTTGGTCAGTTGGTCGGCCGTCAGGTCAACGGTGTTGCCACTGAGCTGTCCGCCGCTGTTGTCCAGCGTGGAGCCTTTGAACACCAGCGCGGTCTTGGCGAAGAGTTTGCCGGCGCGGCTGGTCAGTGAATCGACGGTCAGCTTCAGTTCGCCCGCCAGGCTGGCGATCATGCCGGCCTTGGTGCCATCGCTGCTGTTATCGAGACTGCCGGCGGTCACCTCGACGGTGTCGCCCTGGATCGTGCCGCCAAGGTTGCCGATGCTGCCCTTGCCGAGCTTCAGGCTGGCAAGCCCACCGTCGGCGAGAATAATGCCGCCGCTGTTGTCCAGTCGGTTCCCGCTGTAGGTCAACCCACCGGACCCTGCGACCAGTTGCCCCTTCTGACCGTTGAGCAAAGTGCTCGCCTGAAGGTCCAGTCGCTGGCCACGAATCGTGCCGCCCTGGTTATCGATCAGGCTCGCACCGGTGACGGTGGCCGTGTTGTTACCGGCATCGATCACTCCCGTCAGGTTGCTCAACACGTTGCTGACATTCAGGACAACATCGCCGCCATTGCTGACCAGTGCGCCCTTGCCGTTGTTGATCAGGCGTTGAGCGTCGACCTGGATGGTTTTACCGAGCACTGTGCCAGCGCTGTTGTCCAGCCAGCCACCTTGCAGCAAAAGGCCGCCGTCGCTCTGAATGCGCCCTTTGTTATTGAGCAACTGCGCCTTGATGGCCGCCGGATCGAAAATCAGGCTCATGCCCTGGGCGCCTGCCGCCAACAGCCCCGCGTTGCTGTTGTCGAGCCCCGAGGCGTTCAGATCAACGCGCTCGCCGACGATTTTCCCGCCGCGGTTGTCGACCTGCCCACCCGGCGCGCGAATGCTGATCTTGGCCCCCAGCACGCTGCCGAGCTGGTTATCGAGGCTCGAGGCTTTCAGATCGAGGTCACCGTTGACCGCCAGCAGCCTGCCGCCCTGGTTGATGATCTCCTGGCCAGTGACTGAAAGCTGGTTTTGCGCCTGGAGAGTGCCCGAAGTGTTGTCGAACCTGCCGCGGGTGTTCACCTGCGCATTACCGGCGCTGGCAGAAAGCAGGCCGGCGCGATTATCAAGCGTGGTGGTATCGACGATGAGGCCGCCAGCGTCGATTTGCCCGCCACGGTTATCCAGCTGGCGGGCGGTGATTGTCAGGCTGCCGCCCAGCACCTGGATCAGGCCTTCGCGGTTGTCCAGGCTGTCGAGTTGCAAGGACGCCGCCTGCCCCGCGCCAAAGCGGATCACCCCTGCCAGGTTGACGATGGCCGGTGTATTGATCACCAGCGACTGGTCACCGACGATTCGCGCAGCAGCGCCCTGATTGGTAACCCGGGCGCTGGTCAGATCGACCGCCGCGCCCTGAACCACGCCTTGATTGGTCAGAGTTGTGTTTGCACGGATGCTCAACGAGCGACTGGCTTCAAGACTGCCGCTGTTGGTCACGGAGGGGCTGGTGATGCTCAGGTCGCCCGTGGTGTTGCGGCTGTTATCGGCCTCGATGCCCGCGGCAATCACGCCGGAGTTACTGAGTTTGTCGGCATTGATGTCGATGCGGTTGCGGGCGGCCAGACTCTGCCGGTTGACCAGCTCGCCGGGCGTACGTACATCGACGCTGCCGGCGTAAGCCTTGCCGGTCATCTCGACACTCTGCGCGTTGACCCGCAAGGAACCTTGGGCCGATGTCTGCGCCATGCTCAGATGGCCGCCGGCATCGATTTGAATATCGCCGGCACTGGCAGCCATGTTGCCCGCCAGCTTGACCCCGACGCCCTGCTCGGTGCCCACCAGTTTGATGGTGTTGGCATACATCCCGCCCAGCGCCGCCGCATCGATTGCCAGTTGAGGCTTGTCGGCATCACGGGCCGCGCGAGGGGTGGTGGCCAGGCTGTCGGCGTTGACGTTGTTGGCACCGGTAATGACATTCAATTGCCGGGCATGGATGTCTGCGTTGATCTTCGCCGAACGGGTAATCAGGTCGAATTGATCAATGTTGGCCGCATCAAGCCCCATGCCATCGATGGTGATGCTGCCGCCATCAACCTCGAAGTGATCAAGCTTGCCGCTGCCGTCGAGTACAGGCTTGCCGGTGCTGAGGGTCACGCGCGGCGTGTTGATGAAGCCGCAACCGTTACAGCTCACGCCGTAAGGGTTGGCAATGATGACCCTCGCTGACTGGCCTGCCACTTCGGTGTAGCCGTTGAGCTGGCTGGGGCTACCGCCGTTGACTTCGTTGAGGATGGTGCCGGCTGCCCGTCCACCGAGCTGGCTGTTGCCCAGGATGTGGCCGCCCAGTTGGGTGTTCTGCACCGCGTTCGTCGCGTTGTTGAGGATCACGCCCTGGCGACCGACGTTGTAATCCTTAAACTGGTTGTGCGAGAGCCCGGCACCGTTGGGCGCGGCAATATTGATCACCGGTACGCCGTTGCCGGCCTGCCCTATGCCGGTCTGGGTGTTGCCACTGACGGCGATGCCCTCGGCCTGGGCCCAGATCGGCTGCCAGAACATGACGTTCGCCAGCAGCAATGCCAGCAAGCGTTTGGGCATGCCCAGGAAGTGCGTGCGAGGGGCCACGGCAGCGGAAGGCTGGCGGGACAGAAAGGCAAGCTGGTGAACGTCCATATTCAGAATCTCGACGCGATAACAAATGAATTAAAGAAACAGGTCGACCTGGAAATAGATCGGCGCCTCGCGCTCGGTGAGCACGGTGGGGCGTTCCAGCGAGTGGGCGAACGTCACGCGAGTGGCGAGGTACTTGCCACGGGCGAAGAGTTCCAGAGAGTTGCTGGACATTCGGCCATGCACTTCGCTGTTGTATCGGTCATTGCTGATCACGCCTTGGTCATAGCCGACACTGGTGCCGTACTCGCTCAGTGCCGGGCGCAACCAATCGACAGTCACCGGGCGGGTCCAGCGCAGCTCGTTGCGCCAGTAGCCGCCGCTGTCCCCGGATAAAAACTGGTCTTTATAGCCACGCACCGATGAGCTGCCACCCAGGCTGATGCGTTGCGGACTGAACAACACGTCTTCGCTGCGCTGGCCCGTGGCGAGGCTGCTGAACGTGAAGGACTCGCCCAGCCAGTTGAACGGCAACAGGTAACTGGCCGTGGCGGTGTACTTTCGATAGCGAGCGTTGGCGGTAAGATTGCCGGCATCATCACGACGCTGGTCGTTGCCTTGTGCATCCAGCGCGCCGATGCCCTGCTGCATGCCCAGGTCCAGGTTGACGAACGACTGGCCAATACGCCGGCCGTGGTTGATACCCAACTGGGCTTCGGTAATACGCTGGCTGCTGTTATCCAGGCGGCTATCTTCGATGTAGTTGTTAGTGCGCAGATGGGCGAAGCCGGCATTGATCGACGTTTTGCTCACCGCATCGCGATGGACGAGGCGCTCGGCGCGAAATTGATGATTCTCGCTGTCGCCGCTCTGGCTGAAGTTGAAACCATTGCCTTGGGCCTGGGAGCGGTATTCGCTCTGGCTGTAGGTATAACTGAAGTTCCACCAGCCCCAAGGCACGTTGTAATAGAGCATGGCGTTTTTCGAGGTTTTCTGGTGATCGCTCACCGCGTCATGGCCGCCGCGCAACATCAACTGGTCGGCCAGCCCCAGCGGGCTGTCCCACTCAAAGCCTGCGCCCCACTGCTGTTCACCGGTGCTTTTCTGACCGTCGTTGTTACGCGACAGGCTGGCACGCCAAGGCTTTTGCGGGTTGTTCTTGACCAGTACGTTACTGCCGCCGACCTGAACGCCGGGGGTCAGTTCCATTTGCGCCTGGTTGGAGGGCAAGCGGTTCAACTGATCCACCAGTTGTTCTATTTCACGAAGATTGAGCAGTTCGCCCGTTTTACCGGGGAAGGTCATGGACAGTTCCCGATCGGAAATATGGCTGTCGTCAGCGCCCTTCAAACCCTCGAGTTTGCCCTCGACTACAAACACACTTAAGTGGCCGCTGGAGAGGTCTTGCTGCGGCAAGTAAGCGCGGCTGGTGATCATGCCCTTGGCGATGTAATGGTCGGTGATGACCTTGAGCAATTCGTTGAGTTGCGAGACGCCCAGGCATTGACCGATATAAGGCTTGAGCAAGCGCTCGCGCTCGGCAGCGGACAGACTGTCGGCGCCCTTGAGTTCGATGTCTTTGATAGGAAAGCAACGTGTATCCACCGGGGCGGCCGGTGTTGCAGGCAATGTTGGCTTGCCCGGCAGGTCCTTGAGTTCTTCCAGTCGACGCTGCTGTTCTTCAATCAGGCGGTTCTGGCGATCGCGGATCAGGTCCTGGTCGCCCGGCGTTGGCAGGCTGGCGCCATCGGCGCTGCTCTGTGTACCCAAGCCAAGCAATAGCGCGCACAGCACCGGCCACATCCGTGGGGAGATAAACATAACGCTCCATGTCATAAAGTGCTGAGGGCGCAAATCAATGCCCGCAGGAGAAGGGTCGTAGACGCCCTGAAATTGATGTCAGAAATACTGGCTAAATGACGCCAGCCATCATGGACGGTAAACAGACCGCACACATTTTGAAAAATTCAGCCGACAAGGAAATTAATATCAATTGTGTCAGACCAACTGAACCACGCGGCGGGCTCGATACAGCAGCGAGAGGCTTGCCCCCGTTGGGTTGCGGCCAGCAGGGTTTCGTTATCGACCTCGGGGTCGACGTGGAAAAGAGTGTCGTTTAAACAATGCTTGTTTAGTGGCCTGAGCGTTGTAGTGACTGTACTGGCCTCTTCGCGAGCAAGCCCGCTCCCACAGGGGATCTTCGGCGAACACACTATCTGTGTACGCCTGAGATCAAATGTGGGAGCGAGCCTGCTCGCGAAGAGGCCCGAAAAGCCCCCCTCCAACTTTCGGTCAATCCACCAGTCGCGCCGCAAGAGACTTGGCTTGGCTCGCCACGTCGGTCACTGCCGTGCTCTCCCACCACATGCCGCGCAACGGCGGGCCCATGGCGAACAAACGGCTGGCGACCTGCCCGTCAGCGCCTGACACCGCGCCGTCATCCGCGGCGGCAATGCCCAACGCCAATGGCCCTGGCCGCACCAACCCGCGCGCCAACAGTTGCTGCGGCAATGGCCGCGCCACCCGCCGCCAGTCGTATTCGATGCCGCTGGAATTGATCAGTGCCGCGCCGTGCACCACGCAGGTTTCGGCCTCGCCACGGCGACGGATGCGGATACTCACCCCACCGCTCAACGAAGGCTCCAACCCTTTGAACGATGCAGCATGAATCCGCAACCGCCCTTCCCCGTGCAGCCGCGCCACCAACTCGGCACTCAACGGCGGCGAGCGGTGGTGATGGCTCTCCCACCACGGCCGCACATGGCGCACGAATTGCCGGCGTTGCACGTCCGTCGCCTGGTTCCACAACCGCCCGATGTGCGCCCGCACCGTGTCGAGTGGCGCTTGCCAGTCGATGCCTTGGGCGATGGCATCGCGGCAATGCCGACGCAGTTCGCGCATCAACTGGCGCGGTGTGCGAATGCTGTGATCCTCGGCCAAAAAATCCGCCCAGGCCGGCGGCTGCCTACGCACGTGGGGCAACAGCCCATGCCGGGAAAACACTTCGATCGGCCCGCGATGCCCGGCCTGCTCCAGCGACACCACGGCATCGACCATGGTCAGCCCGGAACCGATGATCAGCACCGTGGATTGTGGATCGAGTTGCCGCATGGAAGCCACGTCCCACGGGTCGAGGGCGGCGGCGTTCAGGCCGCTGGATTCGGTCTGTGGCGTGCGTGCGGCGGGGAACATACCGGTGGCCAGTACCGCATAGGCGCCTTGCAAGCGTTGCCCATCACTCAAGGTCAATTGCACTGAATCGCCCCGGGTTTGCAGGTCCACCACTTCGGCACGCACATGTTCGACGGTCGAACCGTGGTGCTCACCCACTGCTTGCGCCTCGGCCAGACGCTGCTGCACATAGTCCCCAAACAGCCCACGCGGCGGGAACAATTCACTGACTGGCACATGTTGCTGATCCGACTCCGGCCATCCACCCGTCGCGATGTGTTTGGTGAGCCATTGGGTCAAATCATCAGCGTTGTCGGGATCGACACTCATGCGCGCCGCGTTGCCGTTAAGCGTATGCCCCAGTTCGACCGCGCTATAGGCCTCGCCCCGACCGAGTTCGGCGCGGGGCTCGATCACCAACGCCTGACGCTTGCCCGGCAAACGCAACAACTGCGCCGCCAGCATCGTGCCGCTCAGGCCACCACCGATGATCAGGATATCCGCGTGGCGGATGGGTTTGGTCGCCTGTCCGCTTGGGGTGTCAGTCATGCCGTTCTCACTGGTCAATGTTTACATGAATAGACATCGGGCATATCGCCCCATGCAGTCACATCGGCGCTGCCGGACAGCCCAGCGTAGAAGAAAACACATCAACTAAAAAATGCAAGATGTTCCACTGTTGCCCCGCCAACAGCCTGGCCTGTCTCAACAACGCATCGATACGCCCAAATCGAGCACTTCGCTTTTATGGAATGGATCGTCGACCCAATACCGCATCTGCATTCCCCCCACCCACAGACTGTTAATAAATGCGCAAGCAGGAATCAAGAATGATGCTCGCCCCTCTTGAAGTGGAATCACTAATCTATTGAGAGTCTTGCCAACCATATATTCAAGGGTCACCTGCGTGCCCGGATAGACGTTCCGGTTCAATTCAATATCGACCCGGGCACCGGCAATGACATCTTCGATAAAGACATTGTCGCCGTAGGCCACGGGTAGTACGGGTGCAGGTAAAAGCTCTGACGGCTTTTTGTGATTAATAGACATGTCTGAATCCGATTTTAAGGAGTGGGCCGCCATTCGCCGGCGCACTCATCATTGTTGGATCCGAGGCACATCGTCTACTGTGAGAAGCAACAGGTATATACGTGTTTTACGCGACAAAATCGGCACCGATTAAATCACCACATTACGCACAAAGCGCGCCGCCACGGCCCCCTCATTGCGATAGGAATGCGGCTGATTACTGGCAAACATAAAGAACTCACCCGCCGCGATTTTCTGCGGCTCGTTGCCGAGCATCAGGGTCAGGCAGCCTTCAAACACATAAATCTGTTCGCTATAGCCATCGGCATCCGGTTCCGAGGGGTAATGCTCGCCCGGCTCAAGGCGCCATTCCCAGAGTTCCACTTCACGAGTGGCGATAGCTTTGGCCAGCAACACCGCTTTACTGCCAGGGATCGTGCCGGCCCAGGCCAGTTCATTGATGCGGCTCGGGTCGCGGGCTTCAGGGGCCTGGATCAAATCGCTGAAGGCGACGTCCAGCGCTTCGGCCACGCGATCGAGGGTGGTCAGGCTGACGTTCTTCTCGCCGGCCTCGATGGCCACCAGCATGCGGCGACTGACACCGGATTTTTCGGCCAGGGCAGTCTGGCTCATGTCGGCGGCGTGGCGCAGACGTCGGACGTTCTGGCTGACGTGCTGGAGGACCGACGCCCGTTGGGTGGAATCTTTGTGCACTATATTGCTCACTTGATGGTGTTGCGCAGTATACTGCCCAACTTCCGGCGCATTGTGCGTCTCCCTCAGGTAGCACGCAAGGTCATGACGTCGGTGAACTCCTCCCCTGCTTCCTCCCGTTTCTCACGGTTCAGCAAAGCTGAATGCGTGTTGGTGCTGATCACTATGGTCTGGGGCGGCACCTTTTTGCTGGTGCAGCATGCAATGACCGTCAGCGGGCCGATGTTTTTCGTAGGCCTGCGTTTTGCCGCGGCAGCGATTATCGTTGCCCTGTTCTCCTGGCGTCATCTGCGCGAACTGACCCTGTTCGAACTCAAGGCCGGGGCGTTTATCGGCGTGGCGATCATGCTCGGTTACGGCTTGCAGACCGTGGGCTTGCAGAGCATTCCCAGCAGTCAGTCGGCGTTTATTACCGCGCTTTATGTGCCGTTCGTGCCGTTGCTGCAATGGCTGGTGCTGGGGCGGCGTCCAGGGTTGATGCCGAGTATCGGGATCATGCTGGCCTTTACCGGGTTGATGCTGTTGTCGGGGCCGGCCGGCGCTTCGTTCAATTTCAGCCCCGGTGAAATCGCCACATTGATCAGCGCCGTGGCGATTGCGGCGGAGATCATTCTGATCAGCACCTATGCCGGTCAGGTCGACGTGCGCCGGGTGACGGTGGTGCAGCTGGCGGTGACTTCGGTGCTGGCGTTTCTGATGGTGGTGCCGACTCAGGAAGTGATTCCGGGGTTCTCCTGGTTGCTGTTGTGCAGCGCATTGGGGCTGGGCGCGGCGAGTGCGGCGATTCAGGTGGCGATGAACTGGGCGCAGAAGAGTGTTTCGCCGACGCGGGCGACGTTGATCTATGCCGGAGAGCCGGTGTGGGCCGGGATTGTCGGGCGGATCGCCGGAGAGCGGTTGCCGGCGATTGCGTTGGTTGGGGCGGGGTTGATTGTGGCGGCGGTGATTGTCAGTGAATTGAAGACCAAAGGTAAGGTTGTTGCTGCGCAAGAGGATTTGGAGCGGGAAACACAAGGGTAAGACCCGATATCTGCGGCGCCGGATAGATCGTCTTCGCGAGCAAGCCCGCTCCCACAGGGGATCTGCGGTGTACAAACAATGAGTGTCGCACCGAAATCCTAATGTGGGAGCGGGCTTGCCCGCGATGGGGTCGGGACAGGCGAGATCGCGCTCACTGAAACAATGATAAACACGAATTTCCCGCTTACCTTGTAGGATTCTGCGACAGCTTGGCGTTTGGTGATCGGGGAGCTGGCACGTATGATGCTTCACAAACTTCCGCAGATTAGAAGCCTATGTCTCTGATAGTTCTACTGCTTCTGCCTTTTATCGGCAGTTGTCTGGCAGCCTTGCTGCCGCACAACGCGCGTAATACCGAATCGCTGTTGGCTGGCCTGGTTGCCCTGATCGGCACCGTCCAGGTTGCGCTCTTGTACCCGCAAATCGCCGATGGCGGCGTGATCCGCGAAGAGTTCTTCTGGCTGCCCAGCCTGGGCCTGAACTTCGTTCTGCGCATGGATGGTTTCGCCTGGCTGTTCTCGATGCTGGTGCTGGGCATCGGCACGCTGGTTTCGCTATACGCCCGCTACTACATGTCGCCGGACGATCCGGTGCCGCGTTTCTTCGCGTTTTTCCTGGCGTTCATGGGCGCCATGCTGGGGCTGGTGATCTCCGGCAACCTGATCCAGATCGTATTTTTCTGGGAGCTGACCAGCCTCTTTTCATTCCTGTTGATCGGCTACTGGCACCATCGCGCCGATGCGCGACGTGGCGCCTATATGGCATTGATGGTCACCGGTGCCGGTGGCTTGTGTTTGCTGGCGGGGGTCATGCTGCTCGGCCATGTGGTGGGCAGCTATGACCTGGACAAGGTCCTGGCCGCCGGCGATCTGATTCGCGCACATGCCCTCTACCCTATTCTGCTTCCCCTGATCCTGATCGGCGCCTTGAGCAAAAGTGCGCAATTCCCCTTCCACTTCTGGCTGCCCCACGCCATGGCGGCGCCGACACCGGTTTCGGCGTATCTGCACTCGGCGACCATGGTCAAGGCCGGGGTCTTCCTGCTCGCACGCCTGTGGCCGTCGCTGTCCGGCAGTGAAGAATGGTTCTACATTGTCGGCGGGGCCGGAGCCTGTACGCTGTTGCTCGGTGCTTACTGTGCGATGTTCCAGAACGACCTCAAGGGCCTGCTGGCCTACTCGACCATCAGCCACCTGGGCCTGATCACTTTGCTGCTGGGGCTGAACAGTCCGCTGGCCGCCGTCGCCGCGGTATTCCACATTCTCAACCACGCCACGTTCAAGGCCTCGCTGTTCATGGCCGCCGGGATCATCGACCACGAAAGCGGCACCCGGGACATTCGCAAACTCAGCGGCCTGGTCAAACTGATCCCGTTCACCGCCACCCTGGCCATGGTCGCCAGTGCCTCCATGGCCGGCGTGCCGCTGCTCAACGGTTTCCTGTCCAAAGAGATGTTCTTCGCCGAAACGGTGTTCATCAACGCGACAGCCTGGATCGAGATGACCCTGCCAATCGTCGCGACCATCGCCGGGACGTTCAGCGTGGCTTACTCCCTGCGCTTCACCGTTGATGTGTTTTTCGGCCCGAGCGCCACCGACCTGCCGCACACCCCGCACGAGCCGCCACGCTGGATGCGCGCGCCGGTGGAATTGCTGGTGTTTACCTGTCTGGTGGTAGGGATCTTCCCGGCGCAAGTGGTCGGCCCGTTGCTCGCGGCGGCGGCATTGCCGGTGGTGGGCGGTACGCTGCCCGAGTACAGCCTGGCGATCTGGCACGGCTGGAACGCGCCGATGATCATGAGCCTGATCGCCATGTCCTGCGGCATCATCCTCTATCTGCTGTTGCGCAATCAGCTCAAGCGCGGGCGTTTCTCGCACCCGCCGGTGATCAGCCACTTCAACGGCAAGCGCCTGTTCGAGCGCTGCCTGGTGATCATGATGCGCCTGGCCCGTCGCCTGGAGCGGCGGGTCAGCACCCGGCGCCTGCAAACCCAACTGTTTCTGGTGGTGCTCGCCGCGGTGCTGGCCGGGTTGATCCCGATGCTGCACAGCAGCCTGAGCTGGGGCGACCGACCGAAGATTCCGGGCTCGATCGTGTTCGTGATCCTCTGGCTGCTGGCGATTGCCTGTGCCCTTGGCGCGGCGTGGCAAGCCAAGTATCACCGGCTCGCCGCCCTGACCATGGTCAGCGTCTGCGGCCTGATGACCTGCGTGACCTTCGTCTGGTTCTCGGCGCCGGACCTGGCGCTGACGCAACTGGTGGTCGAAGTGGTGACCACAGTGCTGATCCTGCTGGGCCTGCGCTGGTTGCCGCGACGGATCGAAGAGGTGTCACCGTTGCCGAGCAGCCTGCGCAAGGCACGCATCCGTCGTATCCGCGACTTGCTGCTGTCGATCGCGGTTGGTGGCGGCATGGCGTTGCTGTCCTACGCAATGCTGACCCGCCAGACGCCCAACGACATTTCCTCGTTCTACCTCAGTCGCGCCCTGCCCGAAGGCGGCGGCAGCAACGTGGTCAACGTGATGCTGGTGGACTTCCGTGGCTTCGACACCCTCGGCGAAATCACCGTGCTGGTGGCCGTTGCCCTGGCCGTGTTCGCCCTGCTGCGACGCTTCCGTCCACCGAAAGAAAGCCTGCAACTGCCGGCCCAACAGCGCTTGCTGGCGCCCGACGTGGTCACCGACCTGGTCAACCCGCGTCACGCCAGCGACACCGCGCTCGGTTTCATGATGGTGCCAGCGGTGCTGGTGCGTCTGCTGCTGCCGATTGCGTTTGTGGTGTCGGTCTACCTGTTCATGCGCGGGCACAATCAACCCGGTGGCGGTTTCGTCGCCGGGCTGGTGATGTCGGTGGCGTTCATCCTGCAATACATGGTCGCCGGCACCCAGTGGGTCGAGGCGCAGATGAGCCTGCGGCCGCTGCGCTGGATGGGCACCGGGCTGCTGTTCGCCACGGTCACCGGGCTCGGGGCGATGGTGGCCGGGTATCCATTCCTTACCACTCACACCTGGCATTTCGCATTGCCGCTGCTCGGCGAGATTCACATCGCCAGTGCGCTGTTCTTCGACATTGGCGTGTACGCCGTGGTGGTCGGCTCGACGCTGTTGATCCTGACCGCCCTCGCCCACCAGTCGGTACGCGGTCATAAAACCAGCGCGCAACCCAAGCCCATGGCCAAAGCGGCTGCCACGCAAGGAGCCATCTGATGGAAGAAGTCATCGCAATCGCCATCGGTGTGCTGGCCGCGTCCGGCGTGTGGCTGGTGCTGCGGCCACGGACGTTCCAGGTGGTCATGGGCCTGTGCCTGCTGTCCTACGGCGTCAACCTGTTCATCTTCAGCATGGGCAGCCTGTTCATCGGCAAGGAGCCGAACATCAAGGACGGCGTGCCTCAGGATTTGCTGCACTACACCGACCCGCTGCCGCAAGCGTTGGTGCTGACCGCGATCGTCATCAGCTTCGCCATGACCGCGTTGTTCCTGGTAGTGCTGCTCGCCTCCCGGGGCCTGACCGGTACCGACCATGTGGATGGCCGGGAGCCTAAAGAATGAATCCGATGGCGCACCTGATCGCAGCCCCCATTCTGCTACCGCTGCTGACCGCCGCGGTGATGCTGATGCTGGGCGAAAAACACCGCCCGTTAAAGGCCAAAATCAATCTGTTCTCCAGCCTGCTGGGGCTGGGCATTGCCGTGATGCTGCTGCAATGGACGCAAACCACCGGCGTGCCGGGCTCCATCGGTGTGTACCTGCCGGGCAATTGGCAAGTGCCGTTCGGTATTGTGCTGGTGGTCGATCGTCTGTCGGCGCTGATGCTGGTGCTGACCGGGATCATCGGCGTCAGCGCCCTGCTGTTCGCCATGGCGCGCTGGGACGGCGCCGGCTCGAGTTTCCACGCGCTGTTCCAGATTCAGTTGATGGGCCTGTACGGCGCCTTCCTGACGGCGGACCTGTTCAACCTGTTCGTGTTTTTCGAAGTGCTGCTGGCCGCCTCCTACGGGCTGATGCTGCACGGTTCGGGCCGGGCGCGGGTGTCGTCGGGGCTGCATTACATCTCGATCAACCTGCTGGCCTCGTCACTTTTCCTGATTGGCGCGGCGCTGATCTACGGCGTCACCGGCACTTTGAACATGGCCGACCTGGCGCTGAAAATCCCGCTGGTGCCGGAAGCCGATCGCGGCTTGCTGCACGCCGGCGCGGCGATTCTGGCGGTGGCGTTCCTGGCCAAGGCCGGCATGTGGCCGCTGAACTTCTGGCTGGTGCCGGCCTACTCCGCGGCCAGCGCACCCGTGGCGGCGATGTTCGCGATCATGACCAAGGTCGGCGTCTACACTTTGCTGCGCCTGTGGACGCTGCTGTTCTCCGGGCAGGCCGGTGCATCCGCTTACTTCGGTGGCGACTGGCTGATCTACGGCGGCATGGCGACCATCGTTTGCGCCGCCGTGGCGATCCTCGCCGCGCAACGCCTGGAGCGCATGGCCAGCCTGAGCATTCTGGTGTCGGCAGGCATTCTGTTGTCGGCCATCGGTTTCGCCCAGCCGAACCTGATCGGCGCGGCGCTGTTCTACCTGGTCAGCTCGACCCTGGCCTTGAGCGCGCTGTTCCTGCTGGCCGAGTTGATCGAGCGCTCGCGTTCGGCCAACGAAATGCCGCTGTTCGATGACGGCGAGCTGCTGCCACGGCCCCTCGAATCCCTGCAGCCGCCCAAAGGCTTCAACCTCGATGACGAACAGAAAGCCGTGGTCGGACAAGTGATTCCCTGGACCATGGCTTTCCTCGGTTTGAGCTTCATCGCCTGCGCCCTGCTGATCATCGGCATGCCGCCGCTTTCCGGGTTTATCGGCAAACTCAGTCTGCTCAGCGCCCTGCTCAATCCGCTGGGTCTGGGCAATGGCAGCGACGAACCGATATCGAACAGCGCGTGGGGGTTGCTCGTCCTGTTGATCTTGTCCGGGTTGGCCTCGTTGATTGCTTTCTCGCGTTTGGGCATCCAGCGTTTCTGGACTCCGCAAGAGCGGCCGTCGCCCTTGCTGCGGCGCCTGGAATGCGTGCCAATCGTGGTTCTGCTGGGGCTGAGCATTGCGCTGACGTTCAAGGCCGAACCGCTGCTGCGCTACACCCAAGCGGCGGCCGTTGCATTGAACAACCCTCAGCAATACGTGATGGCGGTGCTCGAAACCCGTGTAATTCCAAGCCCGCAAGCCAAGACAGCGCTGCTGGAGGTGCAACCATGAAGCGCCTGTTTCCTGCACCCTGGTTGTCGTTGGCGCTGTGGCTGCTGTGGCTGGTTTTGAACCTGTCGATGAGCCCCGGCAATCTACTGCTGGGCGCCATGCTGGGGTTCTGCGCGCCGTTGATGATGCGCAAACTGCGGCCACTGCCGATCCGCATTCGTCGGCCTGGGGTGATCCTGCGTTTGTTCTTGCTGGTCGGGCGCGACGTGATCGTGTCCAACCTCGCCGTGGCCTGGGGCGTGCTCAACGCGGGCCGTCGTGCGCCCCGCTCGCGGTTCATCAAGGTGCCGCTGGACTTGCGCGATGCCAACGGCCTGGCGGCGCTGTCGATGATCTGTACGGTGGTCCCCGGCACGGTCTGGTCGGAACTGGCGCTGGATCGCAGCATTCTGTTGCTGCACGTCTTCGATCTGGATGATGAAAGCCAATTCATCCAGCACTTCAAGACGACCTACGAGCGCCCCTTGATGGAGATCTTCGAATGAGCGCATTGCTGTCGAACGCGATCCTGCTGAGTCTGTTCATCTTTTCGATGGCGATGATTCTGACCCTGATCCGGCTATTCAAGGGTCCATCGGCTCAGGATCGGGTTCTGGCGCTGGATTACCTGTACATCATCGCCATGCTGATGATGCTTGCGCTGGGCATTCGTTATGCCAGTGACACTTATTTCGAGGCGGCGCTACTGATCGCCTTGTTCGGCTTCGTCGGCTCGTTCGCCCTGGCCAAATTCCTGCTGCGTGGCGAGGTGATCGAATGAGGCCTGAATTGTCTCTGTGGGTGGAAATTGCGGTGGCGATTCTGCTGGTGCTGAGCAGCTTGTTTACGCTGATCGGCGCGGCCGGATTGCTGCGGATGAAGGACTATTTCCAGCGCATGCACCCACCGGCGCTGGCCTCGACCTTGGGCGCATGGTGCGTGGCGCTGGCTTCGATCATTTACTTTTCGGCGCTCAAGTCGGCGCCGGTGCTGCATGCCTGGCTGATTCCGGTTCTGCTGTCGATCACCGTGCCGGTGACCACGCTGCTGCTGGCCCGGGCGGCGTTGTTTCGCAAGCGCATGGCGGGGGATGATGTGCCGGCTGAGGTGAGTAGTCGGCGCACGGAAACCGGAAGCTAGTTCAAGGATTTGTGTTGGTTGGCAGGGCCTCTTCGCGAGCAAGCCCGCTCCCACATTTGGATCTGTGTCGTGCACATCATTTGTGTTCACTGAACATCCAATGTAGGAGCTGCCGAAGGCTGCGATCTTTTGATCTTGCTTGTACCGAATCAGATCCAGGCCACTGCCAACAACCCCGCGCCCAACACCACGCACAGCGGCGAATACGCCCACGTATCCAGCCGGGCAAATCTCGAGCCCTTCTCCTGTTTGAAGAACCCCACCAAATTCGAATCGCCGATCGCCCGGGCGAACATCAGCAGCGCGATCGCGCTGATCACCCATTGCAGCGACCAATGATGCACCGCGGGCAGATACAGCCCGACCCGCAGGCACACCAGCATCGCGATCAGCAGCAAGCCCACCGCCACCAGTAACGTGGCAAAGCCTGACGGCTTGAAGGCCGGCCTCGATGCCTCACCGCCCTCCCCGGGCACGCGCGGCACCGCCGCCTCGCTGCCCCATTTGCCACCCGCCGCCCAATACAGGTGGACCAGGCTGATCAATAAAAAGATTGCAGCAATCCATTGCGCGACCAAAAGACTCATATTCAGGCATCCGGTGTGAAATGTTGCAGCAGAATGAACTTCCTTGCGCGTTTTTGTAAGGGTATTCGTCATCGGCGGTGGTAAAGTGCCGCCCCATGAAATTCGCCCGAACCGATCGCACATTGATAGCCTGGATGCTTTATTGCTGCGTCCTGTTCAACGTGCTCGCCTGCAGCATCGGTCACGGGCAAATGGTCGGGATGCAGCTCAATGGCATCGGCGGCCAGTTCTGTACGGCTGACCCTGCGGTTCAGGCACCGGTCTCCTCGAACACTTCCGAAGAGAAGCTGCCAACCCTGTCCAAGGCGTTTGCTTGCCCGCTGTGTTCCACCGGCGGCATGGGCCCGGCGCTCAACTCTAGCCTGACGCTGGCGATCCTGCCGCAGCAACACAGTCCGCCATTGGCGGTGATCGCCAACGCTGACCTCCCTGCCCGCTTCATCTGGCCGTCGGCCAACCCTCGCGCCCCGCCTTTCGCCTGAGTTTCTTTGCCTTTTTCCGATCAGCCCACCGCGCCAACGCGTGGCGTTCGCCTGTGCGCTGTTTCCTAGCCAAGAATTCAGGATTCATCGATGAAACGCATTCCTTTGCTGGCCAGCCTGTTCGGCTGTCTGTCCGTTAACGCCTGGGCGCAATCCACCGTCGACCTCGCGCCGATCACCATCAACGGTGAACAAGAAGCTCAACCAGGCTTGAGCCTGGACCAATCCAGCGGCACGGCTTCGCGGCTCGGCCTGAGCGTGCGCGAAACCCCGGCCTCGGTGGCCATCGCCAATCGCAACGATATCGAACGCCACGGCGCGCAGAACTTCCAGGACGCCGCCAATACCCTGCCCGGGGTGAATGCCAGCGCACCGCCCGGCTTCGGCGGTTTTGTCTCCTATCGTGGTTTTACCAGCAGCCAGATCACTCAGATGTTCAACGGCATCAATGTGTCCGGTGGGCTGGCGCGGCCGGTGGATGCCTGGATTTATGATCGAGTGGAACTGCTGGGCGGCCCATCGTCGCTGGTCAATGGCGCCGGCTCCGTCGGCGGCTCGTTGAATTACGTAACCAAACTGGCCACCCGCGAGGAGCAAGCCGTCGAAGGTCGGGTCAGCTACGGCAGCTACGACACCACCGAGACTGCATTCGGCCTCAATCACGCCTTGAGCGAGGCGGGAGCAGATGTGCAGCATTACGCGCGACTCGATATCAGCCACAACACCAGCAACGGCTACATCGACCGCCAGGCGCGTGATGCCTGGAGTGTGGCGTTTTCGCTGCTCAGCGACCTGACGCCAAACCTGTCCCACACCCTGGCCCTGGAATATCAGGACGAGCACGAAGACAGCCCCTACTGGGGCACGCCGGTGCTCAACCCCAAAGCCGGCGAGTTGAAAATCGACAAGCACAACCGCTTCAACAACTACAACGTCGAGGACGGTCGCTACGAACAACGGACGATCTGGGCTCGCTCGATCATCGACTACCGGATCAACGACAGCACCACCCTGAGCAATACCCTTTACCACCTCGACAGCCAGCGCGATTACCGCAACCTGGAAACCTACCAGTACACCGCCGACAACCGCGCGGTGAACCGCTCCACCGCCTATCAGGTGCGGCATCAGGGTGAACAGAACGGCAACCGGCTCGAGCTGCGCCACGACAACACCCTGCTGGGTCTGGACACCACCTGGTCCGGCGGTTTCGAGTACAAGGTCAACCAGACCACCAACTCGCCGCTGAACGTCAAGGGCGCCAGCACCGTCGACCCGAACAACTTTCAGCCGGGGCACTTTTACGACATTCCGGGCACCAAACCTGGCTTTATCAGCGACAAGACCAACGAAGTCACCACCAAAGCCTTGTTCGTCGAAAACCGTCTGGCGCTGACCGACAAGCTGTCGTTACTGACAGGCCTGCGTTATGACGACATCGAGCTGGACGTGACCAACCACCGCACCGTAACTGCCAGCAACCCACGGCATCTCAAGCGCAACTGGGAACCGGTGACCGGCCGGGTCGGCCTGACCTACCAGTTCATTCCGACAGCCAATGTCTACGTGCAATACAGCACCGCCGCCGAGCAGCCCAATGGCACCCAGGACTTTGACGTGTCCACCGGCAAGCAATGGGAGGTCGGCAGCAAGTTCGATTACCTGGACGGTCGCGGCTCGGCGACGGTGGCGGCTTACACCATTGAGCGCAAGGATTTCGCGGTGGTTGATCCGCTGGACTCGACCAAGAACATTCCGGTCGGTCAGCAGACGTCCAACGGCATCGAACTGGCCAGTTCCTTCAGAATCACAGAGAAACTGCTGGCCGAGGGCAACTTCGCCTGGGTCAATGCGCAGTACGACGAGTTCACCGAGAAGAATGCCGCGGGTGTGGTGGTGTCCCGCAAGGGCAATACACCGACCAACGTGCCGGACCGGGTCGGCAATCTGTGGCTGACCTATGACTTTGCGCCGCAATGGCAAGGAGGCGTCGATGCGCGTTATGTGGCGTCGGTGTTTGCCGACAGTGCGAACACCATGACTGTGCCGTCGTACACGCTCTACGGCACGTTCCTCAGCTACAAGGTCGACCGGTACACCAGCGTCACTGGCCGGGTGCGCAACCTGAGCAACGAGGTGTATGCCGAATTCGCCCATGTGTCGCCGGCGTATTACCTCGGTACGCCGCGCACGTTTGAATTGGCGGTGCAGACCAGGTTTTAAAAGCATCGCGAGCAGGCTCGCTCCCACACTTGATCGCATCCCCCTGTGGGAGCGAGCCTGCTCGCGATAGCGGCACAAGGCACACCACAGCATGCCAAGCCATCCGCTTATTTCAATTCAGCAGAAACTTTGTCCGCCACATCCTTCGGCACCCAGGCCCGCCACACGTCCGGGTGGGCCTTCATGAACGCCTCCGCCGCTTGACGTGGCGGGGTGTGTTTTTCGCTCATGTCAGCCAAGGCCATGTTCAACGCTTCGATCGGTAAATCGACCTTGGTGAAGAACTCGGCAATCTGCGGGTACTGTTTCTGAAATGGCGTGGACACGCCGATGGACAGCTTCGAGGGCAGCGAGCGAGTCGGTTTCGGATTGGGGTTGTCGGCGTCGGTCAGGGTTTTCCAGGCTTCGGCGTCGAACGGTGGCTCTTGCAACTGAATCAGCTTGAAACGACCGAGCAACGGTGTCGGCGACCAGTAATAGAACAGGACCGGCTTGCCGCGACGAATCGACGAACTGATCTCGGCGTCCAGCGCCGCTCCCGAACCACTGCGAAAGTTCACGTAGCTGTCGTCCAGCCCATACGCCTTGAGCTTCTGCTTGTTGACCACTTCCGACGTCCAGCCGATCGGGCTGTTGAGAAAACGCCCCTTGCCCGGGGTTTCCGGATCTTTGAACACGTCCTTGTAGCGCGGCAGATCGCTGACACTGCGCAGGCCCGGCGCCAACGGCTTGATGCCCTTGGCCGGGTCGCCCTTGATCACATACTCCGGCACCCACCAGCCCTCGGTAGCACCTTTGACCGTATCGCCCAGGGCCATGACTTTGCCCTCGGCCTCAGCCTTGACCCAGACCGGACTGCGACCGGCCCACTCCTCGCCAATGACCTGAATGTCATTGTTGGCCAGCGCGGTCTCCAGGGTAATGGTCGTCCCCGGCAAGGTGTCGGTCGGCAAGCCATAGCCCTTCTCGACGATGATCCGCAGGATATCGGTAATCAGGCTGCCGCTTTCCCAGTTCAGGTCGGCGAAATGGATTGGCGCCTGGGCAGCGAACACCGGAGCGGGCGAAGCCAACAAACTGAACGTGGCCAGGGTAGCGGCCAATAACCGTCGAAATCCCCTCATGCTTTTGCACCTCGTGCTGTTCACAGCAATAGCAGGATGGCCTGACAAAGAAGACCGCAAGCCTCTGGATACTCAGTCAATTGACTGTAGTAGAGGTTCCTGCTTTCGAGGGGACTGGATTACTTTTCGCAAGGTTCCTGCAAGCGCGCAAGCTCTCTTCTGACCATGCTGGCGTACGCCGCCGGACGCAACAGGTAGATCTGTGAGGCCACCCAATTCAGCCAGCCCCCCTGCAGAACGGCCTTTTGAGCCAACAGGCGCTGCGCCTCGGCGTGGGCACTGGCCTGGTTCTGTTCGTGGAAGTCGGCGCGGGTCAGGGTCATTACTCGCTGGCCTTGAAAGTCACCAGTTCGCCCTTGCGCCACTTCGCGGCCTTGGCGGTCACGGCTTTCAGGGTTTTGGTCAGGCCTTCCTGCAATTGTTGATGGGCCGCAAACACCATCACCACGCTATGACCTTCCTTGAACACAATGCCGTGGCCGTCTGCGGTGGTCACGAACGCGTAATCCCCCAGCCCGTACACCGTCAGTTTGATTTCGCGGAACTTGATGTCCAGCTTGCCGCCTTCGCGACTGGGCAATACGGAAGCGCTGAAATGATCGCCGACCTTGAGTTTAAGCCCTGGTTTGTCATCCACCACCAGCGCTGCTTCGGTGTCGAGCTCGGCAATGTAAATGCCTTCCGCGTTCTGTTCGGTGATGTAAACGAAACGTGACTGAAACTGTTTAACCAGCTTTGCGCGCAAATCACCCAGTACGAACAAAGCATGCATATCGAGATTACTTACTGCCAAGGAAACATCCCCACATCTGAAAATGACGCCGTACGCGGGAAACGCGCACAGCAGAAAAAAGCGGCAATGCCGAGGTGTAGCCAAATGACCCGGGTCGAATCCTGGAATGAGCAGAGGGCCCATTCATCGTGAGGTTTGAGAAGATTACTGGAACATCCCTCACGTCGTCTTGCCTGGCGGTCGTCAGATGTTGAAGGAAAACGCCCTTCTGACGGCCAGATAAAACCGGATTACTAACTTTAGGGAAAATTCTCTCTAAAAAAAGCACTTTTCCGACATATCGCCAGTAAAAAATTGCTTTAGATGGGCATCAATCGCCAACCATCAATGGCGATTCTAGAGCAGCCATGCTCACCGAGACTACCCATAACACCGTACACACGTCGGTAAAACCACGAAAAGGACTTCATATGTGCACACTGACTCACTTTGCCCAGCCTCACGCCCGACACACAAATGGTTCGTCATCTCTGCATTCGATGGTGTTCCACGAGCAGGATTTCCTGCCTGCAGAGCGTCTGCTCCCACGTTTTCAGGTGGTATTGGCCGGCAACGCCTTTTTCCACATCAGGGAAATATCCACCGGACGTGTAAGAGGTTTCCGCGGCAATCATAACGATGCCTGCGCCCTTGCCCGTTTACTCGAGGCACGCAGTTGAGGCACCTGCAGCGCTCACTTCTATAGACGTTTCGTCACACCGGTGACTTAACTCAGCCGCCGGCAGGCAACTACTGCCATACTGCCCGACCAATGAAACCCGCCCCCAGGGCGGACGGCGTTCAACACAACAACTATTTCCAAGGGAAGACTGCTACGTGACGGAATTTGATATCGGTGAATTTTTTATCCGGGGCGAAGCCAGAGAGGTCGAAGGCGAATTCCAGGCAGTCATTATCATGCGCGCCAAGCCGCCGTTGACCACTGTGACGTCTCATCAGGTCGAAAAGGATCGCTGGTTCAAGACCGCGGATGTCGCGGCCGTTGCCGCCCAGGATGCCGCCAAGGCGCTGAAGCTTGCCGTCGATGAAGGTGCATTGAAAGCCTGATCACCGGATTTGCAGTCTATGCTCATCCCTGCTTTTGAATATCGCTATCGAACTCCTGAAGCGCGGTTCTCTCAGATGCCTCTCAGCTGCAATGAAGCCGCACCTCGGATCTCGCACTCGACGCGACGAATTATCTGCAAGGAGATGAAGATGGACTCACCCACACATGATTTGAAAGGCCTGTTCGACCAGCTCGGTCTGGACTCCAGCGAAAAGGCCATCGACGATTTCATTGCCCGTCATTCACCCTTGCCCGTTGACAAGAAACTCATCGACGCCGAGTTCTGGACCCCGCAGCAAGCCGGCTTCCTCAAGGAACAACTGCGTGAAGACGCCGATTGGGCGCATGTGGTCGACGACCTGAACCTGCGCATGCACCAGATCCACTAGCCTGGGTTCAATGCAGGCTGTCGGGCATTTCGGCACTCAATTGCGCCAACCAGGCAGCCCTGCACTCTTCAGCCTCATTGCGACTGGAGAACGCCGTCCCCCGGCGCTCACCGTTGAGCAGCACGACCCAACAGACGCTCTGCCCCATCGCACGCAAACTGGCGGGCACACCGCTGCCAATCATGACCGCGACATCGACTTTACTGTGCATGCTGCCCTCTCGAATTTCATTAGCGACCTAACTATGTAGGCATGTTAATGAGTTCATCCGCGAGGAAACAGCAACGGCCCTGCACAGCTTCGTTGCAGAACCGGTAACAATGGCCGGGACTCTCAGCGAGGACTTTGCGGTTTGTAACCCAGGCGCAAACCACCCCAATGCCGCCCCTTGAGCATGATCGGCACCGAAAGGTCGTGCATCAGTTCACCGGTGTCGCGGGTATAGGTCTGCAACAGCAAGGCCTGTTGATGGCTGCCACAGCGGATCCCGGTGCGGTCGGCGAATTTGCGCTTGGTGCGGTTTTGCAGGGTATCGACCTGCACATCACCGGTCAGCGGCTGGCTGAACACGGTGTTATGGGTCGGCACATAACCCTGCTGCGTGCAGGCGATGGCGAACACCAGGCCTTCATGGCGCGGCAGCAACGGTTCCTGAATCGCCGGCAATACCTGATCGGTGTAGCGGTCGAAACGGGTCTGGTATTTGGCCGGGCTGGTGTTGGGGATCGTCTGGTAACTGCGATCAAACAGGTCATCGAGGCTGATCCGGCCCTGATCGATATCCGCTTCAAAGCGTGCAGCAATCTGACTCGCCCCTTCGCGGGCCAGGTCATAAATCCGCTGGTGATAGTCATCCAGCCCGACTTCGGCCAGGCGTTCGCTGATGGTTTCGGCCTGCCCTTCCATCTGCACCGCAGCCTGGGCGAGCCGCTGGGTCTGCTGGTCGCTGATCGCCAGATCACTGCGCATCTGTTCGATGGCGTGGAACAGACTGTCGAGTTGTTCGCGGTTGGTGTCTGCGCCCTGAGCGATTTCCCCAACCTGCCTTTCGACCCCGGCGGCCAGGCGCGCGATGTTTTCCAGGTGCTGCCCGGTGTGCTCGACTTGAGCAACACCGGTATTCAGATCGCTCGCCAGTTGACGAATCTGTTCCACCACTTGCGCGGTGCGCTGCTGAATGTCGGCGACCATCTCCCCGACTTCACCGGTCGCCGTCGCCGTGCGCGCGGCCAGCCCCCGCACCTCATCGGCCACCACCGCAAAGCCGCGACCGTGCTCGCCGGCCCGCGCCGCTTCAATGGCCGCGTTCAGCGCCAACAAATTGGTCTGGCTGGCGATGGACTGAATCACCAGCGTGACCCGCTGGATATCGTCGCTGCGCAGGCTCAGCGCTTCGATCAGCTCGCGACTGCTGCTGGCACGCTCACTGAGTTGATGCATGCGCGCAATCGACTCGACCAGCTCCGTACGCCCTGCCGCGCTGCTCTGATGGGCTTCGCTGGCTGCGCTCAAGGCTTCCCGACTAAGCGTCGACGTAGCGTGTTCGGTGGTAATCATCACTTCGGCGCTGCTGACAATCTGCGCCGCGGCGTTGAGCTGCGATTGCAGCTTGTCTGCCAGTTGCTTGACCGAATAGGCCACGCCGGCGGCCGACAAGGCGTTATGACTGGTGGTGTAGGAGAGATCGCGAGTCAACCCGGCGATGGCGCTGGTGCCGTCCGAAGGGGTTGCGTCAGGGAAAGTGCGCGAGCGCAGGCGCGGCAGCCAGATAATCAGCACGGCCAATGGCAGGCCAAGGTAAAGCGACCAGCCAGCCAATGCCATGCCGCACAGCAATAGCATCAGGGCGATGCTTTGCAGGGTCGGCGTCAGCCAAAGGTTTTTCGGCAAAAGTGCTGGTGCAGGCATTGCCCCAACCAGAGATCCGTCCCTCGTCATCTTCGTCACCCCACGCGTCTTCTAGTTGTTGTGATCGCATTAAACGCCACTACAAAGCCATTATCTATGGTCCGTTAGTAGTGGGGGGTTGAAGCAGATCAATAGAAGTGGTGGGATTTTTCGCAGACGTCGAAAAGCAAAGATCGCAGCCTTCGGCAGCTCCTACAGGTTTATGCGAACCCATGTAGGAGCTGCCGAAGGCTGCGATCTTTTCAAGGCAACCCACATTCAATGGGTTGCCTCATTGAATCAGGCCTGACGCTGGTGCTTGTCGATCTGCTCGTGACGCTCTTGAGCTTCGATGCAGTACTTGGTGGTCGGGCTGATCAGCAGGCGTTTCAGGCCGATGGCCTCGCCGCTGTCGTCGCACCAGCCAAAGCTGTCTTCCTTGATGCGTTCCAGGGCCTGTTCCAACTGAGGCAGCATGCGCTGGTCGCGATCGATCGCGTTCACCAGCCAGGTGCGCTCTTCTTCGACGGAAGCCGCGTCAGCCGGATCGGCCGGGGTGTCCAGGCTCTCGATGGCGATGCGATTCTGCTCGATGCGCTCATGGGTTTCGACTTTCATGTTCTGCAACAGCTCAGAGAAAAAAGCATGTTGCTCGGCATTCATGTAGTCATCCGCCGGCATGGCCAGCAACTTGTCCTTTGTCATTGATATCTCTATAAAAAAACGTGCATTAAGGCGAATTAGGGAGCGATCCGTTGAACCTGAAGCGTTCATTGGAAAGGCGCCGTTTATTCCAAGCGCCACCCGGCACTCAATTTACGAGGGGCGGCAGTCTAAGGCCGACTTGAGGCCTCAGCAACTGAAAAGACAGCAAATCTGTCCGACAAAGCCCTGAAAGTGCGCTGCGGCTGGCTTTGAGGCGCTTATCGGAGTGCGTTTATAGCAAGAAATTCAGTCGAGCGGCTGTATATAGAAGACAAACGGCTGCGCCACGCGGGTCAGGCGTGGCGCATTTTCGCGTTTGGTCCGGCCTTCAGCGCTTGAGTTTGCGCTTGTTGCGGTATTGGTCGATGACCACCGCCACCACAATAATCAGCCCCTTGATGATGTCTTGAATATAAGCATCAACCCCGACAAAGGTAAAGCCGCTGGCCATGACCCCGAGGATCAACGCGCCGATCACGGTGCCGGTGATCCGCCCTACGCCACCGGCCAGGCTGGTGCCGCCGATGACCGCCGCGGCAATCGCGTCCAGTTCATAAGACATGCCCATCCCGGCCTGCCCGGTCGCGGCCCGTGCCGACGCCACCACCCCGGCCAGGCCTGCAAGCAATCCGGCGATGCTGTAGACGATCACCAGATGCCGCTTGACGTTGATCCCGGAGGTGCGCGCCGCCTGCATGTTGCCGCCGATGGCGTAGGTGTACTTGCCGTACTTGGTGTAGCGCAGGGCGATGTGAAAGATCACCGCCACCACCAGAAAGATGATCACCGGCATCGCGCCGTGTCCGATGGACGTGTAGGAATCCGAGAGCATGCTCACCGGCTGACCTTCGGTGTAGTAGCGCGCCAGGCCCCGGGCCGAGACCATCATGCCGAGGGTGGCAATGAACGGCGGAATCCCGGTGATCGCAATGATGCTGCCGTTGATCGCGCCTGCCAGCAATCCCACCCCGAGCCCGACGATCACTGGAATCCACACCGGCAAGTCAGTCAGGGACGGAAACACCGCCCGGGCAAAGTCCGAGGTCTGGGCCAGGCTGGCGGCAATCATCGCCGACAGCGCCAGCACCGAACCGGAGGACAGGTCGATACCGGTGGTGATGATGACCTGGGTCACCCCGATCGCCAGCAGGCCGATGATCGACACTTGCAGGATCATCAGCACCAGGCGCTGAGAGTTCATCAGGAAGCTCTGGTCCCGCACGATCCAGCCGAACATTTCGAAGACCAGGCCGATGCCGATCAGCACCAGGAAGATACTCAACTCGGTCGGAAAGCGCCGGCGACTCTTGACCGGTACCGCTGCAGGCTTGTTTTCCAGTATCGCATTCATAACCACTCACCCTTCAAATGAAATCCATGTGGCGAGGGAGCTTGCTTGTGGCGAGGGAGCTTGCTCCCGTTGGACTGCACAGCAGTCCCATTCTTTCAGGGCCGCTTCGCAGCCCAGCGGGAGCAAGCTCCCTCGCCACACAATCCCCTTTCACCCTTGAACTGTGTTCACCCTTGATTCAATGACACTGGGACATGCCCGAGGCCAGTTGCATCACCCGTTCCTGGGTCGCTTCGCTGCGGTCGAGAGTGCCCATCAGGTCGCCCTCGTGCATGACCATGACCCGGTCGCTCATGCCCAGTACTTCCGGCAGTTCCGAGGAAATCATGATCACCGCCATGCCTTCGCTGGCGAGGTAGGAAATAAGCCGGTAGATCTCGGCCTTGGCACCGACATCGATACCCCGGGTCGGCTCGTCGAGAATCAGGATGCGCGGGTTGGTCATCAGCCAGCGCGCCAACAAGGCCTTCTGCTGATTACCGCCGGACAGCGTGTCGATGCATTGCTCCAGCGACGGGGTTTTCACCCGCAGCTTCTTGCACATGTCTTCACATAACGCGCGCAAGGCTTTCTGCTGGATGAAGCCGTTGCCGACGTAATGGGGCAAGACTGCCATTTCCATGTTTTCCAGCACCGACAGGCACGGGAACAGGCCGCTGAGCTTGCGATCTTCGGTCAACAGCGCGAAGCCCTTCTCGATCGCCATGTGCGGATCGCTGATGCGCACCACCTCACCGTCGAGGCGGATTTCGCCACCGTCACTTGGGGTGATGCCGAAAATCGCCTCGGCGACATTGGTCCGCCCCGACCCCATCAACCCGGCGATGCCAAGGATCTCGCCGGCATGCAGGTCGAAGGAGACGTCCTTGAAAATGCCGTCCAGCTTGAGGTCGCGTACCGACAGCAACAGATCGCCGATCGGCTTCTCGCGCACCGGGAACAACTGGCTCAGCTCGCGACCAACCATCATCGAAATCAGGCTGTCGCCGTCCATGCTGTCGGCCCGCTGCAAGCCGATGTAGGCGCCGTCACGGAACACCGCCACTTCATCGGCGATGCTGAACACTTCGTTCATTTTGTGGGTGATGTAGATGATGCCTTTGCCCTGGCTCTTGAGGTCGGCAATGATCGAGAACAGATGGGCGACTTCCTTATCGGTGATGGCCGAGGTCGGCTCGTCCATGATCAGGACGTCGGAGTCATAGGACACAGCCTTGGCGATCTCGACCATCTGCCGTTCGGCGATGCTCAGGTTGCCCACCTGCTCTTCCGGGTCGAGGTTGATCCGCAGACGTTCCAGCAGTTTGGCGGTGCAACGGTGCATCTCGCGATGGTCGATCATGTGCAGACCGTTGAGCTGTTCGCGACCGATCCAGATGTTCTCGGCGATGCTCATGTGCGGCATCAGGTTGAGTTCCTGGTGGATCATCGCGATCCCGGCCTGGAGCGCAGCCAGTGGTGTTTCAAAGACCACCGGCTTGCCCCGCAGGCGCAACTCGCCGGCGTCCGGCTGGTAGATGCCGGCAATGATTTTCATCAGGGTGGATTTGCCGGCGCCGTTCTCGCCCATCAGCGCCAGCACGGAACCGGGACGTACCCGCAGCTGTACGTCGGACAAGGCCACCACACCGGGAAACCCCTTGCTGACGTTGATGATCTCCAGCAGGTACGGCTCATCGACAGGTGTTGCAGTTGGCTGGACACCCATTAACGGGATGCTCGAAGCAGTCGCTGAAGCGAACATGATCAGGTACTCCATCAGCAAGGTCGCGTTGCAACCTTGCGTGCTTATTGTTGTTATCGAACGGACGGACTATTTGAAGGTGTCGACGTTTTGCAGCGTGATCAGGCGATACGGCACCCACACGGCCGGCTCGACCGGTTCGTTTTTGGCCATTTTCACCGCCGTGTCGATCGAACCGTCCGCCTGACCCTTGGCGTCCTGGAACACCGAGACCAGCAGCGAGCCCTTCTTCACCGCGTTCAAACCGTCGGGCGTACCGTCGACACCGGCGATCAGCACACTGCCTTTGGCGACGCCAGCCTGTTGCAGGGCCATTGCCGCGCCAATCGCCATCTCGTCGTTGTTGGAGACCACCGCGTCGAATTTGCGGCCCTGGGTCAGCCAGTCGTTGACCAGGGTCATGCCCTTGTCCCGCGACCAGATGCCGGACTGCTCTTGCTCGATCTTGATGTTCGGGTACTTGGTCAGCACCTCTTTGACGCCCTTGGTGCGGTTGGTGGTGGAGTTGTTGGCCAAATCACCGAGCAGAATCACGATGTCGCCCTTGCCGCCCATTTTTTCGGCCAGGTACTGCATCTGCATCTGGCCGGCCTCCAGATCGTTGGAGGCGACAGTGACCACGCCTTTGGGCAGGTTCAGGTCATCGGGACGACGATTGACGTACACCAGCGGAATACCGGCCTTGACCGCTGCTTCAGTGATTTTTTTGGTGGCGGCGGTATCCACCGGGTTGACCACAATGGCGTCGACCTTCTGGCTGATGAAGCTTTCTACCTGGCTCAACTGCCTGACCACGTCGCTGCGGGCGTCTTCGAACTGCAGCTTGACGCCATCGGGATAGGACTTGGCCTTGGTGTCCATGGATTCGCGCAGGTAGGTCAGCCAGGTGTCATCGAACTGCGACATGCTGACGCCGATCTTCATGTCAGCGAGTGCGGCGCCGCTGGCGAACATCAGGGACAAGGCCAGCGAGGCGAAACGGATCTTGGTCTTCATGAAAAGTCTTTCTCCACATTCTTGTTGGTTTTATGGATAAGGCGTGACGATTTCAGTGAACGGGCAAGCGGACAATCGGTGCACCCGGAATACAGCAGACCAGGGCGCCGTTGCGTTCGACGCAAAGCAAGTGAAAGAAGGAATGAAACGAGACGCGAGGCAGGTCGCGAGAGAGGTGTAGCGCGGAACGTAAAGCATGCAAAGCAGAGTTGAAGGTTTTCATCGACGGTACCTGGCTTTTGTTTCTTGTTTTTGGTGCGTCCTTCACTCGTTCAAGGCCTGCTTGAGCGTGATCGGACGTTGATAGTCGGCAACCTGGAAATGACTTTATTGGAAAATAATTTCTATATCAACTCATTTTAGAATTTTATTCTGATTTTATTCCATGACTCTCGAACGGGCTCAGTGCCACCACTTGATGGCGCTCGAAGCTGAGCCGCGCAGCGTCTAGCACGCGGGTGGTCGCCAGTGCATCACGGGCGTCGACCGGCAGTGGGCCACCGCTCTGTAACGCGGTTTGTAGCTGCAAATAGAACTGATTCCAGCAGCCACGCTCGGACGGCACCCGCTCACGCACCTCGCCCTGCTCGAACCAGCCCCAGCGCCGGTGTTCTTCGACGCCCCAGCGCTCGCCTTCGGATTTCGGTGTGAGCCCGGCGAGCGTCGACGCCTCTTGCCCGTCCAGACCGTCGACGCTGTAGCAGCCCTGGGTGCCGGTCACGCGAAAGCGCGGGCCGGGGGTGTTTTGCAGGCAACTGCCGCCCAGGTGCGAGATCACGCCACTGGCATGGGTCAGGGACATAAAGAAGCCGTTGTCGAAGGGCTGGCCTTTTTCGAGGTAATCCAGTTCGGCGTACACACGGGTGACGGGGCCGAACAACAAGAGCGCCTGATCCACCAGATGACTGCCCAGATCGCGCAGAAAACCGCCGCCGCTGCCGTTGTTCACCGACTGTGGCGAATAGCGCTCGATCCGCGATTCGAAACGGGTGACCCGACCCAGCGCACCGGACTCGATGAGTTTGCGCACGGTGAGAAAGTCCGAGTCCCAGCGCCGGTTCTGGTAGACGCTCAGTTGCACGCCCTGACGCTCGGCCATGGTGATCAGGGTTTGCGCTTGTTGCGCATCAGCAGCGAACGGCTTGTCGCTGACCACCGCCA
>NZ_AKJE01000012.1 GCF_000282495.1 Pseudomonas sp. GM79
CAACCTCTAATTACGCTTTTCTATCAATAACTTGCAGAACGCCGGAAAACTGCGCATTCCCCCTCTATATAGGAGAGCAAAACCAGCCCTGCTATCCTGCTATATAGAAGGAATGCTCAGAGCACTCCAGACGCCTTGAACCCAGCAACGACTCCGGCATCCAGACCCAACACCCGCTGCAGAACCTCCAGCGTGTGTTCACCCAACAAAGGAGGCGCACTACGGTACTCCACCGGAGTCTCGGACAGACGTATCGGGCTCGCAACCTGCGGCACCATCCCGGCCAAAGCATGAGGCAGCTCAATGGCCAACCCCCGCGCCTGAACCTGAGGATCGGCAAACATCTGAGCCAGATCATTGATCGGTCCGCATGGCACGCCTGCCTGCTCCAGCTGCGCCACCCACTCAGCAGTAGTCTTGAACACGGTCACCTGGCGAATCAGCGGAATCAATACTGCTCGGTTAGCCACCCGCAATTTGTTGGTCGCAAAACGCGGATCATCCGCCCACTGCGGCTGACCAGCCACCTGCGCAAACTTGCGGAACTGCCCATCATTACCCACAGTGAGGATGAAGTCGCCATCGGCTGTAGGAAAGTCCTGATAAGGCACGATATTCGGGTGAGCGTTGCCCAGGCGTTTAGGCGCAACGCCTGTAGTCAGGTAATTCATCGCCTGATTGGCCAGACAAGCCACCTGAACATCCAGCAATGCCATGTCTATATGCTGACCGCCACCACCCTGATCCCGATGAGCCAAGGCCGCCAGGATCGCCACCGTTGAATAGAGCCCGGTCAAAATGTCTGTCAGCGCCACACCGACTTTCACCGGTCCTGCACCCTCATCTCCTTCGGGACGGCCAGTCAAACTCATCAGACCGCCCAAGCCCTGGATCATGAAGTCGTAACCCGCGCGCTTGGAATACGGACCTGTCTGACCGAATCCAGTGATCGAGCAATAGATCAGCTTCGGATTAATCGCCTTGAGCGACTCATAGTCCAGCCCATAAGCCGCCAGGCCACCGACCTTGAAATTTTCAATGAGGATGTCCGACTTCGCCGCCAGTTCACGCACGAGCTGCTGCCCCTCTGGCCGCGTGAAGTCGATGGTCACTGATTGCTTGTTGCGGTTGGCGGACAAGTAATAGGCCGCCTCGCTGGTGTTCTCGCCATAAGCATCTTTAAGAAACGGAGGCCCCCAGGCGCGCGTGTCATCGCCATTGCCCGGGCGCTCGACCTTGATGACTTCGGCGCCAAGGTCCGCCAGGATCTGCCCGGCCCAAGGCCCGGCAAGCACCCGCGATAAATCCAGTACCCGTAGATGCGAAAGCGCGCCCATGACCGTTCTCCTATTAATAGAACGCCTGGATGCCGGTCTGCGCGCGACCGAGGATCAGCGCGTGGACGTCATGCGTACCTTCATAGGTATTCACCACTTCCAGGTTGACCAGGTGCCGAGCGACACCGAACTCATCGGAGATGCCGTTGCCACCCAGCATGTCGCGAGCCATGCGGGCGATATCGAGGGATTTGCCACAGGAGTTGCGCTTCATCATCGAAGTAATCTCGACGGCAGCAGTGCCTTCATCCTTCATACGACCCAGACGCAGGCAGCCTTGCAGCGCCATGGTGATTTCGGTCTGCATGTCAGCCAGCTTCTTCTGGATCAACTGTGTAGCCGCCAATGGACGACCAAACTGCTTACGATCCAGGGTGTACTGGCGAGCGGTGTGCCAGCAGAACTCGGCAGCGCCCAGTGCGCCCCAGGAAATGCCGTAACGCGCCGAGTTAAGGCAGGTAAAAGGACCTTTCAAACCACGGACATCCGGGAAGATGTTCTCTTCAGGGACAAACACGTTGTCCATAACGATCTCGCCGGTGATGGATGCACGCAGGCCAACCTTACCGTGAATCGCTGGAGCGCTCAGACCTTTCCAGCCCTTCTCCAGAACAAAACCACGGATGTCGCCCGCGTCGTCCTTGCCCCAAACCACGAACACATCGGCGATCGGGCTGTTGGTGATCCACATTTTGCTGCCGGTGAGGCTGTAGCCGCCTTCCACTTTGCGTGCACGAGTAATCATCGCGCCCGGGTCGGAACCGTGGTCAGGCTCGGTCAGACCGAAGCAACCGATCCATTCACCCGAGGCCAGCTTCGGCAGGTATTTCTGCTTCTGTGCTTCGGTACCGAATTCGTTGATCGGCACCATGACCAGTGAGGACTGCACGCTCATCATCGAGCGATAGCCGGAGTCGACACGCTCGACCTCGCGAGCAATCAGACCGTAGCTGACGTAATTCAGGCCGCTGCCACCGTATTGTTCAGGGATAGTGGCACCCAACAGACCCACCTCACCCATCTCGCGGAAGATCGCCGGGTCGGTCTTCTCATGACGGAAAGCTTCGAGAACACGCGGCGCGAGCTTCTGCTGAGCGAACTGCTGAGCGGTGTCGCGAATCATGCGTTCTTCTTCAGTGAGCTGTTGATCCAGCAGCAGGGGATCTATCCAGTTGAAGCTAGCTTTACCGCCCATGAGTGAGTCCTCTCGAATCGGGTCAAATAACGTGGAGTGATCCTAGGCCGGGTTTGGCTTCACGACAAACGAGGATTTTGCATACTGTTGTGCTAATTTCTCACTCCGTAACGTCGCAAAAATAGCCTATATGCGATGTATTAGTGAGGTTGACGTACATGCGCAGGAAGATCCCCAGCACAACCGCCCTGATCAGTTTTGAAGCTGCAGCGCGCCACGAGAGCTTTACCAAGGCCGCCCAGGAACTTTCCCTCACGCAGGGAGCGATTTGCCGACAGATCGCCAGCCTTGAGGAGTTCCTGAGCGTCGAACTGTTCCGACGCTCGCGGCGCGGAGTGAAGCTGACGGAGGCCGGGCTTTCCTACAGCCGCCGAGTGGCCACCCAACTCGACGCGGTTGAACGCGATACTTTGTCAGTGATGGGCCAGCAAGGCGCCAACATGATCGAACTGGCGGTGGTGCCAACCTTCGGCACTCAATGGCTGCTGCCTCGACTCAAGGATTTTCAACACAAACACCCGGAAGTGACGGTCAACCTCACCAATCGCACGCGCCCCTTCCTGTTTGCCGACACCGACTTCGACGCCGCGATCTATTTCGGCGACGCCGACTGGCCGGGTACCGAATCCCACAGGCTAATGGGCGAAAATCCGATGCCGGTGTGCAGCCCCACGTTACTGGGAAAAAAAACCAATCTGACCCCCAGTGAAATCGCCGAACTGCCCCTGCTGCAGCAGACCACCCGCCCTTATGCCTGGCGCCAGTGGTTCAACTCTCAAAACCTGAATGTCCCGCGAGACATGACAGGGCCGCGTTACGAGCTATTCTCCATGCTTGCTCAAGCTGCGATGCACGATATGGGGATCGCGCTAATTCCACCGTTCCTGATTCAGCGCGAATTAGCAGAGAAGCGTCTGGTGATTGCCAACACCCAGGCACTATCGAGCATTAAGGCCTACTACCTGATGATTCCCGAGCGAAAGGTCGAATCAGCCTCTTTAAAGGCATTTCGCGATTGGCTGGTGAATCAGGCACAAAGCTACAGCCTAGAAGGATAAAGGCTCACACTTATTAGCTGACCCCGTAGTCAGGAAAACAAAAGCACTACAGATATAAGTATTTGTCGCATATTGGCAGACTGTACTGAGGAGTAGCACAAACGTCCTACAAAGGCCTGAATACGTGGCCTTGAGCCTCCATTGGAAGGCAATGACACCTCATTCACCGTGCCGATGTGTAAATTCTTGAATTTTGGACAGAATCCTCACAAGCCACGGCCTGCAAGGGATTGCACCGATCAGTGCGACATTCGGTCACGGGGTGACTTGTAGTTAATTTTCCGTCACCCGTCATAATCCCTTGAAGGGCACAAAGTTCGCCTGCAAAATGCCGCGCCCCGCCCTGATTTAGCGGGATCGTGCTGATCGGCCGCCCCAGCCGCACCATCCGAAGTGCCTGGGTTTACTCAATAAGATCACGCAGGAGATTTGACGTGCACATTGGTGTTCCTCTCGAAACCCAGACGGGTGAAACACGGGTTGCTGCAACCCCGGAAACCATCAAAAAGCTGATCGGCCAGGGTCATAAAGTCACTGTGCAAAGCGGCGCCGGTGTTAACGCCAGCGTTGTCGACAGTGCTTATGAAGCGGCAGGCGCGACCATTGGCAGTGCCAATGATGCATTTGGCGCAGAGCTGATTCTCAAGGTGGTCGCCCCCAGCGACAGCGAACTGACGCTGATAAAAAGCGGCACCGTTGTGGTGGGCATGCTCAATCCGTTCAGCAATGAAACCATTGCCAAGCTGGCTGAGTGCGGCATTACCGCTTTCGCACTGGAGGCCGCGCCGCGCACCTCCCGCGCTCAGAGCCTGGATGTGTTGTCCTCCCAGGCGAACATCGCCGGCTATAAAGCCGTGTTGCTGGCTGCTCACTACTATCCACGATTCATGCCGATGCTGATGACCGCTGCGGGCACCGTGAAAGCGGCGCGCGTGCTGATTCTTGGCGCTGGCGTAGCCGGTTTGCAGGCGATTGCCACGGCGAAACGTCTGGGTGCAGTCATCGAAGCGTCCGACGTGCGTCCTGCCGTGAAGGAACAGATCGAATCTCTGGGTGCGAAATTCGTCGATGTGCCGTACGAAACCGATGAAGAGCGCGAATGCGCCGTCGGTGTCGGCGGTTACGCACGCCCCATGCCGGCCAGCTGGATGCAGCGCCAGGCCTTGGCCGTGCACGAACGCGCCAAGCAGGCTGACATCGTCATTACTACTGCACTGATCCCGGGCCGCAAGGCGCCGACGCTATTGAGCGCGGAAACCGTGGCGCAGATGAAGCCAGGCTCCGTGGTCATCGACCTCGCGGCCGCTCAGGGCGGCAACTGCCCGCTGACCGTGGCTGATCAGGTGGTCGTCGAGAATGGCGTGACCATTTGCGGCCCGACCAATCTGGCCGGCGCAGTCGCGGCCGATGCTTCGGCGCTGTACGCGCGCAACCTGCTGGACTTCCTGAAGCTGGTCTTCAACAAAGAAGGCCAGTTTGAAGTGAACCTCGAAGACGACATCGTCGCCGCGTGCCTGATGTGCCGCGACGGCCAAGTCATCCGCAAAAACGCCTAAGCAGGGATTCAGACGATGGAAGAGCTTATCTCCCCCGGTATCTACAACCTGATCATCTTCGTGCTGGCGATTTATGTCGGTTATCACGTGGTCTGGAACGTTACACCTGCACTTCACACGCCGTTGATGGCGGTGACCAACGCCATCTCGGCGATCGTGATCGTCGGCGCCATGCTGGCGGCAGCTTTAACCGTGACCCCACTGGGCAAGACCATGGGCACCCTCGCCGTGGCTCTGGCGGCAGTGAACGTGTTCGGTGGTTTCCTGGTAACGCGCAGAATGCTTGAGATGTTCAAGAAAAAAGCCCCGAAAGCCGTAAAAGAAGAGGCGCCCCAGTAATGAGCATGAATCTGGTAACGACGCTCTACCTGATCGCGTCGATCTGCTTCATCCAGGCCCTCAAAGGCCTGTCGCACCCAACCACGTCGCGGCGCGGCAATGTCTACGGCATGCTCGGCATGGCGTTGGCGATCCTCACTACTATCGGCCTCATCTATAAGCTGGCCGCGCTCTCTTTTGAGCAAGGCAGTGCTACTGCCGGCATCGGTTACGTCATCGTAGGTCTGTTGGTCGGCGGCACTGCCGGCTCGATCATGGCCAAGCGCGTTGAAATGACCAAGATGCCGGAACTGGTTGCCTTCATGCACAGCATGATCGGTATGGCCGCAGTGTTCATCGCTATTGCGGCGGTGGTCGAGCCGCAATCGCTGGGCATCGTCAAGGAACTGGGGGATTCGATTCCTGCCGGTAACCGCCTGGAGCTGTTTCTCGGCGCTGCCATCGGTGCAATCACCTTCTCCGGTTCGGTGATCGCGTTTGGCAAGCTGTCGGGCAAGTACAAGTTCCGCCTGTTCCAGGGCGCACCAGTACAGTTCAGCGGTCAGCACAAGCTGAACCTGCTGTTGGGTCTGGCGACGCTGGCACTGGGCGTAACCTTCATGCTGACCGGCAATCTAAGCGCGTTTGCTCTGATGCTGGCCCTGGCCTTCGTGATGGGCGTGCTGATCATCATCCCGATCGGCGGCGCAGACATGCCCGTCGTGGTGTCGATGCTCAACAGTTACTCCGGCTGGGCAGCAGCGGGTATCGGCTTCTCGCTGAACAACTCGATGCTGATTATTGCTGGCTCGCTGGTCGGTTCGTCCGGTGCGATCCTCTCGTACATTATGTGCAAGGCGATGAACCGCTCGTTCTTCAACGTGCTGCTCGGCGGTTTCGGCAACACAGCAGATGCCGCTGGCCCGGCAGGCTCGAAAGAAGCGCGCCCGGTGAAATCCGGTTCGGCTGACGACGCTACCTTCCTGCTGACCAACGCCGACACCGTGATCATCGTTCCGGGCTATGGCCTGGCGGTGGCTCGGGCGCAGCACGCGCTGAAAGAACTGACCGAGAAACTGACTCACCGCGGCGTGACCGTGAAGTACGCGATCCACCCGGTTGCGGGTCGGATGCCTGGCCACATGAACGTATTGCTGGCCGAGGCCGAAGTGCCTTACGACCAGGTGTTCGAGATGGAAGACATCAACTCCGAGTTCGGTCAGGCCGACGTGGTGCTGGTGCTCGGCGCCAACGACGTGGTCAACCCGGCGGCCAAGAACGATCCGAAATCGCCAATTGCCGGCATGCCGATTCTGGAAGCGTTCAAAGCCAAGACCATCATCGTCAACAAGCGCTCGATGGCCAGCGGCTACGCTGGTCTGGACAACGAGCTGTTCTACCTGGACAAGACCATGATGGTTTTCGGCGATGCCAAGAAAGTCATCGAAGACATGGTCAAAGCCGTCGAGTAATCCCCTTCGGCAACCTGAACGCCCCGACTCGTCGGGGCGTTTTTGTTTGTGGCTGTTACCGATCCTGTAACGGTGTTTTGTCTGAAAGACCCAGAATAGACGCCTCGAATGCGACCTTGGTAGCGGGACGGGCCTCCATAAAATTCACTAGACTGCGCACCTTGCTTCCGTTGCCCGAGATAACAATCATGTACCGTGAACGTATTCGCTTGCCTTCATTGTTGGACAAGGTGATGAGCGCCGCCGACGCTGCCGCTCTGATTCAGGACGGCATGACCGTCGGCATGAGCGGCTTTACCCGAGCCGGCGAAGCCAAGGCCGTGCCTCATGCACTGGCCGAGCGCGCCAAGGTCACGCCGCTGAAAATCACCCTGATGACCGGTGCCAGCCTGGGCAACGACCTCGACAAACAACTGACTGAAGCCGGCGTACTGTCGCGACGCATGCCGTTCCAGGTGGACAGCACCCTGCGCAAGGCGATCAATGCCGGCGAAGTCATGTTCATCGACCAGCACCTGTCGGAAACCGTAGAGCTACTGCGCAACCAACAACTCAAGCTGCCGGACATCGCGGTGATCGAAGCCGTGGCAATCACCGAGCAGGGCCATATCGTGCCGACCACCTCGGTAGGCAATTCGGCCAGCTTCGCGATTTTCGCCAAGCACGTGATCGTCGAGATCAACCTGGCTCACAACCCGAATCTCGAAGGCCTGCACGACATCTATATCCCGACCTACCGGCCGACCCGCACCCCGATTCCGCTGGTGAAGGTCGACGACCGCATCGGCAGTACCGCCATCCCGATACCGCCGGAAAAAATCGTCGCGATCGTGATTACGAACCAGTCCGACTCGCCGTCCACTGTCTTGCCGCCGGACAGCGACACTCAGGACATTGCTGATCACCTGATCGATTTCTTCAAACAAGAAGTGGCTGCCGGTCGCATGACCAACAAGCTCGGCCCGCTGCAAGCCGGTATCGGCACTATCGCCAATTCGGTGATGTGCGGCTTGATCGACTCGCCGTTCGAAGACCTGACCATGTACTCCGAAGTGCTGCAGGACTCGACTTTCGATCTGATCGACGCCGGCAAGCTGAGCTTTGCTTCCGGCAGTTCGATCACCCTGTCGAGCCGGCGCAATGCCGATGTGTTCGGGAATCTGGAGCACTATAAGGACAAGCTGGTCCTGCGCCCCCAGGAAATCTCGAACCATCCCGAAGTAGTGCGGCGCCTGGGCATCATTGGCATCAACACTGCGCTGGAGTTCGACCTGTACGGCAACGTCAATTCCACCCACGTCTGCGGCACTCGGATGATGAATGGGATCGGCGGCTCCGGCGATTTCGCGCGCAATGCGCACTTGGCGATCTTTGTCACCAAGTCGATTGCCAAGGGCGGCGCGATTTCCAGCGTGGTCCCTATGGTCAGCCATGTCGACCACACAGAACATGACGTGGACATTCTCGTGACCGAGATAGGCCTGGCCGACCTCCGGGGCCTGGCACCGCGTGAGCGCGCCAGGGTCATCATCGACAACTGCGTTCACCCGGACTATCGACCAGCCTTGAATGACTACTTCACTGCCGCTTGCGCAGTCGGCGGGCATACCCCTCACATCCTGCGTGATGCCCTGAGTTGGCACATAAACCTGGAAGAAACCGGGCGCATGCTGGCGGTGTAATTGATACAGATTGCAGCTGACGCAAACACAGTTTCGTCAGCTCGCGGTGATAACACTCCATACCGTCAAAAACTGTACTGCTGTACCGGTCTTTTCCTACGGTATTTTCCGACCTTTTGCGTTGAATGGAGCAAAAATGCACCGTATCAGTGCAGACAGGTACAGTTGCCTCAATTTAGACCAGTACACTGCCTTTTAACAGTTAACTGGTCTCTCACAATACAGGTGAACTGTATCTACAGAGACTGGCCAAACGAGAGGATCATTGGCATCAGTTAAACCACTACCTAATCCCGCCATAAGCGGAAGGATGTCAACCATGGAACGTACACTCAGTTCCGAACTGTTCTTCGAAGATACTGCTGCAAAAACCCAGGCTTCCATGCCTCTGCGCGTTATCGCCAACCTGATGCTGTGGCAGCGCCGCATCTCCAGCCGCCATCAACTGGCTCGCCTGGATTCGCGTCTGCTGGCTGACGCAGGGATTAGCGAAGCACAACGCTACGAAGAGCTGAGCAAGCCGTTCTGGCGCTAAGTTAGCGTCGCTGGCTCTGATCCTCTGGATCCACCGCCAGCAACCCGAATTGAACAAACAAAACCCGTCGTGGGAAACCACGACGGGTTTTGTCGTTCTGGAGCGTTCACATTGGGCCGTACAGAAGACATAACCCTCAATAGGTACAGTTTATATATTTAACAGATTGGACCAGTACAATTTCATCGGAGTGTGTCTGTGCCCGCAGGCGTAGGGGGGTCACCATTGAATCCCGACAAGTTGGCAAAAGGACCGCGCCCATGAATAACTTACTAAATGCTTCCATCGTCACACCGCAAGCAAAGCCCCGCTTAGCCTGGCCTCGAGGAATATTGAGAGCGTTCATCGAAAGCCTCGAAAGGGCTCGAACCCGACGGTTGCTGGGCCAACTCAATGATCAACAGCTCTCGGATCTGGGCATCAGCCATGCCGAGCGCCTCAACGAAGTGGACAAACCGTTCTGGCGCTAATTTCCTCCCTTGGCAGACAGGGGCTGTTCTAACCGATATGCACAGGCCTAATATCCAGATAGAACGTGGCGATCGCTTTACGACAGGCGTCTGATCCTGAGCCACTTCTAAATCGGTCTATTCAAAGGAGCTACCCCATGTCCCGTCTTCGTTTGCTCAGCGCTGCCGCCCTGCTTGCCGTTGCTGCCAATTCCCACGCCACCAGCTTTATCGTGACCACCGATTCCATTGTTGGTGGACTGAAGGCATCCTCTGACGCAACGTCGGATGTCTCGTCGTCCTTTCGCGACGACAAAATCGTCCGTGCTGCTCGTGACGATGCCGCCAGCTTCGTCGCCAGTGAAGGCGCCATTCGTGGTGTGAAACTGGAAAGTGCGCTCGACCATATCCGCCAACAGGCGCCACAACTGAATGCGACCGACGCACAGCTGGCCCAGGCCATCCTGACGATCTAAGCGACAGCTCTGAAGCGGGGCACACCCTAATGCTGATCAGTTAAACGCAACCCATGTGGGAGCGGGCTTGCTCGCGAAGGCGTCGCACATCCAACATTGATGTCGCCTGACAGACCGCTTTCGCGAGCAAGCCCGCTCCTACAGGTGTCCCAATGTTTCGGCGCTGGCTCTAGCCCGGGCATTGCGCTAGCCTTGGGACTCGCTTTTAGCTATCGAGTCTCATGCGTTTTCTTTCAAGTATTTCGATCACTGCGGTTTTTCTTGCGGCTTGCTGGTCGGGTTCGGCCCATGCCTTCGATGCTTTCAACCTCTCTACGCAAGGCACCGTGGCCAGTGGTTATGCCTCCAGCATGGTGACCTCCGCCCCCTTCGACCATAAACTGCTGATCGCCGCCCAGGATGATGCTGCCGCGTTCATTGCCAGTGACGGTCAACTGCGAGGATCGCAACTGGAGTCCGCCTTGATTTACCTGCGCCGGACCCAGCCAAAACTTCATGCCAGCGACCTTGAACTGGCAGAGGCAATTCTCGTCCAATAGTTATCCCTTGTTCCTCCGGAGTCGTTCCATGCGTAGCCCGCTGATTGCTGCCACCCTTGGCCTGCTGTTGTTGGCCAATGTGGCCCAGGCGCAAACCCTGGTAGCCACCAGTAACATCATCATTCGTGCTTCCGAACGCACGCTTGATTTCACTTCCGACACCACCACGTCCATCCGCGATTCGAAGATCGTCCGTGAAGCCCACGACGATGCAGCCAGTTTCGTCGCCAGCGAGGGTGAAATCCGTGGTGCGCATCTGGAAGCGGCCTTCGACACCTTGCGCACTCGCGTACCGGAAGCCCGCGACGCCAGTGATCAGGTTCTCGCCGAAGCCATTCTCGCACTGTGAAGTCACTCGGCGCCTGGCTGCTGGCCGGGGTTGTGTTGCTGCTTGGCAACACAGCTCAGGCCAGCCTGCAACTACGACTCAAGACCGACGGTCTGAGCCCCGCGCAACAGCAGGCCAGTCAGGCGCTGCTTGATGAAGCCATGCAGGCGTTACCGCCGCGCTTCATCGAGCAACTGGACCGGCGCATTGATGTCGGCTGGACCGACGACATGCCGAGCGATGCCTACGGTCAGGCGTCGCTGGTGTCAGAGCTGGACCTTAATCGCAATCTGCTCGCCAGCCTCACCAACGGCAGCGCCGCGACCCAAAAAACGTATCGTCCCCACGGTAGCGTGCGCCGGGAAATGCTCGCCACGGTGTTGCACGAACTCACCCACATTTATGACCGTGCGCGCCTGTGGCCAGCCGCCGAGCGCACACTGATCCAGCGTTGCACACAACGTAACAGCAGCTCCGGGCTGATCGGCATCCCCGATCAATGCCGTGGGCAGACGGAGAGACGCTGGACCCTCAGCGATGACCCTCGTCTGCTGGATTTGGCCGGCTGGCCGCAATACGTCGGTCGGCGCGGCGAGCGCGAACAGCACAACCGGCAGATTGCCCGCAGCCCGGACATCTACGAGACGAGCAGCCCGAAGGAGTTCGTCGCGGTCAATATGGAGTACTTCCTTCTCGACCCAAGCTATGCCTGCCGTCGTCCTGCGCTGTATCGCTACTACAAAGAACATTTCGGCTGGGCTCCTGCTGCAAAAGATACGTGCGCCCAATCATTTGCCTTTCTCAATGCGGGTAACGACTTCGCCAAGCAGCCTCTGGGTCAGGTCGATCCGGAGCGGGTTTACGCGGTTGACTATCTACTGGCAGAAGCCAACCAGAACTGGGTCAGCCGCTGGGGTCACAGCATGCTGCGACTGGTGATCTGCGCACCGGGTCGGCCTCGCGGGCCGGATTGTCGACTGGATCTGGATCAGCATCTGGTGCTGTCCTACCGCGCCTTCGTCGGTGACTTACAGCTGTCGAGCTGGGATGGGCTGGTGGGTAAATACCCATCGCGCCTGTTTGTCTTGCCGCTGGCCCAGGTGATCGACGAATACACCAAGACCGAACTGCGCAGCCTGGCATCGGTGCCGCTGAACCTGTCGCACAGCGAGGTCGAAGACGTGGTGGAACACGCCGCGGAGATGCACTGGAGTTACGACGGCAACTATTTTTTCCTGTCCAACAACTGCGCAGTAGAAGGCCTGAAATTACTGCGCAGCAGCACCAACAATACGCAACTGGTCGGCCTCGATAGCATCATGCCCAACGGTTTGCTGGAAGTACTCAAGGGCCGCGGATTGGCAGACACCAGCGTGTTGGATGATCCTCGCGAAGCACTGCGCCTGGGCTATCGCTTCGACTCCTTTCGCGAGCGTTATCAAGCGATGTTCGAAGTGCTGAAAAAGCATTTACCGATCAAGCAGGACAAGGTCGAGGACTGGCTGTCCTTGAAGGCTGAAGAGCGCCGCAAATGGATTGATCAGGCTGATTTGCGCACCAGTGCGGCGTTACTGCTGCTGGAGCAGGCCAGTTTCCGTCAGCAGATGGTGCTGGCCCAGGACGAAGTGAAGCAACGTTATCTGGGTGCTCGGGAATTGAAGAATGGCGGCATGGATAAGGCCAATGCGACCTTGCAGGAGATTCTCGCCAACAGCGGCTTCCTCAGCCGTCCGGCCGAACTGCTCGGCACCGGTGGTTATGGTTTGCCGCAAGCGAACGAGTGGACGCGCCTGGAGTCGGAAAGCAACCTGCGCCAGAAGCAGCTGCAAGCGCTGACCGGGGATCTCGACAAGGAAGTGAGAGCGTTGCTCGAGCCGAGTCGTGCCGCCGAAATGGCCGCCAACGAAGCCAACCTGAAGCAGGTTGGCGAACATTTGCGCAAGCTGCACAAGGCTGCG